>JAIXTP010000014.1 GCA_027483895.1 Hyphomicrobiales bacterium
AAGGCCGCCAAGGGCTTTTACGGTCGCCGCAAGAATACGATCCGCGCCGCGAAGGCGGCCGTCGATCGCGCGATGCAGTATGCGACGCGCGACCGCCGCGTGAAGAAGCGCACGATCCGCGCTCTTTGGATCCAGCGCCTGAACGCCGCCGTGCGCGAGCACGGCATGGTCTATTCGCGCTTCATCGACGGCCTGAACAAGGCCGGCATCACGGTCGACCGCAAGGTTCTCTCGGACCTCGCGATCACCCAGCCGGAGGCCTTCGCGGCCCTCGTCGAGAAGGCCAAGGCCCACGCTTCGGCCGCCGCCTGAGCGAAAGCGCAGTTTCGATCGAGAAAGGCCCGCCGCAAGGCGGGCCTTTTGCGTTTCGGAGGGCGCGTTCACGATCTGCCTCATGGTGAGGAGGGCGCGTGAGCGCCCGTCTCGAACCATGGCTTCGGTCGGTGCCGGCATCCTTCGAGACGCGCCCAGCGGGCGCTCCTCAGATGAGGTCTCTTCCCAAGGCTTGAAGTGTCATCCCGGCCGCAGCGCAGCGGAGAGCCGGGATCCAGGGGCCCGTTACCCGCTCGGCGCTCGGCGTTTTTCTGGGTCCCGGGTCGGCTCCGCCGCCCGGGATGACACGGGAGGTAGAGAGGGGCCTCGCGCACGCTTTCCGTCATTGCGAGGAGTGCAGCGACGAAGCAATCCGGTGGTGGGGGATGCGCGCGGTACCGGCATCGAGGGCACCGCCCGGCATCCACTGGATTGCTTCGCTTCGCTCGCAATGACGGGTTGAAGCCCGACGGTGTCATCCCGGCCGCAGCGCAGCGGAGAGCCGGGATCCAGGGGGCTGTCACCCGCTCGGCGCTCGGCCTTTTTCTGGATCCCGGGTCGGCTTTGCCGCCCGGGATGACAGGGGAGCGCGGGAGGGGCGCCGCGCACCCTTTCTGTCATTGCGAGGAGCGCAGCGACGAAGCAATCCAGTGGTGGGGCGTGGAGCGCTGTGCCTGCCGTTTTTCTGGATTGCTTCGCTTCGCTCGCAATGACGGGAGAGGCAGGAAGCGGCGAGATGCTTGCAGTACGGGGCCGGCCGTGCCCCGCCCCTCCGCCCCGGCGACCCGCTTTCTCTCGACACGCTCCCTTGCGCGTGGCAAAAGCCGCGCCGACGTTCCGCGCGCGCACGCGCGCCCCGCTCAACGGTTCCATGATGTCCGATTTCGCCGCCCTCGAAGCCGAACTCCTGTCCGCCGTCGCGGCCGCCTCCGACGAGGCCGCGCTCGAAGCCGTCCGCATCGCGGCGCTCGGCAAGGCGGGCTCCGTCTCGGCGCTCCTCAAGACCCTCGGCTCCATGACGCCGGACGAGCGCAAGGAAAAGGGGCCGCTCATCAACGGCCTGCGCGACCGCGTCACCGTCGCGCTCGGCGAAAAGCGCACGGCGCTGAAGGATGCGGCACTCGATGCGCGGCTCGCGGCCGAACGCGTGGACGTGACCCTGCCGGTGCGGCCCTCCGACAACGCCCGCGGCCGGATCCATCCGATCAGCCAGGTGATCGAAGAACTCACCGCGATCTTCGCCGACATGGGCTTCGCCGTCGCCGAAGGCCCGGACGTCGAGACCGACTTCTACAATTTCACGGCGCTGAACTTCCCCGTGGGCCATCCCGCCCGCGAGATGCACGACACCTTCTTCTTCAACCCGGATGCCACGGGCGAGCGGAAGCTCCTGCGCACGCATACGAGCCCGGTGCAGGTCCGCACGATGATGTCGCAGAAGCCGCCGGTGCGGGTCATCTGCCCCGGCCGGACCTATCGCTGCGACTCCGACCAGACGCATACGCCGATGTTCCATCAGGTCGAGGGCCTCGTCATCGACAAGGGCTCGCATATGGGCCACCTGAAATGGATCCTCGAAGAGTTCTGCAAGGCCTTCTTCGAGGTCTCGGACGTGAAGATGCGCTTCCGCCCCTCCTTCTTCCCCTTCACGGAACCGTCGGCGGAAGTGGACATCCAGTGCTCGCGCAAGGGCGGCGAGATCCGCTTCGGCGAGGGCAACGACTGGCTGGAGATCCTCGGCTGCGGAATGGTGCATCCGAACGTCATCCGCAATTGCGGGCTCGATCCCGACGAGTATCAGGGCTTCGCCTGGGGCATGGGCATCGACCGCATCGCGATGCTGAAATACGGCATGCCGGACCTGCGGCCCTTTTTCGAGGCCGACATGCGCTGGCTCTCCCATTACGGCTTCCGTCCCCTCGACCTGCCCACGCTGGCGGGCGGCCTGAGCGCGTAAGGAGGCGACCATGAAATTCACTCTCTCCTGGCTCAAGGACCACCTCGACACGACGGCCTCGCTCGACGAGATCGTGGACGCGCTGACCCGCGTCGGGCTCGAAGTGGAAGGCGTCGAGGATCCGGCCAAGGCGCTGGCGCCCTACATCACCGCCTATGTGATCTCCGCCGAGCAGCACCCGAACGCCGACCGCCTGCGCGTCTGCATGGTCGATACCGGCGACGGAAAGCCCGTGCAGGTCGTCTGTGGCGCGCCGAACGCGCGCACCGGCATGAAGAGCGTGTTCTCGCCGCCCGGCACCTTCATCCCGGGCAAGAACATCACGATCTCGGTGGGCGTCGTGCGCGGCGTCGAAAGTGCCGGCATGCTGTGCTCGGCCTTCGAACTGGGCCTCAGCGAGGACCATGAGGGCATCATCGAACTGCCGGCCGATGCGCCGGTGGGCCGCCGCTATGTCGATTACGCCGATCTCGACGATCCGGTGATCGACGTGGCCGTGACGCCGAACCGCCCCGACGCGCTCGGCATCCGCGGCATCGCGCGCGATCTCGCGGCCGCGGGCCTCGGCACGCTGAAGGCCGACGCCGCGAGCGCGCCCGTCGCCGGCACCGGCGAGTGCCCGGTGGCGGTGACGCTCGATTTCGCGGTCGACGACCGGCATCTCTGCCCGGCCTTCGCGCTGCGCCTCGTGCGCGGCGTCAAGAACGGCCCGAGCCCGGACTGGATGCAGCGCCGGCTGAAGGCGATCGGCCTGCGGCCGATCAATGCGCTGGTCGACATCACGAACTACATCACCTTCGACCGCGGCCGGCCGCTGCACGTCTTCGACGCGAAGAAGGTGAAGGGCGCGCTGACCGTGCGCCGCGCGAAGGACGGCGAGGAGGTGCTCGCGCTCGACGGCAAGACCTACCGGCTGGAGAACGGCACGGTGGTGATCGCCGACGAGAACGGCGTGGAGAGCATCGCCGGCATCATGGGCGGCGAGCATTCCGGCTGCGACGAGACCACGACGGACGTGCTCATCGAATCCGCGCTGTGGGATCCGCTGAACATCGCCCGCTCCGGCCGCGGCCTCGGCATCAACACCGATGCGCGCTACCGTTTCGAGCGCGGCGTGGACCCGGGCTTCTGCCTGCCCGGCATCGAACTGGCGACGCGGATGGTGATCGACCTCTGCGGCGGTACGCCGACCGGTACGCATCTCGCGGGCGCGGTTCCGGTCCCCGCCAAGACGGTCGCCTTCCCCTTCGCGGAAGTGAAGCGCCTCACCGGCATCGAAGTGCCCGAGGCGGAGATGCGCCGCACGCTCGATGCGCTCGGCTTTGCCGTGCACGGCACGGGCGCGACCGTCGAGGTGAAGGTGCCGAGCTGGCGCCCCGACGTGGAAGGCAAGGCGGATCTCGTCGAGGAGGTGGTGCGCATCGCCGGCATCGACCGCGTGACCTCGACGCCGTTCCTGCGCGAGCCGCAGAAGGTGGCGACGCCCGTGCTCACGCTGATCCAGAAGCGCACCCGCGCGGCCAAGCGCGCGCTCGCCGCGCGCGGTCTCGTCGAGGCGGTCACCTGGTCCTTCATCGGCAAGGCGGAAGCCGAGATGTTCGGCGGCGGCAAGCCGGAGCTGGCGCTCGCCAACCCGATCGCGGTGGATCTCTCCGACATGCGGCCGAGCCTGCTGCCGGGCCTGATCAAGGCCGCGCAGCGCAATGCCGACCGCGGCTTCGGCGATGCGGCGCTGTTCGAAGTGGGCCAGGTCTTCGCGGGCGACGCGCCCGAGGACCAGAGCATCGCCGCCACCGCGGTGCGCCGCGCCTTCGCGCGGCCTGAAGGGGCCGGCCGCTTCTGGGGCGAGGCGAACGAGACGGTCGACGCCTTCGCAGCCAAGGCCGACGCCTATGCGCTGCTCGAAGCGCTGGGCGTTCCGACCGGCGGATTGCAGGTGGTGCCGGGCGGCCCCGCCTGGTTCCATCCCGGCCGCTCCGCGACGCTGCAATTCGGCCCGAAGATGATCGTGGGTCATTTCGGCGAGCTGCATCCGCGCACGCTGGAAGCGCTCGACGCCAAGGGTCCCATGGTCGCGATCGAGATCGTGCTCGACCGTCTGCCGCCGCCCAAGGCCAAGCCGACCAAGGTGAAGCCGAAGCTCGAGCTTTCGGATTTCCAGCCGGTGGAACGCGACTTCGCCTTCGTCGTGGACGAGGCGGTGCCCGCGGCCGACCTGTTGAAGGCCGTGCAGGCCGCGGAACGCGCTCTGCTCGCGGACGTCGTGATCTTCGACGTCTATCGGGGCACGGGCATACCCGAGGGCAAGAAGTCGGTCGCGCTGTCGGTCACGCTGCAGCCGGTCGAGAAGACGCTCACAGACGCCGAGATCGAAGCGGTCGCCGCGCGCATCGTCGCCGAGGCGGCCAAGAAGACCGGCGCGACGCTGCGCGGGTGAGCCGACGCTCCCGTCGGGGGCGTTCAGGGAAGAAGGCGCGGCCATGAGTGCCGACGAGGATCTCGTCCTGCCGCCGGACGGCCGCCAATCGGCGACCGCCTCGGCGGTCGCGCGCGGCGCGCGGCGGATGCTGTCGGGCTTGGGCTATTCGACGATCACCGAGCTCGTGCTCGCCTCCGGTCGCCGTGCGGATCTCGTGGCGGTGGGCGCGGACGGCACGATCCTGATCGTCGAGATCAAGTCGAGCATCGAGGATTTCCGCGTCGACGTGAAATGGCCGGAATACCGCGCGTTCTGCGACCGGCTGTTCTTCGCGATTCCCGAGACGGTCCCGGTCGAGATCATGCCCGACGATGCGGGGCTGATCCTGGCCGACGCCTATGGCGCGATGCTGCTGCGCGAGGCGCCCGAGCACCGGCTCGCGGCCGCGGCGCGCAAGGCGCTGCTGCTCCGCTTCGCCCGCGCCGCCGCCGACCGCCTCCACCGCCTCGCGGACCCGGAGGCCGGCGCCGGGCCGCTGTGATCCGAAAAGCCCCGACGTGTCATCCCGGGCGGCGGAGCCGACCCGGGATCCAAACAGGGGCGTGCGTCGAGCGGCTTCGTCATTCCCCGGATCCCGGCTCTCCGCTTCGCTGCGGCCGGGATGACACGTCGAGGCTGACCCGCACCGTCATTGCGAGCGCAGCGAAGCAATCCGGAGGGACCGTCGGCACCGGGCTCTATGCCCGACGTCGTGGATTGCTTCGTCGCTGCGCTCCTCGCAATGACGGGGAGTGCAGCCCTCAGGGGTGCCGGGCGAGCCAGTCGGCGAGGACACGCATGGCCTTTTCGGCTTCTTCCATCAGGAAGAAATGGCTGCTCTCCTCGAACCAGACCGTCTCGGCCGAGGGGAGGGCCTGCTGCATCCAGCCGGTCGAGGTCGGCGAACAGATCGGGTCGAGCCGCCCGGCCATGATCAGCACGGGGCAGCGGATACGGCCGATCTCGTCCATCGTGTCGGCGGCCAGCACCGCGTTGTTCAAGTTCACGTAAGAGCGCTTGTCGCGGCTCTCGTCGCCGATCAGCCCCTCGATCCGGGCCATGACCTCGGGATGCGTGTTGAAATAGGCGTTCGAAACGAAGGTCGGGGAAAACAGCTTCGCCCAATCCGCCCATTTCCCGCCGCGCGCCACGAAGTCCCGCATGCTTTCCAGCCAGCGCCGGCCCACCGGATCGAGCCGCGCGAAGGATGCGGCCATCACCAGCGAGCGGACGCGGTCCGGCGCCGTCAGCGCCATGCGCTGGGCGATCGCGCCGCCCATGGACCGGCCGACCACATGCGCGTTCTCGACCCCGAGCGCATCCATGAAGCGCAGCACGTCCTCGGCCATCTCCTGCATGGAGGTGGGGCTTTCCACGGCGGAGGTCAGGCCCGAGCCGGGATTGTCGAAGGCGATGACGCGATGGCGCGACTTGAATTCCGCGATCTGCGGCAGCCAAGCCTTGTGGTCGCCGGCGAGGCCATGGATCAGCAGCAGCGGCGTGCCCGATCCCTCTTCGACATAATTGATCTTCCAGCGTCCGGCATCGACGACGGGCATGAGCGGCTTCCTCCTGCGCACGGACCATTGCGCGTTTTCGTTGATGCGGCCCGCGGCGCCATTGAGCCCCGCCCGTCGTCCCCCCGCAAGGGGAGGTCCGTGCATATCCGGCTTGCGATGCAACCGCCCGGTTCCTATGTCGGGCTGCAAGCGGGAGCCCGACCATGATCATCAAAGCCGCCCTGCGCGCCCTCGCGCAGATCTTCTCGCCGCCGTTCCGCAAGGTGCTGTGGCGTTCGCTGGGGCTGACGCTGGTTCTGCTGCTGCTCGTCTGGGCGGGGCTGACGCGCCTCTTCGCCTGGTGGCTCGACGGCTCCCAGCTCGTCGCGTCCTATTCCTGGGTCGAGGTCTATGCCGTGTTTCTGGCGGGCTTCGGGCTGGTCTTCGGCCTCGCCTATCTCATCCCGCCGGTCTCGATGCTGGTCGCGAGCTTCTTTCTGGACGACGTGGCCGAGCGGATCGAGCGCGCCGACTATCCCGCCGACGCGCCGGGCCGGGCCCTGCCGGTCGCGACCGCGGTTCTCGAAGGCGCACGGTTCGGCGCGCTGACGCTGGGCGTGAACCTCGTCGCGCTGCTGCTGCTGTTCGTGCCGGTGGTGAACCTGTTCGCCTTCTTCGCGGCCAATTCCTGGCTCTTCGGGCGCGAATATTTCGCGCTCGCCTCGGGCCGCTTCCGCTCGCCCGCGGAGGTGAAGGCGCTGCGCGAGCGCCATTCGGGCACCGTGACCCTGGCGGGACTGCTGATGGCGGGCTTCGTGGCCGTGCCGATCCTGAACCTGTTCACGCCGCTCTTCGGGACCGCGTTGATGGTCCACGTGAACAAGGCGATCGAGCAGCGCGAACGCGCGGCCGGCTTCAGGGCCTGACCGCGCCCCGGATCAGGCGTATTTGCCGCTCGTGAACTGGCCGCCCTTGCGGTAGCGGTAGAGATAGGACGGCACCACGGCCTCGACCGTCTCGCCGCGGATGCCGAGGCCTTCGAGCGTGCGACCGTCCTGGATGGCGCGTTCGGAAACCACGTTGTCCTTCTCGAGCAGCGTCACCTGATCGCGGGTGAGCATGAACTCGTCGGGCAGGAGCCCGAAGGTCGCCGAATTCAGGAATTCCATGACGCCGGCCTGCAGGCGCGCCGCCGCGAAGGGCAGCGGGGCGAGGACGGCCTTGCGGTCCGTCTCGCGCAGCACGATGCGCACGAGCTCCTCGAAGGTCTTCACCTCGGGGCCGCCGAGTTCATAGACCTTGCCCGGCGCGATCGAGCCCTCGACCGCCCGCGCGATCACCTCGGCGACGTCGCCGACGAAGACGGGCTGGAAGCGCGTGGTGCCGCCCCCGACGAGCGGAATCACCGGCAGCATGGTCGCCAACGACGCGAAGCGGTTGAAGAAGCCGTCCTCGGGGCCGAACACGATGGAGGGGCGGATGATCACGGCCCCGGGCACCGCCGCGCGGGCCGCGGCCTCGCCGGCCGCCTTGGAACGCGCATAGGCGCTTTCCGAATCGGGGTCGGCGCCGATCGCCGACATCTGCACCAGCGTGCCGATCCCCGCGGCGCGGGTCGCCTCCGCCACGGCGCGGGCGCCGTTCGCCTGCACCGAATCGAAGCTCTGCTTGCCGGTTTCGGCGAGGATGCCGACCAGGTTCACGACCGCATCCGCACCCGCGACGGCGTGGGCGACGGATTCGGGATAGCGAAGATTGGCCTGAACGGGATGGATCTGGCCGACATTGCCGAGAGGCTGAAGGAACAGCGCCAGATCGGGGCGCCGGACCGCTACGCGGACGCGCCAGCCGCGGCGCGCGAGCGCCCTGACCACGTGCCGGCCGATGAAGCCGGAACCGCCGAAGACCGTGACCAGACGGCCGGATGACGCAACCATGGCTGCCCTCCCCCGAGAACCTCGGGAAGGGTCTTAGTCAATGAAAACGGCCGTGTACAGGGGACGAACGTCGCGTCGCGCGGACGGGAACCGGCACAAGAACGGCGGAGCGTTCATGATGGCCGCCGTCATGGTCGTCGTCGTCGTTGCGCATCATCATGATGGCGGTGCCCGCCACCACGCTGCCGCAGGTGACCATGAAGCCGCCCGCCAGCAGGATGAAGGCGATCATGCCCGTATCCGAGCCGCGGATCAGCGCGCCGATGCCGTCGACGTCGAGAACGGTGAGGCCGATCGCGAAGGCGAGGCCGAGCAGGGCGCCGCAGCCCGCCTGCACGAGAAGCATCCGCAACGGCGAGCCGGGCGGTTCGGTCGGGGGAAGGATCGTACGGGCCATCACGCCCTCCGATTGACGCTGGAGACAAGGATGGAGCCGAGGAGCCGTCCTCGCAAGTCCCCGCACGACCCGAAAACGGCACGACGGCGTTCGACGCCGATTGACAACGCCGGCCCCGAACCCCTAAGAGACGCGCCGGGCCCAGGTGGCGGAATTGGTAGACGCGCTGGTTTCAGGTACCAGTGGGTAACACCGTGGAGGTTCGAGTCCTCTCCTGGGCACCAAACCCGACCGGATCGGTCGGGTTCCCGATGGAAGCGGTTTTCGCACCCGCTTCGCGACGCTCCACGAAGACGTCGAAATTCAGCTGACTCCATCGCTTCGGGCGTTTTCGCGTCGGTTGCGCGTTTCCGTCGATTTTTATGCTTTCCGGAGGCGGGTCGTTCATCTGCAATCGGTAGATTGCTTTCGTTCGAACGCGTTCTTCCGGGTGTTTCTTTAATGGTTGCGTCTTCCGATTATCACGGGTCGGACTTCGATCTCGACCTGGCGATCCCGATGGGGAAATTCCTGCACGAGTGCAAGGACCTGCTCACCGAGCCTTCGGGTCCGGCAGGGCGCGGGCTGCCGACGGAAGCGCTGCTCAACCGCAACGTCTTTCTGCGGGAGCCCATTTTCCGGTACTGGCAGAAGGAGTTCAAGGTCAGGCTCGAAGCGATCTCGCTCGGCGGAACGAGGGTCGACCAGCGGGCGCGCCTCGCCTCGGTCCTTCTCGCCGAGGAAGAGTGGCGGATGTTCCACAAGGCGATGCACGACTCCGGCGTCGCGCCGCTGCAGGAGGTCATGCAGCTCTTGCTCAACACGACCGAGTGGTTCAACCCCGACGAGGCGCCGTCGCTGCTTTACGCCGTCGACACGCGGCGCTGGGTGAATTCGCTGTCGCTGAACGCGCTTCATCATATCCGCGAGACCCTGCTGCCTTTCAGTGTTCCGATGATGCAGGGGGTCGAGCAGTTCAAACGGCTGGCCTATGCCGTGGGAACGGGTCGGATCGCGCTGATCGAAGCGGCGGAAGAGGGACGCCCGGGGCGCCGTCGGATCGCGAAGCTCCGCGAGACCGAGGCTTTTTTCGCCGAATTGCGGGCGGCGCTGACCGGCGGAACCGATCCCGTGCCGCTCTCGGCCGAGTTTTTCGCACGGCGCGGTTCGCGCCCGCCGCGGCCGCGCGATCCGAGCGCCGCCGCACCCGCAGCATGAGCCGGACGGGCCCTGCCGCTTGACGCAAGGGCGGGGATGGTGTTCGCAGCAGGATCGAAGCCGCGACACGGACTCCGCGAGATGACCCATCGCCTCCATCATCACGACCTGCCGGACGGCTGGCAGCCCGGCCCCGCGGTCGCGATCGATACGGAAACTCTCGGCCTCAACCCGCATCGCGACCGGCTCTGCCTCGTGCAGATCTCGACCGGAGACGGCTCGGCCGATCTGGTGAAGATCGCCCCGGGCCAGAAGCGCGCGCCCAATCTCGAACGGGTGCTGACCGATCCGAACGTGACCAAGATCTTCCACTTCGCGCGCTTCGACATCGCGGTGATGGAGCATGCGTTCGGCGTCGTCACCGGCCCGATCTACTGCACGAAGATCGCCTCGCGGCTCGTGCGCACCTATACCGACCGGCACGGGCTGAAGGATCTCACGCGCGAACTGCTCGGCATCGATCTGTCCAAGCAGCAGCAGTCCTCCGATTGGGGCGCCGACGATCTCAGCGACGCCCAGCTGGCCTATGCGGCGTCGGACGTGTTGCACCTGCACGCGCTGCGCGCCAAACTCGACGTGCTGCTGGCCCGCGAGGGTCGCGCGGAGATCGCGAAGGCCTGTTTCGAATTTCTCCCGACGCGTGCCAGACTCGATCTGGAAGGCTGGCCCGAAACGGACATCTTCGCGCATTCATGATGCGCGCGGCGTCCGGCTCGGACGCGTGATCAGGCCGATGGAGACGACGACGACCGACGCAGCACGCATCGACGCGGGAATGACCGTCCCGAGCCGCGACGACGTCGCGGCCCGCTATGCGGTCGCGCGTCGCCACAGCCGGCGCGTGCGGTTTCTCCGTGTGGCCATCCCGATCGGTTCGTTGGTCGCGATCGCGGCGGTGGTGCTGGTGGCGGTGTTCGACCCGTTCCGCAAGGTCCCCGAGGGCGTGAGCATCGGCGCCTTCCGTCTCAACGGCTCCAAGATCACCATGGAACTGCCGCGCCTCACGGGGTTCCGACAGGACATGCGGCCTTACGAGGTCACCGCCGATTCCGCGGTGCAGGACGTCCGCAATCCGACCGTGATCGAACTCAGCGCCATGCGCGCCAAGATCGGCATGGAGCAGAAGCAGACGGCGCTGCTCGAAGCCGCCAAGGGCGTCTACGACAGCCAGAAGGAAACGCTCGACATGCGCGAGGACGTGCGCGTGATCGCGCAGGGCTACGACGTGCGCATGATCAGCGCCCGCGCCGACATGAAGGGTGGCACCGTGCTCACCGACGACCCCGTCCGCGTGCTGATGTCCGGCGGCTCCATCGAGGCCGATGCGATGCACATCATGGACAACGGCAAGCGGATCGTGTTCATCGGACGTGTCAGAACGCATCTCTCCTCCGCGCCCGACGAAACGCCGGCCGAGTCGCGGGGTCCGACCGAGGGAAAACGATGAAACGGCTCGCCGCTCTTCTTTTCGCGCCGGCCCTGTTCGGCTTCGCGGTCTCCGCCGAGGCCCAGCCCAAACCTGCGCCGGCCGCGCAGCCGAAGCCCGGAACCACCGCGCCCGGCGCCGGCGTCTTCGGGACGTCTTCGCGCGAGCCGATCAATATCGAAGCGGACCAGCTCGAAGTCTTCGATCGTGACCAGAAGGCGGTCTATCGCGGCAATGTCGTGGTCGTTCAGGGCGACACCACGATGAAATCCGCCGAGATGGTCGTGTTCTACGCGCGCGGGCAGAAGGGCGAGACGGACGCGCGGCAGCCGGCTCCGGCGGGCGCCTCGCCCGGCGGCACCAGCGTGCGACGCGTCGAAGCCTTCGGCGGCGTCAGCATCGTGTCGAAGGACCAGATCGCGACGGGCCGCGAGGGCATCTTCGACCGCGAGAACAATCGTGTCGTCCTCACCGGCGACGTCGCGCTCACCCAGGGCGGCAACGTGACCAAGGGCGAGCGTCTGAACTACGATCTCACGACCGGTCAGGCCACGGTGGAAGCCCGCGCCTCGACGGGCCGCGTGCGCAGCCTGCTGGTGCCGGGCTCCGAGGACGGCGCGAAGCCGATCGATCGGCAGGGCGCGAAGC
Organism: Hyphomicrobiales bacterium; assembly: GCA_027483895.1. Lineage (GTDB taxonomy): Bacteria > Pseudomonadota > Alphaproteobacteria > Rhizobiales > Beijerinckiaceae > JAIXZO01. The sequence goes on from JAIXTP010000014.1 coordinate 11,832, forward strand.
CCGCCGCGCCGGCGCAGGCCCCCGCGGCCCCCGCCGCGCCGAAGCCGCCCGCGAGACCCTGATGGACGCTTCCGTTTCCGGTCTTGCGGGCGCGACCGCGGCCGCCGTGCTCGGCGGCGAACTCGCCGCGAGCGGGCTGCAGAAGAGCTATCGCGGCCGCATGGTGGTGCAGGACGCGTCATTGTCCGTGCGCAACGGCGAGGCCGTCGGCCTGCTCGGGCCGAACGGCGCCGGCAAGACCACGATCTTCTACATGATCACCGGGCTCGTCCCGGCCGATCTCGGGCGCATCACGCTCGACGGGCACGACGTGACGCATCTGCCGATGTACCGTCGCGCGCGGCTCGGCATCGGCTATCTGCCGCAGGAAGCCTCGATTTTCCGGGGGCTGAGCGTGGAGGACAACATCCGCGCGGTGCTCGAAGTCACCCAGCCCGACCGCGACCGCCGCGAGGCGGAGCTCGACGCGCTGCTCGACGAATTCGACATCAAGCGGCTGAGGAAGTCGCCCTCCATCGCGCTGTCGGGCGGCGAGAGGCGGCGCTGCGAGATCGCCCGCTCGCTGGCGGGCCGCCCGTCCTTCATGCTGCTCGACGAGCCCTTCGCGGGCATCGATCCGATCGCGGTGGGCGACATCCAGGATCTCGTGCGCCACCTGAAGCGCCGCGGCATCGGCGTGCTGATCACGGACCACAATGTCCGCGAGACGTTGGGGCTGATCGACCGCGCCTACATCATCCATTCCGGTCGGGTGCTGATGGAAGGGCGCCCGGACGAGATCATCGCGTCGCCCGACGTGCGGCGCCTTTATCTGGGCGAAGACTTCCGTCTCTAGACCGTCCGGGTCTTTGACCCGGCCGAACGGCGCCGATAAGTTAATCTTAACGCAAGATCTGTGCCGTAAGCGTCGCAATAACGGCGTGCGGCGTAGCGTTCGGGACGGGTATGAAGGTTTCGCATCGTCTGGAGATGCGCCAGAGCCAGTCTCTGGTCATGACGCCGCAGCTGCTGCAGGCGATCAAGCTGCTGCAGCTCTCCACGCTCGATCTTGCGGCCTATGTCGAGACCGAACTCGAGCGCAATCCGCTGCTCGAACGCGCGGGCGACGACGACGGCCCGATCGCCCCGCAGGAGCCGCAGTCCGCCCCCGACGGCGCCGAGCCTGCGGCGGGCGACTGGATGGCCGACGACATGAGCGGCCGCGGCGAGATGGAGGCCCGGCTCGACACCTCCCTCGACAACGTGTTTCCCGACGACGCGCCCGCCCGGCGCGAGGCCGATGCGGAGCCCGCCTCCGGCCTTTCGGCGACGAGCTGGAGCGGCGTCGGCGGCAGCGGTGCGGGAGGCGGGGAGGCGCCCGATCTCGAAGCCTATGTGGCCGAAGCGGTCTCTTTGCAGGATCACGTCCTGTCGCAGTTCCAGCTCGCGGTGACCGATCCCGTCGACCGGATGATCGGCTCGGCGCTGATCGACGCGATCGACGATGCGGGCTATCTCGGCGAGACGGTCGAGGACGTGGCGGACCGGCTCGGCGTGTCCGTCGCGCGGACCGAGGCGGTGCTGAAACTGGTGCAGGCCTGCGAGCCCACAGGCGTGGCCGCGCGCGATCTCGCCGAATGCCTGCGGCTGCAGTTGCAGGAGATCGACCGCTACGACCCCTGCATGGCCGCGCTGCTCGACAATCTTCCCCTTCTCGCGCGGCGCGACTTCGCGACGCTGCGTCGGCTGTGCGACGTCGACGAGGAGGACATGCAGGAGATGGTGGCGGACATCCGCCGCCTCGACCCGAAGCCGGGCCTCCGCTTCGGCGGGGCGCCCGTCCAGCCCGTGATCCCCGACGTCACGGTCCGCCGCGGACCCGACGACACCTGGCTCGTCGAACTCAACAGCGAGGTCCTGCCGCGGGTTCTGTTGAACCAGACCTATGCGGCTCGCATCTCGGGCTCGGCCCGCACCGAGACCGAGAAGAGCTATGTCGCCGAGTGTCTGCAGAGCGCGAACTGGCTGACGCGGAGCCTCGAACAGCGCGCCAAGACGATCCTGAAGGTCGCGAGCGAGATCGTCCGCCAGCAGGACGGCTTTCTCGTGCACGGCGTCGAACATCTGCGCCCGCTCAATCTGCGCACGGTGGCGGACGCGATCGCGATGCATGAATCGACCGTCTCGCGCGTCACCTCGAACAAATACATGGCGACCCCGCGCGGCCTGTTCGAGATGAAGTATTTCTTCACCGCCGCCATCGCGGGGACCGGCGGGGAGGACGCGCATTCGGCCGAAGCCGTCCGCCACCGGATCAAGCAGATGATCGACGCGGAAACCGCCGACGGGGTGCTTTCCGACGATGCGATCGTCCAGAAGCTGAAGGAGTCCGGCGTCGACATCGCACGGCGCACGGTGGCCAAGTACCGGGAGGGATTGCGGATTCCTTCCTCGGTCGAAAGACGCCGCGAGAAGCAGGCATTGACCGCTCGGCAGGCATGATCGAGAGCAGCCTTCCGGGCGGCGTTGACACCTCTCCGGAGCGTGCCTACGTCTTATACAAGACGTCGGTCGCCGGCCGCGTGGGCCGCCGAAGGGCGTCGCCCGCAACAAACGCAGGTGCACCATGGCTCTCCGCGTCTCCGGCAAGAATATCGACATCGGTGAAGCTCTCAGAGGTCAGATCGTCGAGCGGGTCGCGGGGGCGGTGAAGCGATATTTCGACGGGGGCGTGGCGGGCCACGTCGTCGTCGAACCCGAAGGCACCGGATTCCGGACCGACTGCACCCTGCATCTCTCCTCGGGCGTGACGCTGCAGTCCGAAGGCATGGCGCATGACGCCTATCTGAGCGCCGACAAGGCCGCCGAACGCATCGAGAAGCGCCTGCGCCGCTACAATCGGCGCCTGAAGGACCGCAGCGCGGTGCAGAGCGCGAACGGCAATGCCGCCGTATGGGCGCTCGAAGTCCCCTCCTATGTGATTCAGGCCCCCGATTCGGACGACGACGAGATCGAGGTCGACGAATTCAACCCGATCGTGATCGCGGAAACGAAGAAGAACATGCGCCGGATGTCCGTCAGCGACGCGGTTCTCGATCTGGACTTGACCGGCGCGCCCGTTCTCGTATTCCGTCACGCCGGTTCCGAACGGGTGAACATCGTGTATCGCCGCTCGGACGGAAACATCGGTTGGATCGATCCCCCCGCGCTGGACGGCAACGGTCCTTCCTGATCCGTGCCGGCACGGATCTGGCCTATCACGAGAAGAGCAAGAACCGGTTCCGCGGATCAACCGCGGCAGAACCACGGGCGCACACATGCCGCTTTCGGATCTTTTGGCACAGGAAGCCGTGCTCCCCTCGTTGAAGGGGGGCACGAAGAAGCAGGTCCTGCAGGATCTCGCGGAGCATGCGGCCGCGATCTCCGGCCTCGATCCTCGTGACCTGTTCGAGACGCTTCTGCAGCGCGAACGGCTCGGCTCGACCGGGATCGGCCGCGGAATCGCGATTCCGCACGGCAAGATGGCGAAATCCGACCGGCTTTTCGGCCTGTTCGCGCGGCTGGAGAAGCCGGTGGATTTCGAGGCGCTCGACGGCGAGCCCGTCGATCTCGTTTTCCTGCTGATCGCCCCCGAGTCGGCCGGCGCCGATCACCTTAAGGCGCTGGCGCGTGTCGCCCGCATCCTGCGCGAGCCTTCGACCGTGCAGGCGCTGCGCACGACGCGCGATCCGTCGGCGCTGTTCGCCGTGCTGACGCAGGCCCAGCCGCACGCGGCTTGAGCTTCTGCCGCCGAAACGGGCAGCAGACCGGCCGCTGCTCCGCGCCCGAAGCGCGGCTGCAATCCGGCATGACACGAAGTGCCGACTTGGAATGACGCCCCGCACGGCCTAGAACGCGGTCCGTCTCGTCCGCATCACGCCTCGTGAGGTCTTCGCCATGGCCGCTTCCGCTTCGAGCCTGTTTCCGCTCGGCCCCGACACCACGCCCTATCGCAAGCTGTCGGACGACGGCGTGACGGTCGAGAAGATCGGCGACCGCGAGGTGCTGTCGGTGAAGCCGGAGGCGCTGCGGCTTCTCGCCAAGCAGGCGATGATCGACATCAACCACCTGCTGCGCCCGGGCCATCTCGCCCAGCTCGCCAAGATCCTCGACGATCCCGAGGCGACCTCGAACGACAAGTTCGTGGCCTATGACCTGTTGAAGAACGCGAATATCGCGGCGGGCGGCGTGCTGCCGATGTGCCAGGACACCGGCACCGCGATCGTGATGGGCAAGAAGGGGCGTCTCGTCTGGACGGACGGCTCCGACGAGGACGCGCTCGCCGACGGCATCCGCGACGCCTATTTCGAGAAGAACCTGCGCTATTCGCAGCTCGCCCCGATCTCGATGTTCGAAGAGAAGAACACCCGGAACAATCTCCCGGCCGAGATCAACATCTATGCCGAGGGCGACGACGAGTACAAATTCCTGTTCATGGCCAAGGGCGGCGGCTCGGCCAACAAGACCTTCCTGTTCCAGGCGACGCCCTCGCTGCTGACGCATGACCGGATGATCGCCTTCCTGAAGGAGAAGATCCTCACGCTCGGCACCGCGGCCTGCCCGCCCTACCACCTCGCCATCGTCATCGGCGGCACCTCCGCCGAGATGGTGATGAAGACCGTGAAGCTCGCCTCGGCCCGCTATCTCGACGACCTGCCCACGCAGGGCTCGGAGAGCGGCCACGCCTTCCGCGATCTCGCGATGGAGGAGGAGGTCCACAAGCTCACGCAGTCGCTCGGCGTCGGCGCGCAGTTCGGCGGCAAATATTTCTGCCACGACGTCCGCGTGATCCGCCTGCCGCGCCACGGCGCCTCGATGCCGATCGGTCTCGGCGTGTCCTGCTCGGCCGACCGGCAGGCCAAGGGCAAGATCAACCGCAAGGGCGTGTTCCTCGAGCAGCTCGAGACCGATCCCGCGCGCTTCATGCCGCATGTCGACGAATCCGCGCTCGGCGGCGACGTGGTGAAGATCGACCTCGCCAAGCCGATGAGCGAGATCCTCGCGACGCTCTCGAAGCATCCCGTGAAGACGCGCCTGTCGCTGACGGGCACGATCATCGTGGCGCGCGACCTCGCGCATGCGAAGATCCGCGAGCGGCTCGAACGCGGCGAGGCGATGCCCGACTATTTCAAGAACCACCCGGTCTATTATGCCGGTCCCGCGAAGACGCCGGACGGCATGGCTTCGGGCTCCTTCGGGCCGACCACCGCGGGCCGCATGGACGGCTATGTCGACCAGTTCCAGGCCGCGGGCGGCTCGATGGTGATGCTGGCCAAGGGCAACCGCTCCGCCCAGGTGCGCGAGGCCTGCGCCAAGCACGGCGGCTTCTATCTCGGCTCGATCGGCGGCCCCGCCGCCCGCCTCGCGCAGGACTGCATCAAGAAGGTCGAGGTTCTCGAATATCCGGAGCTCGGCATGGAAGCGATCTGGAAGGTCGAGGTCGAGGACTTCCCCGCCTTCATCGTCATCGACGACAAGGGCAACGACTTCTTCAAGGAACTCAATCTCGGCTGAGCCGGGGGAGACGCATGACGGCGCTTCGCCCGGTCCTGACGACGGCTCTTGCCGGCCTCCTGTTCGCCGTACCGGCTTCGGCCGGGACGGTGGATTCGGCCGATTGCAAGCGCGACCTCTTCCAGACGCAAGGCGCCATCACGTCTTCGCGCGACCGGCTCGTGGCGGCCTTCTCGCAGCCGCAGCCCGACCGCTGCCGCGTGCAGCGGCGGCATCTCGACGTGATGAAGAAGGCCATCGAGGTCCATGGCCGCTGCCTCACCGAGCCCGACCGCGGCCGCGCGCTGGCGCAGGACCGCGAGACCGTCCGAGAGTTCGAGACCGAGATCGCCCGGGGCTGCAAGGGGCTCTGAGCCCGCGGGCGGGGGATGCGTTCTCCGTCATTGCGAGGAGCGGAGCGACGAAGCAATCCAGGACTGTCGGGCACGGTGCTCGATGCCGGCCGTCCCCTCTGGATTGCTTCGCTTCGCTCGCAATGACGGAGTTCGGGGTTCTCCATCGGATTGCGAACAATCCTTCTTCCCGGACGGATCGTTTGACAAAAAGAACGGTTCGTTTTAAAGAACGCTCGCGCCGATTTGAACCGAGCAGCTTGCCGGGCGCCGAAGCGGGAGACCGCGGACAAACAAGTCCGGCTAAAGCGCCGCGGGCTTCCGAAAGGCGGCCCCGGGCTCGTCCCCGAACGTGAGACCCGAAATCATGGCCTTCCTGTCCCGCCGCTCCGCCCTCGCTTTCGCCGCCGGCCTCCTCGCCGCAGCCGTCGCGCCGTCCTTCGCCTCCGCACAGCCGAAGGAGATCCGCATCGACTGGGCGACCTACAACCCCGTCAGCCTCGTGCTGAAGGACCAGAAGCTCCTCGAAAAGGAATTCGAAAAGGACGGCATCTCCATCCGCTGGGTGCAGTCCGCCGGTTCGAACAAGGCGCTCGAATTCCTCAATGCGGGCTCGCTGGACTTCGGCTCGACCGCCGGCGCCGCGGCCCTGATCGGCAAGATCAACGGCAATCCGATCAAGTCGGTCTATGTCTATTCCCGCCCCGAATGGACGGCGCTCGTGACCAAGAACGACGCGATCAAGACGGTCGCGGACCTCAAGGGCAAGCGCATCGCCGTCACCCGCGGCACCGATCCGCACATCTTCCTCGTCCGGGCGCTCGCCGAGGCGAAGCTCACCGAAAAGGACGTGAAGCTCGTCCTGCTGCAGCATGCCGACGGCCGTCTCGCGCTGGAGCGCGGCGACGTCGAGGCCTGGGCCGGGCTCGACCCGATCATGGCCGCCGCGGAAGTGGAAAGCGGCGCGAAGCTCTTTTTCCGCAAGCCCGAAGCGAACACGTGGGGCGTGCTGAATGTCCGCGAGGAATTCGCCGCGGCCAATCCCGAGATCGTGAAGCGCGTGCTCGCGACCTATGAGAAGGCGCGGCAGTGGTCGCTCGCCAATCCGAAGGAGCTTTCGAAGTCTCTCGTCGAAGCGACGAAGCTTCCGGAGACCGTGATCGCGAAGCAGCTGGAGCGGACCGAGCTCACCCACGGCCCGATCGGCACCGCGCAGGTCGAGACCATCGTCGCCGCGGGGCTTGCCTTGCAGGAGGCAGGTGTGCTGAAGCCTGAGACCGACGTGAAGGCGACGGTCGCGAGCCTCGTCGACGGACGCTATCTGTCCGCGAAGTGAGCCGCAGCCGCGCATCGGACGGTGCAGGAATGAGCGTGATCTCCCCCGTGGCCGAAGAGGCCGGACCCGCGACGTCGTCGCGGGTCTTCGGCATTCCGCGCCGGGCGCTCGCCGCGGCGGGGCTGGTGCTGCCGATCCTGCTCGCGCTCGTCTGGGAATGGGCGGCGCGGCAGGGCGTCGTCTCCGCGCGGCTGATGCCGCCGCCCTCGAAGATCTGGGCGACCATGGCCGATCTCGCCGCAACCGGCGAGCTGAAGACCCATGTGATCGCGACGCTCTACCGTGTCTTCGTCGGTTTCGCGCTCGGGGCGGCGGCGGGAACGCTGATCGGCGCCGTCGCGGGCGCCTCCGAAGCCGTGCGCCGCATCATCGATCCGACGCTGCAGGCGCTGCGGTCGGTCCCGTCGATCGCATGGGTCCCGCTGTTCATCCTCTGGCTCGGCATCTTCGAGACCTCGAAGATCGCGTTGATCGCGGTGGGCGTGTTCTTCCCCGTCTATCTCGGGGTGGCGGGTGCGATCGAAAGCATCGACCGCAAACTTCTCGAAGTCGGCCGCGTGTTCCGGCTCTCGCGCCCGGCTCTGGTGCGGCGCGTGATGCTTCCGGCCGTGCTGCCCGCTTGGGTCATTTCGCTTCGCTCGGGGCTCGGGCTCGGCTTCATGTTCGTCGTCGCGGCCGAATTCATGGGCGCGGCGGAAGGGCTCGGCTATCTGCTCGTCGACGGCCAGCAGATGGGCAAGCCCGACCAGATCCTCGGCGCGATCATCGCCTTCGCGGTGCTCGGGAAGTTCTGCGACCAGCTCCTCGTGCTCGTCACGCGCCCCCTGCTCGTCTGGCAGGACACGGCCCGGAGTGCGCTCTGATGCTGCGGCTCGATCATCTTTCGAAGACTTATGCCGACGGGACGAAGGCGCTTTCCGACGTCACGGCCGAGGTCGGCGGCGGCGAGATCCTCGCGCTGGTCGGCGGCTCGGGCTGCGGCAAGACCACGCTGCTGCGCCTGATCGCGGGCTTGGACACGGCCACCGAGGGCCGCGTGATCGTGGGCGGGGAGACGATCTCCTCCCCGCATGCCGCGGTCGGCATCGTCTTTCAGGAACCGCGCCTTCTGCCTTGGCTCAAGGTGGCGGACAATATCGGCTTCGGCCTCGCGGGCCTGCCCGCGGCGGAGCGCCGGGAGCGGGTGGAGCACGCGCTGGACCGGGTGGGGCTCGCAGGCTACGGCGCGCGCTGGCCGCGCGAACTCTCCGGCGGCCAGCAGCAGCGCATCGCCATCGCCCGCGCCTTCGTGGCGCGGCCGAAAGTGCTGCTGCTCGACGAACCCTTCTCCGCGCTCGACGCCTTCACGCGGGCGAGCCTGCACGAGCATCTCCTGCTTTTGTGGGAGGAGACGCGCCCGACCGTGGTCATGGTCACGCATGACGTGGAAGAGGCGGTGACGCTGGCCGACCGCATCATCGTGATGCGGCCGAAGCCGGGCCGGGTCTACGAGACCATCTCGGCCCATCTCGACCGCCCGCGCGACCGCATCTCGGCGGGTTTCGAAAAGACCAAGCGGCGCGTTCTCAACGCGCTGGACCGTTCCCTGCGCCCCGAAGCGCCGCGCCCCGCGGGTGCGGAGGCCGAGGCGCCCGCATCCTATTGAGGCGGCCCGCCGCCCGCCCCCGAACCGAGGAGACGAGACCATGGACGCCGAAGCCCTTCGCGCCATTCAGGCCCCGATCAAGGCGAAGTACAAGGACGACCCGAACGCGGCGGTGATCACGCTGAAGGCGCAGGGCGAGCTCGACGACCAGCACGTCGCCTGCAAGGTCGAGACGGGCCGCGCGCTGGCGGTGGCGGGCCTGCACCCCGCGACGGGCGGCTCCGGCATGGAGCTCTGCTCGGGCGACATGCTGCTCGAAGCGCTCGTCGCCTGCGCGGGCGTCACGCTGAAGGCCGTCGCGACCGCGCTCGAAATCCCGCTGCGCAAGGGCGTGGTCAAGGCTGAAGGCGATCTCGACTTCCGCGGCACGCTCGGCGTGGACAAGGAGGCTCCGGTCGGCTTCCGCGAGATCCGCCTGACCTTCGAGGTCGATACCGACGCCCCGCAGGAGAAGCTCGACACGCTGCTGAAGCTGACCGAGCGTTACTGCGTCGTCTTCCAGACGATCAACAAGCCGGCCCCGAACAGCGTGAAGATGGTGCGTACCGCCGCCTGACGACGGTTCGCGACGCGCATGAAAAACGCCGCCGGGCGCGAGCCCGGCGGCGTTTTTCGTTCAGGCGATGTCGCGGCGCGCCGAAGCGCGGTCTCGCGTCAGGCCGCCTGGATCATGTCGACCGCGACCTTGCCGGTGCGGCGGTCTTCAGCCGTGTTGAAATACACGCTCTGGCCTTCGCTCAGCGAGCGCATGCCCGCGCGCTCCAGAGCCGTCGCGTGGACGAACACGTCCTTCGCGCCGCCTTCCGGCTGAATGAAGCCGTAGCCCTTGGTTTCGTTGTAGAATTTCACGGTGCCTTTGACGAGATCCATGATGGTCTCCTTCGTTCGTCATAGTCGGAACGCGCGGAACTGCCGTCCATCGGCACGGTCCCGGAGTTCGTCATCGATGTTTGATTGAGGTCGGCGTCTGTTCCGCCGGAGCGGAACTTGAAGGCGCATTCGCCCGAGCAAAAATTCGATGAAGGTACGCTAGAGTAACAAAACGAATTCCGCAAGAAAAATTTTCGCGAAGCGGAGTTCAGGATTTCCCGATCGTGAATCCTGTTCATCAAGGTCGCCTGCAACACGCTTTTTCAAGCTCGCGAGAGCTCCCGAGGAGCCCGAAAACGATCCGTATATCCGGAACGGCCGCCCGCTGCTCCTGCCGGCCGAAAGCGGGCGGAAGATCCGCCCGGAGCGGCGAACTTGAGGACCCCTCGCGCGTTGGAGGGCGGGCGGAATCCGAATGCCGGATCGGCCCTTCGGACCCTCGGACAGCAGGAGGCCGTCATGGCCGCATCCGTTCGACCCGCGGAGGCTCTCGTCGCGGCGGTCGCGCTCGAGCCCGTCGTCGGCACGTCGCTCGTCGATCTCGCCTCCGGCGAAACGACGGTCACGGCGACCGACGGTCCCGACTGGTTTCTGGTCGACTACGACCGTCTGCCGACCTCTTATCGCGAGATCGTCGGTTTCGACCTGACGGAGGACCGGATCGTCGCGGCGAATGCGCCGCCGATGCCCGACCTGTCCGCGGGCGAAGGCGACATGCAGATCGACAGCTACTACCTCCTCTCCGGTCCCGAGGGGCATTTCGACTTGCGCCTCATCAAGGAATACAAATGGGAGGAGGACCCCTACATCGCGCTCGGCGTCGGCACTCCCGAGGGCGGTTTCGTCTCGAAGCTGACGAGCGTCTTCGCGTCCTCCGCCACGGGCTTCTTCGAGGGGAACGTCACCCTGATCCCGGGTGACGTCCTGTTCGGTACGGCAGGCGCGGATACGCTCGTCGGGACGGCGTCGGACGACTTCCTGGCCGGCTTCGGCGGCGCGGACCGGCTCGACGGGCGCGCAGGCGACGACACGCTGTTCGGCGGGGCGGGCGACGACGTTCTGGTGGGCGGGCTCGGCCGCGATCTGATGGACGGCGGCGCCGGCGACGACCGGTTCTACAGCTACGTGGATCAGGGCCCCGACACGATCCTCGGCGGCGCAGGAACGGATCTGGCCGTGATCAGCCGCGCCCGAGCCACGACGTCCTTCGTCTTCGATCTCGCGGGCGGCGCTTTCACGAGCTTCGCCGACGGCTCCGCGTTCGGAGGGCTGGAACGGATCTCGTTCCGCGCAGGCCTCGCCGCCGACACGCTGACGGGCGGGGCGCTCGACGACACCCTGGCCGGGAACGGCGGCGACGACAGGCTGGCGGGCGCGGGCGGCGCCGACAGCCTCGAGGGCGGCGGCGGGGCGGACGTGCTGTCGGGCGGGGCCGGCGACGACACGCTGTCCGGCGGTTCGGGATACGACACGCTTCGCGGCGACGCCGGAAACGACGTCCTCTCCGACGGCGACGAGGCCGGCGTCATGTTCGGCGGCATCGGCAACGATCTTCTCTTCGGCGGCGGAGGCGACGACGCCCTGATCGGCGGCGCCGGTGCCGACGTGATGGAGGGCGGCGCGGGCAGCGACACCTTCTACGTCGACTCCATGCTCGACCGGGTCTCGGATTCCGGAGGCGCGATCGATCAGGTCATCGCTTCGGTCAGCTTCACGCTCGGCGAGGGACTGGAGTGGCTGACCATCGAGGCCGATGTCGACGTCGCCCGGAGCGGGACGGGCAACGACGGCGGAAATCGCCTCATCGGCCATCACGGCGCGGACGTGCTGCGCGGCATGGGAGGAGGGGATTACGTTCTCGGCTGGGACGGGGACGACCGCATCTTCGGCGGCGACGGCGACGACACGATCTGGGCCGGGGAGGGGAACGACACGCTCTACGGCGATGCCGGAGACGATTTTCTCGAAGGCGGGCGCGGCGCCGATCTCTTCCGCGGCGGCACGGGTTCGGACGCGTTCGTGTTCATGAACGCCGAGGAGATCGGGGCGGGTCGCGATCTGATCCTCGACTTCGCCAAGGGGGCCGACGTCATCGATCTGAGCTCGATGGTCTACGGCTCCCTCGCCTTCGTCGGGAGCGATGCGTTCGACGGAAAGGCCGGGGAGATCCGGGTCGATCGTGACGAGGCGGCACGCGAGACGCTGGTCCTCGGGGATCTCGACGGCGACGCCGTCGCGGATTTCACGCTGCGGCTTTCGGGGACCATCGCATTGGACGCGTCCGATTTCGCCTTGTGAGAAGCGGCCGCGGCGCGGCGTCGCCCGCCCGCGATGCCGCATCGGGCCCTGCGTCCCTTGGAAAACCGGCCCCGCGCTGCTATGTGCGGCGCCATGAGCGCGCACCGTTTCGACAACATCCGCAACTTCTCGATCGTGGCCCATATCGACCACGGTAAGTCGACGCTGGCCGACCGGCTGATCCAGTTCACCGGCGGCCTCTCGGAACGCGAGATGGTGGATCAGGTGCTCGACTCGATGGACATCGAGCGCGAGCGCGGCATCACCATCAAGGCCAACACCGTCCGGCTCGAATACAAGGCCAAGGACGGCAAGACCTACATCCTCAATCTGATGGACACGCCCGGGCACGTCGACTTCGCCTACGAGGTCTCGCGCTCGCTCGCGGCCTGCGAAGGCTCGCTGCTCGTCGTCGACGCCTCGCAGGGCGTCGAAGCGCAGACGCTCGCCAACGTCTATCACGCGCTCGACGCGAACCATGAGATCGTGCCGGTCCTCAACAAGATCGACCTGCCCGCCGCCGAGCCCGAGCGGATCAAGGAACAGATCGAGGAGGTGATCGGCCTCGACGCGTCGGAAGCCGTGCCGATCTCGGCCAAGACCGGCATCAACATCGAAGGCGTGCTCGAAGCCATCGTGCAGAAGCTGCCGCCGCCGGAGGGCGACGAGACGGCGCCGCTCAAGGCCCTGCTCGTCGACAGCTGGTACGACGCCTATCTCGGCGTCGTCGTGCTCGTCCGCGTCATCGACGGCGTGCTGAAGAAGGGCTCCGACATCACGATGATGGGCACGGGCGCCCGCTATCAGGTCGACCGCATCGGCGTGTTCAAGCCGAAGATGACCGATGTCGAGCAGCTCGGCCCCGGCGAGGTCGGCTTCATCACGGCGCAGATCAAGCAGGTCGCCGATACCCGCGTGGGCGACACCATCACCGAGACGCGCCGGCAGACGGCCGCGGCGCTTCCGGGCTTCAAGCCCGCGCAACCGGTCGTGTTCTGCGGTCTCTTCCCGGTCGATGCCGCGCAATTCGAGGATCTGCGGGCCGCGATGGGCCGGCTGCGGCTCAACGATGCGAGCTTCAGCTTCGAGATGGAAAGCTCCGCCGCGCTCGGCTTCGGCTTCCGTTGCGGCTTTCTCGGCCTCCTGCATCTGGAGATCATCCAGGAGCGGCTCGAGCGCGAGTTCAATCTCGACCTGATCGCGACCGCGCCTTCGGTGATCTACAAGCTCCTGCTCAGGAGCGGCGAGGAGATCGAACTCCACAATCCGGCCGACATGCCGGACGTGATGAAGATCGAAGAAATCCACGAGCCGTGGATCCGCGCGACGATCCTGACGCCCGACGAATATCTCGGCAGCATCCTGAAGCTCTGCCAGGACCGCCGCGGCTCGCAGGTGGACCTGAACTATGTCGGCAAGCGCGCGATGGTCGTCTATGACCTGCCGCTCAACGAGGTCGTGTTCGATTTCTACGACCGGCTGAAGTCGATCTCGAAAGGCTATGCCAGCTTCGATTACACCATCACCGATTATCGTGCGGGCGATCTCGTGAAGATGTCGCTGCTCGTGAACGCGGAGCCGGTCGACGCCCTTTCGATGCTCGTGCACCGCACCCGGGCCGAGATGCGCGGCCGCGCGATGTGCGAGAAGCTCAAGGAACTGATCCCGCAGCACCTCTTCCAGATCCCGATTCAGGCGGCGATCGGCGGCAAGATCATCGCCCGCGAGACGATCTCCGCGCTTCGCAAGGACGTGACGGCGAAGTGCTACGGCGGCGACATCTCCCGCAAGCGCAAGCTCCTCGACAAGCAGAAGGAGGGCAAGAAGCGCATGCGGCAGTTCGGGCGCGTCGAAATCCCTCAGGAAGCCTTCATCGCCGCGCTGAAGATGGATACCTGAGCGGATGGCCGCGGCGCTGACGGCTCTCGTCTCCGCCTATGTGCTGAGCCAGTTCTACCGGGCCTTTCTGGCCGTCATCGCGGCGGATCTCACGCGCGATCTCGGCCTCGGCCCCAAAGAGCTCGGCGATCTCTCCGCGGTCTGGTTCATCACATTCGCGCTGATGCAGTTTCCGGTCGGCGTGTGGCTCGACCGTTTCGGCCCCCGGCGCACCACGGCAGGCCTCTTCCTCTTCGCGGTGGTCGGTGCGGGCTGGTTCGCGCTCGCGACCGGTTTTGCGGACGCCGCGGCCGCGATGGCGCTGATCGGCATCGGCTGCGCGCCGGTGCTGATGGGCAGCCTCTATTATTTCGGCCGCATCTCCTCGCCCGATCGTTTCGGCTTCTTCGCCGCGCTCATGATCGGCCTCGGCTCGCTGGGCAATCTGCTCGGGGCGACGCCGCTCGCCTGGGCCGCGGCGAATTTCGGCTGGCGCGCGAGCATGGGCGCCATCGCCGCGGCGACCGCGCTGGCGGCGGCGGCGGTCTGGCTGGTGATCCGCGATCCCGAGCGGGTCACCGCGGAGGGCGACCGGAATTCCGGCTTTCTCCCCGGCCTCGTCGCCGTGTTCCGGATCCCCGCGATCCTGCTGATCGCTCCGCTGATCTTTCTGAACTATGCGGGCGTCGCGGCCGTCCGCAGCCTCTGGATCGCGCCCTTTTTCGGCGAGGTGCACGGTTTCGACGCGGTCCAGAAAGGCAATGCGGCCATGCTGATGGCCGCCGCCATGTCGGTCGGCGCCTTCGTCTACGGACCGTTGGAACGCGTTCTCGGCGGGCCCAAGGCCGCGGTGCTTCCGGGGGCTGCGGGCGGCGCGATCCTCATGGCGCTGATCGCGCTCTACGGCGCTTCGGACGCGACGACCGCGCTGGTGCTGCACGGCGTGCTCGGCTGCGTGGGCATGTGCTACGGCGCATTGATGGCGCATGCGCGGCTGTTCTTTCCGACGCATCTGCTGGGCCGCGGCGTATCGACGATCAACTTCCTGTCGATCGGCGGTGCGGGCGTGATGCAATGGGTCTCCGGCCGTCTGGTCGAGGCCTCGATCGCGGCGGGCCGCCCGCCGGTCGAGACCTATGCGGAGCTCTACCGGCTGTTTGCCGCGACCTTGGCGGCAGCGCTCGCGATCTACCTCTTCGCTCCGGCCCGCCCGCGGGGCTGATGCCGCCTCAGTGCTTGGCTTCGCCGGAGATCTTGTCGGTCCAGGCGAGCATGATGCCGGACACGACGAAGACCATATGGATCACGACGTACCAGATCAGGTCCCGATCCGAGAGGTTCTTGAGATCCATGAAGGCCTTGAGCAGCTGGATGCCGGAGATCGCGACGATCGAGGACAGGAGCTTCAGCTTGAGCCCCGTGAAGTCGATCTTGCCCATCCAATCCGGCCAGTCCGTGTGCTCGCCGACATCGATCTTCGACACGAAATTCTCGTAGCCCGAGAAGATCACGATCACGATGAGGGAGCCCGTGAAGGTCAGGTCGATGAGGGCCAGTACGCCGAGAATGACCTCGGACTCCTTCGCCGTCGGGATGATCGTGGCGAAGTGCAGAAGCTCCTGACCCGCCTTGTAGAGCAGGAACACGAGGCAGGCGACGAGGCCGACATAGAAGGGCGCGAGAAGCCACCGGCTCGCGAAGAGAAAAGATTCCAGCGCGCGTTCCAACTGCTTCACGATGCTCTCCGGGGCGACGGCTCCGCGATTGCGATTGCCACGCTCCGGCTCGGGGTTCAAGCCCCGCCGCGCAGGCCCTGAAGCCCGACGGGGCAGGACACCCCGGTGCCGCCGAGCCCGCAATAGCCGTTCGGGTTCTTCGCCAGATACTGCTGGTGGTAGGCCTCGGCGAAGTAGAAGGGCACCGGCCCGCCGATCTCCGTGGTGATCGCGCCGTAGCCGGCGTCGCCCAAGGCCCGGGCATAGGCGTCGCGCGAGGCCTCCACGGCGGCCCGGCGGTCGTCGTCGACATAGACGGCCGAGCGGTATTGCGTGCCCACGTCGTTGCCCTGCCGCATGACCTGCGTGGGGTCGTGGTTTTCCCAGAAGACGGAGAGCAGGCGATCGAAGCCGATGATCGCGGGGTCGTAGGCCACGAGCACGACCTCGGTATGCCCGGTATTGCCTGAGCAGACCTCTTCATAGGTCGGGTTTTCGGTGAAGCCGCCGGCATAGCCGGCGGCGGTCACCCACACGCCTTCGGTCGTCCAGAATTTCCGCTCGGCGCCCCAGAAACAGCCCATGCCGAACAGCACCGTCTCGATTCCCGCCGGATAGGGCGGCTTCAGCGGGCGCTTGTCGACGAAATGCGTGACGGCCGTGGCGATCGGGGCCGGCCGACCCCGCAGCGCGGTGGACGCGGTGGGCATTTCCGGACGACGCGTGAACAACATGGGTTACTCCGACTCCGAACGGAACAGATTCCGTTGGGTCAGTTTGGGTGCTTTCAGCCCGACTGCAAGAAGCAGGATCCCCAGCAGGATCAAAAAAGGCGTGACGGGGGTCGAAAGCAGCGGATCGCCGATCAGGGTCCAGAGCGGCGATTCCGGCATCAGGCCGAAATTCCAGGCCTCAGTCGAACGGATGCCGAAGAACTCGAAAATGTCGCGGAAGCTGCGAAGCACGATCCCGTGCTCGTAGCGCGACAGCTGGATGTCGATGAAGAACGT
Organism: Hyphomicrobiales bacterium; assembly: GCA_027483895.1. GTDB lineage: Bacteria > Pseudomonadota > Alphaproteobacteria > Rhizobiales > Beijerinckiaceae > JAIXZO01. The sequence continues at coordinate 28,448 of JAIXTP010000014.1, forward strand.
GCCGCCCGCCAAGATGAGTGCGACCACGCCCACGCTTCGGGCGAGAAGGATCACGGCCCCTCTCCGCGCGAAAAGGCGTCGGGCTCGGCCCGATACGGCTTGTGACCCCGTCCGCCTTGGTGTAATCGACCCGACGTTCCGTCGAACTGCGTTCCGGAACGTTTCGGAGGGGTGGCCGAGTGGTTGAAGGCGCACGCCTGGAAAGTGTGTATACGGGAAACCGTATCGAGGGTTCGAATCCCTCTCCCTCCGCCACCATCCTTCAATGATCGGGCCGCCCCGCGCGACAAGCTCTTCCAGCCGAAATCGGTCGACATCGGGAACTCCCGGACGATGATTGCGCGCCGCGGAAACGGGCGCGATAGAAACTCATTACCGATAATTTCGAGCTGTATATCACCGCCGGTGCCGTGAGCGCGAATCCCGTTCGGCTCGGGCGCCGTCCGATCCGGGCGGGCCATGCGGAATCCGGGCTCCGGCTGGACCGCTCCGGCGCGGTCGACTAAACCGGAACTCCCCGATTTTCGAAGGACTCCACGATGTCGCTCGACCCCGCCGTGATCGAAACCCTGTCCCGCGTTTCCACCGCCACGATCACGACGGTGCTGCTGAAGAAGGGCCTCCGCAATGTCTGGATGCGCGGTACGCGTCCGCTGCGTGCGGGCCAGCCGCGCCTCGTCGGCCGCGCCTTCACGCTCCGCTTCGTGCCCGCGCGCGAGGATCTCGCGACGCCGGAATCCTGGTCGTCCCCGAAGTCGACGCGCGGCGCCATCGAAGCCATGCCGGAAGGCTGCATCGCGGTGGTCGACGCCATGGGCGTGACCGATGCGGGCATCTTCGGCGACATCCTCTGCGCGCGCATGGCCAAGAAGGGCGTCGCGGGTCTCGTGACGGACGGCGTGGTGCGCGACCTCGCGGGCGTTCTCGGCACGGGCCTGCCGGTGTGGTGCAGCGGCCAGGCGGCGCCGCCGTCGGTCGCGGGCCTCACTTTCGTCGATTGGCAGCAGCCGATCGGCTGCGGCGGCGTCGCGGTGTTCCCCGACGACGTGATCGTGGTGGACGACGACGGCGCGGTGGTGATCCCCGCGGCGCTTCTCGATGCGGTGCTCGCGACGGCCCCCGAGCAGGAGCGGATGGAAGCCTGGATCATGGACGAGGTCGAAAAGGGCCTGCCGCTGCCCGGCCTCTATCCGATGAACGCCGAAACCAAGGCCCGCTACGAGGCCGACACAAAAGGCCGCTGAGGCGTTCACTTTCCGTCAAGGAACCGTATCTCATGGTTCCGAAAACGGGAGCATGCGCCGCGGCCGGCGCGGATCCGGAGCGATGACCGGAATGGGAAAGACCCAGGGGCGTTTCGAAGGCCTGCCGATCGCGACGGATGCGTCCGCCGACCTGCAGCAGCTCGGCACGATCCCCCTCGTGACGGACGAGGCCGGCGCGCTCCGCATCGTCCTCGTGACGACGCGCGGCTCCGGCCGCTGGACGATCCCGAAGGGCAATCCCGTCCCCGGCCTCGCGCCGCACAAGGCAGCGGCCCGCGAGGCCTTGGAAGAGGCGGGTCTGATCGGCAAGGCCCGCAAGAAGCCCATCGGCTCCTATGCCTTCTGGAAGCGGCGCGAGGACCATTGGAGCCTCGCTTCCGTCAGCGTTCACGTCATGAAGGTCGAGGAACGGCTCGCCTCGTTCAAGGAAAGCGCCGAGCGCAGCGTCGGCCTGTTCACGCCGGAAGAGGCGGCGCAGGCGGTCTTCGAGCCCGGGCTCAAGACGCTGATCGCCGCCGCCGCCGCGGCGGCCGTCGCCAAGGGCGGCAAGAAGGGCAAGCGCAAAGGCAAGGGAAAAGCCTGAGCGGCGTCTGGCGCCGCGAGCTTCTCCGGTCCAGTCTCGGCTTCCCGCCACCCGAATCCCGGAAATTCCGATGTCCGCCCCCGATCGTCTCGCCGCCGCTCTCGTCGCAGCCACCCGTGCGGGCCGCCGCATGCCGGTCGAGGCCGATGCGACGGCGCTCGCGCGCAGCGATGCCGCCGCCGTGCAGGCGGCCGTCGCCGAAAAGCTCGGCGCGAAGGTCGGCGGCTGGAAGGTCGCGGTCCTGCCGGACGGCGTTCCCGCCTATGCGCCGATGTTCGCCGAGAACATCCGCCCCTCCGGCGGTTCATGGCCGATCCCGCAGGAAGGCTATCTGCTCGAGGTCGAGCTCGCCTTCACGTTGTCGAAGGATCTGCCGCACCGGAACAACGCCTACACCCGCGACGAGGTGGCGGCGGCCTTGGAGAAGGCGGTGGTCGGCATCGAGCTGATCGCGAGCCGTTTCGAGAAATCCCCGCCGACCGCGCCCTTCCCGGCATGGCTCGCCGACAATATGGGCAATGCGGGCTACATCGTCGGCGCCGAGATCCCGGTGGCGGCCTTCACCGACATGACGGGGTTCCGGACGCATTACCGGATCGACGGCGTCGTCGCGCAGGAGGTGATCGGCCATCCGCTGCACGATCCGCTGGCGCCGATCCTCGCCTGCCTGAATTCGGCCGAAGACCGGCTCGGCGGTTTCCGGGCGGGCCAGATCGTCACGACGGGCAGCCTGACCACGCCGAAGGTGATCGCGGCGCCCGCGCGCATCGACGCCGCGATCCACGGGCTCGGGGCGGTTTCCGTCCGCATCGGCTGACGCCATGCGTATCGCGCATGACGGCGCGCGTCAGGCGGCGTTGACGGCCTGACGCCATGCGCCATGGTGGGGCGTCGCCTTCGCCGTCGCGTGATTCATGACCCTCATCGCCTTTCTCGCCGCGCTCGGCAGCGCCGTGCTCCATGCCGTCTGGAACACGCTTGCGCGCAGCCGTCCGGAGCCCGGCAACGGCTTCGGCGCCATCGTCGTCATGGCGGGCGTGGTCGCGCTGCCCATTGCGGCGTGGCGCGGCGTGCCGACCGAGCCGGTCGTCTGGGCGTGGCTGGCCGTCGGCATCATGTTCAACGCCACCGCGATCCGGCTCACCATGGCGGCCTATCGTCGGCTGCCGCTGTCCTTGGCCTATCCGCTCTCGCGCGGCTCGGCGCCCCTGATGGTGGCGATCGTCGAATTCGGCCTGATCTCCCATGTCCTTCCCGCGCCGGGCATCATGGCGGGCATGGCCGTCGTGTCCGGCGCCGTGCTGCTGCTCGCGAAATCGGCGCGTAGCGACGACGGGCTCGACCGCAAGGGCCTGCTGTTCACGCTCGGGGCGGCGGTGTGCACGGCGGGCTTCACGCTGACCGACGCGCAGGGCGTGAGGGTGCACGGGGATCCGCTGTCCTACGGCGCGATGGTGGCCATCCTCAACGCGATCGCCCTGCCGCTGATCCAGCGTGCGGAGGGGAAGTCCCTCGCGGGCATGATGCGGGGCAACATCGTGTTCGGCTTCTTCGCCTCGATCGTCTCGATGGCGTCCTATCTTCTCGTGCTGGTCGCCTTCATGCACGGGCCGGTCGCGCCGTCCTCGGCGATCCGCGAGACGAGCGTGTTGTTCGCGACACTTTTCGCGGCGCTCTTTCTCGGGGAGAGGCCCGGTCCGCTCCGTTGGGCCGCGATCGCGATCGCGGCCGGGGGCGTGGCGCTGATCCGCCTGAGCTGAGACTCAGCGCTCCAGAAGGCGGGAGACGACGCGCGCCGTGTAGTCGACCATCGGCACGATGCGCGCGTAATTGAGGCGCGTCGGCCCGATCACGCCGAGTACGCCGACGATCTTCTGCTGGGCGTCGCGGAAGGGGGCCGCGATCAGCGACGAACCCGACAGCGAGAAGAGCCGGTTCTCGGAGCCGATGAAGATCCGCACGCCGTCGCCCTGTTCGGCGCGCGAGACGAGGTCGATCACGTCCTTCTGTCGTTCGAGGTCTTGGAACAGAAGGCGGATGCGCTCGAGATCCTCGACCGCCTTGAGATCGTCGAGCAGGTTGGCCTGCCCGCGCACGATGAGCTGCCGGCTGTCGGCTTCGCCGGCCCAGCTCGCGAGGCCCGCTTCGACGAGGCCCGCCGTGAGCGCGTCGAGCTCGCGTTCGGCGTTCTGCCGGGCGTTCTCGATCTCGGTTCGCATGTCGTCGAGCGTGCGGCCCCGGATGCGCTCGGAGAGGAAGTTCGAGGCCTCGACGAGCGCGGAGGAGGGCAGGCCGGGCGGCAGGTCGACGATGCGGTTTTCGACGGCGCCGTCCTCGGTCACCAGCACGACGAGCGCGCGGCCGTTGTCGAGCCGGACGAATTCGATGTGCTTGAGCGGCGCGGCGGCCTTGGTGGTGACGACGACGCCCGCGCCGCGCGACAGGCCCGAAAGGAGCTGCGTGGCTTCGCCCAGCGTCTGCTCCAGCGTGCGGTTGTGTCCGCTCGCGCGGATCTGCGCCTCGATCCGGTCGCGCTCGTCGATCGGGACGTCGCCGATCTCCAGCATCGAATCCACGAAGAAGCGCAGCCCGTGTTCGGTCGGCAGACGACCGGCGCTGGTGTGGGGCGCGTAGATGAGCCCCGCATCCTCCAGATCCGCCATCACGTTGCGGACCGAGGCGGGCGAGAGCGTCATCGGCAGGATGCGCGAGAGATTGCGCGAGCCGAGGGGGTCGCCGGTGGCGAGATAGCCTTCGACGATCCGGCGGAAGATCTCGCGCGAGCGCTCGTCGAGCTCCGTCAGCGGTCGTCCGGTGGGCAGCGTCGGCGGCATATGCGGGGCGGTCACGCGTGTGGTCTCCTTGGGGGGAATGTGCGCGCCCGCGCGATCCGGATCAAGACGTCCGCTTCGCTTGCCGCCCGAGGCCGCGGGCCCTAGAAGGACGCGAGTTCCCCTTCGCGAGAGATCCGCCCGCATGCGTCCTTCCAAGCGCCGCCCCGACGAACTTCGTGCCGTGTCTCTGGAACGGGGCGTCGCCCGCTATGCGGAGGGATCCTGCCTCGTGAAGTTCGGCGAGACGCATGTGCTGTGCGCCGCCACCCTGGAAGAGCGCGGCCCGCCGTGGCTGCGCGGTACCGGCCGCGGCTGGGTGACGGCCGAATATTCGATGCTGCCGCGCGCGACGCTGGAGCGGACCCGCCGCGAAAGCACCGCGGGCAAGCCGAGCGGCCGCACGCAGGAGATCCAGCGCCTGATCGGCCGCAGCCTCCGCGCGGTCGTCGATCTTTCGGTGCTCGGGGAGAAGCAGATCATCGTCGACTGCGACGTGCTGCAGGCCGACGGCGGCACGCGCACCGCGGCGATCACCGGCGCATGGGTCGCGCTGCATGACTGCCTCGCCTGGATGCACGGCCGCTCGATGATCGCGAGCATGCCGCTGCGCGACCATGTCGCCGCCGTGTCCTGCGGCATCTATGGCGGCACGCCGGTGCTCGACCTCGATTACGCCGAGGACTCGAACTGCGGCACCGACGCGAATTTCGTGATGACCGGCAACGGCGGCATCGTCGAGGTGCAGGGCACGGCCGAGGGTGCGCCCTTCTCCGAGGAGGAGCTGACGACGCTTCTGCGTCTCGCCCGCGCCGGCATCGGCGATCTCGTCGCCATGCAGAAGGCCGCGATCCGGGGATGACCATGCGCCGCCTCACGGGAAAGGTGGTCGTCGCCACCCACAATCCGGGCAAGCTGCGCGAGATGCGCGAATTGCTGGCGCCCTATGGCATCGAGGCGGTCTCCGCCGGCGAACTCGGCCTGCCCGAGCCCGATGAGACCGGCACCACCTTCGCCGAGAACGCGGCGATCAAGGCGCTCGCGGCGGCGAATGCGGCGCGGCTCCCGGCCTTTGCCGACGACTCGGGCATCTGCGTCGCCGCGCTCGACGGCGATCCGGGGATCTACTCGGCCCGCTGGGGCGGTCCCGCCAAGGACTTCGATTTCGCCATGCGCACGATCGAGGAGAAGCTGCAGGCGAAAGGTGCGGCCGATCGCCGGGCCTGGTTCGTCTCGGCGCTCTGCGTCGCCTGGCCCGACGGCGAACGCGCCGAGGTCGAGGGGCGGGTGGACGGCACGCTGGTCTGGCCGCCGCGCGGTCCCGCGGGCTTCGGCTATGATCCGATGTTCAGGCCCGACGGGCACGAGCGGACCTTCGGCGAGATGACCGCCGAGGAAAAGCACGGCCTGCCGCCTCAGGGGCTCGGCCTGTCCCACCGCGCCCGCGCCTTCATGCTGCTGGCGGAGAAGGTGCTCCGGTGACGCGCGTTCCCCCCATGCCCGTGGGGCCCGACGCCCCGGGCTTCGGGGTGTATCTGCACTGGCCCTTCTGCGCCTCGAAATGCCCTTATTGCGACTTCAACAGCCATGTCCGTCGAGCGCCGGTGGACGAGGGCCGCTTCGTCGCGGCCTTCGACCGGGCGCTGGCGGCTCAGGCGGCGCTGGCGCCGGGCCGTACCGTCACCAGCATCTTTCTGGGCGGGGGCACCCCGTCCTTGATGCAGCCCGCGACGGTCGGCGCGCTGCTCGATGCCGTGGCGCGGCATTGGGCCGTGGCCTCGGATGCGGAAGTGACGCTGGAAGCCAATCCCACCAGCGTGGAGGCGGCGCGGCTCGCGGGCTATCGCGCGGCGGGGGTGAACCGGCTCTCGATGGGCATTCAGGCCATGAACGACGCGGATCTCCGCGCGCTCGGCCGGCTGCATACGGCGGAGGAAGCGATGGCGGCGGTCGCGACCGCGGCCCGCATCTTCGAACGCTGTTCCTTCGATCTCATCTATGCCCGCCCCGGCCAGACGCCCGCCGCTTGGAAGGCGGAGCTGAAGGAGGCGGTCGCCCGCGCGGCCGAACATCTCTCGCTCTACCAGCTGACCATCGAGCCCGGCACGATGTTCGAGCGGCTGCACAAGGCCGGGAAGCTCGCGATCCCCGATCCCGATCTCGCCCGCACGCTTTATGACCTCACGCAGGAGGTCTGCGAGGCGGAAGGCCTGCCCGCCTACGAGATCTCGAACCATGCGCGCCCCGGCGCCGAGAGCCGGCACAATCTCGTCTATTGGCGCTACGGGGAATATGCCGCGGCGGGCCCCGGCGCTCATGCCCGTGTGCTGACTGCGCGCGGTCGCGAGTCCTTCGTCTTCGAAAAGCATCCCGAGACCTGGCTCGCCGCCGTCGAGAGCGGCGCCGATGCCGTGATCGAGAACGAACTTCTGAGCCCCGAGGCGCAGGGAGACGAGATGCTGCTGATGGGGCTCCGGCTGCGCGAAGGCGTCTCGCCCGCGCGCCATGCCGGGCTGACCGGCCGAAGCCTCGACCACGATCGCATCACCGCCCTGATCGGCGACGGTCTTTTGGAACGGACGGCCGAAGGGCGCATCCGCGCGACCGCGCAAGGCGTGCCGGTGATCGACGCGATCGTGGCGGAACTCGCCGCCTGACGCGACGGTGCCCGGTCCGTCCCGATGAGGAAGGACCGGGCACAGGCGCGACGCTCTCGTCTGGGGGCGGAGGCCGCGCCGATCGGCGTGCTTGCGAAGCCGGGAGCGAAGGCAGGCTCGGGCCAAGATCGAACCGGAGGGCGCCCTCGCTCGAGACGCAGATTCAATTTAACGCGAATGCGGGGCGTCGTGACCTGTCCTAAAAGACAGGTTCTCGATTCAATTATAGGGAATGAGGCCCGCGCGCATCGCGATGGCAGCGGCGTGGCGGGTGTTCAGCGCGTCCAGCTTGTGGCGCGCATTTTCCAGATGGAACCGGACGGTCCGCTCGCTGAGGCCGAGAATGGCCGCCGTGTCCCTGAGGGTCTTGCCCTGAGCCGACCAGCGGAGGCATTCGGCCTCCCTGTTCGACAGAAGTCCCGGCTCCGCCCGAGGCTCTTCGGGCGTTTCGAACAGATGGCAGGCGAGGAGCGCCACGTCCGAGACCCGCTCGCGCACGAGGCTCCGCCACTGCGCGTCGCCGTCCTCCCCGCTCACGGAAAGCAGCGCGAGCCGTCCCCCGGGCGCATGGACGGGAACCGTCAGCCCGCAGCGGCCGACGCCGTGCGCACGTGCCCGGTCGAGAAACGCGGCCGCGCTTTCGGAACGGCCGGCGACGGCCTCCCAGCCCACCGGCACGACCGAACGGCGGCATGCGCCGAGAACCGGGTCGCTCAGGGCGTAACCTTCGGCTGCATAGAGTTCGAGCCAATCGGTCGGATAGTCGCCGGACGCACCCCGCAACGTGCCGGTGCCGTCGCCGCCGAACTCGGCGAAGACCGCGCGCGCGAAGCCCCATTCGCCGAGGATGTCGAAGGCGGCGGGCAGGCGGGACTTGCCGTGCGGCAGTCCGGCGATGAGGTCGGGGACGGAGGACAACGACGATGACTCCGGAGTGATCCGGAAAGTGGTCGCGCGCGACCGCACGGCACAACCGAACTCCGGTTGCAGTTCATGCGGATCTTACTGACCGGAAGTAGCAAAATTCCGCGGCGCGGCGCCCACGACCTGCGTCGACCCGTTCGCCACCTGCAGAACGGAGAGCGCACGCCGGCTGGTCCCGTCCTGCCGGAAGCGGAACAGCCCGTCGATGCCGATCACGCCGTCGGGGTTCTGCATCGTCGTTTCCGAGAAGGCGTCGGGGCCGAATTGCGCATTCAGCGCGGCCACGAGGAAGACCGCGTCATAGGCGAGGCTCGCTATGCGGCTCGGCTCCGTGCCGAAGCGCGCGCGGTAGCGCTGCGCGAAGGCCGTGAAGCCCGTCTTGTCGGGCGCGGCGAACCACCCGCCCTGGAACTGCGGCACGCGCAGCACCCGCGGATCGTCCCAGACGCCGGCGCCCAGAAGCTGGATCCGCCGCGGGTCGATGCCCGCCTGCGCCATGGCCTGCCCGACTTCGGCCGCGCCGTCCCCGTTTTCGGGCACGAACAGCGCGTCGGCGGGCGGCTGCATGCCGGCGATGCGCCGCGCGGCTTCCTCGCTCTGGCCCGGCGCGTAGCGCTCGATGGTGGCGAGCGGCAGGCCGCGGCGCGCCACGGCGGCCTGGAAGGAGGCCGCGGCGACATTGCCGTAGGCGCCTTCCGGAACCAGCGCGGCGAAGGACTTGCGGCCCTTCTGCGCGGCGAACTCCACCACGCGGTCGATGTCGTTCTCGGGCATGAAGCTCAGGAGATAGACGCCGCGGCCCGCCACCGTGGAGTCGGTCGAAAAAGCGATCATCACGCGGTTCGACCCGCGGGCGACAGGTGCCGCCGCCTGCACCGAGGTGGCCAGGAGCGGGCCGAGCACCACCTGCGCGCCTTCTGCGACCGCCGCGGTGGCGGCGGCCCGGGCGCCGTCGGGCGTCCCTGCATCGTCCTTCACGATCAGGCGGATCTTCGGGCCCTTGTATTCTTCCGCCGCCAGTTCGGCGGCGTTGCGCAGCGAGGCGGCCACCGCGCCGGCATTGCCGGGGGCGCCGAGCGGCAGGACGACGCCGATCGCGAAGCCTTCCTGCACCGGGGGCGGCGCCTCGACGGGGGCGGTCGCCGTGCCGCCCGGGCGGCCGCGTTCGAAATCGCCCGCACAGGCGGCGACGAGGAGCGCGACGGCGGTCGCGACCAGAACCCGGATCGACCGGCCGAAAGGCCGGATCGGCATGGCGATGGACAAGGGCGAGCCTCCTGCGACGGCCCCTCGGGGCCCCGCTTCTTCCTTCGCAATTCGTCCCGCGCGATGCAACCCGCCCGCCCGTGCCCTTCTTCCCCGCCGCGCGGCGTGCGAAGATGAAGCATGAGCTTCCGCCGACCGCTTCCGTCCGCTGCCGCAGCGCCCGCCCCGGCCTTCACCGTTCTCGGCCTTCAGGCCGAGGCCGAGCCGATCGCGCCCGGCCTTCACGTCGTCGCCACGCCCATCGGCAATCTGAAGGACGTATCGCTGCGCGGCCTTGCGGTGCTTGCCGCCGCCGACGCGATTCTCGCCGAGGATACGCGCGTCAGCCGCGTGCTGCTCGCCCATTACGGGATCACGACGCCGTTGATGCCCTATCACGAGCACAATGCCGCGGAGATGCGGCCGAAGGTGCTGGGCATGCTGCGCGACGGCAAGGCCGTGGCGATCGTCTCCGACGCGGGCACGCCGCTGGTCTCCGATCCCGGCTTCAAGCTGGTCGAGGCGGTGCTGGAAGAGGGGCTGCCCGTGACCACGGTTCCGGGTCCTTCGGCCGTGCTGGCCGCGCTGGTGGTCGCGGGCCTTCCGACGGACCGCTTCTTCTTCGAGGGCTTCCTTCCGCCCAAGACGACGGCGCGGCGCGAGCGGCTGTCGGCGCTCTCCGTGATCCCCGGAACGCTCGTCTTCTTCGAATCGCCGCGCCGCGTGGCCGAAATGCTGGCGGATGCCGCCGAGGTTCTGGGCCCCCGGCCCGCTGCGGTCGCGCGCGAACTCACCAAGCTGTTCGAGACCGTCAAGCGCGGCCCGCTGCCGGATCTGGCGCGCGAATTCGCCGAGGCGCCGACGCCCAAGGGCGAGATCGTGGTGCTGATCGGACCGCCGCAGGAGGGCGCGACGCCCGCGACCGACGAGGCCGATCTCGACGCCAGACTGCGGCGGCATCTGTCGCATCTCTCCGTCAAGGACGCCGTCAGCGTCGCGGTGCAGGAGACGGGGCTGCCGAAACGCGTCGTCTATGCGCGCGCCGTGGCGTTGGCCCGCGGCGAGGACGAGCCCGCTTGAGCCGCCCCGCCTCCGCCGACGACCGAAGGATGCGGCTTCGCAAGGGGCGGCTCGCGGAGACGCTCGCCGCGGCCGTGCTTCTCTTCAAAGGCTGGCGGGTTTTGGCGATGCGCTATGCGGCCGCCGGCGGAGAGATCGACGTCGTCGCGCTGAGGGGCGAGGTGATAGCCTTCGTCGAGGTGAAGGCGCGCCGCGACCGCGACGCCGCGCTGCTCGCGGTCGACGGCACCAAGCAGGAACGTTTTTCCCGTGCGGTGCGGCATTGGCTGACCCGCAATCCGTGGGCGGGATCGAAGGTTCTCAGGGCGGACGCCGTGCTCGTCATGCCCTGGCGGCTTCCCGTCCATGTGCCGGACGCCTTCACGCTCCGGCTCTGACCGGCTAATCACTCCGTCCAAGCTCGTTCCGGGAGACTTCCGTGCGCAGACTGACCGTCGCGGTCCAGATGGACCCCATCGAACGCATCCGCATCGCGGGCGATTCCACTTTCGCGCTCCTTCTGGAGGCGCAGGCCCGCGGGCACGAGATCCTCTACTACACGCCCGAAATGCTCTCGATGCGCGACGGCGTCGTCTCCGCACCCGTACGTCCGCTCTCGGTCAAGGACGTGCAGGGCGAGCATTTCGTGCTGGGCGAACCGAAACTCCGCACTCTCGATACGCTCGACGTCATACTGCTCCGGCAGGATCCGCCCTTCGACATGGCCTATGTCACGAGCACGCATCTGCTCGAACGGGTCCATCCGAAGACCCTCGTGGTCAACGATCCGGCTCATGTGCGCAACGCGCCCGAGAAGATCTTCGTCACCGAATTCCCGGACCTGATGCCGCCGACGCTGATCACGCGCGACAAGGATGCCATCGAGGCCTTCCGCGCCGAGCACGGCGAGATCGTGATGAAGCCGCTCTACGGCAACGGCGGCGCCGCGGTGTTCAAGACCGGCGAAAAGGATCCGAATTTCGGCTCCCTCTTCGATATCTTCTCGACCATGTTCCGCGAGCCGTGGGTCGTGCAGCGCTTCCTGCCGGAGGTGACCAAGGGCGACAAGCGCATCATCCTCGTGGACGGCGAACCGCTCGGTGCCGTCAACCGCGTGCCGGCGGAGAACGACATCCGCTCCAACATGGTGCGCGGCGGCGCGGCGGAAACGACCATGCTCAGCCCGCGCGAGCGCGAGATCTGCGACCGGATCGGCCCGGCGCTGCGCGAGCGCGGCCTGCTCTTCGTCGGGATCGACGTGATCGACGGCAATCTCACCGAGATCAACGTCACGTCGCCGACGGGCGTGCGGGCGATCAAGCGGCTCGGCGGGCCGGATCTGGCCGTCGCGATCTGGGATCGGATCGAGAAGAAGGTGGCCGATCAGGCCTGACGGGCGGCGACGGCGGTGACGGCGGCCTCGTTGGCCGCCGGGTCCGCCTTTTTCGTCCTGAAGCCGCGGAGTTCCCCTTCCGCCGCGGCGAGGGCCGCGGGGTCGAGGCGCCGCGCGGCTTCGTCGCGACGCTGCGCCGCCGCCTGATCGCCGGCCGCGGCCGCAAGAGCGAACCAGACATAGGCGGCCTTGAGGTCCGCCGGGCCGCCGAGGCCGCGGGCGGAGAGCACGGCGGCATTGTACTGGCTGTCGCGCAGGCCGTGTTCGGCCGCCTTGCGGAACCACTCCGTCGCGCCGGCATAGTCCGGCGCTTCGCCGCTCGCGAGAAGCACGGCGAGATTGTGCATGCCCGCAACGTTCCCGCCTTGCGCGGCCTTGAGGTACCAGTCGCGGGCGACCGCGACGTCCTTCGCCCGACCGTAGCCTTTTTCGTAGATCGTGCCGAGGCGATAGGCCGCCTTGGCGGAGCCCTTCTCGGCCGCCGCGCGCAGAAGGCGTTCGGCGCCCGCAGGATCGGTCGGCACGCCGTCGGGCCCGAACAGCCTGAGCGCGGACGCGAAGAGTTCGTCCGCAGAGCGCGAGGCTGCCGAAGCGGCATCGACATCCGCTGTCGGGCCGTTGGGCATGGGCGAGAACAGGCTTTGCGTCGCGACCGCAGCGGGTGCGACCGCCGTGGCGGAGGGCGCCGAGGCGGTCCGTGCGCCGTCGGCCCACCGCTGCGTGGCCTGCACGAAGCCGACCGCGACCGCGATCGCCGCAACCCCGAGCATGAACGGTCCTTTCAGGCGGGACGCCTTGGCGGACGCGGGAGCCGAGGTCTCGTCGCGCTTCTCGCGCGCGGCGCGGATGCGGGCGGCCAGATCGGCCATGAAACGTCGCGTATCGCGCGGGGCTTTCTCCGCGGCGGATTCATCCGCCTGCGTCTCGGCCGGTGCGTCCTCGCGGATCGGTGCCGCCTCGGCACGGCGGCTCTGCGGCAGTCCGCGCTCCAGGGTTTCCAGAAGCCGCGACCGGGCGTTCTCGCGGCCCTCGGGCGACATTTCCTCGACCGCACGCGCCGCGGCCGCACGCGCCGCCGCGAGCATGGCGCGGGCCTCGTTCGAAACGTCCGAGGCGGGGGCCTGCGCGGCGGTGGCGCCTTCCGGCGTCGCGGCGTTCGCAGCGGCGGGACGATCGCCGCGTTCGAGAAGCGCCTCGACCGCGCGGTGGAGCATCGCCAGCGTGTCCCGGGTCCGCCGGTCGCCCGCTTCCTGCAGCATGCGCAGATCGACGATGTCCCGGCGAAGTTCGAAAAGGACGTCGCGGGTTCCGTGGTCGGTCCCGGCGCGCTCGACCAGAACGGCGACCGTCTCGGTCAAGGGCGCGAGCCGCTCTTCGATGCGGCGGGCCAGCGCCTCGGTGCCGCTCGCGGCCGCGACCGTGCTCGCTTCGGCGAAGTCCCTGAAGGCGGCGGCTTCGCGCGCGACGGCGGCGGTGCTCGCCTCGGCCGTCTCCCTCAGCTGCCGGTCCGTCCGGATCCGCTCGGCTTCGAGCAGCCGCTCGATCCGCTCGCCCAGCCGGTCGACCGCGAGGCCGACCAGACGGTGCAGCGGCTCGTCCTCCGGCGCGGTCGCCGTGCGTTCGGCGGATGCGCGTTCCAGCTGATCGAGCTTTCCGACGAGAGAGGCGAGCACGGAGAAATCGTCCGCGGTCTCCGAGTCCTGCTTCCGCCGTTCCATGGTCTGCAGGCGACCCGAGATCAGGTCGAGCGCTTCGAGCGTGCGCAGATGGGCGAGGCGATTACGCTCCGAAGCGCGGGACAGGGCGTCTGAAACGAGCGCGTCCACCGTGCCCGAACCCGCACGGCCGCCGAAGGGCGGGCTCTGATGCAGGTGGGGTGCAGCGTTCATGCTGTAACTCGCAAAGGGCGGCGGTGACCGCGAATCATCAAAAGGAATTTCGGACAAATAGGGTAAATGCGACGTTAACGACGTTATATTCTCATATTGAGCGTTCCGAGGAATGTACCTCTTGCCAATTAAGGCGAAAAAGGGTCAAGTGTCCCTAACGGCAACCACGCATTCCGCAGGGCCCTCCCGGTAAATCGGAGGGATGATCCGGTCTGCAGGTTTCGACGCCATGTAACGATGGCGGGTTCGAACGGTCATCATCGACGGAATCTCACATGCTCCGCGACATCAACAAGTCCTCTGCGCTGGCGGCGAAGACCGCTTCTCTCCGCGCGACCCGCAAGGCGGCCGCCGCGGAGGCGGACGAGACTCTCTTCACGATCGGCGATCTCGCCCGTGAATTCGGAGTGACTCTTCGGACGCTGCGTTTCTATGAGGACCGCGGGCTGATCTCGCCGCGGCGCTCGGGCATGACGCGCCTCTACAACGAGAAGGCGCGCGATCGTCTGGCCCTCATCCTGAAGGGCAAGCATCTCGGCTTCACCCTCACCGAAATCCGCGCCATGCTCGACGCCGAGGACAAGGATGCCGGCGAGCTGAAGCTCGGCAGGGATCAGGTGGCCGAGCAGATCGCCCATCTCGAACGCCAGAAGGCGGAGATCGAGCAGGCGATCAACGAACTCCGCGCGACGCTCGCCCGTCTGGGCTGACGATTCCTTAGGCGCCCGAGAGATCGAGCCCGCTCCCGTCACGGGGGCGGGTTTTTCATGTCTGCGCCTGCCGCATGGGTCGGCTCTCGGCGCGGCTCTTGGCGGCGACGCCCCGCGGCCTCTAGGTTCGTCCCGAACGCCGGGCCGTCGCGGTCCGCGCAGGGGAGAAGGCGTCCGCCATGAGCGACACGATCGACTATTATTTCTCGTTGGCCTCGCCATGGGCCTATCTCGGCCACGCGCCCTTCATGGACATGGCGAAGCGCCACGGCTTCGCGGTGAATTTCAAGCCGGTCTTCCTGCCGAACGTGTTCGAGGAGACCGGCGGTCTGGTGCTGCCGAAGCGCCATCCGGTCCGGCAGCGCTACCGGCTCGTGGAAATGCAGCGCTGGCGGGACCGGCGCGGCGTGCCTCTGAACATCCATCCGCAATTCTGGCCGTTCGACTGCCAATTCGCGGACCGCACGGTGCTGGCCGTCGCGATGACGGGGCACGACCCCGACGCCTATCTCCGCCTCGCTTTCGCGGGCGTCTGGGCGAACGAGCTGAACCTCGCCGACAAGGCCGTGCTGGAAGGCCTGCTGCGGCGGGCCGGGCACGATCCGGCTGCGATCCTCGCCGCGGCGGATTCGGCGCCGGTCACGGCGGCCTATCAGCGCCATGTGAGCGATGCGGTTGCGGCCGACGTCATCGGTTCGCCCTGCTACGTCCGACGTGGCGAGGTGTTCTGGGGGCAGGATCGGCTCGAGCTGCTCGAGGATGCGGTCCGTTCCGGACGCGACGGCTACAAGCCCGTCTGAGCCGAGAAAGGCCGCCCTCCCGGGCGGCCTTTTTTCTTGAGCAGGACCGGCTCACTTGCCGGTCTTCACCCGCGTCCAGAGCCGGGTGATGGTCCGCTGCAGCTTCTCGTCGGCGGCCGTGTTCGTGAACAGGCGTGCGAAGACCGCATCGTTCGGATAGATGCCGGGGTTGTTCAGAACTTCCGGCTTGACCAGCGGCCGGGCCGCGACGTTGCCGTTCGCATAGGCGACGAAGTTCGAGTTCCGCGCCGCGATGTCGGGCCGCAGCATGAAGTCGAGGAAGGCATAGGCATTGTCGACGTTCGGCGCGTCGGCCGGAATGACCATCGAGTCGAACCACATAAGCGCGCCTTCCTTCGGGATGGCATAGCCGACTTCGACGCCGTTCTTGGCCTCTTCGGCGCGCTTTTTGGCCTGCAGCACATCGCCCGAATAGCCCAGCACGAGGCACACGTCCCCGTTGGCGAGCGCGTTGATGTATTCGGAGGAGTGGAACTTGCGCACATGCGGGCGGATCTTCGCCAGCGCGTCCGTCGCCTTCTGATAGTCCGCCGCGTTCTTGGAATCCGGGTTCACGCCGATCGCGCGCAGGATGCCGGGAAAGACGTCCTCCGGGCTGTCGAGCATCATCACGCCGCAGTCCTTGAACTTGGCGACGATCTCGGGCTTCAGCAGGACCTCCCAGGAATCGACCGGCCTGTCGCCCAGCCGCTCCTTGGCCTTGGCCACGTTGTAGCCGATGCCCGTGGTGCCCCACATGTAGTTGATCGCGTGCTTGTTGCCGGGGTCGAAGACCGACAGGCGGCTCGCGATCTCGGGCCAGACATTGCCGACGTTCTTCAGCTTCGAACGGTCGAGCGGGCGGAACACGCCCGCCGCGACCATGCGCTGCATGAAGGGGCCCGACGGCACCACGATGTCGTAGCCGGACTTTCCGGCCAGCATCTTGGTCTCGACGATCTCGTTGTTGTCGTAGGTGTCGTAGACGACCTTGATCCCGGTTTCCTTGGTGAAATCCTCGAGCACGGTCGGGTCGACATAGTCCGTCCAGTTGTAGACGTTGACGACCTTCTCCTGCGCGGCGGCGGGCCAGACGAGGGCGGCCGCGAGGGCCAAGGACACGAGACTGCGCTTCATCGGGATACCTCGGAAGACGGATGCCGACCGGATGCTGGGGTCGGCGGGCCCTTTCGACAAGGCCCGCGCGTCAGCGCGCGGCCTTTTCCAATCGCTCCAGCGCGCCGTCGAGAACCTCGTCCCGCTTGGCGAAGCAGAAGCGTACCGTGGTCGTCACCGGGTCTTCCGCATAGAAGGCGGAGACCGGGATCGCGGCGACGCCGAACTCGTTCACGAGCCGCTTGCAGAAGGCGACGTCGTCGTCGAGGCCGAGAGGCGCGATGTCGACCGTGAGGAAATAGGTGCCGTGGCCCGGCAGAACGCTGAAGCCCCGCTCGACGAGCCCTTTCGCGAAGCGGTCGCGGCTGCGCGCCATGCCGGCCCGCATGCCCTCGAAATAGGAATCGTCCTTGCCGAGGCCGTAGGCCACCGCGGCCTGCAGGTTCGGCGGCGTGGTGAAGGTGATGAACTGGTGGGCCTTGGCCAGCACGCGCATGAGCGCGGGTGCGGCGCAGACGAGGCCGACCTTCCAGCCCGTGAGCGAGAAGATCTTGCCCGCGGATCCGATCTTCACGGTGCGCTCGCGCATGCCCCGGATCGACAGCATGGAAACGTGGCGGAGGCCGTCGAACACGACATGCTCCCAAACCTCGTCGCAGAGAGCGATCGCGTCATGCGCGATGCAGAATTCCGCGAGAAGGCCGAGCTGGTCGGGGCCGTAGACCGCGGCGGCCGGGTTGAGAGGGTTGTTCAGCAGCACCACGCGGGTCTTGGGCGAGAAGGCCTCGGCCAGCATCTCCGCCGTGAAGGTCCAGTGCGGGGGGGACAGCTTCACGAATTTCGGCACGCCGCCCGCCCTCAGCACGAGCGGCAGATAGGCGTCGTACATGGGCTGGAACAGCACCACCTCGTCGCCCGGCCGGATCAGCGCCATCAGGGCGCCCGCCAGCGCTTCCGTGGCGCCGGACGTGACCATGACCTCGCTCTGCCAGTCGAGTTCGATCCCCTGCCAATGCCGGTAATGCGCGGCGATCGCCTGCCGCAGCTCCGGAATGCCCATCATCGGCGGATATTGATTCCACCCCTCGATCACGGCTTCGGCGGCCTTGCGGCGCACGTCTTCGGGGCCCGGATCGTCGGGGAAGCCCTGACCGAGATTGATGGCGCCCGTCTCGCGGGCGAGGATCGACATGACCTCGAAGACCGAGGTCGGGATATCGGCGAATACGGGGTTCATCGGCACCGTCCTTTCCGGGGCGGTGCCGTCTTAGCCGATCGCGGGCCGAACGGAAAAGACCGCCTCAGCGCGGCGCCCGCTTCGCGAGGATCCGCTGCAGCGTGCGGCGATGCATCGACAGCCGCCGCGCGGTCTCCGAAACGTTGCGTCCGCACAGTTCGTAGACGCGCTGGATGTGTTCCCACCGCACGCGGTCGGCCGACATCGGGTTTTCCGGCGGGGCCGGACGCGTCTCGCCTTCGGAGCGCAGGGCCGCATCGATGTCGTCCGCATCGGCGGGCTTGGCGATATAGTCGAACGCGCCGGTCTTCATCGCGTTCACGGCGCTGGCGATGTTGCCGTAGCCGGTCAGCACGATGCCGCGGGCTTCGGGCCGCTTGCGCGCCAGTTCGGCGAGCAGGTCGATCCCGTTCCCGTCGGACAGGCGCATGTCGATCACGGCGAAGGCGGGGGCGCGGTCCTGGATGGCCCGGAAGCCCTCCCCGACGGTATCCGCCGTGCGGACCGCATAACCGCGTTGTTCCATCGCGCGGGCCAGACGACCGAGGAAAGCCTTGTCGTCGTCCACGATGAGGAGACTGTTGTCGGTGGTCTTTGCGACGTCGAGCATCGATCACTCTCCTACGAACCAAAAGTCTTACGACGCGATCACGAAATCGGTTCAGTCGTGCGGACCGCCTGCGCGTCGATGCGCAGGCTTTTGTCCTGCGTTGAAACGCCGCGCTCGAAGGCCGCACGCGTCCAGACGACGGAAATCTGGGCGCCCTGTCCCCCGTCGGCCGCATTGCGCATGGAGATGCGGCCGCCCGTGCGCTCGAGCAGCGTCTTGGCGATGAAGAGGCCCAGGCCCAGCCCGCCTCCGTCCTTCGCCCTTCGGCGGCCGCGCGGCCGCAGATAGGGTTCGCCGAGCCGGGGCAGGAGATCGGCCGGGAAGCCCGGGCCGTCGTCGACGATGCTGACCGCGACGCGCTCGGCGTCCCAGCTCGCCGTGATCTCCACTTCGTCCCGGGCGAAATCGACCGCGTTCTCGACGAAATTGCCGAGGCCGTAGAGGATCGCGGGATTGCGGCGGCAGACGGGCTCGGGACCCATGCCGCGGCTTTCGACGCGCAGCTCGACCCCGAAGGAGCGCTGCGGGCCCGCGACCTCCTCGACCACATGCAGGAGCTTCATCGTCTCGAGGGGGCCTTCCCCGCCCGATTCCAGCGAATTGAGCTTGCCGAGGATCTCGCGGCAGCGCCGCACCTGCTCGCCGAGGAGACGCACGTCGTCGGCGAGATCGCCCTCCGGCGGCACCGCGCGCTCCAGCTCCTTCGCGATCAGCGCGATGGTGGCCAGCGGCGTGCCGAGCTCGTGCGCCGCCGCCGCGGCCAGCCCGTCGAGCTGCGTGAGATGCTGTTCCCGGGCGAGGACCAGTTCCGTCGCGGCCAGGGCGCCGGCGAGCCGCCGCGATTCCTCGGACACGCGGAAGGCGTAGGTGCCGGTGAAGATCGCCCCGATCATGATCGCGAACCAGATGCCGACATCGTAGAGCCAGGGCGCGCTGAAGCCGTCGTCGCTCCAGGGCAGCGGCATATGGGCGAAGCCGACGACCGAGGCCGAGAGGATCGCCGAGCCGCCCACGACGATCGTATGGCGCAGCGGAAGGGCGGTGGCCGAGATCATCACCGGCGCGAGCAGCAACATCGCGAAGGGGTTTTCGAGCCCGCCCGTGAGGGCGAGGAGCACCGCGAGCTGGATCACGTCGAAGATCAGGATCCCCGCGGCCGCCGAATCGGACAGCCGGTGACCCTGCGGCGCCGCGAGCGCCAAGGCGACGTTCAGCGCGGCCGCGGCCCCGATGGTGAGCGCCGCGGCGACGACCGGCAGGTCGAAGTCGAGACCGAATTGGACGAGCAGGATCGCGAGCGATTGACCTGCCGTCGCCAACCAGCGGATGCGGACGAGCGTATCGAGGCGGAGACGACTGCCTCCGCGACCGGGGCCCAAAACGTCGAGATCGGACATGTCCTTACAGATAGGGCGCCATTCCGGAACGAAAACGGTCTCCCATGCGTCCGAATTCCTGCAGTCCGCGCCCTGATCTGTGGATGAACGGTCGCCCTGGGGGACGTTCATCGGTCTTTCACCTTCGGCTTATTGAATAACGGACGCGAACCGGTAAATTCCGTCGAGGTGTGCGGTGCAACAACGCGTCGCCTGCCCCGAGGACAGGGATGTCGCCATGCAGCTGCCCTTCTACATGTGGTACGAAACCGCGCACGCGATGCTCGGTCCCGCGCGAGCGCTGGCCGACACCACGAAGTGGATCTACCAGAATCCTGTGAACCCCCTCGGGAAGACGACGTTCGGTCGCGCGGTCGCCGCCGCCTGCGAGCTGTTCGAGCGCTCCACCCGCCGCTACGGCAAGCCCGCCTTCGACCTGCCGACGACCTCGGTCAACGGCGTCCGGGTGCCGGTGACGGAGCGGGTGGTCTGGGAGAAGACCTTCTGCCGCGTCATCCATTTCGACCGGGCGATCGACCGCAACAAGGTCCGCCAGCCGAAGATCCTGATGGTCGCGCCGATGTCGGGCCATTACGCCACGCTGCTGCGCGGCACGGTCGAGACCTTCCTGCCCACGCATGAGGTCTACATCACCGATTGGGTCGACGCCCGCCTCGTTCCGCTGTCGGAAGGCCGTTTCGACCTCGACGACTATATCGATTACGTGATCGAGATGTGTCGGGAGCTCGGCCCCGATCTCCACGTGATGGCCGTGTGCCAGCCTTCGGTTCCGGTGATCGCCGCGATCGCCCGCATGGAGGCGATGAACGACCCGTCCGTTCCCTATTCCATGACGCTGATGGGCGGCCCGATCGACACGCGCCGCAGCCCGACGGAAGTGAACAAGGTCGCCGAGAAGCGCGGCATCGACTGGTTCCGCCGCCACTGCATCGTGAAGGTGCCGCTGCCGAACCCGGGCTTCATGCGCGACGTCTATCCGGGCTTCCTGCAGCTGTCCGGCTTCATGGCGATGAACATCGATCGCCACATTTCCGCGCATGGCGAGATGTTCAACCACCTCGTCGAGGGCGACGGCGACTCGGCCGAGAAGCATCGCGAATTCTACGACGAGTACATGGCGGTGATGGACCTGACCGCGGAGTTCTATCTCCAGACGGTCGATGTCGTGTTCGTGAAGCATCTCCTGCCCAAGGGCGAGATGATGCATCGCGACCAGCCGGTCGACCTGACCGCGATCCGCCGTTGCGCGCTGATGACGGTGGAAGGCGAGAGGGACGACATTTCCGGCGTCGGCCAGACCGAGGCGGCGCAGGATCTCTGCATCAACATCCCGAACGACATGCGCGTGCATTGGGTGCAGCCCAAGGTCGGCCATTACGGCGTGTTCAACGGCTCGCGCTTCCGGGCCGACATCGCGCCGCGGATCTCGGACTTCATGGCGAATGCCGAGATCGAAGGCGGCCGCCGCAAGGCTCCCGCCGCGCGCAAGGCCGCCGATGCGGGGGCGGGCACGGTCGTGTCCCTCGCCGCGACCGGCCGCCGCGCCGCCGCCCGCAAGCCTTCCAAGGATTGACCGCCCGAACCGGCCGACCGCGCGCACTTCCCTGATGACGGGGGCGCACGCGTTCGGCACTGTTCCGGGATCATGATTCTCGAGCGCCTGCGGGCCCTTCGCGCACCCGAACCGGCCCATATCGTCGTGCCCCACGGCGCCACGGAGTTCACTGTGGCGCTTCGCCGTTCGCCCAAGGCGCGGCGCTATACGCTGCGCGTCTGTTCCGGCTCCGGCGAGATCGTGCTGACCCTGCCGGCCCGCGCCGACCTGCGCACCGCTTCCGATTTCGCCGCCCGTCACACGGGCTGGATCGCGCAGCGCCTCGCGCGGCTTCCGGAAATGGTGACGCTCGATCACGGCGCGACCGTGCCCTTCCGCGGCGTGCCGCACCGCATCGAGCACCGGCCGGGGATGCGCGGCACCGTCCGGGCCGAGCTCGACGATGCGGGCGCCCCCGTGCTCGCCGTCGCGGGATCGGCCGAGCACGTGCATCGGCGCGTCCTCGATTTCCTCAAGCGCGAGGCCGCCAAGGACCTCAAGGCGGCGGTCGCGCGGCATGCGGGCACGCTCGGCGTCGCTGTGACGGGCATCACGCTGCGCGACACCCGGAGCCGTTGGGGCTCCTGCACGGCCGCGGGCCGCCTCAATTTCTCATGGCGCCTCGTGATGGCGCCCCCCTTCGTGCTCGATTATCTCGCCGCGCATGAGAGCGCGCATCGCCGCGAGATGAACCATTCGAACCGGTTCTGGCGGCTCCTGCGCGAGATCTGCCCCGCGACCGACGAGGCCGAGAGCTGGCTCGACCGGAACGGCGCCGGCCTGCATCGCTATCGCTGAAATCCTGATCCGCGCCGTCTTCGCGTGACAGCGCGTCGCGCGCGGCTTACGCCTCACCGCATGCCGCTTCGTCCCGACACCATCGCGCTCACCGCCCTGCTCGCCCTTCTCACGGCGCTGGGGCCGCTGTCGACGGACATGTATCTGCCCTCGCTTCCCGCCATCGGGCGGGTCTTCGCGGTCGATACGGCGGCCGTCCAGCTCACGCTGTCGCTGTTCCTCGCGGGCTTCGCTGCGGGGCAGGTGATCTACGGGCCGGTCTCCGACCGCTACGGACGCAAGCGGGTGCTGCTCGCGGGCCTCGGCCTCTACATCCTCGCATCCTTCGTCTGCGCGCTGGCGCCCTCCGTCGAGACGCTGACCGCGGCGCGCTTCTTCCAGGCCTTCGGGGCCTCGGGGCCCATCGTGCTGGCGCGCACGATCGTCCGCGATCTCTATGAGGGCCCCCGCGCCGGGCGCGAACTGTCCCGGATGGGAACCGTGATGGGCCTCGTGCCCGCGCTGGCCCCGATCCTCGGGGGCGTCCTCGAGTCGGCCTACGGCTGGCGCGCGAGCTTCTTCGTCAGCGGCGGCGCGGGCGTGCTGCTGGGCCTCCTCGTCGTCTTCGGCCTTCCGGAGACGCTGCGGCTGCGTTCGCCCGCGATGCTCTCGCCGCTCGGCATCCTGCGCGGTTACGGCGTGCTGCTCTCGGACCGGACCTACCGGCTCTTCATGAGCATGAGCGCGCTGACCTATGCGGGCTTGTTCTGCTTCATCTCCGGCTCCTCCTTCGTCCTGCAGCGGGTCTACGGCCTGTCCGAACTGATGGTCGGCTTCGCCTTCTCCTTCGTGGTGCTCGGCTATGTGAGCGGCACCGTGCTGGCGCAGAAGGTCGTGGGCCATCGCGGCATTTCGGGCACGATCCGGATCGGCGTGACCTGCCTCGCGCTCGGCGGCGTGTTCATGCTGATCGGCGCGGTCGCAGGCCCGCATTCGCCCTTCGAGATCCTCGTGCCGATGGCCCTCTACACCTGCGGCGTGGGCTTCACGATGCCGCAATCCATGGCGGGCGCGATGGGACCCTTCCCGGAACGGGCGGGCGCCGCCTCGTCCTTTCTCGGACTGGTGCAGATGAGTTCCGCGGCGGTCGTCGGCATCGGCCTCGGCCATGCGCTGGACGTGACGCCGCTCGCTCTGCCCGCGATGGTCGCGGCGTTGGGGCTCGCGGCCTTCCTCACCTTCGCGCTCGCGACGCGCGGCGCGCGCCGCGTCTGAGCGGAAGCGCCCTCAGCCGCCGAACAGGCGTCCGAACAGGCCGGGCTCCTGCCGCTGCTGCTGCGGCGCGGGCCGTTGCGGCTGCGTGCCGCCGCCCACGAGCCCCGGCGGGCGCAGGCCGTCGTCGGGCCGCGACTGCGCGATCGGGGCGGGCGGGACGGGGCGATCCTGAACCGGTGCGGGCCGGCCGTTCGCGACGGGTGCGGCGGGGACGTTGCCGACGGTCGCGGGGGGCACGGGGGCCGGGGCGTTGCGCACCATCGGCGTTCCGTTGCCGACCGGGGCGGGAGGAACGGGCGCGGCGTCTTCCGCGTCGCCGGAATGGCCGCCGAAGAGCGAGGGCGCCCAGCCGTTCGGAATGCCGGGCAAAGGCTGCGGAGGCGTGCCGGCGAGCGCGGTCTTCATGAACCGGCTCCAGACCTCGACCGGCAGATTGCCGCCGGAGACGCGCTTCGTCGGCGTGCCGTCGTCATTGCCGAGCCAGACGCCCGCGACCAGCGCGGAGGTATAGCCGACGAACCAGGCGTCGCGGAATTCCTGGCTGGTGCCGGTCTTGCCCGCGGCCTCCCAGCCCGGCAGCTCGGCCTTGCGCGCCGTGCCCGTCACCAGCGTCTCCCGCATCATGCAGTTCATCATGCCGACCGTCTCGGGAGCGACCACGCGGCCCAGCCCGCCGCCGGTGCGCCGATAGATCCAGTCGCCGTCCTTCGTCTTCACGCCCGTGATGACATAGGGCAGCACGCCGACGCCGCCGTTCGCGAAGGGCGCATAGGCCGAGACGAGTTCCATCGGCGAGACTTCGGACGTGCCGAGCGCGATGGAGGCGTTGGGCTCCAGCTTCGAGCGGATGCCCATGCGCTGCGCCGTCGCGACCACGGTCTTGGGCCCGACTTCGACGCCGAGGCGCACGGCGACCGTATTGAGCGAAAGCGACAGCGCCGTCGTCAGCGTGACGGGGCCGCGATAGTCGCGCGAATAGTTTTCGGGCGACCAGCCGCGCAGGTTCAGCGGCGCGTCCTCGCGCACCGTGTCGGGCGTCAGTCCGCGCTCGACGGCGGCGAGATAGACGAAGGGCTTGAAGGCGGAGCCCGGCTGGCGCCGCGCCGCGACGGCGCGATTGTATTGGCTCTCGGCATAGCTGCGCCCGCCGACGAGCGCGCGGATCGCGCCGTCGGGCTGTAGGGCGACGAAGGCGCCCTGCGACACGCCGAACTTCTCGCCCTTCTGGACGAGCTCGTCGACCAGCGCCTTCTCCGCCGCGAGCTGCATGCTTGCATCGAGCGTCGTGCTCACCACCACGTCCGTCTCGATCGTGCCGATGAAGTCGTCCAGCACGTCCATGACATGGTCGGCCGCATAGCCGAAGGAGCCGCCGTTCGCGGGCTTCACGGGGCGGGCGGGGTTGATGAGCGCGAGCTTGACCATCTCGTCCGAGACGAGCCTTTCGCGCGCCATGGCCGCGAGCACGAGTTCGGCGCGCGCCTGCGCGCCGGCTGGATTGCGGTTCGGCGCCAGCCGCGAGGGCGACTGCACGAGACCCGCGAGGATCGCGGCTTCCGACAGCGTCACGTCGCGCGCGGGCTTGCCGAAATAGCGCAGCGAGGCCGCGTCCACGCCATAGGCGCCCGAACCGAAATAGACGCGGTTGAGATAGAGTTCGAGGATCTGATCCTTGCCGTAGTTCCGCTCCAGCCACAGCGCGAGGATCGCCTCCTGGATCTTGCGGGAGGCGGTGCGCTCCTGCGTGAGGAACAGGTTCTTGGCGAGCTGCTGGGTCAGCGTCGAGCCGCCTTGGATGGGCCCGCCCGAGCGCAGCACGTTGCGCACCATGGCGCGCGCGATGCCGATCGGGTCGACGCCGAAATGGTCGTAGAAACGCCGGTCCTCGATGGCGATGAACGCCTTGGGCAGATAGGGCGGCAGTTCCTTCAGCTCGATCGCCCGCCCGCCGGTTTCGCCGCGGTTCGCGATCAGGCTGCCGTCGGCGGCGAGAATGGCGACGTTGGGCGGCCGCTTCGGCACGGCCAGCCGGTCGATGGGGGGCAGCTTGGTCGCATGATAGGCGACGAGCGCGCCGACCCCGATCAGGCCCCATAAGCAAAGCACCGCGGACCAGTAGAAGAGACGGCCGAGCAGCGATGCCGAGCGCCGGCGCGCCCGCTTGGCGGGCTTCGCCCTGGCGTCGCGCTGCGCGGATTTCTCCGAGGATCCGGATTTGCGGGGAGCTCCGGCGCGGTCCGGTCCGCGGCTCGTCACGACGGCGCGGTCCTCGCGGCTCAGGCGGAGGTCGTCCCCCTTGTCGTCCGCGCCGCCGCCGAATGTCGGCTCGCGGCGCTCGCGCTTGCCCTGTGCCATGACGCCGCTGCCCCTACCCCTCGCGGAACGAGGAACTGAAGCGTTAACGGGGCGGAATTAAGGAGGCGTTACCCTTCGCGGGTCAGGCGGCCTTGGCGGGCGCGTTCGTCAAGAGCCGGCACAGCCGCCCCAAGGTCGCGCGCATCTCGTGACGATGCACGACCATGTCGACCATGCCGTGATCCTTGAGATATTCGGCACGTTGGAAGCCCGGCGGCAGCTTTTCGCGGATCGTCTGCTCGATCACGCGGGGACCCGCGAAGCAGATGAGCGCGCCGGGTTCGGCGATATGCACGTCGCCGAGCATCGCGTAGGAGGCCGTCACGCCGCCCGTCGTCGGGTTGGTGAGCACGACGATATAGGGCAGGCGCGCCGCACGAAGGCGCCGCACGGCGATGGTGGTGCGCGGCATCTGCATCAGCGAGAACATGCCTTCCTGCATGCGCGCGCCGCCCGAGGCCGTGAACATCACGAAGGGCGTCTTCCGTTCCACGGCCGTCTCCAGACCGCGGACGACCGCTTCGCCGGCCGCCATGCCGAGCGAACCGCCCATGAAGTCGAAATCCTGCACGCCGACGGTCACGTCGGTGCCTTCGAGCTTGCCGAAGCCGAGCTTCACCGTGTCCGGCATGCCCGTCTTGGCGCGGGCGTCGCGGATGCGGTCGGCATATTTCTTCTCGTCGCGGAATTTCAGCGGATCGGCCGGGACGTCCGGGATCGCGATGTCCTCATAGCGACCGTCGTCGAACACGCTCTTGAGCCGCGCGACCGCTCCCATGCGCAGGTGATGCTCGGAGCCCGGGATGACCCACAGATTGGCCTCGACGTCCTTATGGAAGACGAGCTGGCCGCTTTCGGGGCACTTCACCCAGAGATTTTCGGGCGTATCCCGCTTCAGGAAGGAGCGGATCTTCGGGGCGACGTTGGAAATCCAGCTCATGGCGGGCTCCTTCAGGCGGCCGATTTCGTCGCGCGGCGGACGCCGGCGGCGATGTCGGACACGAGCGCGACGACGGCGTCCACGGTCTTCGCAGTCGCTTTTCCGTCGGCGTCGAGCGAGGTGCGGACCGCTTCGACGAGCGCGGATCCCACGACCACGCCGTCGGCGCCGCGGGCGATGATTTCGGCCGTTTCGGCATTCTTCACGCCGAAGCCCACCGCGATCGGCAGGTCTGTGTGCTTCTTGATCCGCGCCACCGCGCCCGAGACCTTGGAATAATCGGGGATCGCCGAGCCCGTGATGCCGGTGACCGAGACGTAATAGACGAAGCCGGACGTGTTGCGCAGCACCTTGGGCAGGCGCGCGTCGTCCGTCGTCGGCGTCGCGAGGCGGATGAAGTTGAGGCCCGCCTTCAGCGCGGGCTCGCAGAGTTCCGCATCCTCTTCCGGCGGCAGGTCCACCACGATCAGGCCGTCGACGCCCGCCTCCGTCGCGTCCGCGAGGAAGCGCTCGACGCCGTAGACGTAGATCGGGTTGTAGTAGCCCATCAGGATGATCGGCGTATCGGCATCGCCCGCGCGGAAGTCGCGCACCATGGCGAGCGTCTTCTTCAGCGTCTGGCCCGCGCCGAGCGCACGCAGGCCCGCGGCCTGAATGGCCGGGCCGTCGGCCATCGGGTCGGTGAAGGGCATGCCGATCTCGATGAGGTCGGCGCCCGCCTTCGGCAGCGCCTTGACGATCGCGAGCGAGGTCGCGGCGTCGGGGTCGCCCGCCATCACGAAGGTCACGAGGGCGGCCCGGCCCTGGGCGCGGGTCGCGGCGAAGCGGCGGTCGATGCGGGTGCTCATGCGCTCGCAGTTATCACGCAGGCGGCCCGATGGGGAGAGGGGATCATCGCCAAGTCGGAAGACGCCGGACGATCTCGCCGTCTTTCGACAGGACTTCCTCCGGAAATTGAGCCTTCATCAGATGGCCCGGCCTGATGTGAAGATGAAAAGACGCGACGTCGGCCAAGCTCTGGTGGGGCGCTTTCACGGGGACGAGCAAGCCGACCCTTTTGCCTGCTTCCGCGACCGCGATCCTGATCGGTTCGACGAGGTCGGAATCGTTGGTGAGGACGACGGCCACGTCGAATGCATCCGTGAAGGCGTCACGCACGAGGTGAGCGGCGATGTTCACGTCGCTTCCCTTCTCCTCGAATTTCCGGACCTTGACCACGTTCGGGCCGGGCAGGGTCCAATCATAATCGGCCGGCCGGGCCTGCAGCGGGTCGCAGGGCTCCATCCAGACCTCGGACGCCATGAACGATCCTTCGTGCACGACGATCTCCGGAACCGACGAGAGCGCCTGCAGATAGACCGCCTGCCGGGCGGGAGCGTCCGGATCATGCAGGCGGCTCGACAGGCGTGCGGTGTAGAAGTTCACGCGTTCGACCCGGTGGGATCGGTGAAGCACGGTCTCGATCAGCGCCTTCGGATTCAACCACTTCGAGGCGGGGCGTCGCTTTAGAAGCCGGTAATAGAGGTTGAACCCGTCTATATAGGCAATGGTTCGCATCGAAACGGCTCTGAAAAAGCAAAGGCCGCGTCGGATCTCTCCGAGCGGCCTTTGAGCCTACGGCAAGCCGTAGGTGGGTAATAGAGGCAAAATAAACGCGTCGGGCGGTCCGGGCAATAGGCCTCGGCCCATCACAGCCCGCCGAGATGCTCCGCCACGGTGAAGATGTCCTTGTCGCCGCGGCCGCAGAGATTGACGACCATCAGATGGTCCTTCGGCTTCTGCGGGGCGAGTTCCAGCACCTTGGCGACCGCGTGCGAGGGTTCGAGCGCGGGGATGATGCCTTCGAGCTGCGAGAGGAGCTGGAAGGCGTGCAGCGCCTCCTTGTCGGTCGCGGAGATGTATTTCACGCGGCCGGTGTCGTGCAGCCAGGAATGCTCCGGCCCGATGCCGGGATAGTCGAGGCCCGCGGAGATCGAATGGCCTTCGGTGATCTGGCCGTCGTCGTCCATCAGCAGATAAGTGCGGTTGCCGTGCAGCACGCCCGGCTTGCCGCCGGCCAGCGAGGCCGCATGCTCGCCCGTCGAGATGCCGTGGCCCGCGGCCTCGACGCCATAGATCTCGACGTCGCGGTCGTCGAGGAAGGGGTGGAACAGGCCGATCGCGTTGGAGCCGCCGCCGATGCAGGCGACCAGCGAGTCCGGCAGCCGGCCCTCGCGCTCCATCATCTGCTCGCGCGTCTCGCGGCCGATCACGCATTGGAAATCGCGCACCATGCCCGGATAGGGGTGCGGGCCCGCGGCGGTGCCGATGCAGTAGAACGTGTCCTCGACATTCGTGACCCAGTCGCGGAGCGCCTCGTTCATCGCGTCCTTCAGCGTCCGCGCGCCCGACTGCACGGGCACGACCTCGGCGCCGAGCATCTTCATGCGGAACACGTTGGGCTTCTGCCGCTCGACGTCCACCGCGCCCATATAGACGATGCATTTCAGGCCGAAGCGCGCGCACAGCGTGGCGGTGGCGACGCCGTGCTGGCCGGCGCCGGTCTCCGCGATGATGCGCTTCTTGCCCATGCGCATGGCCAGCAGGATCTGGCCGAGCACGTTGTTCACCTTGTGCGCGCCGGTGTGGTTCAGCTCGTCGCGCTTCAGATAGATCTTCGCGCCGCCGCAATGCTCGGTGAGGCGTTCGGCGAAATAAAGCGGGCTCGGCCGGCCGACATAATGGGCGAGATAGTCGCCCATCTGCCTATGGAACTCCGGATCGGCCTTGGCTTCGCCATAGGCTTTTTCGAGTTCGAGGATCAGCGGCATCAGCGTCTCGGCGACGAAGCGGCCGCCGAAAATGCCGAAATGGCCGGTCTCGTCCGGGCCGGTGCGGAAGGAGTTGGGGGTCTGAACGCTCATCGGGTCTCCTCCCGTGCGGCGGCGCGCGCCGCCGCGATGAATTCTTCGATCCGCCGCGGATCCTTCACGCCCGGCGAACTCTCGACGCCCGAGGATACGTCGACGCCCTGCGCGCGGGTCAGCGCGAGAGCGGTGCCGACGTTTCCGGCATCGAGGCCTCCTGACACCATGAAGGGCTTTCCGAGGTCAAGGCCCGACAGGATCGGCCAGTCGAAAGCGAGGCCGTTGCCCCCGGGCAGATCGGCGCCCTTCGGCGGCTTGGCGTCGAAGAGCAGCATGTCGGCGGCCGCCGCTTGCGCGGGGACGGATGCGAGATCCTCCGCCGTGGACACGCCGATCGCCTTCATCACGGGGATGCCGAAGCGCGCGCGGATTTCCGCCGCGCGTTCGGGCGTCTCGCGGCCGTGCAGCTGGATCATGTCGGGGCGGAGCGCTTGGGCGATCGCCGCGATGTCCGCATCGGTCGCATCGACCGTCAGCGCCACGGTCTTCGCGCGCCCGGCCGTGCGGGCGGCGAGCGCCGCGGCGGCGTGCAGCGAAACGTTGCGGGGCGATTTCGGGAAGAACACGAAACCCACCATGTCGGCGCCCGCGGCGAGCGCCGCGTCGAGCGTCTCCGGGGTCGACAATCCGCAGATCTTCACCAAGGGGGACATGCCGTTTCCTTGCACCTTCGCGGCCCCCGTGTCGACGGAATTCGCGTCCGGAGGCGGGGTTCCGGAGGCGCGGCGCGGGTCCGCCACGTCTCTTTTTTCGTCATTGCGAGCGAAGCGAAGCAATCCAGAGAACGTCGGACGGGGAGCTCCATGCCGGGCGTCCGCTGGATTGCTTCGTCGCTTCGCTCCTCGCAATGACGGCCGGCCCGTGACGAGGAGCCGCCGGATCGTCGCGGCCCTCAGCCTGAGGAGCGGCCGAAAAGGCCGCGTCTCGAAGGATGATCTCAGGTCGGCGGCGTGCCGTTGGCGGCCAGCACCTCGCCCGCGAGATAGAGCGAGCCCGTGATCAGCACGCGGGGCGGGGCCGCCCAGACGCGGGCGGAAAGCCCGGCGAGCGCGGCCTCGAAGCCCGGCTCCGTGCGGGCCGGCATGCCGGAGGCCGCCGCGAGATCGCGCACCTCGGCCGGCGGCCGCGCGGCCTGCTGGCCGGGGATCGGCACGCCGATCACTTCCTGCGCCAGCCCCGCGAAGGGCGCGAGGAAGCCGAGCGAGTCCTTGGTGCCCAGCATGCCGACGATCATGACCAGCGGGCGGGGGCGGCTTTCCTCGAATTCGGCCATGGCGGCGGAGAGCGCCTTGCCCCCGTCGGGATTGTGTCCGCCGTCGAGCCAGAGTTCGGAGCCCGGCGGAAGCAGGTCGAGAAGCCGGCCCTTGGCGAGGCGCTGCAGCCGCGCGGGCCAGTCGGCCGTGCGCAGGCCCGTCTCGAAGGCCTTGGGGTCGAGCCGGCCGAAGCCCGCCTTGCGCAACGCCGCGATCGCGGTGCCCGCATTCACGTGCTGATGCCGGCCGGGGAGGCGGGGCAAGGGGAGGTCGATAAGGCCTTCCTCGTCCTGATAGACGAGGCGGCCCTGCTCCTCATGCACATGGAAATCCTGCCCGCCGACGAAGGCCGAGGCGCCCGCCCGGGCCGCCGCGCGTTCGAGCACGGTCTCGGCCTCGCGATGGTCCTGCAGCGCGATCACCGCCGGGGCGCCGCGCTTGAAGATCCCGGCCTTCTCGCCCGCGATCTTGCCGATCGTGTCGCCGAGATATTCCGAATGGTCCATGGAGATCGGCGTCACGACCGTCGCGAGCGGCTTCTCGATCACGTTCGTCGCGTCGAACCGCCCGCCGAGCCCGACTTCGAGAAGCAGCACATGGGCCGGATGCTCCGAAAAGAGCAGCAGCGCCGCCGCCGTCGTGATCTCGAAGACGGTGATCGGCAGGCCCGCATTGGCCGCCTCGCAGCGCCGGAACGCGTCCACGAGTTCATGCTCGGACACGAGCCGCCCGCCTTCGGGCGTGCCGATCCGGATGCGCTCGTGGAAGCGCACGAGATGGGGCGAGGTGTAGACATGCACCGCGAGGCCCGCGGCCTCGAGGATCGCCCGCATGAAGGCGACGGTGGAGCCCTTGCCGTTCGTTCCCGCGACATGGATCACGGGCGGGAGCCGACGCTGCGGCTCGCCCAAGGCCGCAAGAAGCCGCTCGATCCGCCCGAGCGACAGATCGATCAGCTTCGGATGCAGCGCGAGGAAACGCGCGACGATCGCGTCGGAGGACTCCACCCGGTGCCTCAGCGCGCCGCGATGACGGCGATCTCGACCTTGTAGTCCGGCGCCGCGAGCTTCGACTCCACGGTCGCGCGGGCCGGGGTGCAGCCCTTCACGACCCAGGTGTCCCACACGGCGTTCATTTCCGCGAAGGTGCCCATGTCGGTCAGCCAGATATTGGCGGAGAGGATCTTCGTCTTGTCCGTACCGGCTTCGGCGAGCAGGCCGTCGATGATGCCGAGGATTTCCTTGGTCTGCTCGGTGACGCTCGCGCCCTTGGCGGCATTCGCGACCTGTCCGGCCAGATAGACGGTGTTGCCGTGGACGACCGCGGCGCTCATGCGCGGGCCGGTCCCGATGCGGGTGATGCTCATTTTCGCTCTCCGAATTGGTCGCTCCGTGCTGAAGCCCGGAGGGGTTAGCCCGACCCCGGGCTCCGCGCAACTCGCCCGGTTCGAGGTTGCCGCTGCGCACGGCCGGGGCTAGGTAAGAGAGCTTGCCCGGATCGGGCACGGAGCCGGCCGCATGAGCGAGAGCGATCTTTTCGTCGAGCGCAGAAAGCTGAAGCGCAGCCGCGGCCGCTGGCGTCTGGCGGCCTTCGTGGCGCTCGGCGCGGCCGTCGTGGCGGGCGGCATCGCCGCCGCCGGCGGCAAGCTGCGCGAAAGCCGCAGCCACATCGCCCGGATCGCGGTACAGGGCACCATCACCGGCGACGAGAAGACGCTGGACCTGCTGAAGCGGGCCGAGCGCTCCGCCGTGAAGGGCGTCGTGCTCGTCGTCGACAGCCCCGGCGGCACCGTGACCGGGTCGGAAGCGGTGCATCGCGCGGTCCGCCGCATCGCCGAAGCCAAGCCCGTCGTCGCGGTGGTGGACGGCATGGCCGCGTCGGGCGGCTACATCGCCGCTCTCGGTGCGGAGCGCATCGTCACGCGCGAGACCTCCATCGTCGGGTCGATCGGCGTGCTGTTCCAATATCCCAACATCGTCGGCATGCTCGACAAGCTCGGCATCCGGATGGAAGGCGTGAAGACGAGCCCGCTGAAGGCGGCCCCGAACCCGGTCGAGCCGATGACGCCGGAATCCCGTGCCGCGCTCGAAGAGATGATCGGGGACAGTTTCGACTGGTTCAAACGGCTGGTCCGCGACCGCCGCGGCCTTTCCGACGCCGAACTCGCGCGCGTCTCCGACGGTCGGGTCTTTTCGGGTCGGCAGGGGATCGGCCTCAAGCTCGTGGACGCGCTGGGCGACGAGCGCACCGCCGTCGACTGGCTGAAACGCGAGAAGGGGCTCGGCGATCTGCCGGTCACGACCTACAAGCGCGAGGACACGGCGGAACGGCTGGGCCTCGTCTCGGCCGCGGCTTTCGCGGCCGATCTGCTCGGCGCGGACCGGCTGGCCGTGGCGCTGCGGCGCAACGTCGCGGCGGAGCCCCCGCCCGTCCTTGACGGTCTGTTGGCCCTCTGGCACCCTGCCGCTCAAAATTAGCGCAAAAATTCAAACCTCTAGTGACCTGAATGATCAAGTCCGAGCTCGTCCAGAAGATCGCCGATCATTACCCGGAGCTCTATCAACGCGATGCCGAGAACGTCGTGAACGCGATCCTCGACGAGATCGCGGACGCTCTGACGCGCGGGGATCGGGTGGAAATCCGCGGTTTCGGTGCGTTCTCCGTGAAGAAGCGCGATGCCCGCGTGGGCCGCAACCCGCGTACGGGCGCGCATGTTCCGGTGGACGAGAAGGTCGTGCCCGTGTTCCGGGCCGGCAAGGAAATGCGCGAGCGCATCAACCGCGGCTCGTGAATTTCGGCGCCCGTGCGGGAGCCGAGGGCTTCCCCGGTTTTTGTGCCGGTGACATCCTTCGAGACGCGCCCTTCGGGCGCTCCTCGGGATGAGGCTCTCGGGTTCAAGGATTTCGCCTTCATGGTGAGGAGGGCCGAAGGCCCGTCTCGAACCATCCGCCGGGCCCCTCGGCAACGGTCATTCGCAGGGAGGATCGCATGCGGCGTTTTCTGAAGGCGCTTTTCTTCGTACCCCTCGCGGTCCTCATCATCGTCTTCGCCGTCGCGAACCGCGCGCCGGTCTCCGTCTCGCTCGATCCCTTCGGCAACGTGCCGCCCGCGCTTTCCGTCGAGCTGCCGCTCTTCGTTCTGCTCTTCGTCGTCGCGCTTCTCGGCGTGATCGCGGGTGGGATCGGGGCGTGGTTCGGCCAATCCGGCCGCCGCCGGGCCGCCCGCGCGGCCGAGCGCGAACTTTCCGCCAAACGCAGCGAGATCGAGCGTCTCCGCGCGGCGCGGCCGGAGCCCGCCGAAACGCTGCCCTCGCTGATCCGGTAAGCCCCGTGCAGATCATCGACGCCGCGACCATCGACCGCGTCCTCGACCCGGTCGGCCTCGCCGAC
Source organism: Hyphomicrobiales bacterium (assembly GCA_027483895.1). GTDB lineage: Bacteria > Pseudomonadota > Alphaproteobacteria > Rhizobiales > Beijerinckiaceae > JAIXZO01. The sequence continues at coordinate 62,653 of JAIXTP010000014.1, forward strand.
GCGCTGGAGGCCGCATTCCGTACCGACTTCGTGCTGCCCGTCCGCCATCATCACGCCGTCGCGCGGCCCGGGGCCGACGCGACCCTGCTGCTGATGCCCGCGTGGACCGCGGCCGGTGCGTCGCCGTCCTATCTCGGCACCAAGCTCGTCAGCGTGTTTCCGACGAACGGGGCGAAGAACCTGCCGGCGGTCTACGGCACCTATGTGCTCAACGACGGCGAGACCGGGCGCCCGCTCGCGGTGTTCGACGCGACGCGCCTGACCCCGTGGCGGACGGCCGCCGCCTCCGCCGTCGCGGCGCGGCGTCTCGCGCGCAAGGATGCGCGCCGCATGGTGATGGTCGGGGCGGGGACGCTGGCGCCCTTCGTCATCCGCGCGCATATGGCCGCCCGCCCCATCGAGAGCGTCGCGCTGTGGAACCATCGTCCCGAGCGGGCGGAGGCGCTCGCGCGTGACCTGTCGGCGGAGGGCCTGCCCGTCACGGTCGTGCGCGATCTCGAAGCGGCCGTGCGCGAGGCGGATCTCGTCTCTTGCGCCACGCTCGCGACCGAGCCCCTGATCCGCGGGGAATGGCTACGACCGGGCACGCATCTCGACTGCATCGGCGCCTTCCTGCCGAGCATGCGCGAGACCGACGACGAGACGGTGCGCCGCGCCTCCGTCTTCTGCGACAATCGCGCGGGGGCGACCAAGGAAGCGGGCGATCTCGTGGCTCCGCTGCGTTCGGGCGTGATCACGCCCGCCGACATCCTCGCCGATCTCGACGACCTCGCCCGCGGCCGGCATCCGGGCCGGACGTCCGAGGCGGAGATCACCTTCTTCAAGTCGGTCGGCACGGCCGTCGAAGACCTCGCCGCGGCGGTGCTCGTCTACGAACGCCTGCGCTGAGCCCGTGCTCGTTCCGTCATTGCGAGGAGCACGGCGACGAAGCAATCCAGACAATGCCGGGCACGGAGCACGACGCCCGACGTTCTCTGGATCGCTTCGCTCCGCTCGCAATGACGGCGCAACTCCGACCTCATGGTGAGGAGGGCGCGGGAGCGCCCGTCTTGAACCATGCGAGCGGCGGCCGATCCTTCGAGACGCGGCCTTTCGGCCGCTCCTCAGGATGAGGGGTACAGCGGAGACGGCGCTCCGGGTTGACGTGTCATCCCGGCCGCAGCGAAGCGGAGAGCCGGGATCCAGAGACTTTCGAAGCCGCTCGGCGCCGCACCGTTCGCTGGATCCCGGGTCGGCTCCGCCGCCCGGGATGACACCGATGCCGTCATTGCGAGGAGCGCGCGGGGCGCCCGTCTCGAACCATGCGGGCCGTCAGCCCTTCACGATCACCACATGCAGGCTGCGCGGGCCGTGGGCGCCCAGAAGCATCGTCTGCTCGATGTCGGCTGAGCGCGAGGGGCCCGTGATCCAGTTGACCACGCGCGGCATTCCGCCCTTGCCGTAGGCGAAGCGCAGCTTCGACCACATGTCCTCGTAGTCGCCCGTCACGTCCTTCGCGTCGAGCACCGCAATGGCGTAATCGGGCAGGAAATTCAGCGTGGTCGGGTTCTCATGGCCCGCAGTCATCACCAGCGTGCCGGTCTCCGCCACGCCCGCGAAGGCGTGGTTCACCGCTGTGAGATCCTTGCCGTCGCTTTTGCCGAAGGAGATTTCGAGGGCGGTGTCGGCCCACGGCATCTCTTCGAGCCGGGGATCGTCGCCCCTGCGGATGCGCGCGGGCAGATTGTTCTCGCGGAGATAGGCGGCGATCGCGGCCGGTACCTCGGCGCGGCTCTCCACCTCGACGACGGTCGCGAGCGCACCCTTGGCCTGCGCGACGAAAAGCGCGAGCCGCTCCTCCTTGGAGCCGCGGCCGCGCTCGACGACGACGCCGCGCGGCGCGCGTTCGAGCCGCTCCTCGACGGTGGCGACGCGCGGGCGCTCGCTTCCGTTCACGCCCATCGAACGGCGGATGTTGGACAGGATGTCGGCGCGCGCGCTCATGCGGTCCTCCCGTTGCGGCGGGCCTTCCACTGATCCTGGAAGGTCGCGCCCTGCGGAGCCGGGAAGTCGCGATGGTCCGTCCAGCCCGAAGCGAAGGGCAGCGACGCGAAGCGGCCCTTCGTGCGGCCGAGCCGCGCGAGCGCACGCATCGCGAGCCCGGTCGCGAGCCGATAGAGCTTCGGCCGCTTGGCGAAGAAGGCCCAGAAGCCGAGGCCCCAGCGCACGGTCGCGGGCGAGAGATGCCGCTCGAATTCGCGCTCGCGCCAATGCCGCATCAGCTTGGGCAGCGGGATGCGCACCGGGCACACGCTCTCGCAGCGCCCGCAGAAGGTCGAGGCGTTGGGGAGATGGCCGCCCTTGTCGACGCCGATCAGCGTCGGCGTGAGAACGGCGCCCATCGGGCCGGGATAGACCCAGCCGTAAGCATGGCCGCCGACCGCGTGATAGACCGGGCAATGGTTCATGCAGGCGCCGCAGCGGATGCAGCGCAGCATGTCCTGGAACTCGGTGCCGAGCATCGCCGAGCGCCCGTTGTCGAGCAGCACGACGTGGTATTCCTCGGGTCCGTCCACGTCGCCGGGCCGGCGCGGGCCGGTGGAGAAGGTCGTGTAGACGCTCATCTCCTGCCCGGTGGCCGAGCGGGCCAGCACGCGCAGGATCTGCGAGGCGTCCTCCAGCGTCGGCACCACCTTCTCGATCGAGGCGATGACGATGTGGACCTTGGGCAGCGTCTGCGTGAGGTCGCCGTTGCCCTCGTTGGTGACGATGATCGAGGTGCCCGTTTCCGCGATCAGGAAATTGGCGCCGGTGATGCCGACGTCCGCGGCGAGGAACTTCTCGCGCAGGATCGTGCGCGCCTCGGTGAGGAGCTGCGTCGGCTGCGACAGGTCGCGGGCCGGGTCGAGATGCGTGTGGTGCTTTCGGAAGTCGCTCTCGACCTGCGTGGCGTTGAGATGCACCGCGGGCGCGATGATGTGCGACGGCGCCTCGTGGCGCAGCTGGATGATGTATTCGCCGAGATCGGTCTCGACGGCCTTCATCCCGGCGGCCTCGATCGCGTCGTTGAGCGCGATCTCCTCCGAGATCATCGACTTGCCCTTGGTGACGGTCTTGGCGCCTACGCGCCGGCAGATCGCCAGCACCGCCTCGCGTGCTTCCGCCGCCGTGCGCGCCCAATGCACCTGACCGCCCGAGCGGGTCACCGCCTCCTCGTAGCGCTCCAGATAGAGATCGAGATGGGCGAGGACGTGGTCCTTGATGTCGCGCGCGGAGTCGCGCAGCTCTTCGAACTCCGGGAGCTTCGCGGCCACCGCGGCGCGGCGCTCGATGAAGTTGACGCGGACATTGCCGAGCGCCTTCTGCAGCTGCGCGTCGTCGAGCGCCTGCCGGGCATTGTCCTTGAAACGGGGGGAGGTGGGATGCGCGGTCATGGCGTCCTCCTCACTCGGCCGCTTCGGCGGGCGCGCCGATCGGAGGGGCGTCGATGCCGCCCGCGAGCACTTCGGCCACGTGGCGCACTTCCACCGTCTTGCCCTCGCGTTGCAGCTTGCCGGCCATGTTCATCAGGCAGCCGAGATCGCCGGCGAGCAGCGTCGTCGCGCCGCTCTTGGTGACGTTCTCCGTCTTCTTCGAGACGATCGAGTCGGAGATGTCGCCGTATTTGACGGCGAAGGTGCCGCCGAAACCGCAGCAGACCTCGTTCTCGTTCATCTCCACGAGCTTCACGCCCGGGATGCCGGAGAGCAGCAGGCGCGGCTGGCTCTTCACGCCGAGTTCGCGCAGGCCCGAGCAGCTGTCGTGATAGGTGACCTCGCCCGTGAAGTCGGACGACACGGAGGTCACGCCCAGAACGTCGACGAGGAAGCTCACGAGTTCATGCGTCTTCTCGGCGAGCTTGGCCGCGCGCGGGGCGAGATTGGGGTCGTCGTGGAAGAGTTCCGGGTAGTGCTTGCGGATCTGGCCCGCGCAGGATCCCGAGGGAGCCACGACATAATCGAAGCGCTCGAAGGCCGCGATCGTCTTTTCGGCGATGTCGCGGGCGGCGGTGCGGTCGCCGGAATTGAAGGCGGGCTGGCCGCAACAGGTCTGCTCGGGGACCTCCACCTTGCAGCCCGCGTCCTCGAGGAGCTTCACCGCGGCGAAGCCGACGGAAGGGCGCATCAGATCGACGAGACAGGTGACGAAGAGGCCCACGCGGATCGGGCGCGCGGCGGAATTCTCGGGCACGGTCGGCTCCCTTGTCGTCGGCTCGTGCGGCCGACTTCGGCCGACAATCGCACGGAGCCCGGAAGGCTTTCAAGCGGCGCCCCTGCGGCGCGGCCCCGCACGGGGCCCGAAACGCGATCGGCCGGGACGAGCCCGGCCGATGCGGATCGAAAGAGAGGCCGTTCAGACCGAAGAGCCGATCCAGCGCGAGAGATCGCCCTTGGAGGCGGCGCCGACCTTCTGCGCGGCGAGCTTGCCGTCCTTGAAGATCATCAGGGTGGGGATCGAGCGGATGCCGAACTTCGCCGCGGTCTGCGGGTTCTCGTCGACGTTCAGCTTCACGATCTTCACCTTGCCGTCCATTTCGCGGGAGATCTCGTCCAGCGCGGGCGCGATCATGCGGCAGGGGCCGCACCATTCCGCCCAGAAGTCGACGACGACCGGCTCGGCAGCCTGCAGCACGTCCTGATCGAAGCTCGCATCCGTGGTCTTGCCGGTCATGGCGTCCATCCTTTTCGGTGCGCGGTGATTCCGCTCATGCGAGGCAAGCTAGGAACGCCTCAACCGAGCGTCAAGGAACTCGGCCCCGCGCCGGACGCCGAGCGGACCTCCGTCCACGCCGCATCGAGCCGCTCGGCCGGGATCTCGAAGGAGAACGGCCCGGCCGTGTAGATCAGCAGGCAGCGGATCGGCTTCGCCGGATAGAGCGGCGCGAGCAGTTCGCGATAGATCGCGAGCTGCGCCGCATGGCCCTTCGGAATCTCGGCCGTCGACGCCGGAGCCTTGGCCGAGGTCTTGTAGTCCACGACGAAGACCGCTTCGTCCGTCTCCGCCAACCGGTCGATCCGGCCGCTGAAGGCCCGCATCGCGCCGCCCACGACGAGTTCGCCCGATATCGTCGCCTCGCTGCGCCCGTTCCGGCCGAAGATAGGGGCGAGATCGGGCCGGCGGACGAGCCTGAGCACGTCGCCGACGATCCGTCGGCGCTCCGCATCGTCGAGGCTGCGGCCGCGGGCGGCGAGGAGCCGGGCCGCGGCGGCCTCGCGGCGTTCGTCCGGGCAGTCCGGCAGCAATTCGAGCAGCGTATGCGCCAACGTGCCGACGAGCCGCGCCTTGCGCACGAAGGGGCCGTCGAGCGCGCGGGCCGGCCGGTCCGCAGCATCGAGCGCGGAAGAGGGGCTGAGCGGCGGGGCGGGCGGCGGCTCGGCCGCCGCGTCCTTCCGCAACCAGGCGGGCTCGTCCTCCGCGGCGTCCGAAACGCCGGCCGCTCGGGCGAGGAGCGGCACGCCATCGGCCCGCACGTCGCGGCGCAGCGTGCCCTCGCGGGCCGAACCGTCCGTGACGGGCGCGAGCAGATCGGCGAGCCCGGTCTCGATCAGGTCGTACCAGCAGCCCGCCTTGCGGCCCTTGCTGCCGACATGACCGAACACGTAGAGGCGCTCCTTGGCCCGCGTCAGCGCGACATAGAGCAGGCGGCGGTGTTCCTGCAGCTGGCGGCGGACCTCGGCGTCCTTGGCTTCGTCCACCGTCACGCAGTCGAGCGAGGACGAGGGCGACCAGACGGGAACCTCCGGCATGTCCGCGCCGTGCGGCGCCGGGACAGTCCGGACGGCGCCCGCATTGCGTCCGTCCGGCGCGCCGCAGGTATCGGGCAGCAGCACGACCGGGGCTTCGAGGCCCTTGGCGCCGTGCACGGTCATCACCCGCACCTCGTCACGGCTCGCTTCCATGTCGCGCTTCACCGTGAGGTCGGCGGAGGCGAGGGCCGCGAGGAAGCGCTGCAGCGAAGGCGCGCCGTCATGCTCGTGATCGAGCGCGAGCTTCAGGAATTCGTCGATCGCGTCGCCCGCCTCCGCGCCGAGCCGCGCGATCATCGTCGCGCGTCCGCCCTCGGCCCCGAGAACGGCGGCATAGAAGGCGAAAGGGCCGAGGCTCGCCGCCATGCCGCGCAGGCGTTCGAACCGCGCGAAGGTCTCGGCATATGCCGGGCTTCCGCCGAGCGCCGCATGCAGGCTTCCCGTGCGCCGAGGCGCGAGGCGGATGAGGTCCTCGTCGTCGAGCCCGAAAAGCGGCGATTTCAGCGCTTCGGCGAGGCTGAGATCGTCCTCGGGCAGCAGCGCGGCGCGGCCCAGCGCCATGAGGTCCATCACGGCGATGTGCTCGGTCAGCTTCAGCCGGTCCGCGCCCGCCACCGGCACGCCCGCTTCCTTCAGCGCGCGGATCACCGCTTCGAAGAAGGCGTTGCGGCTGCGCACGAGGATCATCACGTCGCCCGCCCGGATGGGACGGAGGCTGCGCTTCTTCCGGTCCGCAGGGTCGATGTCGATGATGCGGTCGGCCGAGCCCGGCTTCAGCCATCCCGAGACGAGATCCGCGATTTCCGCAGCCAGCGCCGCCGCGGGCGAGGGCACCGCATCGGGCGGCGCGAGCCAGTCGGTCTCTTCCGCCTCGGGCTCGGGCGCGATGACCGGCCGCAATTCGACGAGACCCGGCAGCCCCTTCTCGCGCGCTTCGTGCACCGGCGCGACCGCGTCCTCCTCCAGCCCGTCATGCGCCGAGGCGGGCTTGAACACGCCGTCGACCGCCTCGAGCACCACCGGCGACGAGCGGAAGGAGAGGTTCAGGAGGACTTCCGCGAAGGCCTCCTCGCCCGCAGCCGCGCGGGCGAGCCTGCGGAATTCGTCCCGGCTGCGCGCGAATTCGGCGGGCTCGGCACCTTGGAAACTGTAGATCGACTGTTTCGGATCGCCGACCGCGAAGACCGTGCGGCGCCCCGCCCGGGCGCCTTCCCCGGTGAAGAATTCGTCGGTCAGCCGCCGCAGGATCGCCCATTGCATGGGGCTCGTGTCCTGCGCCTCGTCGACGAGCAGATGGTCGATGCCCTGATCGAGCTTGAACAGCACCCAGGCGGATTCCGAGCGCGACAGCAGCGTCTCGGTGCGTTCGATCAGATCGTCGAAATCGAGCGCCCCGCGCGCCGCCTTGGCCGACTCGTAGCGGGAGAGGACGAAATCCGCGACGACGAGCAGAGCGCGGGTCCGTCGCACGGCCTCGGCCGCCCGGCGGCGTTGGTGCAATTCGGCAACCCGGTCTCGCTCGCGCACTGCACGCTCACGGACGGCGGCCTTTCGAGCGTCGCCCGTGAAGAAAAGTTTATCGGAGGACGGAGTCCCTTTTTCGGTCAAGAAAATCCGCTCATAGCGCGACCGCCAATGCGCGGAGCCGCGGGCGAGGCGAGCTTCGGCCAAGGCCTCCGCGCGACCCGTGTTGGTCGTGCCGCCGGCCGCGGTCAGGACACGGATCGCTTCGTCCGTCTCGTCGTCCGTCAGCGCGTCGCGCTCCAACACCGCGTCGATCGTCTCGACCGTCTCGCCCGGTTTCAGGCCGAGCGCCGCCGCGATCAACCGCTCCGCCTCGTCGCGCTCGTCGGGGTTGCCACCGATGCGCCGCAGCAGCGGCTTCAACCGCATCGCTTCGCGCAGCAGTTCCTCGAGCTTCGTCTCGCCGCAAAGTTCGGTCACCGCGTCGAGCGCCGTCGCGAGTTCCGCTTCGTCGCCCGTCGCCGCGGCGGTGAGCAGGCCCTGCCGCGCGCCCGCTTCCAGCAGCGCGCGGGCCGCATCGTCCAGCACCTCGAAGCGCGCGGCCACGTTCGCCTCGAAGGGGAAGAGCTGCAGAAGCCTTTCGCAGAAGGCGTGGATCGTCTGGATCTTCAGCCCGCCCGGCGTTTCCACGGCCCGCGCGAAGAGCCGGCGCGCGAGCTTCAGCCGCCCGGCATCCGCATCCGTTCCGTCGACCTCCTTGAGCTTCGCCGCGAGCGCTTCGTCGTCCAGCGTCACCCAGCCGCCCAGCGTGCCGAACACGCGGTTCGCCATGTTGGCGGCGGCGGCCTTGGTATAGGTCAGCGCGAGAATGCGGTGCGGCGGCACGCCCGCCAGCAGCAGGCGAATGATCCGCTGCACGAGCACATGCGTCTTGCCCGATCCGGCATTGGCCGACACCCATGCGGAGATCGCGGGATCGGAGGCGCGCTGCTGCGCTTGCGTGGCGAGGGCGACCCGGTCATGAGCGGTCATTCGCCGTCCTCCGCCTCTCCGCCCACCGACCATTCCTTGAACCGCGCGAGATGGTCGTAGGCGTCATAGGGCTTGCGCATGCGGGGGATGAGCTGGGAGGCGAAGCCGCGGCCGTGGTTCACATGGGCGTCGACGAGCTTCACGAACCCTCCCCAATCCTTCTCGGCGAGATCGTTCGCGTCGATCGGGTCCTTGCCCTTGACTGCGCTCGTCTCCTTGCCGCCCTCGCGCCCCAGCTTCACGTAGCGCAGGTCCTCGACGGATTTGCCGAGCCCCGGCCCGTAGCCGCCGCGCAGCGCCATGGCGGCTTGGATCGTCAGTTGCGGCGCGAGCCCGGTCCGCACCTGCTTCACGCTCGGCGGGCTGCCGGTCTTGTAGTCGAGAACCGAGAAGCCTCCGCCGGGATGAACCTCGATCCGGTCCGCGCGCCCGCGCACCGTGAAGCGTCCGCCGCCCGGCAGGTCGAAACCCAGTTCGCCGTCGATCTCGGCCTTCACCTCGGCGGTCTGCATCCGCCGCCGCTTTTCCCAGTCGAGATACCAGTCGACCTGCCGCAGGAAGCGCGGCCACCAGAAAGCACCGAATTCCGGGTGGTCGGCGAGCGCGGCGAAGTGCTTTTCGCCCAGCGCTACGAGCCTTTCGCGCGCGTCGGGCGGCAGGGTCGTCGGGTAATCCTCGCTGAAATCGCCGAGCGCGTCATGCGCGGCGGTGCCGAGTTCGGCCGCGTTCGGTGAGCGGGCGAGATCGTCCAGCGGGTCGAGCTTCAGGACACGCCGGGCGAAGATCGCATAGGGGTCGCGGCGCAGCTTCTCGACGTCCGTCACGCTGATCGAGTCGGGCAACAGCTCCTTCGGCGGCACCGGCGAGGGCTGCTTCACCGGCGCGGCGCGCTCCCGGCGGTCGAGCCGGCGCGACAGCTCCACGAAGCGCTCGCCGCGCTTCACGGCGGAAGCATAAGCGTCGCCCGCGACCGCGCTCATCCGCTGCAGGAAGCGCGAGGCCACCGTGGGGTCGCCGCCGCGCTTGGCCGCGCGCGTCAGCACCACGTCGGGCGCGCCCATCGCCTGCGCGAAATCGTGCGCCGTGCGGCCGATGCGGATCTCCGGTGCGGGAAGGCCGAGTTCGCGGGCGAGCGGCCGGCTGAGGAACGGGTCGGTCCGGGTCGCGGGCGGCCAGATCGTCTCGTCGAGCCCGCCCAGCACCATCCGGTCGACGGGCAGCAGGCGCGCCTCCAACAGGCCCCAGATGCGGATGCGGGGATGCGCCCCGCCGCCGCCGGGCACCGTCCGCCCCTGCATCAACCCGTCGAGAACGCCGGGAAGGTCCGCGAGCGTGCCTTCGAGCCGCGCGGCACCGCCTTCGCGCAGATCGTCGAAGAGCGCGGCCAGCGCCTCGCCGCCTTCGGCCGCGTCCAGCGCATCCGTGCGGTCCGCCCGGAGAGCCAGCGCCTCGACCACGGGCTGCAGCCCCGCCGCGAGCCCGATCAGCTCCACGCCGCCCTTGCGGGCGGGCAACAGGTCGAAGGCGTCGCGCAATGCGGCGACGACCGCGTCCGCCGCCTCGAAATCGGCGCCCTGAAGTCTTTTGCGCGGACGCGGCGCGCGGGTCGTGTCGGCATCGCGCGCGGCGGCGAGGGCGGCCGCGAGCCCGTCGAGCCCCGGCTCGGGCGCGAGCCCGCGCAGCGCGCCGATTTCCAGCGCCGAGCGGCCGCGGGCGAGCACCTCCGGCTCCAGCCCCAGCCCGACGAGCGGATGATGCAGAAGCGCGAGCGTCTCGCCCGCCGCGAAATCGGAGGCGAGCGCATCCGCCGCGAGCCGCGCGAGGCGCCCCGCCGCCGTGCGTCCCAGCGCGCGACCGGCGGAATCCTCCGCAGCGATGCCCCAGCGCGCGAGTTCGGCGCAGACCCGTTCCGCCAGCGCCCGGTCGGGCGTGACCAGCGCCGCCGTCCGGTCGGGGTGTTCGATCGCCTCGCGCAAAGCGATGGCCGCGGCCAGCGCCTCCTCGCGTTCGTCGTCGGCCTCGACGATGGAGACGCCTTCGAGCCCCGCCGCGATCTCCGCGTCCGACAGTCTCTCCGACCGCGTCCGCCACGCTTCCGTCGTTTCCGCGGGGCGCAGGGCCTCGGCGAGAAAGACCTCGCGGGCCGCGAGCGCGGGTGCGGGCTCGCCCAGCACCGTCACGATCTCGGGCACGACGCCGATCGTCTCGATCAGCTTGGCGAGGATGTGCTGCGGATGGCCGGGATCGCCGCCGTCCTCGACGAGCGCCTTCCGGTCCTCCGCCGTCAGATGCCGGTCGAGCCCCGGCAGCACCACGGCGCCCCGCGGCAGCCGCGCGATGGCGGCGATCAGCTTCGCGGTGGCGGGCATCGAACCCGTCGAGCCCGCGACGATGAAGGGCCGGTCGGGCCGCTCGCGCGTCAGCCGTGCGGCTTCGGCCAGGATGAGCCTGTGCCGCCGCTCGCCCGCATCGAGCATCTCGAGCCCTTCGAGGGTCTTCGGCCATTCGCGGGCAGCGATCTCCACGAAGTTCCGCGTGATCTTCCAGTAGTCGTCATGCTCGGTCGGCACCAGCCGGTGCAGGTCCTCCCACGTCTTGCCGTGGATCACGAGGCTGTCGATGAGCCGGCCGAGCGCATCCGCCAGCGCCAGCGCGTCGCGGGCGGAACCGGCGACCGTGAAGCCTTCGGGGTCGGAGAGCACGCCCTTGCGCAGCCGCTCGGGCATGATCGCGGCGGTCTCGTCCCGCAGCGTCTCGCGCACGCGGGCGGACCAGGCGCGGACCATGTTGGCCAGCGCCAGCCGGCGGAACATCGGGTCCGCCTCGGGCGGCAGTTCATGCTCGTCCCCGAAGCCGCCGCCGTCGCCGAACAGGAGGTTTTCCTCCGTGTCGTCGAGGTCGCCGAGCGGCACGATCCGCGGCAGCAGCACCGAGCCGCCGCCCGCCTTCTTCGCGATGACCGCGGCGAGCGCGCGCGTCGCGCGCCGCGTCGGCAGGAAGATGGTCGCGTCGGCCAGCGCCATCGGGTCGCCGCCCGTCAGGCCGGGGATCAGGCGACCGCCGAGCAGCGCCTCCGCGAGCGTTTCGAGGAAGGGCGCGCCGGGCGGTATGGAAAAGACCTTGGGAACCGCCGCGCTCATCTCGCCCCGGTGCGTTCAGGTGGTACTGAGGAACAGACGCCGCTCCGCTTCGCCGATGCTTGCGGGCGTTCCAACGTGCAGCCACCAGCCGTCGAGTCGCAAGCCGTAGAGCCGCTCGCGCTCCTGCGCCGCGTCGAAGATGCGGTTCAGCGAGAACGGGCCCTCCGGCGTGTCGGCGAAGAGGTCCGGCTTCATGATCAGCACGCCGGCATAGACGAAGGGCACGACCTCCTGCGGCGCGCGCCGCCGCAAGCGGCCTAGCGCGTCCATCGCGTAATCGCCCGCGCCCTCATACCCCGTCGCGGTCGAGGTCGCGGAGACGAGCATCAGCACGTCCATCCGCACCGGATCCCAGAAGTCCGCGAGGCGGGCGAGATTGGGGCGCGGCCCGTCGATCCAGAACGTGTCCGCGTTCAGAACGAAGAACGGCTCCGCGCCGAGATGCGGCAGCGCCTTCTTCACGCCGCCCCCGGAATCGAGGAGCCGCTCCCGCTCGTCCGACATCAGGATCGGCGGCGATGTGCGTCCCGCGAGATGCGTTTCGAGCTTGTCGGCGAGGTGATGCGCGTTGACGACGGCGCGTTCGATGCCCGCCTCCGCCAGCGGATCGAGCACCCGGTCGATCAGCGTCCGGCCGGCCACTTCCACCATCGGCTTGGGGATCGTGTTCGTGATGGGCCGCATGCGGGTGCCCAGCCCCGCGGCCAGCACCATCGCTCGTTTCGGCATGCCGCTCATCGCCCGTTCTCGAAAAGGCTCGGTACGTTCTGCCGGTACCAGAGCGCGAGATCGGCCAGCACGGGGTGGGCGAGATTGCGCTTCAGATAGGCTTCCATATGCGGCAGGTGCTTGAGATAGGCGGGCTTGCCGTCGCGCCTGTCGAGCCGCACGAAGATGCCGAGCACCTTGGTCACGCGCTGCGCGCCCATGATCGCATAGCTCGCCGCGAAGCCCGCGACGTCGAATTCGGGATCACGCTCCCGCCGCGCCTTCGCATAGGCGCGGAACAGGTCGAGTTCGAGCGCCTCGGGCACCGTCCGGCGCGCGTCCTGCAGGAGCGAGGCGAGGTCGTAGGCGGGCGGGCCGAACACGGCGTCCTGAAAGTCGATGATGCCGATCCGCCGCAGCCCCTCGCGCTCCGGCAGCCAGAGGATGTTCGGGGAGTGGTAGTCGCGCAGCGTCCAGGTCCGCGGCTGCGCTTCGAGCGGCTCCAGCAGCCGGCGCCAGATCGCGACGAACTGGCTCCGCGCGGCGGCCGAGATCGGGCGCCTGATCCGGTGCGGCATGTACCAGTCGAGCAGCAGTTCCACCTCGATCAGCAGCGCTTCGAGATCATAGGCGGGCAGCACGTAATCGGCGTCGCCGCGCACCGGCAGCGTCTCGGGCAGGGGGCGGCCGTGCAGGTCGGCGAGCAGTTCGGTGGCGACGGCATAGCGCTCCGCGATCGGCCCGTCCGCATCGAGTACGCCTTCCCCGCCGAGATCCTCGACGATCAAAAGGCCCGCATCGAGATCGGCCGCATGGATCGCGGGCGCCGAATAGCCGAGGCCGTGCAGGCCGTCCGCCACCGCCACGAAGGCGTGGACGCTCTCGGCGAGCTTCGCGATGGCGCTGTAGGGTTTGCCGCCGCGCACGGGCGGCCCGTCGGGACGGCGCGGGGCGATCATCAGGATCGCGGTCTCGTCACCCCGCTTCAGCCTTTCATAGGCGCGGGTCGAGGCGTCGCCCTGGATCGGAATGCGCTCCGCCTCCGCCCAGCCGCTCTCCGCCAGAAGCTTCTTCAGCGCCTCGTTGCGGGCGAGCCGCTCAGCCCAATGGCCCGAAGGCGTGATGACGATGCGCCGCGCGGCCGGATCCCCCGGCACGAGCCGGATCTCGACGTCGAGCCGCTCCTCCGGCAGCGCGTCGCCCGCGCGTTCGGGCCATTCGAGCAGCACTGCGGCGCGTTCGACGGCCTCGTCCCAGCCGAGGCCCGCCAGTTCGTCGGGCGAGCCGATGCGGTAGAGATCGGCATGCACGACATGCAGGCGCGGCGTGTCGTAGGTCTGGATGAGGGTGAAGGTCGGGCTCGGCACTTCGAGCTCCGGGTCCTTGGCCAACGTACGGAGAAGGGCGCGGGCGAAGGCGGTCTTGCCCGCGCCGAGATCGCCCGTGAGCGTCACGACGTCGCCCGGCGCGAGAGCCGGCGCGAGGTCGGCCGCGACCGCCTCGGTGCCCGCGAGGTCGGCGACGTCGATCGTCCGCACGGCCGCGGCCGGGTCGGTGCTCATGCGTTACTCCGCGGCGACCCGCGGACGAATGCCGTCGGCGGGGAAGATGCAGGTGACGACCGTGCCCTCGCCGGGCGTGGAGCTGATCGAGACGCGGCCGCCGTGCAGTTCCACGAAGGAGCGCACGATGGAGAGGCCGAGGCCGAGGCCGCGATGCCGCGTGCCGGCCGTATGCGTCTCGAACCGGTCGAAGATCCGGTCCATGATTTCGGGCGGGATGCCCCGCCCTTCGTCGGCGACGGTCAGCACCACGGCATCGTCCGTGCGCTCGGCCGAGACGCGGATGGTCTGTCCCGCTTGCGAGAAGCCCGCCGCGTTCGACAGCAGATTGAAGATGATCTGGCGCAGGCGCTTGGGGTCGGCCCTGAAGGTGCCGATCGCCTCGGGCGCGTCGATGACGAGCGCCAGCCGCTGTTCGGCCAGCCGGTCCTGCAGGCCTTCCGCCGCGGCGGCGATCGTCCGGCCGATCTCGACCTCTTCCGGTTCCAGCGCGATGTCGCCCGTATCGATCGAGGCGAGATCGAGAATGTCGTCGATCAGCGCCAGCACCGCGTTCGAGGACCGCATGATGTGGCCCGCATATTCCGACTGCTTGGCATTGAGCGGCCCGATCACCTCGTCCGCGATCATCTGCGTGAAGCCGATCACGTTCGTGAGCGGCGAGCGCAGCTGGTAGGACACGTGGTGCACGAAGTTGTCGCGCAGCGCGCCCGCCTGCTCCAGCGCTTCGTTGCGCTCCTTCAGCGCGCGTTCGGCCGCGACGCCTGCGGTGGCGTCGACGAAGGTGAGCAGCGTCGAGCCGTCGGGCAGCGGCGCGCCGGTGCAGTCCAACACCGTGCCGTCATAACGCTGCATGCGGACCGTGATCCCCTCGCGGTCCTCGCCGAGCCCGGTAACCATGCCGCGGACGGCGGCCCACGCCGCCTCGTCGGCATAGAGCGCGTTGGCGCGCAGGATGAAGGCGTCGACATGCGGGTGCTCGGCGAGCTTGTTCGCATCGAGGCTCCAAAGCTGCGCGAACGCCGGATTGTGGAGGGCGAGGCGCCCGTCGGTGCCGAACACCGCCACGCCTTCGGTCAGCGTTTCGAGCGTCTCGCTCTGCACCTTCATGGCCGACATGAAGCGCGTTTCGAGATGCAGCCGCTCCGTGAGGTCGTCGAAGAGATAGGTGACGCCGCCGCGCGGATCGGGGTTCGCCACCACGCGGAGCGTGCGGCCGTCGGGCAGGTGCCAGACGGTCTCCTGCGTCTCGATCGAGCGATAGGCTTCGAGCCGCTGCGCCTTCCACGCGCGATAATCGCTCTGCTCCGGCAGGCGACGTGCCGCCCGCAGGCGGTCGAGGATCTCCGGATCGGTCGGGCGCGAGTCGATGAAGGTCTGGTCGAGCTGGAAGAGCCTCCGATAGGCCGCGTTGCAGAAGACGAGCCGCATCCCGTCGTCGAACATCGCCACCGCGGTCGGCAGCTGGTCGAGCGTGCGCAGCTGCGCGTCCATCTGGCGCTGCAGGTCGTTGCGCACGGCCTCGGCCTCGGACACGTCGACGGCGAAGCCCGTGCTGCCGTGCTCGCCCGCGATCTCGGCGGCGTCCACCATCCTGCGTTCGCCCGCGAAGATGGCGGGGGTGCGCGCGCGCCACGCGCCGTGCAGCGCGCGCCGGCGGAAGGCCTCCTGCCGCACCGCGCTGTCGAGGAATTCGAGCACGCGCTCGACCGCATCGGCGCCGTGCTTCGCCTCCACCGCCGCCGCATAGGCCGCGTTGACGAAGGTGAGGCGTCCCGCGCGGTCGCGTTGCCAGATCGGATGCGGGATCGCGTCCAGCGCCTCCCGGATCGCGTCGCGTTCGAGGGCGGTGGTGGCCGCTTCCTCGCGCAGGCGGACGGTTTCGAGCCTCTCGCCGGTGATTTCGCGCAGACGCATCACCGCGCGGCCGAGAACCGGCCGCCCTTCGGCTTCGAGCACGCGGCCGTCATGCGGCCAGAGCGTCATGCGGAAGGTCGTTCCGTTCGCCCGAAGATCCGCCACGGCGCGTTCGAGCGCAGTGGCCGGTTCCGGAGGCAGCCAAGCGGAAAAGCGCAGCGCCGACGAGAGGTCGCCGCCGATCAGCTCGCCGTCGCCCGACACCTCGGTATGCCCCGAAGGACCGCCCCAGGTCACGATCAGCAGGGGTTCGCTGCGCAGCAGAACCTGTGCCCGGTCCAGCCGGTCCCTCAGTTCCGCATTCTCCGCGGCCAGCTCGTCCTGCCGCCGCAACGCGCTCCGGCGCTGGCTCAGATGCAGGAGCGAGGTCGCGGCCGTGAACAATGCGAGCCCCGCGGCCACGGCCAAGGCGGCGGTCGATGTCGTCGCGGAGGGCAGGAAGAGGAGCGGATCCGCGGCGCCTGCGGGCGTCGCCGCAAAGGCGGCCAAAGGCAGGGTGCCCGTCGCGCGGAGCGATCGGAAGGTCCGTGCGGGCACGGCAGGACGATCGCGCGTCGACTTCGCCATGCCTCCCCCGTCCATCTCCCGAATCAGTCGGACTGTAACCTCCAGAGGAGTCACGCCGGAAGGGGGTTAAGTTCCGGTTGAGGGGCGGTGCCGCCGGCGGCGATCCCGCAAAAGAAAAACGGCCGGGGCGAGCCCGGCCGTTTCGGAGGTCGGCGATGCGGAACGCGGCCGCTCAGTAGCGGTAATGTTCCGGCTTGAAGGGGCCCGCGGCGGGCACCTGGAGATAGTCGGACTGCTTGTCGCTCAGCACCGTCAGCTTCACGCCGATCTTTTCGAGATGCAGCGCGGCGACCTTCTCGTCGAGATGCTTCGGCAGCGTATAGACCTTCTTGTCGTACTGGCCCTGCTTCGTCCAAAGCTCGATCTGCGCGAGCGTCTGGTTGGTGAAGGACGCCGACATCACGAAGGACGGGTGGCCCGTGGCGTTGCCGAGGTTCACGAGACGGCCTTCCGACAGCACGATGATGCGCTTGCCGTCCGGGAATTCGACCTCGTCGACCTGCGGCTTCACGTTGTGCCACTTGAAGTTCTTCAGCGCGCCGATCTGGATCTCGCTGTCGAAGTGGCCGATGTTGCAGACGATCGCGCGGTCCTTCATGGCCCGCATGTGGTCGACCGTGATCACGTCGACATTGCCCGTCGCCGTCACGAAGATGTCCGCGCGGGGGGCCGCGTCTTCCATCGTGGTGACCTCGTAGCCCTCCATCGCCGCCTGCAGTGCGCAGATCGGATCGATTTCGGAGACCATCACGCGGCAGCCCGCGTTGCGCAGCGAGGCGGCCGAGCCCTTGCCCACGTCGCCGAAGCCCGCGACCATGGCGACCTTGCCCGCCATCATCACGTCGGTGCCGCGGCGGATGCCGTCGACGAGCGATTCACGGCAGCCGTAGAGATTGTCGAACTTCGACTTGGTGACGCTGTCGTTCACGTTGATCGCGGGGAAGAGGAGCTTGCCCTCCTTCTGCATCTGGTAGAGGCGATGCACGCCCGTCGTGGTCTCTTCGGTCACGCCCTTGATGGCGGCGCCGTTGCGGCCGTACCAGCCGGGGTTCGATTTCAGGCGCTTCTTGATCGAGGCGAAGAGGATTTCCTCTTCCTCATTGGTCGCGCCTTCGAGGAAGGCGACGTCGCCGGCTTCGGCGCGCATGCCGAGATGGATCAGCAGGGTCGCGTCGCCGCCGTCGTCGAGGATCATGTTCGGCGTGCCGCCGTCGGCCCATTCGAAGATCCGGTGGGTGTAGTCCCAGTAATCTTCGAGGCTCTCGCCCTTGATGGCGAAGACGGGCGTGCCCGCCGCCGCGATCGCGGCCGCGGCGTGGTCCTGCGTCGAGTAGATGTTGCACGAGGCCCAGCGGACGTCCGCGCCGAGTGCCTTCAGCGTCTCGATCAGCACGGCGGTCTGGATGGTCATGTGAAGGGAGCCCGCGATGCGCGCGCCCTTCAGCGGCTGCGCGGGGCCGTATTCGGCGCGCGTCGCCATGAGGCCGGGCATTTCCGTCTCGGCGATCGCGATCTCCTTGCGGCCCCACTCGGCCAGTCCGATGTCGGCGACGCGGTAGTCGTTGAAATGATGGCTCATGGGTTCTCCGGCGGCGGAAGGCGGGCAAGCGGAAACGGCCCGCGGAAAAGGGTACGCCGCCTGATAGCAGGGCTTCGGCCGGGACGCAATAAAGATATAAAGAAGTCTTTATGTCTTGTCCTGAGGGCTACGTGCCCTAGGAGTTCGTGGACACCGTCCCCGTCATTGCGAGCGAAGCGAAGCAATCCAGTGAACGCCGGCCATGGAGCGCAATACCCGGCATTCACTGGATTGCTTCGTCGCTGCGCTCCTCGCAATGACGGCACAGCGGAGCCGACGCCCGGGCGGCCTTGCCGGCCGGGGTCACAAGGCGTTCCTTCGAGAAAGGCCTACTCTTCTTCGCCGAAGCGGTCCGCAACCAGCGTGGTGATCGCGTCCATGGCCTGCTCGGCCTCGGGGCCGCGGGCGGTCACCGTGATCGTGGTGCCGATCCCGGCGCCGAGCGTCAGGATGCCCATGATCGACGTGCCGCCGACCGTCTCGCCGCAGCGGGTCACCGTGATCTCGGCGTCGAAGCCTTCGGCGGTCTGCACGAATTTGGCGGTCGCGCGGGCGTGGAGGCCCTTCTTGTTCACGATGGGCAGGTCGCGGACGAGCGCGCCTTCCGGCACGGGAGCAGGGGGGCAGGGAGCGTCCAAGGATCCGGCTTCCACGCTTACTTTCCCGCGAGCACCCGGCTCGCGACATTGATGTATTTGCGGCCCGCATCCTGCGCCTGCGTCACCGCCTTGTCGAGATCGCAGCACTCGTCGACGCGGGCGCTGGCGAGCTTGATCAGCATCGGCAGGTTGATTCCGGCGACCACTTCCGTGCGCGCGCCGTTCATCACCGAGATGGCGAGGTTGGACGGCGTGCCGCCGAACATGTCCGTGAGGATCACCACGCCCGAGCCGGTGTCGACACGGTGAACGGCTTCGAGAATGTCCCGGCGCCGCTGCTCCATGTCGTCTTCCGGCCCGATGGTGATCGTCTCGACCTGCTTCTGAGGTCCGACCACATGCTCAAGGGCCGCCCGGAACTCCACGGCGAGCTTGCCGTGCGTCACGAGCACCATTCCGATCATCAAGCCTACTCCGGCACGCCCGTCGGACGCGGGCGTCGCATTTTGTGCACTGCGAGGCGAAGTGCAAGCGACTTTCGGTGGCAGATCATCGCTTCGGGCCCGTCGACCACGATCCGAGACCCAGACTCCCGAGCACGCGGTCGTCGTCGTCGGGCCGGCAGACGACGCGCGGAAGCACGATCCCGCCGAGCTCGGCCTCCGTGTCCTCGTCCTGCGGAAGCCGCGGCGGATCCGTTTTCGAAAGGTCCACGAGGAGCCGAAGCACCGCGCCGCCTTCGAAAGGCGCCGCGGCGAGGCCGAGACCGCGGATTTCGATCAGCCCCTGCACCGCTTCGTGCGGCCTCGCCAAGAGGCGGCCGTTCGTCCGGTCCAGAAGAACGCGGTCATCGGCCACGAGCCGCGCGAACCATCCGCGTGCGCGGGCTGCGTCGATCAGTCGCCGCGCCATCGACGATTTGCCCGCGCCGGACGGGCCGCGGATCAGCACGCCCGCCTCGCCGATCACCACGCAGCTCGCATGGATGCGGGTGGTGCTCATCGTGCCGCCGGGATGCGCACGGTGAAGCGCGCGCCGATGCGCTCGGGCTCGCCGTCCGCGAGCGCGGGGCCGAGCCGGTTTTCCGCCCGGATCGTGCCGCGATGAGCATGCACGATCTGGCGGGAAATGGAGAGGCCGAGACCGGAATTCTGCCCGAAGCCCTGTTCCGGCCGGTCCGTGTAGAAGCGCTCGAAGATCCGCTCCAGCGCATGCGGCGGAATTCCCGGGCCGTCGTCCTCCACCGTCACTTCGACGATCGGGCCGCGCCGGTTGAGCAGCACACGGACCTCGCCCTGCGGCTCCGAGAAGGAGCGCGCATTGTCGATCAGATTGTTGATCACCTGCCCGAGCCGCGATTCATGGCCGAGCACGAAGAAGGTCTCGGGCGCCGCCGGGCCGGGCGAGATCTCGACCCGGATGCGCGCCTGATCGGGATGAACCTCGTTGGCGATGGCGGTCACGGTCTCGATCAGCCGCCGCATGTCCACCGGCTCCGCTTCGGCGCGGGCGAGTTCGGCATCGAGCCGCGAGGCGTCCGAAATGTCGCTGATCAGCCGGTCGAGCCGGCGCACGTCATGCTGGATCACGGCCAGAAGCCGCGCCCGCGAATCCTCGTTCCGCGCCAGCGGCAGCGTCTCCACGGCGCTGCGGAGCGAGGTGAGGGGGTTCTTCAGCTCATGCGCCACGTCCGCCGCGAAGCTCTCGATCGCGTCGATCCGGTCGTAGAGCGCGCGGGTCATGTCCCGCAGCGAGCCGGAAAGATGGCCGATCTCGTCCGAGCGGTCGGTGAAGTCCGGGATTTCCTCGCGGACGCGCGTGCCGCGCCGAACCCGGTCGGCGGCCGCGGACAGTCGCCGCATGGGCCCCGCGATGGAGCCCGCGAAGGCGGCCGAGACCACCAGCATCACGCCCGCCGCGATGAGGAAGACGCGCAGGATCGCCATGCGCTCCGCCGCGATCGTCGCGTCGATGTCGCCGCCCTGCGTGGACAACAGCAACGCCCCGCGCACGGCACGGAACCGCTGCACCGGCACCGCGACGGAGACGATCGTCTCCCCGCGCGCATTCACGCGGACGGTGCTGGAGGGCTGCCCGTTCAGGGCCCGCAGCACTTCCGGAAGATTGCGGGCGTTCGTGGCGCCGAGCTCTTCCGTCAGCGCCGTCTCGGTCCGGCCGAAGCGCCGTTTCACCGTGTTCCAGGTCCGCTCGATCAGCGTGTCCGCCTCGATCGCGGGCGGCGGCAATTCGAAGCGGATGATGTCGCCCGCCCGATAGAGCGAGCGCGAATCCAGCACCAGCGAGCCTTCGCGGTCGTAGATCCGCGCGCGGGTCCGCGTCGGCGTCACGAGCCGGCGCAGGAGGGGGGCGACCCGTTCCGGATTGATCGAGAATTCGAGGATGCTGTCTTCCATCGCCCCGGCGCTCTCGCCGGCCTGCAGCTGCAGGAGCTTGTCGGGGTCGATGGTGATGCTGTCCGTCTCGACCGTGGCGGAGGCGGCGATGGCGCCCGCGATGATCTCGCCCTGCGTGAGCAGGCTCTGCACGCGGGCGTCGATCAGGCCCTCGCGGAACTGGTTGAGATAGAGAAAGGCGAGAAACAGCGCGAAGAGGCCCGCGAGGTTCAGCACCACGATGCGGCGCACGAGGCTCGAAGCCGCGCGCGTGGCGACGAGCCTCAGCACCGGGCGCAGCCGGTCGCGCAGGCTGCGCCGGCGCCGCGCCGCCGCTTCCGCGTCCTGTCCCGTGCCGGCTTCCGTGGTCATCTCGCGTCGCGCCCGTCGGCGCCGTTCATGCTTCCTTGAAGCGGTAGCCGACGCCGTACAGCGTTTCGATCATTTCGAAGTCGTCGTCCACCGCCTTGAACTTCTTTCTCAGCCGCTTGATGTGGCTGTCGATGGTGCGGTCGTCGACATAGACCTGATCGTCATAGGCCGCATCCATCAGGGCGTTGCGGCTCTTCACCACGCCGGGCCGCGAGGCCAGCGCCTGCAGGATCAGGAATTCGGTGACGGTCAGCGTCACCTGCAGGCCCTTCCAGGTGCAGGCATGCCGTTCGGGATCCATCACGAGCTGCCCGCGCTCGAGCACGCGCGCATCGCCTTCCTTCACGGCGGTCGGCTCGCGGTTGCCCGCGCGGCGCAGCACCGCCTTCACGCGCTCCACCAGCAGGCGCTGCGAGAACGGCTTTCGGATGAAGTCGTCGGCGCCCATCTTCAGGCCGAACAGCTCGTCGATCTCCTCGTCCTTGGACGTCAGGAAGATCACGGGCAGATCGGATTTCTGCCGCAGCCGGCGCAGAAGCTCCATCCCGTCCATGCGCGGCATCTTGATGTCGAAGATGGCGAGGTCGGGCGGGGACTGCTTCAGCCCGTCCAGCGCGGAGGCGCCGTCCGTGTAGGTCTGCACGCGATAGCCTTCGTTCTCGAGAGCGATCGAGACGGAGGTGAGGATATTGCGGTCGTCGTCGACGAGGGCGATGGTCGGCATGGGTCTCTCGTGCTCAAGCGCGGCCTGTGCCACAGATACCCCGCCATGCTGGAACGAAGCGAGGCCGAATTGTGGCGTCGTTCCTTTCCTGAGGCGCAACAACGCGGTAGCCGTCCGGTTCCCGGGGCGGCGGATCGAATTTTCAGGAGCTCGCGCGTGAATCAGCCCGTTGACCCGATCCGCCCGACCGACGACGAGGGCCTCCGGCTGGCCGAAAGGCTGCTGCGCGGCGCCCGCCGGGGCGCGCTGGGCACGCTGGAGCCGGGCGGCCATCCGTTCGTCAGTCTGGTGAGCCTCGCGACGGACGTCGACGGCACGCCCCTCATTCTCGTCTCGCGCCTCTCGCATCACACCGCGCACCTCTCCGGCGACCCGCGCTGCTCGTTGCTCGTCGGCGAAAGCGGCAAGGGCGATCCTCTCGCCCATCCCCGCCTCACGCTCACCTGCCGCGCGGTGCCGATCGAACGCGAGAGCGAACGCGGTCTTCGCGCGCGACGGCGCTTCCTCGCCCGCCAGCCCAAGGCCGCGCTTTATGTCGACTTCCCCGATTTCGGCTTCTTCGCACTCGAGATCGAGCGCGGCAGCCTCAACGGCGGTTTCGGCAAGGCCTATCGTCTCGAGCGGGCCGACCTCGTGCTCGATCTCGCGGGCGCGGAGGAGCTTCTCGCGGTCGAGGAAAGCGCCGTAGAGCACATGAACGCCGACCATGCGGGCTCCGCGGCGCTCTATGCCGAAAAGCTGCTCGGTCTTCCCGCCGGACGGTGGACGATCACCGGAATCGATCCGGCGGGCTGCGATCTCGCCTCCGGCGAAAGGACGGGCCGTCTGCCCTTCGACGGACGCGTCGCCTCCGCCGAAGGTCTGAGGCGCGCCCTGCACGACCTCGCCGTCCGGGCGCGAACCACCGGCGACGGGACCGTTTCAAACGATTGAAAGTTTTTCCGTGCTTTTCCGGGCACTTCGCCTTTTCGTTTCGGGAAAAGAGACCCGCGTGAAAACGTCTTGTTTCGCGCGCGCACCCGTGCTCATAGGACCGTGCGGGGCAGGTCCGTCTGTCGTACCTGTCCGCCCGGGATCCTTGCGCGGCGTCAAGGCGCGCGGCCCGGAGTCGAGTAAATAAAACGGCGACGGGCCGGGCGACCGGCAAGGGCGAGGAGCTCACAGGTGATCAACGTCGGAACCTTCAACAGCGCCGCGGGCGCCGAGACCTTCGGCTTCAAGGATCTCGCTCGGGTCTTCTGGAATTTCGAAGCGCCCCGCCTCTATGAGGAGTCGATCGCGCGCAAGGAAGCGCGGATCGCCGCGCACGGCCCCATCGTGGCCCAGACCGGCGTCCACACCGGCCGCTCGCCGAAGGACAAGTTCGTCGTCGAGGACGACACCACCCGCGACACGATCTGGTGGGACAACAACGGCCGGATGAGCCAGGCGCATTTCGAGACGCTGCTCGCCGACTTCATCGAGCACGCCCGCGGCAAGGACCTGTTCGCGCAGGACCTCTACGGCGCGGCCGATCCGTCCCATCGCGTGAAGGCCCGCGTCTACACCGAATATGCGTGGCACTCGCTCTTCATCCGCAACCTGCTGATCCGTCCGCGCAAGGGCGAGATCGCCGGTTACGTGCCCGACATGACCATCGTCGACCTGCCGAGCTTCAAGGCCGACCCGGCCCGCCACGGCTGCCGCTCCGAGACGGTCATCGCGATCGACTTCACCCGCAAGATCGTGCTCATCGGCGGCACGTCCTATGCCGGCGAGATGAAGAAGTCGGTCTTCACCTATTTGAACTACGTCCTGCCCGGCAAGAACATCATGCCGATGCACTGCTCCGCCAATGCGGGCAATGCCGACGACGTGGCGCTCTTCTTCGGCCTGTCCGGCACCGGCAAGACGACGCTGTCGGCCGATCCCGACCGCACGCTGCTCGGCGACGACGAGCACGGCTGGGGTCCGGACGGCGTCTTCAACTTCGAGGGCGGCTGCTACGCCAAGGCGATCAAGCTGTCGCGCGAGGCCGAGCCCGAGATCTACGCCACCACCGAGCGTTTCGGCACGGTGATGGAGAACGTCGTCCTCGACGAGCAGGGACATCCCGATTTCGACGACGGCTCGCGCACCGAGAACACCCGCATCGCCTATCCGCTCGACTTCATCGCGAATGCGTCGTCGACCGGCACGGCGGGCATGCCGAAGAACATCGTCATGCTCACCTGCGACGCCTTCGGCGTGATGCCGCCGATCGCGAAGCTGACGCCCGCGCAGGCGATGTATCACTTCCTCTCGGGCTACACCGCCAAGGTGGCGGGCACCGAGAAGGGCGTGACGGAGCCGCAGGCGACCTTCTCCACCTGCTTCGGCGCCCCCTTCGTGCCGCGTCATCCCTCGGTCTACGGCAACATGCTGCGCGATCTGATCGCCAAGCACGACGTGGACTGCTGGCTGGTGAACACCGGCTGGACCGGCGGCAAATACGGCGTCGGCCGCCGCATGCCGATCCGCGTCACGCGTCGTCTGCTGACGGCCGCGCTCGACGGCTCGCTGAACCGCGCCGACTTCCGCACGGATCCCTATTTCGGCTTCTCGGTCCCCACCTCGGTGCCCGGCGTCGAGCCGCACATCCTCTACCCGGTGAAGACCTGGGGCGATAAGGCCGAGTTCGCCGCCATGGCGAAGCGTCTGGTCGAGATGTTCCGCACGAACTTCCAGAAGTTCGAGGAGCATGTCGACGCCGACGTCCGCGCCGCCGCCCCGGCGAGCCAGCTCGCGGCCGAGTGATCCGCGACGCATTCCCGAACTGAAACGGCGGCCTCCGGGCCGCCGTTTTTCGTTGGAAGGCGTGCCTTGCAGCCGCGCGCTTCTCGCCGGCCGTGCTCCGGATCGCTTCGTCGCTGCGCTCCTCGCAATGACGGGGGAAACGCCTTGTCATGGATCCCGGCTCTCCGCTGCGCTGCGGCCGGGATGACACCGAGAGGCCCTTCCTCCGTCATTGCGAGCGGAGCGAAGCAATCCAGTCTGACGCCGGGCATCGCGCTCAATGCCTGCCGTCCTCTGGATTGCTTCCTCGCTGCTCTCCTCGCAATGACGAGGGAAACGCCCCCCTCCTCAGCGGAAGAACACCAAGGTCGTCAGGATGAAGGTCGGAATCAGCACCGCGCCCGACCACAGCATGTAGCCGAAGAAGCTCGGCATGCGGACGCCGGAGGTCCGGGCGATCGCGTAGACCATGAAGTTCGGTGCGTTGCCGATATAGCTGTTGGCGCCCATGAACACCGCGCCGCAGGAAATCGCCGCCAGCGTCAGCGCGCCCTTGGTCATCAGCATCTGCGGGTCGCCGCCCGCGAGTTCGAAGAACACGAGGTAGGTCGGCGCATTGTCGAGGAAGGACGAGAGCGCGCCGGTCAGCCAGAAATAGGCCGCGTCGTTGGGCGTTCCGTCCGGGTTGCTGACGAGCGCGACGAGCGGCGCGAAGGCGCCGTCCTTGCCGGCCCGCAGCATCGCCAGCACGGGGATCATGGCGGTGAAGATGCCCGCGAAGAGCTTGGCCACTTCGACGATCGGCCCCCAGGTGAAGCCGTTGGCCTCGCGGAAATCCGCCCGGGTGAGCTTGAGCGAAGCGAAGGTCACCGCGACGAACACGGCGTCGCGCAGCAGGTTCTGCCATTCGACCGGCGTGCCGAGCACCGTGAAGGCCACGCCCGGCTTCCACGACGCGCTCATGAGGATCGCCGCGATGATCACGCCGATCAGCGCGAGGTTGATCAGCCCCTTCACCGCGAGGGCCGAATCCGGCGTCGGATCCGCGAGCGGCGGGCGCCCCTCTTCTTTCTTGTAGAGCCAGCTATCGAGCAGGAAGAAGGCCGCGAGCACGATGCCGCCGGCGAACAGCGTCTCCGTGAACAGATGCGAGGTCGTCCAGAAGAAGTCGACGCCCTTCAGGAAGCCCAGGAACAGCGGCGGGTCGCCGAGCGGCGTCAGCGAGCCGCCGAGATTGGAGACGAGGAAGATGAAGAAGACGACGACATGCACGTTGTAGCGGCGCGAGTCGTTGGCGCGGATCACCGGCCGGATCATCACCATCGAGGCGCCCGTGGTGCCGATGAAGCTCGCGATGAAGGCCCCGAAGGCCAGAAGGCCGGTATTGACGAGCGGAGAGCCGTGCAGATTGCCCTTCACGAGAATGCCGCCCGCGGTCGTGAACAGCGCCAGCAGCAGCAGGATGAAGGGCACGTATTCCAGCAGGAACGTGTGGGCGAGCGCGCTTCCCGTGGTGCCGGCGCCGTAGACGAGCGCCATGGGCACCGCGACCAGAAGGCCCCACCCGGCGGCGATCTTGCCTTGGTGGTGTTCCCAGAAATGACCGGCGAAGAGCGGGAAAAGCGCGATCGAGAGAAGAATTCCGACGAAGGGGACCGCCCAGAGCATCCCGAGCGAGGCTCCGTTCAATTCGGCCGCGAAGGCCGTCGTCGGAACCGCCATGGCCGCGATCGCCGCGGCCGTCCTGATCATCGTCTTCATGCATTCCCCCTTCACCCGGCCGTCCGGGGACGTGCGCCCCGGTTCGGACCCGCGCGACTTTAACGCGGGCTCGGCCGACGAAAAGGGATCAGGAGATGAAAATCAGGCTCATCACCACGAAAACGGGCCCCAAAATGCCGATCGACCACAGCGTGAAGCCGAAGAAGCTCGGCATCGCCACTCCCGCACCGCGGGCGATCGCATAGACCATGAAGTTCGGGGCATTGCCGATATAGGTCATGGCGCCCATGAACACGGCCCCGAGCGAGATGGCGGCCAACACCGCCGCGCCCTCCCTCATCAGCACGGCCGGATCACCGCCCGCCATCTGGAAGAAGACGAGATAGGTGGGCGCGTTGTCGAGCACGGCCGAGAGCGAACCCGTGAGCCAGAAATAGGCCGTGGGGATGGGCGCGCCGCCCGCATCCTGTACGAAGGCGATCAGGGGCGCGAAGCTGCCCGCCTTGCCCGCCTGCAGCATCGCCATCACCGGAATGATGCATACGAAGATCGCCGCGAAGAGCTTCGCGACCTCGCGGATGGGCTCCCAGTCGAAGCCGTTCGCCTCGCGATGTTCGGTGCGGGAAAGGCGCAAGGAAGCTAACGTCACCGCCACGAGGATCGCCTCGCGCACGATGTTCTGGATCGGCCAATCCGTGCCGAAGACGTGCACGGTGCCCGGGCGCCACGAGCCGCTCAGCAGGATCGCGCCGACGATCACGCCGATCAGAGCGAACTGGATGCCGCCTTCGATGCCGAGCGGTCGATCCGGAGTGGGATCCTGCGGAAGGCTCCCTTCTTTCCGGTAGAGCCAAGAGTCGACGGCGAAGAAGATCGCGAGCAGGACGCCCAGCGTGAACAACGTTTCCTGCCAGAGATTCACGGTCGTCCAGAAGAAGTCGACGCCGCGCAGGAAGCCGAGGAAGAGCGGCGGATCGCCGAGCGGCGTCAGCCCGCCGCCGATGTTCGACACGATGAAGATGAAGAACACGACGACATGCACGCGGTGCCGCCGGTCGTCGTTCGCGCGCAGCAGCGGGCGGATCAGGATCATCGACGCGCCGGTCGTGCCCACGAGGCTCGCCGCGCCCGCGCCGATCGCCAGAAGCCCGGTATTGAGCGCGGGCGAACCGTGCAGATTGCCGCTCACCACGATCCCTCCCGCCGTGGTGAACAGCGCGAGCAGCAGCAGGATGAAGGGCAGATATTCGAGCAGCGCGACGTGCACCACGGCTTCGAAGGCCCCGCCGGGACCCGCGGCGATCGCAAGCCCCGCTGCGGCGAGAACGGCCCAGAACGCCGCGATCGTGCCGTAGCGGGCGTGCCAGAGATGCGGAAACAGCAGCGGGCCGAGCGCGATCGACAGAAGAATTCCCGCGAAGGGCAGACCCCAGAGCAGGTTCAGCGCCGCTCCGTCGAGCGCGGCCGCAAAAGCGGGGGCGGGAAGAAGCGCGAGAAGGGCGGCAAGGCCGAGCTTGGATCCGAACGTCACGGGGGCTCCGGAAAGAAGACGCGTTCTCCCTACGTAAGCCTTGCATTCCCGCGTTCAATCCGGCCGCGGCCGCCCGCGTCAATGCGCCTCGTCCCAGTTCGCCGCCGCCCGCGCGTCGACCTGCAACGGCACGGACAGCGACACGGCGGGATGCGGCGCATCGACCATGATCCGCCGCACCACCGGGATCGTGGCCTCGACCTCCGCCTCCGGCACTTCGAAGACCAGTTCGTCATGCACCTGCAGCAGCATGCGGGCGCCGAGCCGCTTCTCCGCGAGCGCGTCCTCCATCCGCACCATCGCGCGGCGGATGATGTCGGCGGCCGAACCCTGGATCGGCGCGTTGATGGCCGCACGTTCCATGAAGGCGCGTTCGGCCGGGTTCTTGGAGTTGATCTGCGGGTAATGCGCCTTGCGCCCGAAGACGGTGGCGACGAAGCCGTTCTGACGGGCGAAGCGCTTGGTCTCTTCCATGTAGTCGCGGATGCCGGGGAAGCGCTCGAAATATTTCCGGATATAGGCGCCCGCCTCCTCGCGCCCGATGCCGAGCTGGTTGGCCAGCCCGAAGGCGGAAATGCCGTAGATGATGCCGAAATTGATCGCCTTGGCCCGGCGCCGCACCATCGGGTCCATGCCTTCCACCGGCACGCCGAACATCTCCGACGCCGTCATGGCATGAATGTCGATGCCGTCGGCGAAGGCGCGGCGCAGCTGCGGAATGTCGGCGATATGCGCCAGCACGCGCAGCTCGATCTGCGAATAGTCGGCGGACAGCAGCCGGTGCCCGGGCGTCGCGACGAAGGCCTGCCGGATCTTGCGGCCCTCCTCGGTGCGGACCGGGATGTTCTGGATGTTGGGCTCGGAGGAGGAGAGCCGCCCCGTCGTCGTCGCCGCCATCGAGAAGCAGGTATGAACCCGCTGCGTCTCGGGATGGACATAGGTCGGCAGCGCGTCGGCATAGGTCGATTTGAGCTTCGACAGCTGCCGCCATTCGAGGATGCGCCGGGGGAGTTCGTGCCCCTGCTCGGAGAGTTCTTCGAGCACCTGCGCGCCGGTCGACCACGCGCCCGTGGCCGTCTTCTTGGCGCCGGGCAGGCCCATCTTGCCGAACAGGATGTCGCCGAGCTGCTTGGGCGAGCCGAGATTGAAGCTTTCGCCCGCGAGCCCGTGGATCTCGGCTTCGAGCCGCGCCATGGACTGCGCGAATTCGCCCGACAGGCGCGAGAGCAATTGCCGGTCGATCGCGATGCCGCGCCGCTCCATCCGCGCCAGTACGGGCGAGAGCGGCCGTTCCAGCGTCTCGTAGACGGTGACGAGCCCTTCCGCGACTAGCCGCGGCTTCAGGATCGACCAGAGCCGCAGGGTCACGTCGGCATCCTCGGCCGCGTATTCGGCCGCCTTCTCGATCCCGACGCGGGCGAAGCCGATGAAGCTGCGGCCCGTGCCGGCCACGTCGCCGAACTGGATCGTCTTGTGGCCGAGCCATTTCTCCGAAAGCTCGTCCATCCCATGGCCGTTGCGCCCGGTGTCGAGCACCGAAGACATCAGCATCGTGTCGTCGAAGGGCGCGACCACGATGCCGTAACGCTCCAGCACCAGCCGATCGTATTTCACGTTCTGCCCGACCTTGAGCACGGCCGGGTCTTCCAGAAGCGACTTGAGCCGGCCGAGCGCGTCGCGCACCGGGATCTGGCCCTCGACGAGCGCGCCGCCGCCGAACAGGTCCGCTCCGCCCTCGGTCACATGGCCCACGGGCACGTAGCAGGCGAGGTTCGGCGCAACGGCCAAGGAAAAGCCGACCAGTTCCGCACGCATCGCGTCGAGCGACGTCGTTTCCGTGTCGAAGGCCACGACGCCCGCTTCGCGCGCGGTCGCGATCCAGCGGTCGAGCCGGTCGAGCGAGCGCACGATCTCATAGGCCGATCTGTCGACCGGAATGGCGGCGACTTCGGCCGCGATGCGCTCGGCGGCGGATGCGGGCGCGCTCGCGCCGTCCATCCGTTCCACGGCCGGTGCGTTCATGCCGTCCGGCGCGTCGCTCGCCGCGGCCGCGGGCGGCTTGCCGATGTCGGATTCCGAGCGGAAGCCGGTTCCCGCGCCCGGGGCGGAAAGGTCCGGATCGGCATCGATCGCGACCGCGTCGAGCCCGTAGGCCTCGCAGACGCGCCGCGTGATCTGGCCGAATTCCATCGCCTTGAGGAAGGCGACGAGCAGCCGCGGATCGGGCTCATGCACGCCGAGCGCGTCGACCGGCGTTTCCAGCGGCACCTTGTCCTCGAGCCGCACGAGCGTCTTGGAGATCCGCGCGAGTTCGGCGTTCTCGATCAGCGTCTCGCGCCGTTTCGGCTGCTTGATCTCGTCGACCCGCGCCAACAGCGTTTCGAGATCGCCGAATTCGAGGATCAGCTGGGCCGCGGTCTTCACGCCGATGCCGGGCACGCCCGGCACGTTGTCCACCGGGTCGCCGATCAGCGCCTGCACGTCGACGACCTTTTCCGGCGGCACGCCGAACTTCTCGATCACCTCGCCTTCGCCGATCCGCTTGTCCTTCATCGGATCGAACATGGTCACGCCGTTGCCGACGAGCTGCATCAGGTCCTTGTCGGAGGCGACGATGGTCGTGGTCGCGCCCGCCTCGCAGGCCTGCCGGGCGATGGTGGCGATGATGTCGTCGGCCTCGTAGCCCTTCTGCTCGATGCAGGGGATGTCGAAGGCGCGCACGGCATGCCGGATCAGCGTGAATTGCGGCCGCAGGTCTTCCGGCGGCTCGGGCCGGTGTTCCTTGTATTTGTCGTAGAGCGCGTTGCGGAAGGTGACGGCCGAATGGTCCAGAACCACCGCGAGATGCGTCGGCTTCTCGCCCGCGACGCTGTCGCGCACGAGCCGCCACAGCATGTTGCAGAAGCCCGCGACCGCGCCGATCGGCAGCCCGTCGGATTTCCGGGTCAGCGGCGGCAGCGCGTGATAGGCCCGGAAGATGTAGGAGGAGCCGTCCACGAGAAAGACGTGGTCGCCCTGCCGAAGGGGTCGGTGCTGGTCGGTCATCGCGCTCGCGTGATGGGACGGAATCGGGCCGGGATCATGGCACGCCGCCCGCCGCGGCGGAAAGGGAGACGCGCGGCTGGGGCGCATCCTTCGAGACGCGGGCTTCGCCCGCTCCTCGGAGCAGGCGGGGCGCAAGAAACCTCCCGTGTCATCCCGGCCGCAGCGCAGCGGAGAGCCGGGATCCAGCGGACCGTGAAACCGCTCGGCGCCCGATCGTTCCACTGGATCCCGGGTCGGCTTCGCCGCCCGGGATGACACGTTCCGCGCTCGGCCGTCATTGCGAGGAGCGAAGCGACGCGGCGATCCATGCCCGGGCAGCGCGCGAACTCCCCGGCGTCAGCCGGATTGCTTCGCTGTCGCTCGCAACGACGGGTGATTTGAAAGACCCGCGATTCCCTCGGCCGCCCTAGCTCCCGTCGCGAAGCACGCCGTCAGCAGATAGCCCCCGGTCGGGGCCTCCCAGTCGAGCATCTCGCCCGCCACGAACACGCCGGGCAGCGCCTTCAGCATCAGGTTATCGTCCACCGCATCGAGCCGCACGCCGCCCGCCGTCGAGATCGCCCGGTCGATCGGCCGCATGCCGGAAAGCCTCACCGGCACGGCCTTCACCAGCCGGGCGAGCGCGCGCGGGTCGGACGGAAGCGGCCCGCTTGTGCTCTCGCGCATCAGCGCGATGCCGACCGGCGCGAGCCCCGCCGCACGATGCAGGAACGTCGCCTGCGAGGCCTTGCCGCGCGGAACGGCGAGCCGTTCCGCGATGCGGTCCTCCGCCATGTCCGGCCGCAGATCGACGAGGAGTTCGGCCGCCCCCTCCGCCGCGATCGTCTCCCGCAAAGCGGCGGAGAGCGCATAGATCGCGCCGCCCTCGATGCCGGTCTCCGTGACGACGGCCTCGCCCCGCACCGCCCGTCCCTTGTGGGAGAAAAAGGCTCGCTTGATCGGTTCGCCCGCGAATTTCTCGCGCATGATCGCCGACCAAGCGACATCGAAGCCCATATTCGCCGGCCGCAGCGGCGCGATCGGCACGCCCGCCTCCGCGAGGATCGTCATCCAGGCTCCGTCCGATCCCATGCGCGGCCAGCTCGCTCCGCCCAGCGCCAGCAGCACGGCATCGGCACGGACGATCTCCTCGCCCTCCGGCCCGTCGAAACGCAGCGCGCCGTCCGCGGTCCACCCCGTCCAGCGCCGCCGCAGCATCAGCCGCACGCCGAGCCCGTCGAGGCGCGCGAGCCATTTCCGCAAGAGCGGCGAAGCCTTGAAGCTTTTCGGGAAGACCCGGCCGCTCGTACCTTCGAAGGTCGGCTCGCCGAGATCCTCCGCCCAATCCACGAGGTCCTCGGGCCGGAACGCGTCGAGCACCGGCCGCAGCCGCGGTGCCGCCTCGGCATAGCGCGCGACGAAATCGTCATAGGGCTCGGTATGGGTCAGGTTCAGCCCGCCGCGACCCGCGAGCAGGAATTTCCGACCGGGGGAGGGCATGCGGTCGAACACCGTGACGGCATGGCCCGCCGCGGCGAGACGTTCGGCGGCGATCAGGCCCGCGGGGCCCGATCCGATGACGGCGACGGTCTTGGACATCAGGCTCTCGAAACGGAAACTGGCGCCCGCGAGGGGCGCCCGTCCGTGTAGCGCATTCCGCGACGCCGGTCGCGGGGCGCCGTTGCACCGCCGCTGCCGTGCGTCTCTATCGGGAGCATACCGAGCCCCGGCGTGTCATCCCGGGTGGCGCAGCCGACCCGGGATCCAGCTTCGACGGCTCGGCCTCGAGCTGCCGGCCGTTTCTCCGGATCCCGGCTTTCCGCTTCGCTCCGGCCGGGATGACACCGGCGATGAATGCGGCCGCCGCACCCGACGCCCGCAGGTCCTCAGACTTCCTTGAAGCCGTAATCGGGAATGCCCTGCTCGTTCCCGTAATATTTGTACGGCAGGAACTTGCCCGACATGTGGAACTCCACCCGGTCGCCCTTGGGGTTCGGCTGCCGGTCGATGGTGATGTCGAAGTCGATCGCCGACATGATGCCGTCGCCGAACTCTTCCTCGATCAGCGCCTTCCATGCCGGGCCGTTCACCATCACCATCTCGTAGAAGCGATAGATCAGCGGGTCGGTCGGGGGCATCGGCGAGCCGCGATAGGGCACTTCGTTCAGCATGCGCTTTTCGACCTCGCTCAGGCCGAACAGCGCCGCGGCCTTCTCCGCGAGCGGCATCACGAGCTTCATCTGGCCGAGCAGCGCGCCGACGATCAGCACGGGCGACACGCCGCCGATCTCCTCGGTGATGTATTTCCAGGTCCAGCCCTTCTCGCGCTTGATGTCGAGGATCTTCTCGGTGAGGTCGGCTCTCTTCATTTTTCCAAGGTCCTGTTTCGGTTCAGGCGATGTTGCGCAGCATTTCGGACTGCACGGCGGTTTCGCTCGCGGCGGCCGCGGCGGCCGGAGCGGGGATCGAGGGACGGACGACGGGCGGCCGGCGCGGGTCGTGATCGGCGGGGATCGCGTCCCGCCAGGTTCGGCTCCGCGTCACGAGGAAGTCGATCAGGTGGTTGCGCAGCGGGTAATAGGCCGGGTGCTTGTGCAGGTCGGTCCGCTCGCGATCGACCGGCAGCGGGTTGACCACGGTCTCCGCCACCATCGCGCCCGGGCCGTTAGTCATGAGCACCACGCGGTCGGCGAGATAGATCGCCTCGTCCACGTCGTGGGTGATCATGAAGACCGTCTGGCCCGTCTCGCGGCAGATGCGGCGCACCTCGTCCTGCAACGAGCCGCGGGTCAGTGCGTCGAGAGCCGAGAAGGGCTCGTCCATCAGCAGGATCTTCGGCTCGATGGAGAGCGCCCGGGCGATGCCCACGCGCTGCTTCATGCCGCCCGACAGTTCCGCCGGGCGCTTGTGCTCCGAGCCCTGCAGTCCGACCAGCGCGATGAAGCGGCGTGCATGCTCCTCCACCTCGGCCTTCGACATCCGCGGATGGCGCGAGGAGACCGCATAGGCCACGTTGCCCAGCACCGTCCGCCACGGCAGGAGCGCGTGCCCTTGGAAGATCACCGCGCGGTCGAGGCTCGGCCCGCCGATCTCCCGCCCGTCGACGAGCACGACGCCCTCGCTCGGCGCGTCGAGACCCGCGAGGATGTTCAGCAGCGTGGTCTTGCCGCAGCCCGAATGCCCGATGACGCAGACGAATTCGCCCTTGGGCACCCCGAGCCACAGATTTTCGAAGATCGTGCTCGTGCCGCCGTCGGGGGCGGGATAGCGGCGTGCGATCCCCTCGAAGGAGATGAATCTCTCGTTCATTGCGATCACTCCGGGAAGGTGACTGCGCGCGCGGCGCGCGCGAGGAGCTGGTCGAGAACCATGCCGACCAGTCCGATGACGAGGATGGCCGTGATCACGTTGGTGATCGACAGGTTGTTCCACTCGTTCCAGACGAAGTAGCCGATGCCGGTTCCGCCCACGAGCATCTCGGCGGCCACGATCACGAGCCAAGCGATGCCGATGGAGATGCGCATGCCGGTGAGGATCGTCGGCGCGGCCGCGGGCAGGATGACCGTGAAGGCCCGCCGCCACGGCCCGACCTCCAGCGTCCTCGCGACATTGAGCCATTCCTTGCGGACGCTCGCCACGCCGAAGGCCGTGTTCACCAGCATCGGCCAGACCGAGCAGATGAAGATCACGAAGATCGCCGAGGCCCCCGAGTCCTTGATCGTGTAGAGGGCCAGCGGCATCCAGGCGAGCGGCGAGACGGGCTTCAGGATCTGGATGAACGGGTCCAGCGCGCGGCTGATCGTCGGCGACATGCCGATCAGGAAGCCGAGCGGGATGGCGAGGAGCACCGCGAGACCGTAGCCGGCTGCGACGCGGGCGATCGACCAGCCGAGCTGGATGCCGATGCCCTTGTCGTTCGGTCCGTTGTCGTAGAACGGCTTGCGCAGATGCTCGAAGAGCTTGGCCCCCACGTCGAGCGGACCCGGCATGGCCGATTTGCCCGTCGTCGCGGTGATGCCCATGAGCTTGGCATATTCGGGATCCATCGGCGGCCCGCCCGCCGTCGTCCCGCGCGTGGCGATGTGCCAGGCGAGCAGGAAGACGACGAGGATGAGCGCCGAAAGGACGGAGGAGCGGACGCCGATCGAGACGTTCATGGCCCGTCAGCTCCTCTTGATCGCGAAGCTCGCGACATAGTCCGCGGGCTTGGACGGATCGAAGGCCTTGCCCATCACCGAGAAGCTCTTGGTGGTCGTCGCGGGGGCCTCGAGGCCGGCGTCCTTCATCAGCCGCGCGGCGTCGGTGGCGAGGAAGACCTGCTTGGCCACGTTCTGGTAATCGACGTCGCCCTTCAGCTGGCCCCAGCGCTTCATCTGGGTCAGGATCCAGACGGCGAAGGATTCCCAGGGGAACGGATCGAAGTCGATTCGGTCGGCCGCCTTCTTCACGGTGCCGAGGCCGTCGGCATAGGTGCCGGTCAGCACCTGTTCGACGACCGTGACGGGCTGGTTGAGATAGTTCGCCGGCGCGATCGCCTCGGCGATCTGCTTGCGGTTCTCCGCCTTCCGCGCATAGGCCGTCGCTTCCATGATCGCCCGCATGAGGGCGGCATAGGTGTTCGGCATCGCGGTCATGAACTCGCGCGACGCGGCGAAGGCGCAGCAGGGGTGCCCGTCCCACATCTCCTTCGAGAGCATGTGGATGAACCCCACGCCGTCATAGACGGCGCGCTGGTTCACCGGGTCGGGCGCGAGGAAGCCGTCGATATTGTCGGCGCGCAGATTGGCGACCATCTCCGGCGGCGGCACGGCGCGGATCTGGACGTCGGCGTCGGGGTCGAGCCCCGCTTCCGCCAGATAATAGCGCAGCAGATAGTTGTGCATCGAATAGTCGAAGGGCACGGCGAGCTTGAAGCCCTTCCAGTCCTTCGGATCGCGCTTGTCCTTGTGCTTCATCGCCAGCGTGATCGCCTGCCCGTTCACGTTTTCGATCGCGGAGAGCGCATAAGGCTGCGGCGCGGCGCCGAGACCGAGCGAGATCGCGAGCGGCATCGGCGAGAGCATGTGCGCGGCGTCGTATTCCTTGTTCAGGGCCTTGTCGCGGATCACGGCCCAGCCGGCCGTCTTCACCACTTCGACGTTCAAGCCCTGCTTCGCATAGAAGCCCATCGGCGCACCCATGATGATGGGCGTGGCGCAGGTGATCGGGATGAAGCCGACCTTCAGGTCGGTCTTTTCCGGCTTGCCCGTCTGCGCGAAGACCTCCGTGGCGGTCGCCAGCGGGAAGAATTGCGCGAGCGCCGCCATCGCGGTCGGCACGCCCACCGCCTTGAGGAATGCGCGGCGCGACGCGTCCTGCGGGAAGATCGCGCGCATCACCGCGCCTTCCACCACCCGCCGCGCCTGCATGTCGGAGGAAAGGGCCTCGTCATGCTCGGCCTGCGAGCCGTGCTCGCCGCAGGAGCAGCCGCGGGCGCGGAGACGGAGCTTGGAATCGAAGGGATCGTCGAAAGTCGCCATGGGAGCCTCCCGGTCCGTAAAATTCGGAATCGGGGATTGCAGGAGGCGTGCCGGCGCTCGCTTTTAAGGACTTGAACGTAGTTCGAAGGTCGAACTGCCGCATGATCGGGCAGAACCCGCGCGGCGTCTGCCCAATCGGTGGGCGGAACTCATGCCGCCGCCGCCCATGAGGCCGTCCCTCCGCCCGATCTTCACGATGCCCGCGGTGTCATCCCGGGCGGCGCAGCCGACCCGGGATCCAGGCGGACGCCGGGCATCGAGCGGCTGTCGATGTTCACTGGGTCCCGGCTCTCTGCTGCGCTGCGGCCGGGATGATACCGAGAGTGCTCTGCCGACCTCTTGTGCCCCTCATCCCGAGGAGCCGGCCGCAAGGCCGCGTCTCGAAGGATCACCGCGCCCGCAGGGCGTCGGCGATCCGCTCCACCACGGCGTCCGGATCCAGCGTGATCGGCACGTTCAGCGGCTTCTCGTCGTCGCCGGGCGCTTCGAGCGCGGCGAACTGGCTGTCGAGGAGCGCGGGCGGCATGAAATGGTCCGTCCGCCGCGCCATGCGCTCGGCGATCAGCGCCTTCTCGCCCACGAGATGAACCAGCTTCACGAAATCGCGCCGGCCGATCAGCACGTCGCGATAGCGCCGCTTCAGCGCCGAGCAGGTCACGACCGCCGCTTCGCCCGCGGCGGAGCGCTCGTCCATCCAGGCCGCGATGGCCGCGAGCCAAGGGGCGCGGTCGTCGTCGTCGAGCGGCACGCCGCGGCTCATCTTCTCGACATTGGCCGGGGGGTGGAACGAGTCGGCATCGCGGAAGATCCAGCCGAGCCGCCCGGCGAGCCGCTCGCCCGTCGTGCTCTTGCCGCAGCCGGAGACGCCCATGATCAGCACCACGGGCGCGGGGAGGGGCTTCGCGCTCATCGCGTCAGCCCTTCTTCGGCTCGACATGGCCGCCGAAGCCTTTCCGCATCGCGGAGAGCACCTTCTCGGCGAAGGTGTGGTCCTGCCGCGAGCGGAAGCGCGTGTAGAGCGCGGCGGTCAGCACCTCGGCGGGCACGGCCTCCTCGACGGCGGCCTGCACTGTCCAGCGCCCTTCGCCGGAATCCTCGACATGGCCCGAATAGCCCGCGAGGTCGCCGTCCTCGGCGAGCGCCTGCGCGGTCAGGTCGAGGAGCCATGACGTCACCACGCTGCCGCGCCGCCAGACCTCGGCCACGTCGGCGAGGTCGAAGGTGAGGCGGTTCTCTTCGGCCACGCCGGGACCGGAGGCGTTCTTGAGAATGTCGAAGCCTTCGGCGAAGGCCTGCATCATCCCGTATTCGATGCCGTTGTGGATCATCTTCACGAAATGCCCGGCGCCGTTCGGGCCGGCATGGAGGTAGCCCTGCTCGACCCGCGGGTCGCGGCCCTCGCGTCCCCGCGTGCGGGGCACGTCGCCGAGGCCGGGCGCCAACGCGGCGAAGATCGGGTCGAGCCGGTCCACGACCGGCTTCGGCCCGCCGATCATCAGGCAGTAGCCGCGTTCGAGCCCGTGCACGCCGCCCGACGTGCCGACGTCGACATAGGCGATGCCCTTCTCGCCGAGCGTCTTCGCGCGGCGGATGTCGTCCTTCCAGAAGGTGTTGCCGCCGTCGATGATCACGTCGCCGGGCGCCAGCAGGCCCGAAAGCTCGGCCATCGCGGCCTCCGTGATCGCGCCCGCAGGCAGCATCACCCAGACATGCCGGGGCGCGGCCATCGCGCCGACCATGGCGGCGAGCCCGTCCACGGCCTTCGCGCCTTCGGCCGCGAGCGCCTTGCCCGGCGCGGGGTCGCGGTCGAACACCACGCAGTCATGTCCGGCCCGCATCAGGCGGCGCACGATGTTCCCGCCCATCCGGCCGAGGCCGATCATTCCGAGCTGCATGTCGTCGTCCCCCTCGTCGGACATCGCTTGCGAACGGTCTCGCATGAGCCTGGACGCCCTGCAAGACGACGCTCACCGCTGCGGGTTTTCGTCCATGAAACGACCGACGGCTTCGAGGAAGCGGTCGCCGTAGCGCGCGAGCTTCGAGGTGCCGACCCCCGGCACCCGGCCGAGAGCGTCGAGGGTCTCGGGCCTTTCGCGGGCCATGTCGCGCAGGGTGGAATCGTGGAAGACGACATAGGGCGGCACGCCCTGTTCGCGCGCGATCGCGAGCCGCTCGCCGCGCAGCGCCTCGAAAAGCGCGTCTTCCGCCGGATCGCCGGAGGAGACGCGGCCGCGGCCCTCGCCCTTGCGGCCCTTGCCGCCGCCCGTCGCCTCGAATTTCCGCTCCTTGCGGAAGGAGACGCTGCGCTCGCCCTTCAGGATCGCGCGCGCCGGTTCGCCGAGATCGAGCGTCGAATGCTCCGCATCCACCACCACCGCGCCGATGGCCGCGAGCTGCCGCAGCACCGATTGCCAGCCCCGCTCGTCCAGTTCCGTGCCGACGCCGAAGGTCGGCAGCGCGTCGTGGCCGAGCCGCTGGATGCGCTCGTTGCTGCGGCCGAGCAGCACGTCGATCACATGTCCGGCCCCGAAGCGCCGGCCGGTGCGGTGGATGGCGGAGAGTGCCTTCTGCGCCGCGACGGTGCCGTCCCACGTCTCGGGCGGCCGCAGACAGTTGTCGCAATTGCCGCATCCGCCGGGATGCGCCTCGCCGAAATGGCGCAGCAGCGCCTGCCGCCGGCATTGCGGCGTCTCGCAGATCGCGAGCAGCGCGCGCAGCTTGGAATGCTCCACGCGCTTGATCTCGTCGGGCGTGCCGCTCTCGTCGATCATGCGCGAGCGCTGCGCGAGATCGGCCATGCCGTAGGCCATCCACGCGTCGGAAGGCAGGCCGTCGCGGCCCGCGCGGCCGGTCTCCTGATAATAGGCCTCCACGCTCGACGGCAGGTCGAGATGCGCCACGAAGCGCACGTCCGGCTTGTCGATGCCCATGCCGAAGGCGATCGTGGCGACGAGGACGAGCCCTTCCTCCTTGAGGAAGGCGTCCTGGGCGCGGTCGCGCGCCTCGCGCTCCATGCCCGCGTGATAGGCGCGCGCCTCGATGCCGTTCTCGTTCAGGAAGTTGGCCGTCGCGTCCACCTTCGCCCGGCTCAGGCAATAGACGATGCCGCTTTCCCCGCGGCGCGACCGCAGGAAGGTCAGGAGCTGCTTCCGCGGCTGGTCCTTGTCGACGATCGTGTAGCGGATGTTCGGGCGGTCGAAGCTGGTGGTGAACACCTCCGCGCCCTCGAGCGCGAGCCGCCCGATCAGGTCCTCGCGCGTCTGCGGGTCGGCCGTCGCCGTCAGCGCGATGCGCGGCACGCCGGGGAAAAGCTCCTTCAGCGCCGCGAGCCTCAGATATTCGGGTCGGAAGTCGTGGCCCCATTGGCTCACGCAATGCGCCTCGTCGATCGCGAAGAGCGCGATGCGGCAGGAGGCGAGGAGATCGAGAAAGCCCTCGGTCACCAGCCGTTCCGGCGTGACGTAGAGAAGATCGAGTTCGCCCGCGCGCATGCGCCGGCGGATCTCGCCCGCTTCCTCGCCCGTCAGCGTCGAGTTGAAGGCCGCGGCATTCACGCCCGCCTGCTTCAGCGCCTCGACCTGGTCGCGCATCAGCGCGATCAGCGGCGAGACCACGATCCCGGTGCCTTCGCGGCAGAGCGAGGGGATCTGGTAGCACATCGATTTGCCCGCACCCGTCGGAAAAAGCACCACCGCATCCCCGCCCGCGGTCACGCGGCGCACGACCTCCTCCTGCCGGCCCCGGAAGGCGGCATGGCCGAAGACGGATCGCAGGACGTCGAGCGGTTCGGCGGGCAAGGGCGCGGGTTCCTCCGGAAGAGGGCCGAGCCATAGCCCGAGTCTCCCGGCGCCGTCTTCTCGAAAAGCCCGCGAAAGGCGGAACGGGCTAAGGAATTTCCCTTACTCGACGCTCCTTTCGGAGGAAGCCAAGCTTCGGCCGCATCCACAGCGCGTCCCAGCCGCAATCGCCCGCCACAAGAGCGATCCCTCCGCCGGAACCCTTCTTCTTCATGACCACTTCGATCGATCCCGCGCACGACGCCGACGACATCGTCCACCCGGCCGCCGTGCCTTTCGTTCTCGTTCATCTGGCCTGTTTCGCAGCGCTCTGGACGGGGGTGACCGCGACCTCGCTCTGGCTGGCCTTCGGCCTCTATTGGCTGCGCATGTTCGGCGTCACCGCCGGCTATCACCGTTATTTCTCGCATCGCTCCTATGCCACGAACCGCGCCTTCCAGTTCGTCCTCGCGCTGCTCGCGCAGAGTTCGGCGCAGAAGAGCGTGCTCTGGTGGGCGGCCAAGCACCGCCACCACCACATGTTCTCGGATACCGAGCACGACGTTCATTCCCCGCGGCATACGGGCTTCGTCTATTCGCATGTCGGCTGGATCTTCGCGCGCAAGCACGACCGGGCCGACCTCGCCCGCGTGCAGGACTGGACGAAATATCCCGAGCTGATGTGGCTGCACCGCTACGAGTTGGTGCCCGCCATCGTCCTCGGCGCGCTGTGCTTCCTCGTCGACGGCTGGACCGGCGTGGTGGTCGGCTTCTGCTGGAGCACGGTCGCCGTCTGGCACGGCACCTTCTGCATCAATTCGTTGGCCCATGTGCACGGCGACAAGCGCTACGTGACCGGCGACGACTCCCGCAACAATTGGTGGCTCGCGATCGTCACCATGGGCGAGGGCTGGCAGAACAACCACCACGCCTTCCAATCGAGCGTGCGGCAGGGCTTCCGCTGGTACGAGTTCGACCCGACCTTCTACATCCTGAAGGGCCTGTCCTGGGTGGGCCTCGTCCGCGACATGAAGAGCCCGCCCGAGGCGGTCGTCCGCAACGAGCAGCGCCTCGGCTCGCGCGTCATCGAACGCGCGGCGGCCGATCTCGCCGCCGCCTTCGACGTGGACGCCATCGCGCAGGCGATCCGCGCGGCGATGCCCGCGACGCCGGGTCTTGCCGATCTCGCCGCGGGTCTCGCGGGTGCGCAGCACAAGGCGGCCGAGCTGATCGAGCATTTCCCGATCCGCCTGCCGCATCTGCCGACGCGCGAGGAACTGCACGGCCGGGCGACGGCGATGTTCGCCCGCACGCCCTCGCTCGACGAGATCGTCGACCGCGCCCACCGCAAGCTTCTCGAAGCGGTCGGCGCCCGGCTCGCGGCATGAGGCGCGAGGGGCTCAGCGCTCGGTGAAGAAGGTCAGCAGTACCTTGCCCTTCTCTCCGATCAGGCAGACGAAGCGGTGCGGCTTTTCCTTCCGGCCCTTCTCCAGATAGGCCTCGCCGAAGATGATCGTGCGGACGGGCGTGTCCTCGACCTTGGTGTTCCCCTTGGCGATGGTCAGGCTGTCCTGATCGATGAAGAGATCGCGGATCGAGGCGTTGCGCTCCTTGAGCGCGATCAGGCCCGAGGTCCGGCAGGCCTCCACCTCCGGCGTCTCCTGAGACGAGGCGGGCAGGGTCGATGCCGCCAGAACGGCGACGAGCGGGAGGACGAAGCGCATCGGGAAAACTCCACGGGAACCGAAGGTCCGCCTCAACGGACCGCCCGCCCCGGAGTTCCCGACGCGCCTCTCCCGATCAGTGCTTCACGAAGAGCGGCTTCAACCCCGCCTCGATCTCCGCGCGGCGCGGTTCGAGGAAGGGTGGCAGAGCGAGCCGCTCGCCCATCGTCTCTTTCGGCTCGTCGGCGTCGAAGCCCGGACCGTCGGTCGCGATCTCGAACAGGATGCCGTTCGGCTCGCGGAAATAGAGGCTGCGGAAATAGAACCGGTCCACCGGCCCGCTCGACGGCACGCGCAAGGCCTGCAGCTTCGCGATGCATTCCTGATAGGTGACGTCGTCCGGCGTCCGGAACGCGACGTGATGGACAGCGCCCGCGCCCTGCCGCGCGGGCGGCAGATCGGGCTCGACCTTCACATGCAGCTCGGCCGCGGCGCCGCCCTCGCCCATGGCGAAGACATGCACCTTCCGATCATCGAGCGCATAATCGCGTTCGAGCCGCATGGCCATGATCTCGGTCAGCACGATATCGGTCGGCGACAGGTTCGGAACGCTCATCACGATCGGGCCGAGGCCGCGGATCTGGTGCTCCGCGGGGATCGGGCTCTTGTGCCACGCCCGCGCCGGGCCCGCGCCGCCGTCGTCGACCAG
This sequence comes from Hyphomicrobiales bacterium, assembly GCA_027483895.1. Lineage (GTDB taxonomy): Bacteria > Pseudomonadota > Alphaproteobacteria > Rhizobiales > Beijerinckiaceae > JAIXZO01. The sequence goes on from JAIXTP010000014.1 coordinate 105,174, forward strand.
AAACAGCCGCTGCCCCTCGAAATCCTCGAAGCGCAGGGTCCGCCGGCCGTCGAGCGTGCGGATGTCTTCGTGCCGCACGCCTTCGGCCTCGAAGCGCGCCTTCCACCAGCCGAGCGTCTCTTCGCCCGCCACGCGCAGCCCCGTGGCGACGATGCTGTGGGTGCCGCGCCGCTCGGCGCCGACCGGCCAGTCGAAGAAGGTCAGATCGGTGCCCGGCGAGCCTTCGGCATCGGCGTAGAACAGGTGATAGGCGCTCACATCGTCCTGGTTCACGGTCTTCTTCACGAGCCGCATGCCGAGGATGCGGGTGTAGAAGTCATGATTGCCCGCCGCGTCGGCGGTGACGGCCGTGAGATGATGGATGCCGGTGAGCTTCATGGTGCCGTCCTCGGTCGGAATTCGGTTTCGCCCCATCACATAGACCGTCTTCGGCGCAAGGGGAGTGCACGCGGCTTGCTTGCGTGCAAGCGGCTCCGGCGTCGCCCGCAAAGGCCGGCATCTGGGCGTCCGACCGCCGCGTCGCAGACAGGCGCTCAAATCAGGTGCAATTTTCGGTTGCCGGCACTCCAAAACCGGCTTTCGGTTCCGGGAAGAGACCGTCGGGCGGCCTTTCGGAGAAAACCGGACCATGCAGGACGTGCGGGATTGCTGCGGCATCACCGATCTCGCCGCCGTCGTCACCGCGGCGGCCGAAGGCGGCACCGTTCAGGACCCGCTGATGTTCCACCGGATCGCCTGCGAGGGCGGCGCCATTACCGCCCGCTGGCAGGACAGGCTGCTCGCCGTGCTCGAAACCGCCCCCGGCGGCTTCATGATCGAGGGCGGCGGCCGCAAGGTCTTCGTCTCGCGCTCCGATCCCGCCGAACGCCTCGTCGGCGCATGGCGCGTCTTCGTCCGTCACCGGCTCCTCGAAGAAATGGGCGGTCTCGGCGGCCATTGAGCCCCCTCCGGCGGAACTTCCTTCATCTTCGAAGCTTGTCAGGCATCGCCGGGCGCGATCCCCGGCGTTCCGTCGTGCGCGTCGTCGAACGACGGCGGGTTCGATCGCCGGAGTTCGCGTCATGAGGGCGTCGTCCTTGGCTTTCCGCGCTGCGGTTCTGCTCGTTCTGGTCGGCATGGGGTGGGGCATCTTCATGGCCGCCTCGCAGGATCACGCGACCGCGCCCGCCCATGCCCATCTCAACCTTCTGGGCTGGGTCTCTCTGTTTCTGTTCGGCATCTTCTATCGTCTGCATCCCGCCTTGGAGACGTCGCGGACGGCCGCGGTGCAACTCTGGGTCTGGATTCTCGGCACCGTGGGTCTCACGGTCGCCGTCGGCCTCATTCATACGGGCCGCACGGCGGGAGAACCCGTCGCCGCGGTCTCCTCGTTGGTCCTTTTCGCCGACATGCTGCTCTTCGCGGTTCTCGTCTTCCGCAACGGCCGTGCCGCGCCGGCGACCTCCGCCGTTCCGGCCGAGTGAGCGCGGCCGTCACCGGTCGTCGGCTTCCTTCTTCTTCCGCTCGATCGTGTCGAGCACGGCTTCGGGCGCCACGTCGCGCTCGAGTTCTCCGAGATCCGGGTGCCGCGCCTCGCCCACGCCCGCCTTCTCCGCGATCGCCGTCACGAGCCGCAGCAGCCGCGTGATTTCGTGTTCGGCAAGCAGCGAGATCTGCAGGTCGAGTTCGTGGCGGCGGTCCTGTTCCTCCGCCGCCCGGTTCTGGCTGATCAGGATGAAGGTGGAGAGAAAGATCGCCTCGACCGACGCCGCCGTCGCAAGGATGACGAAGCTCGGATCGAACGGGACGAGCCCCGGCACGAAACCGAGATTCCACCCCGCCCACAGCAAAACCGCGGCCGCATGCACGGCGACGAAGCTCATGCTGCCCGCGAAACGCGAGACCGCGTCGGCGATCCGCGCGGGCAGGGGGGCGACGCGCGCATCGCGGGCCCGCCGCTCCCTCAGCGCTTCGATATTCCGGTTCAGTACCGGGCCGAGGCCTTCCTCTTCGCCCCTACGTATTTCTTCGGCCAAGGTCCGCTCCTTCACTTTTGAACACTTCTAAATTAGATGAAGGGGTATCCGCTCCGAGAAAACGCCGCCATGACCACGATCGCCGAACCCGCCGCAGAGCCCCATGCCGAAACCGTTCACGACCACGCTCCGTTCGAGCGGTTGGCGGTTCTGCGCATTCTCGTGACGATCGCCGGCGCCGCGGCCGTCTGGTTCCGCGTGTGGGAGCCGGTTCCGGCCTTCAGTGTTCTCGGCACCGCGGCCCTCGTCTTCGCCTGCTGGCCGATCTTCCGCGAGGCGCTCGAAAATCTGCTCGTCCGCCGCATGACGATGGAACTGTCGATGTCGATCGCGATCCTCGCGGCCGTCGCCATCGGCGAGATCTTCACGGCGCTCGTGGTGGCGCTCTTCGTGCTCGTGGCCGAGGAGCTGGAGCATCTCACGGTCGCGCGCGGCCGCCTCGCGATCCGCGACCTCGTGGACTTCATCCCCGCCGAGGTCCGGGTCCGCCGCGACGGCACGATCGTCACCATGCCTCTCGATGCCGTCATCGCCGGCGATCTGGTTCTCGTCAGCCCCGGCGAGAAGGTTCCCGTCGACGGCTCGGTCACGGCCGGTCATTCCTATGTCGACCAATCGCGCATCACGGGCGAATCCATGCCCGCCGAAAAGCATGCGGGCTCCACGGTCTTCGCGGGCTCCATCAACCGCATGGGCGCGCTGGAGATCCTCGTCGAGCGCGTCGGCAAGGACACGAGCTACGGCCGCATCATCCGTGCGGTCGAGGAGGCGGAGCAGACCCGCGCCCCGGTCCAGAAGCTCGCCGACCGCCTCGCGGGCTATCTCGTCTACGCCGCCTTCGCGGCCGCGATCGTCACCTGGTTCATGACGCATGACGTGCGCGACACGATCTCCGTGATCATCGTGGCGGGCGCCTGCGGCATCGCCGCGGGCACGCCGCTCGCCATTCTCGGCGGCATCGGTCGCGCCGCGAAGCTCGGCTCGATCATCAAGGGCGGCATCCATCTCGAAACGCTCGGCCGCGTCGATACCGTGGTGCTCGACAAGACCGGCACGCTCACGCTCGGCGAGCCCGCGGTCACCGCCGCGATGCCGGCCGAGGGCGTCGAGATCACCGAACTCCTGCGCCTCGCCGCCTCCGCCGAGCTGCATTCGGAACACCCGCTCGCCCGCGCCGTCGTCGTCGAAGCGGGACGCCTCGGTCTCGAAGTCCCCGAGCCCGCCTCCTTCTCCTACAAGCTCGGCCGCGGCATCACCGCCGAGGTCGAGGGCCGCACCGTGCTCGTCGGCAACCGCAAGCTTCTCGCCGAAGCCGGGATCGTCGCGCCCCCGCGCCCCGAGGACCATGTCGGCTCCGACATCGTGGTCGCGGCGGGCGGCCGCTTCCTCGGCGAGATCATCGTCGCCGACCGCATCCGTCCCGAAGCGCATGATGCGATGGCGGCGCTCGCCGCACTCGGCATCCGCACCCTGCTTCTGTCCGGCGACACCACCCCCGTGGCACGAAAGGTCGCCCTCGAACTCGGCATCGCCGAAGCCGTCGGCGACATGCTGCCGGAGGACAAGCTGGCCCGCATCCGCGCGCTCGCGGCGGAGGGGCACGTCACGGCCATGGTCGGCGACGGCGTCAACGACGCGCCCGCGCTCACCGCGTCCCATCTCGGCATCGCGATGGGTTCGGGCACCGACATCGCCAAGGAGAGCGCCGACGTCGTCCTCATCGGCAACGACCTGTTCAAGCTCGTCGAGACGCTGCGCATCGCGCGCAAGACGCGGATCGTCATCTGGCAGAATTTCGCGGGCACGATCGGCGTCGACCTGCTCGGCATCGTTCTGGCGGCCTTCGGCTTCCTGAACCCGCTCCTCGCGGCGTTCATCCATGTCGGCTCGGAACTCGCCTTCCTGCTCAACTCGGCCCGCATGCTCGCGCCGCGCGGCGAGGTCGAGACGGAGCGGCCCGCCGCCGAGGCGCCCGCCGAGGTCGCCTGATCAGCCGAGCCGGATCAGCACGACGCCGCCGAGCGCCGTCAGCGCTGCCGCCCAGCGCAGGAGGCCGACGCGCTCCTTCAGCATCACCGCCGCCAGCAGGACGCCGATGAAGATCGACGTCTCGCGCAGCGCGGAGACCGCGCCCGCGGGCCCGTGCGCCAGCCCGTAAAGCGCGAAGAGATAGCCGCCCATCGAGATCGTCGAGCAGACCAGTACGATCCCCGTCTGCGTCCGCAGCGCGGAGAGCGGGCGTCCGCCCTCCCACCGGCCCACGAGCCAGAGCACGACGCCGCTCACGGCCGCCTGCCCGAAGGCATAGGCGAACGGGTCGCCGAGCCGCGCGCCCCGCGCGTCCGTCAGCACGAAGGCCGCATTGCTGAGCCCGGCGGCGAAGGCGAGCAGCAGGCCCTTCTTGTCCGCCTTTCCGCCCCGCGCGGATGCCGCGAGCATCATCACAGCGATCGAGACCGCGACGACGCCCGCCCCCGCGATCGGGGTCGGCACATCGCCCAGCAGGAAGAGCCCGATCGCCGTGACGAAGAGCGGCGCGATCCCCCGCACCAGCGGATAGGCGAGCGCGAAGGGAATGCGCCGATAGGCTTCCATCAGCGCGCGCACCGTCATCACGTTGAAGACCGTCCCGGCCGCGATCCAGCCCCATGCATCGGTCGCGGGAAGGCCCGCGACGACGAGGCCGGGAACCGAGATCGCGCCGTTCACGACCACGACCGCCATCATGATCGGCGCGGGATCCGGCCGCGACCGGGCCAGCGCGTTCCAGACGGCATGGCAGAGAGCGCTGGCGAGACCGCAGAGAAAGACGAGGAGCGACAAGGCCGGGGGATCCGAGGAGGACGCAGCTCAAGCATCGCCGATCGCCCGCACCGCGGCCGGCCCTTCCGACGCCGTTCAGCCGCGCGGCCCGCGCATCCCCCCTCCGGTCGTCCGGTTTCGTGCTTACCGAACCTCCCGCCGCGGAGCCGCGTTCCCGCCGAGGCCGACGAGGTCGGTCCGAACGAAAGACAGGAGGAAGACCATGCGTTCCGCCCTCATCGCCGGTGCCGGACTGATCCTCGCCGCTTCGCATGCCGCCGCCGCCTCAAGCTCCGCGGGCGGCATGGCGGTCCCCGAGCCTCTCGAAGCCGAGCATCACGAGCTCTTCGAGGCACTCGAGGACGCGACCAAGGCGGGCGGCCGCACGGGGGCCGCGGCGCTCAAGGTCAAGGCCGTCCTCCAGCCGCATTTCGAGAAGGAGGAACGTTTCGCCCTGCCGCAGCTCGGAGCGCTCGAAGCGGCGACCGGCGGCGGCACCATCTCGGCCGAAATGCGCGCCGACCTCGTCAAGCGGTCGGAGGCCTTCCGCGCCGAGCTTCCCAAGATGCTCGAAGAGCACAAGGCGATCGGCGCGGCCCTGCGCGAAATGGCCGAGGCCGCCGAGGCCGAGAAGAAGACGAAGCCGCACGAGCTTGCCGAGAAGATCCTCGGTCATGCGGCGATGGAGGAGAAGGTGCTCTACCCCGCCTCGCTGCTGCTCGGCCGGTATGCCGAGGCGTTGGACAAGGCGAAGTGAAGCCCGCCCCTCAGCGCCCGAAGACGTAGGTCCCGGGCGCTTCTTCAAAGGGCGCGAGTCCCTTTTCGGGCGCGCCGAAGGCGGGCGGGGCGTTGCGCCCGCCTTCCGACACCGCATCGAGCCACCCGGTCCATTCGGGCCACCATGATCCCGTCTTCCGCGTCGCGGCGGCGGCCCAGGCTTCGGGCGTCGTGCAGATGTCGTGCGCCCGCCGCGACGCGACCCGATAGCGGCGTCCCGGCCGGCCGGGCGGGCTGACGATCCCCGCATTGTGCCCGCCGCCGGTGAGCAGGAAGGTCACGTCGGTATCCGCCAGCAACTGGATCTTGAACACCGACTTCCACGGCGCGACATGGTCGCGCTCGGTGCCGACCACGAAGATCGGGCAATCGATATGGCGGATCACGGCGGGCCGCCCGTCCACCAGCAGCCGCCCGGCGGCAAGGTCGTTGTCGATATAGAGCCGCTGCAGATATTCCGCATGCATGCGGTAGGGCATCCGCGTGGAATCCGCGTTCCACGCCATCAGGTCCGTCATCGGGCGTCGTTCGCCCATCAGATAGTCGTGCACGTGCCGCGACCAGACGAGATCGTTGGTCCGGAGCAGCTGGAACGCGCCCGCCATCTGGTCCGCGCTCAGATAGCCCTTGTTCCACATCATGCTTTCGAGAAAGCGCATCTGGCTGTGGTCGATGAAGAGCGCCAGCTCGCCCGGCTCGGTGAAGTCCGTCTGCGCCGCGAGCAGCGTGAGCGAGGCGAGCCGGCGGTCGCCCGCCGAAGCCATCGCGGCGGCCGCGATCGTCAGCATGGTCCCGCCGAGGCAGTAGCCCGCCGCGTGGATCCGCCGCCCCGGCAGGATCGCCTCCACCACGTCGATCGCTGCCATGACGCCGGCACGACGATAGTCCTCCATGCCGAGGTCGCGGTCCTCCGCGCCCGGATTGCGCCATGAGATGCAGAACACCGTCCGGCCCTGCGCCACGAGATGCCGGATCAGCGAATTCTCGGGCGACAGGTCGAGGATGTAATATTTCATGATCCAGGCCGGGACGATCAGCACCGGCTCGGCCGCCGTCGTCTCCGTCGCCGGCGCGTATTGGATCAGCTCCATCAGCCGATTGCGGAACACCACCCGCCCGGGCGTCACGGCGACGTCACGGCCCGGCCGGAAATCCTCCGCCCCCACGGGCGGCCTTCCGGTCATGACCCGGCCCGCGTCCTCGGCCCAGTTCTGCAGCCCCTTGGCGAGGTTCGCGCCGCCCGAGGCGAGCGTCTTGTCCAGCACTTCCGGGTTCAGGAACGGGTTGTTCGAAGGCGAGAACATGTCGAGCCATTGCCGCGCCGCGAAGGAGACCACGTCCTCGTGATGCGGCGTCACGCCCGGCACCTCATGCGTCGCGTTGTGCCACCACTGCTGCGTGAGCAGGAAGGACTGCGCGAGCATGCAGAAGGGCGGCTCGTGCCAGCGCTCGTCCCCGAAACGATCGTCGCCGGGCAGCGGCTCGATGCAGGGCGGCGTATCGCCTTCCGCGCCCGCCGCGGCGAGCCAGCCCAGGAACTTCGCCGCCTTGCGGGCGGCCTTCACGCCGAGCTCCGCCCGCTTGCCGGGTGCGGCCGCGAGATGGAGCGCCCAGTCGAAGGTCGCCATGGCGAGCGCCGCGGGCGAGATCCCGCCCGTCGCCTGCGCCGCGAGCGCCTCGGCCATCCGGTCGATCGCGCGGAACGCCTCGCTCCCGACGCTCTCGTCATGCGCTTCCGGCACGGCCGGCGCCGGTTCGAAGCCGTGCGGAGCGGTCCCGACATTCATTCCCGTCCTCCATCCGAGCGCATCGCCGCGCATGCCTGTCGCGGCGCGACCGCGCCGCTCGGCAGGGCGATCCTAGGCCCGCTTTCCCGAAAGGTCATTCCGTAGGGGAACGTATGCGCCGCCCTCGCGCGCGGTCGTCGACGGTCGTGATCCCGCAAAGCGATCGCGCCGCCATTGCCCGGAGCGTCGTGATCCGCTACAGGAGAACCGTTCTCGCGCGGTCCCCGCACCGCGCCGGGCACCCGTAGCTCAGCTGGATAGAGCGTTGCCCTCCGAAGGCAAAGGTCACACGTTCGAATCGTGTCGGGTGCGCCATTTCCGTA
>JAIXTP010000021.1 GCA_027483895.1 Hyphomicrobiales bacterium
GCCATGGCGAGGCCGGCGCCGTTGACCATGCAGCCGATCGTGCCGTCGAGCGCGATGTAGGAGAGGTCGTATTTCGACGCCTCGATCTCCTTCTCGTCCTCTTCCGTCTCGTCGCGCAGGGCGAAGATGTCGGGGTGACGATAGAGCGAGTTCGAGTCGAAGGAGACCTTCGCGTCGAGCGCCTTGAGCTGACCCTGCTTGGTGACGATCAGCGGGTTCACTTCCAGCATCGCCATGTCCTTGGCGACGAAGGCGGCATAGAACTGAGCCGTGATCTTTTCGGCCTGCTTGGCGAGATCGCCGGTGAGCCCGAGGGCCTTGGCGACCGCGCGGCCGTGATGGGGCATCACGCCCGTGGCGGGATCGACCGAGAAGGTCACGATCTTCTCGGGCGTGTGGTGGGCGACCTCTTCGATGTCCATGCCGCCTTCCGTCGAGACGACGAAGGCGATGCGGGACGTCACGCGGTCGACGAGCATCGAGAGGTAGAACTCCTTCTCGATGTCGGAGCCGTCCTCGATATAGAGGCGGTTGACCTGCTTGCCCGCCGGGCCGGTCTGGATGGTGACGAGCGTGTTGCCCAGCATCTGCTGCGCGAACTGCTTCACCTCGTCGATCGACTTGGCGAGACGCACGCCGCCCTTTTCGCCGGCGGCGGCTTCCTTGAACTTGCCCTTGCCGCGACCGCCCGCATGGATCTGGGACTTCACGACCCAGAGGGGACCCGGCAGCTGCTTGGCGGCGGCCTCGGCTTCGGACGCGTTGAAGATCGGCACGCCCGCGGAGACGGGCACGCCGAACTCCTTCAGAACGGCCTTGGCCTGATATTCATGAATGTTCATCGATTTCTTCCCTGGACCGGTCCGGCCGAAACCGCAGGGCGGGCCGGGGTCTCGCGAGGAGCCCCGGAACCGCCCGGCGAATGCGGATCAGGCGAAAGCCGGGTTGATCTGCTTGCAGGCGTCGACGAGGCCCTGCACGGCCGCGACCGACTTCTCGAACATGGCCTTCTCGGCCGCATCGAAGGGGACTTCGAAGACCTTCTCGACGCCGTTCGCGCCGATCAGGACGGGAACGCCGACATACATGTCCTTCACGCCGTACTGGCCGTCGAGATAGGCGGCGCAGGGCAGGACGCGCTTCTGATCCTTCAGATAGCTCTCGGCCATCGCGATCGCGGAGGCGGCGGGAGCGTAGAAGGCGGAGCCGGTCTTGAGCAGCGCGACGATCTCGCCGCCGCCCTTGCGGGTCCGCTCGACGATCGCGTCGAGCTTCGCCTGGCTGAGCAGGCCCATCTTCACGAGTTCCGGCAGCGGCACGCCGCCGACCGTGGAGTAGCGGACCAGCGGGACCATGTCGTCGCCGTGGCCGCCCAGCGTCATCGCGTGGACGTCCTTCACGGAGACGCCGAGCTCCTCGGAGAGGAAGTAACGGAAGCGGGCGGAGTCGAGCACGCCCGCCATGCCGACGACCTTGTGCTTCGGCAGGCCGGACGCCTTCTGCAGCGCCCACACCATCGCGTCGAGCGGGTTGGTGATGCAGATCACGAAGGCGTTCGGTGCGTACTGCTTGATGCCCTGGCCGACCTGATCCATGACCTTCAGGTTGATGCCGAGAAGATCGTCGCGGCTCATGCCGGGCTTACGCGGCACGCCGGCGGTGACGATGATGACGTCCGCGCCCGCGATCTCGTCATAGGAATTCGCGCCCTTGTAGGCTGCGTCGAAGCCGTCGACCGGCGACGATTCCGCGATGTCGAGGCCCTTGCCCTGCGGGACGCCCTCGGCGATGTCGAACAGAACCACGTCGCCGAGTTCCTTCAGGCCGACGAGATGGGCGAGGGTGCCGCCGATCTGGCCCGAGCCGATCAGAGCAATCTTCTTGCGCGCCATGGGTGTATCCTTGAGCAGCGGGGTCGCGTGGATGCGGGTTCTTCGGCCCTGTTCGAGCCGCAGACCGCTTAGACTCGCGAAAGGCCGCGGACAAGTCGGAGATAAGGCTTAGAAGCAGGCGCGAAATCGAGGCGTCGCCTTGGTCCCGGCAAGGGATTCGGCGTTGTTTTTCAGCGCATTGGAATGGCGGCCCGAAACGGGCGGCGGCACGGGAAAGAGCGGTTTCGACGCTGTTACGAATTACAAAATTCGTATTTTGTAACGTCTTTTTCGGCCGCTCAGCCGGCCGTTCTGATGGCCCGGACCAGCGCCTGCGCTGCCGCGGCGTGACGCGTTTCGACCACACGGAAAGGTATGGAACGGTCGAGACGGACCGCCCAAGGGTTGAGGAAACGATAGCCCAGATCGAAGGCGAGGCCGATGAACCGGTCGCGTCCGGTCGCCGGAAAGACTTCCGTAGCCACGCCATCGTCGAGGATGCGTTCGATCAGGTCGCGCAGCCTTGCGCGATGGTTGCGGGCGACGGGCCGGTTCTCGACGAAGGCGTCGACGGCGAGGTCGTAGAGATTGGGTTCGCTTTCGAGCCGCTCCCGATGACTGCGCATCACGAGCAGAAGGAGGCGTTCGAGCTTGTCCTCGGCCGGGTCGGGCGCATCGGCGACGTCGGCCGCCGAGGCTTCGAGCCGTCGCAGCCAGACGCCCGTCACGGCATCGGCGAGTGCGGTCTTAGAGGGGAAATAGCGATAGACGTTGGCATGCGTCATCCCCGCCTCGCGGGCGACGCCCGTTACCGTCGTCCGCTCCATGCCGAAGCGGCGCACATGCTCGGCGGCGATGCCGAGAAGACGCTGATCGGTCGGGAGGGCGGGATCCGTCATGCGGGCGACACTACGCTTGCCGCGCTCCCCGCGTCGAGGTCACGCGGCCCGCGTCGCGGCGCGTTCCACGATGCCGACGATGTCCTTCATGATGCCGTCGATGGCGTAGTCCTTGGGCGTGTAGACGCCCGACACGCCGATATTGCGCAGCACGTTCTCGTCGTCGGGCGGGATGATGCCGCCGACGACGACGGGGATATGCCCGAGCCCCGCATTCCGCATCCGGGCCATCACGTCGCGCACCAGCGGCACATGCGAGCCGGAAAGGATCGACAGGCCCACCACATGGGCCTTCGAGGCCTTCGCCTGCTCCACGATCTCCTCCGGCGTCAGCCGGATGCCGTCATAGGTGACCTCGAACCCGACGTCCCGACCGCGCAGCGCGATCTGCTCCGCGCCGTTCGAATGGCCGTCGAGACCGGGCTTCCCGACCACCATGCGCGGCGTCTCGCCGAGCCGCTCGCCGAGATCGGCGACGAGCAGCTTCACCTCGCGGTCGATCGGGTCCGTCCGGGTCTCCGGCGTCACGCCGGTCGGCGCGCGGTAGCGGCCGAAGATCTCGCGCAGCACCTCGCCCCATTCGCCCGTCGTCACGCCGGCCTTGGCGCAGCGGATGGAGGGCTCCATCACGTTCCGGCCCTCCTGCGCGGCGGCGCGCAGATCGTCGAGCGCGGCATCGACCGCCTTCGCGTCGCGCCTCGAGCGCCAGTCGCGGATGCGGGCGACGGCCTCGATCTCGACCTCTTCGGGCACCGTCAGCACGGTGCCTTCACCCGCGGTGAGGGGCGACTGCTCGGTCTGGCCCCAGCGATTGACGCCGACCACGACCTGTTCGCCCGTCTCGATGCCGACGATGCGGCGGGCGTTGGACTCGACGAGCGCGCGCTTCATGTAGCCGCTTTCGACGGCCGGGATGGCGCCGCCCATCGCCTCGATGACGGCGAGTTCGGCCTTCGCGGCCTCCTTCAGCTCGTCCACCTTCCGCTGGATCTCGACCGATCCGTCGAAGATGTCGCCGTATTCGAGCAGGTCCGTCTCATAGGCCATGACCTGCTGCATGCGGAGAGACCATTGCTGGTCCCACGGGCGCGGCAGGCCGAGCGCCTCGTTCCAGGCCGGAAGCTGGACGGCGCGGGCGCGGGCGCGCTTCGACAGCACGACGGCCAGCATCTCGATGAGGATGCGGTAGACGTTGTTTTCGGGCTGCTGCTCGGTCAGGCCGAGCGAATTCACCTGCACCCCGTAACGGAAGCGACGGTGCTTTTCGTCCGTCACGCCGTAGCGGTCGCGCGTGATCTCGTCCCACAGCTCGGTGAACGCGCGCATCTTGCACAGCTCGGTGACGAAACGCATGCCCGCATTCACGAAAAAGGAGATGCGGGACACGACCTCGCCGAACTGCGCGTCGGTATAGACGCCCGAGGCCTTCACCGTATCGAGCACGGCGATCGCGGTGGCCAGCGCATAGGCCAGCTCCTGCGTCGGCGTCGCGCCCGCTTCCTGCAGGTGGTAGCTGCAGACATTGGTCGGGTTCCATTTCGGCATTTCCGCCGTCGAGAACAGGATCGTGTCCTTGATCAGCCGCATCGAGGGCGCGGGCGGGAACACGTAGGTCCCGCGGGACAGATATTCCTTGATGATGTCGTTCTGCGTCGTGCCCTGCAGCTTGGCCCGGTCGGCCCCCTGCTCGTCCGCGACGGCGACGTAGAGCGACAGCAGCCAGGCGGCCGTCGCGTTGATCGTCATCGAGGTGTTCATCTCGGCCAGCGGGATCTCGTGGAACAGCGTCCGCATGTCGCCGAGATGCGCGATCGACACGCCGACCTTGCCGACCTCGCCTCGCGCCAGCACGTGATCCGGGTCGTAGCCCGTCTGCGTCGGCAGATCGAAGGCGACGGACAGGCCCGTCTGCCCTTTGGCCAGATTGCCCTTGTAGAGCTTGTTCGACTCCGCGGCGGTCGAGTGACCGGCATAGGTCCGGAAGATCCAAGGCTTGTCGCGCATACCGCCGTCTCCGTGGGCCGCCGCCGGGCGGCGGAGACAGATGATCGGATCAAGAATCCTTTTGCAATGCAACATCCGGTGCATGCCGTGCGTCGTATGTAGCGCGAGGCCAAGAAAACCAAAGGATGATGGACAGCCGTTTTGCTGCGGTGCACCATCACGGTCACATCAGGGAACGGAACCATGACGCAAACCGCCCAAGCCCTCTCCACCGCGAGCGCGGTGAAGGATCTCTACGACCTCGGAGAGATCCCGCCGCTCGGTCACGTGCCCGAGAAGATGTGGGCCTGGGCCATCCGCAAGGACCGCCACGGCCCGCCGGACGAGGCGATGCAGCTCGAGGCGATCCCCACTTGGACGATCGGCGACGACGAGGTTCTCGTCCTCGTGATGGCCGCGGGCGTGAACTACAACGGCGTCTGGGCGGCGCTGGGCCAACCCATCTCGCCCTTCGACGGCCACAAGCAGCCGGTGCATGTCGCGGGCTCCGACGCTTCCGGCGTCGTCTGGGCGGTCGGCCGCAAGGTGAAGCGCTGGAAGGTCGGCGACGAGGTCATCGTCCACTGCAATCAGGACGACGGCGACGACGAGGAGTGCAACGGCGGCGACCCGATGTTCTCGCCCTCGCAGCGCATCTGGGGCTACGAGACGCCGGACGGCTCCTTCGCGCAGTTCTGCCGCGTCCAGTCGCGCCAGCTGATGCAGCGCCCCAAGCATCTCACGTGGGAAGAGAGCGCCTGCTACACGCTCACCCTCGCCACCGCCTACCGCATGCTCTTCGGCCATGCGCCGCACACCGTGCGGCCCGGCGACAACGTGCTCGTCTGGGGCGCCTCGGGCGGCCTCGGCGTGTTCGGCGTGCAGCTCTGCGCGGCCGCGGGCGCGAACGCCATCGGCATCATCTCGGACGAGTCGAAGCGCGATTACGTGCTGGGCCTCGGCGCCAAGGGCGTGATCAACCGCAAGGACTTCAATTGCTGGGGCCGATTGCCGACGGTGAACTCGCCCGAGTTCACCGCCTATATGGCCGAAGCCCGGAAATTCGGTAAGGCGATCTGGGACATCACCGGCAAGAAGGACGTCGACATCGTCTTCGAGCATCCCGGCGAACAGACCTTCCCCACCTCATGCTTCGTCGCCAAGCGCGGCGGCATGGTGGTGTTCTGCGCGGGCACTTCGGGCTTCAACCTCACCTTCGACGCCCGCTTCGTCTGGATGCGCCAGAAGCGCATCCAAGGCTCGCATTTCGCCCATCTCAAGCAGGCGGCGGCCGCGAACCAGTTCGTGATCGACCGTCGCGTCGACCCCTGCATGAGCGAGGTCTTCGCGTGGGACCAGATCCCGCTCGCCCATATGAAGATGTGGAAGAACCAGCACGCGCCCGGCAACATGGCCGTGCTCGTCAATTCCCCCCGCCCGGGTCTCCGGACGGTCGAGGACGTGATCGAAGCCCGCGGCTGATCGCGTCCGCATGGCGGACCCGAAGGGCGCGCTCCGGCGCGCCCTTTTTCATTCGGCCGCGATCTCGGGCGAGCAGGGCACGTCGCGACGGCGCAGCCGCAACGCGGCGGCGTTGAACTCGCCGCCGAAGATGAAGGTCGCGGAGATCGCATAGAGGAAGACCATCGCGATCATGACGGAGGACAATCCGGCATAGGTCTTCACATAGGTCTGGGCCGCGCCGCGCAGATACCAGCCGAAACCGACCGCATAGCCGAGCGAGAGCAGCACGGTCACGGCGATGCCCGGCCAGACGTCGCTCAAGGAGCGGCGTCCGCAGGGCAGCTTCAGGTGCAGCACGAGAAGCGCGGCCACCACGAGCCCCGTGGCGAGCCCGAACCGCGCCACGGTGACCGACACCGCATAGGCCTCGATCCAAGGCGCCGCATGAAGGGCCGCGTCCCAGATCACCGGCGCGAGGACGACCAGAAAGCCGAGGGCCAGAAGGCCCGCGGCGGCCAGAAAGACGAACACGACGGATTCCAGCCGCGTGATCCACCAGCGCCGCGTCTCCTTGAGGCCGTAGGCGCGGTTCAGCGCGATGCGCAGGGCTTCGATTCCGTTGGTCGAGAAATAGAGGGCGAGCGCCGCGCCGACGGTCAGCAGTCCCGTGCCGGAGGTCGCCACCACCGCTTCGATCTCCTTGGCGATCGGCCGCGCCACCGCCTCGGGCCAGGCCTCGAAGATCAGCGTCGTCGCCTCCTTGGCGAGGTTTCCGGTGCCGATGAAGCCCGCGAGGGCGGTCACGAAGATCAGGAACGGAAACAGCGACATGATGGCCGAGAGCGCCACATGGGATGCGATGGCCCAGCCGTCGTCTTCGGAAAACCGATCGAAGGCGTCGAGCGCGATTTTCAGGAAGACCATCGACGACTCTCCGAGCGGCGCGTGCGGTCGAAGCACGGTCTCGACCGATGCAACGCCCTCCTTTATCACCGTGTTCCCTTCTGCGATGTCCGGATTCCCCCGTGCTCGACCGTTCGGATCTCCTGTTGCGGGCCTCGCCCGCGGCCTTCGTGCTGATCTGGTCGACGGGCTGGATCGCGGCGCGCTTCGCCGCGGATTACGCCGATCCGCTCACCTTTCTCGCGATCCGCTTCGGGCTTGCGGGCATGGGCCTGTTTCTCTTCGCGCTTGCGGTCTCGGCGCCCTGGCCGCGCGGCCGCGCCGCATGGCATGCGATCGCCTCCGGCGTCCTGCTGCATGCGGGCTATCTGGGCGGCGTGTGGTGGGCGGTCAAACAGGGCGTTCCGGCCGTCATCTCCGGGCTTCTCGCGGCGCTTCAGCCGATCCTGACCGCCTTGCTGGCGCCGGCATTGCTCGGCGAGCGGCTCTCGCCGATGCGGATCCTCGGCATCGCGGTCGGCTTCGTCGGCGTGCTTCTCGTGCTGGCGCCGAAGCTCGCGGGCGCCCCTTGGAACGAACTCGGCGGCATCCTGTTGCCGCTGGCGGTCAACACCGTCGGCATGCTCTCGGTGACGCTCGGCACCTTCTACCAGAAGCGTTTCCTCCCCACGGGCGATCTGCGCACCGTCACCGCGCTGCAATATGTCGGCGCGACGGCCGCGGTCCTTCCGGTCGCGGCGATGATCGAGCCGATGCGCATGGAATGGACCCCCGTCTCCGCCGCCGTGATGGCGTGGTCGGTGGTGGCGATCTCCTTCGGCGCCATCGGTCTTCTGTTGCTGCTGATCCGTCGCGGAGCGGTCTCGCGCGCCGCAGCGCTGATCTATCTCGTTCCGCCCGCCGTGGCGGTCCAAGGCTGGTTCTTCTTCGGCGAGACACTGAGCGCGGTGCAGCTGCTCGGCATGGCGGTGGCGGTCTTCGGCGTGGCGCTCACCACCCGGCGCTGATCCGACCATCGGGTCATTGCCGTATGACGACGGCGGGGGCATGCTGCACCGCAATAGAGCCGTCCCGGGAGTACCGCCATGAGCCGTAGCGCGACTGCAGCCGTCCTGCAGCACGACGTCGTCGATCTCGCGCAGAGCGCGTCTTCCGCCGTCGCGAAGCTCGCCGCCGAAGCGACGTCCGCCGTGCGCGCGAAGGTGAGCGAGAACGGCCGGGTCTCGAATGCGCTCGTCGATCGCGAGCAGCACGCGGCCCACGGCCTCGCCTGGCTCTGCACCTATGCGGAATCGATCCGGGAACTCGCCGCCTACGGCGAACGCCTGAAGGCCGAGGGCCGCTTCGGCGAGACCGAGGAACTGCTCGTCGCGATCGGCGTCGGCGAATATCTCGCCCAGATCTTCGGCGGCATTCCGATGAATCAGGGCGAATTCGTCCGGCTCGCGGATCTGGGGATCGGCGCGGGCGCCGTTGCGGCCGCACGGACCCCGGTGGTCGAAACGCTGATCGCGACCGGCAACACGCCCGCCAACCGCGCGCGCCTCGTCCATCTGATCCGGTCGACGCAGGGCTCCGCCACCGTCGGCGACCCCGGCCTCGACGAGACGATGGAAGCCATCCGCGAGGAGATGCGGAAATTCGCGGCCGCGGAAGTCGAGCCGCATGCCCATGAATGGCATCTCAAGAACGAATACATCCCGCTCGAAGTCGTGAACGGGCTCGCCGAACTCGGCGTGTTCGGCCTCACGCTGCCGGAAGAATTCGGCGGCATGGGCCTCGGCAAGGTGTCCATGTGCGTGGTCTCGGAAGAGCTTTCGCGCGCCTATATCGGCGTCGGCTCGCTCGGCACGCGCTCCGAGATCGCGGCGGAACTGATCATCTGCGGCGGCACGGAGGAGCAGAAGGCGCATTGGCTGCCGAAGATCGCCTCGGGCGAAATTCTCCCCACCGCCGTCTTCACCGAGCCGAACACCGGCTCCGACCTCGCCTCTCTGAAGACCCGCGCGGTCCGCGAGGGCGACGTCTACAAGGTCACCGGCAACAAGACCTGGATCACCCATCCCGTCCGCGCCGACCTGATGACGATGCTGGTCCGCACGGATCCGAACCAGCCCGGCTACAAGGGCCTCTCGATCCTTCTTGGCGAGAAGCCGCGCGGGACCGACGAGAACCCCTTCCCCGCGCAGGGCATGACCGGCGGCGAGATCGAGGTTCTCGGCTATCGCGGCATGAAGGAATACGAGCTCGCCTTCGACGCATTCGAAGTGCCGGCCGCCAACCTTCTCGGCGGCGTGGAGGGGCAGGGCTTCAAGCAGCTGATGCAGACCTTCGAATCCGCCCGCATCCAGACCGCCGCGCGCGCGGTGGGCGTGGCCCAGTCCGCGCTCGACATCGGCCTGCGCTATGCGGAAGAGCGGATCCAGTTCGGCAAGCCGCTGGCCGATTTCCCGCGCGTCGCCGACAAGATCGCGATGATGGCGGTCGAGGTGAACATCGCCCGGCAGCTCACTTACTTCTCGGCCCGCGCGAAGGACGCCGACAAGCGCTGCGACGTCGAAGCGGGCATGGCCAAGCTGCTCGGCGCCCGCGTGGCTTGGGCTGCGGCCGACAATGCGCTGCAGATCCACGGCGGCAACGGCTTCGCGCTGGAATACCAGATCTCCCGCGTGCTCTGCGACGCGCGCATCCTCAACATCTTCGAGGGCGCGGCGGAGATCCAGGCCCAGGTCATCGCCCGCCGGATCCTCGACGGGGCGAACTGAACCTTTGCCGCTCGTCGGGCGTTCTCCTCGCTTCGGAGGAGGACGTGCTTCATGGAAAATCTGCGCATTCCTTACGGCGCCTTCGTGCTCGTCTGCGACGGAGCGAAGGCGCTGCTGCTGCACAATGCGGGCGACGCCGAACTTCTGAACCTTCAGGTCGAGAAGGTGATGGAGCAGGACAATCCGAAGACGTCGGAGCAGATGTCGGACCATGAAGGGCGTGCGGTCTACGGAACGCACCGCTCGCACACGGAAAAGACCGACATTCACGACATGAACGAACAGCGCTTCGCCCGCAGCGTGGCGGAGATGCTGTCGGGCTACGTCTCCGACGCGCGTTTCGAGCGATTGTTCGTCGTGGCGGCGCCGCGGACGTTGGCGGTGCTGCGCAAGGAATTCGGCCCGCAGGTGGCCGGGCGCATCGTCGCCGAGATCGACAAGGACCTCGTCAAGCACCCGGTCCCCGAGATCGAGCGGCTGCTGGGCGGCAACAGCGCCGGGACCTGAAACCCTCTCAGCCCCCGTGCGCCCGGCGCAGCGCGTGGTCGAGATCGGCGAAGAGATCGTCGGGATCCTCGATGCCCGCCGAGAGGCGGAGCAGATCCGGCGGGCACGGCGTGCCCGGCCCTTCGATCGAGGCGCGATGTTCGATGAGGCTTTCGACGCCGCCGAGCGAGGTCGCTCGCTTCCAAAGCGAGACGCCTGCGGCGGTCGCGACGGCGCTCGCCTCCCCGCCCCGCGCGCGGATCGAGAGCATGTGACCGAAGCCGCCGGTCATCTGCTTGGCCGCCAGCGCATGCTGGGGATGGCTCGGCAGGCCGGGATAAAGCACGTCCATGACGTTCGGGTGGTTCGCGAAGCGCTGCGCGAGATCCAGCGCCGTCGCGGAGGCGGTGCGCACGCGCAGGTCGAGCGTCCGCATGCCGCGCATCAGCAGATAGGCCTCGAAAGGCCCCAGCACCGCGCCGAGCATCTTCCGGTTGCGGGCGATCCGCTGCCAGAACGCGTCGTCCTCGCGGGCACAGAGGGCGCCCGCCACCACGTCCGAATGGCCGTTCAGCGCCTTCGTGGCGGCATGCATCACGATGTCGGCGCCGAAGGTGAGCGGGCGCGACAGGACCGGCGTGGCGGCGGTCGAATCGACCGCGAGCCGCGCGCCGGCGGCATGGGCGATCTCGGCCAGCGCGCTCAGATCGGCGATGGTCCAGAGCGGGTTCGAGGGCGTCTCGGCCCAGACGAGCTTCGTCTTGCCGGGCCGGACGGCGGCCCGGACGGCGGCCGGATCGGCCGTGTCGACCAGTTCGATCTCGAGGCCCCAACGCTTCGCGTCTTCGAGCAGCCAGTTGCGCAGCGCCCAATACATCACGGTCGGGGCGACGACATGGTCGCCGGGCTCGAGGGCGAGGAACACGGAGGTCGCCGCCGCCATTCCCGAGCCGAAGAGCATGGCCGCGGAGGCGTCCTCCCACATCGCGAGAACGGCTTCGGCCTCGCGGATCGTCTCGTTGTCGGGGCGGCCGTAGACGAAACCCGAGGAATATTGGTTGTCGGGATCGCGGATATAGGTCGTCGAAATATGGATCGGCGGCACGACCGCCTTGGTCTGCGGATCGATCTTGCCCAGCGCCTGAGCGGTCAGCGTGCGCTTCGACCAGCGGGAAGGCCGACGTGTCGTGCTCATGGGAAACCCTCTGCGATTGCGCCGCAAGCCGCGGACCCTCGCCCGGCATGGCGGTCCGGACGGCTTCTCGAATAGCCGAGCGCGGCGCCCCCCGCAATTCGCGCCCGAAGAGGGCGGGCATGCGCTTGCAAACGGACTCGAAACCCCCTATGCAAACGCCACTCTGGACGGCCCGCCCCAAGGCGGCGCGGGGCTGTAGCTCAGATGGGAGAGCGCTGCAATCGCACTGCAGAGGTCAGGGGTTCGAATCCCCTCAGCTCCACCAGAGTGTTTCCTCCGACATCGATGACGGATATTTCGGACCGGACCGAAGGCCCCGGCCTTTCGGCAGGATCCGCCTTCGAACAAGGACGGCTCGCCATGAGCGCCCCCGACCAAAACGAACCTCCCGTCTACCCGCGGAACAATCTCTGGGTGGCCGCGTATCGGCGCGTGGACGTGAAGGACCGGATCACCTTGGACGAGCTGCAGCAGCTCGACGACGCGGCGCAGATCATCCTCGTCTCGCGACTCATGGTGCCCGACGTCGACATGACGGGGGACCCGCTGATCGTCGCCGTACGGGACCTCGCGATGCGGGTCGCGGGCGAGCACGGGATCGACTATGCGGAGGCCGTGCGCGAGCTGGACGTGATCCTCACGGATCTCCGCCGCGCGAACGCGAAGCTTCGCGCCGAAGGGCGGCTTTGAGCCTTTTCCACGTTCTTGCTCGGTAAATAGAACCGCATCGCCCTCGACGCGTTTCGCATCCGTCCCGTCGACGGAGAGGAGATGAGCGTGTCCGGTTTCGCTTTCCTGTCGCGGAAGGAGTTCCGGGCGGCCTTCCACGACATCTACGGTTCACCCGAAGAATCTCCCTTGCCGGGAGACCTGCTCGTAACGCTCGGCCGGCTCGCCCGCGGAATGCGGCGGGACGACGAGGCGGCGGCCGAGCCGCCGAACGCGGAGACGCAGGACGGCAAGGACGAAGAGCGCGACCGCACGCTTTGAGCCGCGCCGTGCATGCCGTTATGCTGACGGTTCGGGACGATCGCGCCCCGCCGACAGTATGAGGACGTCATGACCACCCTGAAGATCACCGCCGGCCCCTTCACCTTCACGGGCCGGCTCGAGGAAGAAGCCGCGCCGAAGACCTGCAAGGCCTTCCTCGACCGTCTCCCCTTCGAGAGCCAGGTGGTGCATGTCCGCTGGAGCGGCGAAGGCGTCTGGATGCCGCTCGGCGATTACGACTTCGGCGTCGATTACGAAAATCACACGAGCTACCCGGCTCCCGGGCAGTTCATCCTCTATCCGGGCGGCATCAGCGAGACCGAGATCCTGCTCGCCTATGGCGGCGTCCATTTCGCGAGCAAGGTCGGCCAGCTGGCGGGCAACCACTTCCTGACGCTCACCTCCGGCCTCGAGAACCTGACCCCTCTCGGCAAGATGTGCCTGTGGAAGGGCGCGCAGCCGATCCGCTTCGAAAAGGCCTGAGAGTCGTGACGAGGGTCGCGGCCTTTCTGTTCGCCCTGATCCTCGCCGCTCCGGCCGCACGGGCGACCGACATGCAGAATGTCGGTCGTTTCGCGATCGACCGGACCGAGGTCTCCGTCGGCGCCTTCCGCGCCTTCGTGCAGGCGACGGGAACGGTCACCGCCGCCGAAAAGGCGGGCGGCGGTTCCGTCTACGAGGCCGGATGGACCCGAAAGCCCGGCTGGACGTGGAAGGCCCCGTTCGGGACGCCCGCGACCGACGACGAACCCGCCGTCCACGTCACCTTCGACGAGGCGGCGGCCTATTGCCGGTGGGCGGGGAAGCGGCTGCCGACGGAAGCGGAATGGGTCGAGGCGGCCCATACGGAGCACCGCCCCGCTCCGCCGCGGCCCTTCATGACCGGCAGGACCTATCCCTATCCGACCGGCGAGACGGCCGCCGGCGCCAACTGCCTCGGCGACTGCGGATCCGCGCCCGTCATCGACCGATCCGACCGTCTGACGCGGGGTCGCGGCCACACGGCCGTCGGCACCACGGCGGCGGGCGTGAACGGCCTGTTCGACATGGGCGGCAATGCTTGGGAGTGGGTGGACGCCGCGGCCGGAGCCGAACGCGTCACGCGCGGCGGGTCATGGTGGTACGGCGCGGCGCAGATGCATCGCGACCACCGCCAATCCAAGCCTCGGGACACCGCGGTCGTCTATATCGGCTTCCGCTGCGTGCGCGACGCCCCGAAGGGTTGATGCGGATCATTGCCTTCGGCGCGGCCGGGACCCAATCTGAGGCCCTCCGGATTCGGGTATCATGGTCATGCGTTCGCCTTCCCTGCCGCTCGCGGCGCTCTTGCTCGCCCTCCTCCCCGCCCCGGCCTTCGCCGCCGCCTTCGATTGCGCCAAGGCTTCGCGGCCCCATGAGAAGATCATCTGCGCGGTGCCCGAGCTCTCGGCCGCGGACGAGGACCTCGCCGCGGCCTACCGGCAGGCGACCGAGGCCCTGCCGGAACCCGGGCGGAACCTCCTGCGCACGGGACAGCGCGAATGGCTGACCTGGCTGCCCGCGACATGTTCCGACGACGGGCGCGGGCAGGTGTTCAAGAAGCGCTCCGAAGCGGCCGAATGCCTGCTGCGGGGCTATAAGGCGCGGATCACGCTGCTGCGGCGGACACCGGAAATGATCGGCGGCTTCACGGTCATGCCGGTGCAGCGGTTCCGCGTGGTGCAGGCCGACAAGTCGGCCGGAGGGTTCCGCCCGATCGCGGAACACACGACGGAGCGGCCGCTCGTGCTCGCGCCCGCGGGCAATATCGCCGACCTGCTCAACGCGGAAGCCGAGAAGGCGACCGGACAGGCTCCGGGCGAGGAGCGCGACAGCGACAGCACGGTCGCCGTGGCGCTCTCGTTGCCGAAGCCCGAAATCGCGACGCTGACGATCTCGACGGAAGTCTATTCCCACGGCGCGGCGCATCCCGTTCACGGGGCGATGTTCCGCAGCTTCAGGACCGACGGGATGCGCGCCCTGGTCTTCGAAGACGTCTTCGTCTCGGCATCGGTGACCCGGGAGCTCGCGACGCGCGTCCTTGCCGATCTCAAGGAGCAGCTCAAGGACGACCTGATGGCCGAGGATCTCGCCGAGATCGAAAAGATGGTCGGCGACCCCGACCGTTGGACGTTCGACGGGAACGAGCTGACGGTGAACTTCAACGTCTACGAGGTCGCGGCCTATGTGATGGGTCCGCAAAGCGTCGCGCTGCCTTGGAAGACGCTCGAACCGATGCTCTCGCCCTTCGCGCGATCCGTGTTCCTCGGTCGCTGAACCTTCCGAAAGTCGCCTTTACGCGCTCCGGTCACGGTGACAAGAACGGTGCGGGAGGACCCCCTTGCGCATCGCTCTCTTCTCGGACGTGCACGGCAATCGCGAGGCCTTCGCCGCCTGTCTCGCCGACGCGGCCGCGCGCGGCCACGACCGGATCGTGCTGCTGGGGGACTATGTCGGCTACGGCGCCGATCCGGCCTGGGTCGTGGATACCTGCGCCCGGCTCGTCGAGGACGGTGCAGCGGCCCTTCTCGGCAATCACGATCAGGCCGTCTTCCGGTCCGAAGAGGACATGAATTCGCGCGCCCGCGCTGCGATCGTCTGGACGCGCGAGCGTCTCGACCGGGCGCAGGTCGATTGGCTGAAGAGCCTTCCCTTCAGGATCGACGAAGACGATCGCCTCTTCGTGCATGCCAATGCATGGGCGCCGGAGAGCTGGGGCTATGTGACGGGCGCGCTCGAAGCCGAGCGCAGCATCCGCCGCACGGAGGCGCATGCCACCTTCTGCGGGCACACGCATGTACCCATGATCTACCATATGGCACCCGCGCGCCCCGCTGCGCCCTTCGTGCCGGTGGCCGACCGGCCGATCCCGCTGCTGCCCACGCGGCGCTGGCTGGCGGTGGTCGGCTCGGTGGGCCAGCCGCGCGACGGCATTCCGGCGGCCTGTTACGGGCTCTACGACGTCGGACGCCGGGAATTCACGCTGCGCCGGGTCGCCTACGACATCGATGCGGCGGCGCAGAAGATCAGGGCCGCGGGCCTTCCGGCCTCCTTGGCCGACAGGCTCTATCGGGGAGGGTGACGTGCAGCACGACCGGTTCCACTCCGGCCAGGAGATCGACGGATTCAGGCTCGAGGAAGAGGTGCATCGCGGCGGGATGGCACGGCTCTGGCGCGTGACCAAGCCGGGCGAAAAGCGCCCGATGCTGATGAAGATCCCTTTTCTCGGCGCAGGCGACGACCCGTCCGCCATCGTCGGCTTCGAGATCGAGCACATGATCCTGCCCCGGCTCGGGGGTCCGCA
Source organism: Hyphomicrobiales bacterium (assembly GCA_027483895.1). Lineage (GTDB taxonomy): Bacteria > Pseudomonadota > Alphaproteobacteria > Rhizobiales > Beijerinckiaceae > JAIXZO01. The sequence continues at coordinate 15,879 of JAIXTP010000021.1, forward strand.
TGTGCCCGCCTGCATCGCGGCGGGCGATTTCGCCGTGCTGCCCTATCTGGTGATGGAGCGGCTGCCCGGAAAATCGCTCGACAGCCGCGTGAAGGACGCACCCCTTGCGCCCGAGCAGGTCGCATGGATGGGCGGCAAGATCGCGACCGCGCTCGGCGACCTGCACCGCCGCCACGTCATCCATTTCGACCTGAAGCCCGCCAACATCATGTTCCGCGACGAAGGCCCGGCGGTGCTGCTCGATTTCGGTCTGGCGCGGCATGACGAACTGCCGGATCTCCTCGCGGAGGAATCGGACCTGCCCATCGGCACGGCGGCCTATATCGCGCCCGAACAGGTGCTCGGCATCCGCACCGACCCGCGCAGCGACATCTTCGCCTTGGGCTGCATTCTCTACGAGATGACGACTGGCAAGCTGCCCTTCGGCAATCCGCAGAGCCGGGCCGGCATGCGGCGCAGGCTCTATCAGGACCCGGTCCCGCCGCGCGCCGTGGTTCCCCACTGCCCGCTCTGGCTGCAGGAAGTGATCCTGCGCTGCCTCGAAGTGGATGCGGACAAGCGCTTCCAGACCGCGGGCCAACTCGCCCACGCCCTCCAGAACCCCGATCAGGTGGTGCTGACCGAACGCGCGGAGCGCAAGCGCGGCCCGGGCTTCGTGACCAATGTGAAGAACTGGTGGCGCGGCGCCGACAGCAAGATCCAGCTGCCCTCTCGCATGGCCGAGCGGCTCGACCGGGCGCAGATCATCGTCGCGGCGCTCGACCTTTCGGCCGACGGCAACGAGGCGATCATGGACGCGGTGCGGCGACAGGTGAAGACCCTGCTCGCCTCGGAGCCCGAAGCCCGCCTCGTCTGCGTCACGGTGCTGAAGACGTCGCTGGTCCGGATCGACGAGACGCTCGATCAGAGCGGCCAGAACATCTACCTCAAGCGGCTCGTGGCGCTGAAGGAATGGGCGCGGCCGCTGGATCTCGGCGAGGAATCGCTCAGCCTGCACGTGCTCGAGGCGGTCGACCCGGCCGAAGCCCTTCTCGACTATGTCCGACACAATCAGGTCGACCATCTGGTGATGGGCGCGCGCGGCCATTCGGCGATGCGGCGCTATCTCGGCAGCGTCTCGGCGCAGGTCACGGCCAAGGCGCCTTGCACGGTCACGGTGGTGAGGACCCGCTCGGTCGCCGAAGCGCCGGAGGACGAGGACGTCATCGCGGACGCCGGCGCCGCCTGACTCGGCCGCTCGCCGGTGCCGGCGGATAGGCGACGCGCTCGCCTGCCGCGGTCTCGATCGTCCAGCCGTCCTCGGAGGGCGCGGCATGGGCGGGCCCGATCGACACCTTGCCCGCCCCGCCCGGCACGTCGAGCACGTAAGTCGGGCGGCAGAGGCCCGAGACTTTGCGGTTCAGTTCGCGCATGAGCGCCTGACCGCGGGAGATGTCGACCCGCATATGCCCCGTGCCCGGCGCCAGATCCGGATGGTGCAGGTAATAGGGTTTGATCCGGTTTTCGACGAAGCGGCGCATCAGATCGGCGAGCACGTCGGCATCGTCGTTCACGCCCGCCAGAAGCACCGTCTGGCTCACGAGGGTCACGCCCGCATCGGCCAGAAGCGTGCAGGCGGCCTCCGCCTCGGCGGTGAATTCGCGCGGGTGATTGGCGTGGATCGCCACCCAGGTCGAAAGACCGGGCGCGCGGAGCGCCGCCGCAAGCTCCGGCGTGACGAGATCGGGGGCGACGACGGGCACGCGCGTATGCCAGCGGACGACCTTGAGATGCGGGATCGCCGCGAGCCGGGCGGTGACGTCGGCGACGCGGCGCGGCGACAGCACGAACGGGTCGCCGCCGGTGACGATCGCCTCCCAGATCGCCGGCCGCGCGGCGATATGGGCGATCATGCGGTCGAGTTCCTCGCCGCCGATCGCGTCAGCCTTGCCGGGCCCGACCATCTCGCGCCGAAAACAGAAGCGGCAATAGACCGGACAGGTGTGAACGAGCTTCAGCAGCACGCGGTCGGGATAGCGATGAACCAGTCCGGGAACGGGGCTGTGGCCGTGATCGTCGATCGGATCGGGCCTCTCGACGGGATCCTCGACGAGTTCGTCCGCGATCGGCACGAATTGCCGGGCGATCGGGTCGGCCGAGTCGGTGGAGTCGATCAGCCGCGCCATCGCGGGCGTGATCGCGACGGCGTAGCGGGACGCGACCTCTTCCAACGACGCACGCGCGTCCGGCGCGGCGAAGCCCGCATCGACGAGGTCGTCGATGCTCCGGAGGGTGCGATCGAAGGCGGTCATCGTTCGGGGTGGGGTCCCTGCGGCATCGGCATGGGCGTCCATAGCACGTCGTCGATGCGGGGCGCGCCCGTCGCGAGCATGATGAGACGGTCGAGACCGAGCGCGATGCCCGAGGCCGCGGGCATGGTCGCGAGCGCGGCCATGAAATCCTCGTCGATCGGATAGCGTTCGCCGTAGATCTCCTGCATCGCGTCCATATCGGCGACGAAGCGGCGCCGTTGTTCATGGGCGTCGGTCAGTTCGCCGAAGCCGTTCGCGAGTTCGACCCCGCAGGCATAGAGCTCGAACCGCTCGGCGACCCGCGGATCGGAAGGCTTCGGCCGCGCGAGAGCGGCCTCGTTCACCGGGTATTCGCACAGGATCGTCGCGCGCCCGAGCCCCAGCCGAGGCTCGATCCGCTCCACCAGAACGCGGCTGAACACGTCCGACCACGCATCGTCGTCGGCGACGCGGATGCCGACGCCGCGCGCCGCATCGGCCAACATATCGCGATCGGGCACGCCGCCGGGCGTCGTCGCGAGGAGATCGATCCCCGCATGCCGCGCGAAAGCGTCCTGCAGCGTCACGCGCTCGGGCGGAAGGAACGGGTCCGCGCTGCGGTCGCGATAGCGGAACATGGTGGACCCCGCGGCGCGGGCGGCCTCCGCCAGGAGGGCGGCGCAGTCGTCCATCAGCGTCTCGTAGGGCTCGCCCGCACGGTACCATTCCAGCATCGTGAATTCGGTCGCGTGCAGCGCGCCGCGCTCCCGGTCGCGGAAGACGCGGGCGAAATCGAAGATCCGCGGCTCGCCCGCGGCCAAGAGCTTCTTGCAGGCGAATTCGGGCGAGGTGTGCAGATACCACTGCGCGACCAGGCCGTCCGGCGCACGCACCGAGACGGCGAGACCGTGCAGATGGGTCTCGTTGCCGGGAGAGACCTGCAGCTGTCCGGCCTCGACCTCGACGAAGCCGCGCTCCTCGAACCAGCGCCGCAGCGCGCTTCGGGCGCGGTTGCGCGCCATGAGCACGGGACGGCGGTCGGCATGGCGCCGCGGATGCCAGAAGGGGGCGGCTTCGACCATCAGCCTCTAGCCTCCGGTGCGTTTTTGTGTGACAAGCCCGCCCGCGCCCCGCGACGTCCGTCGTCGGGGCCTGTTCCGCTTCCGGGAAAAGGGACGTCGTACGTGAAGGTCATCGCCAGCTCGCTCCGCAAGGGCAACATCGTAGAGAAGGACGGCCATCTCTATGTGATCCTCACCGCCGAGAACATCCACCCCGGCAAGGGAACGCCCGTCACGCAGCTCGACATGCGCCGCATCAGCGACGGCGTGAAGGTGTCGGAGCGCTACCGCACGACCGAACAGGTCGAGCGCGCCTTCGTCGAGGATCGCGACTACAACTACCTTTACGAGGATGCCGACGGCTTCAACTTCATGAACAACGAAACCTTCGAACAGGTTTCGGTTCCGAAGGACATCGTCGGCGATCGCGCGCCCTTCCTGCAGGAAGGCATGAAATGCGTGCTCTCGATGCATGACGCGAACCCGGTCGCGATCGAGCTGCCCGCCCGCATCGTGCTCGAGATCACCGAGACCGAGCCGACCGTGAAGGGCCAGACGGCTTCCTCCTCCTACAAGCCCGCGATTCTGTCGAACGGCGTGCGCACCATGGTTCCGCCGCACATCGCGGCCGGCACCCGCGTGGTGATCATGACCGAGGACGGCTCCTACGTGGAACGCGCCAAGGACTGACCACGGTCTGCAGGGGCCCTGCCGGTTCCCCGCCACCCTGACGCGTCATCCCGGGCGGCGCAGCCGACCCGGGATCCAGAAAAAACGTCGGGCGCCGAGCGGTTCGGAGATTTCCTGGATCCCGGCTCTCCGCTGCGCTACGGCCGGGATGACACGCGGAATCGCTGCTCGGTTTGCTTGTAGGGACGTCAGCCTTGTCGCGGTCGGTTCCGCGCCTCTAATCTCCCTCCGTACATAGCGAAGGAGTCCGCCGCATGACTGCAGTGTTGAGGCTCGTCATTGACGTACTGCTTTTTTATCAATGGCTGATACTGCTATCTGCAGCTATGAGCTGGCTGGTTATGTTCAACGTAATCAATACTCGAAATGAGTTCGTCAGGATAATACTGCAGGCGCTACAGTCTATCACTGAGCCAGTCCTGACCAGAATTCGTAGGTTCATGCCGCATACAGGGGCGTTGGATCTTTCTCCCGTCATTTTGTTTTTTGCTATTCAGCTTTTGATATATCTACTCCAAGACTTTCTGCGTGGAAGCACCTTTTGACGTGGACGCCCCATCGCCTTTGCAATCGACCGCAGACGGACTCTTCGTGCGCGTTCGCCTGACCCCTAAGGGGGGCCGGGACTCGCTCGTTGGAATTCAGCATCTCTCGGACGGAACAGCGGTGCTCAAGGCCCGCGTCCGGGCGGCGCCGGAGAACGGCGAGGCCAATGCCGCTCTCGAGCGGCTGCTGGCGAAAACCTGCGGGATCGCGCGGTCGCGCGCCGCGGTGACGTCCGGACCCACGAGCCGGATCAAGACGGTATCGCTGGAAGGCGATGCGGAGACATTGGCGGCCGCGCTGGCGGACGGCCTCGCGCATGGAGTGACGACATGACGGCCCGGATCATCGACGGAAAGGCGGTCGCGGCGGCCCTGAGGGCGCGCGTGGCCGAAGTCGCGGCGGGCCTCGCCGCGACCTACGGCAAGGCGCCCGGTCTGGCCGTCGTGCTCGTCGGCGAGGACCCCGCGAGCCAAGTCTATGTCGGCTCGAAGGTGAAGATGACGACCGAGGCGGGGCTTCGATCCATCGAGCACGTCCTGCCCGCGACGACGTCCGAGGCCGACCTTCTCGCGCTGGTCGCGAAGCTCAATGCCGACCCGGAAATCGACGGCATCCTCGTCCAGCTTCCGCTGCCGAAGCAGATCGACGCCGACAAGGTGATCGCGGCGATCGACCCCGCCAAGGACGTCGACGGCTTCCACCCGGTGAATGCGGGCAAGCTCGCCACCGGCACCGGCGGCCTCGTGCCCTGCACGCCGCTGGGCTGCCTGAAACTGCTGAAGACCGTGCGCGATGACCTCTCCGGGCTCGATGCGGTGGTCGTGGGCCGCTCGAACATCGTCGGCAAGCCGATGGCGGCGCTGCTGCTGGCCGAGAGCTGCACGGTCACGGTGGCGCATTCGCGCACCCGCGATCTGCCGGAGGTCTGCCGCCGGGCCGATATCCTCGTCGCCGCCGTCGGGCGCCCGGAAATGATCAAGGGCGATTGGGTGAAGCCGGGCGCGATCGTGATCGACGTCGGCATCAACCGGATCGACGCTCCCGAAAAGGGCCCGGGCAAGACCCGCCTCGTCGGCGATGTCGCTTATGACGAAGCCGCGGCGAAAGCGGAGTGGATCACCCCCGTCCCCGGGGGGGTCGGGCCGATGACCATCGCCTGCCTGCTTGCGAACACGGTCACCGCCGCCTGCGCCCGGCGCGGCTGGGCCGCGCCGGCGCTCTGAAAAGAAGGCTCTCCGAGCCTCAAGCCGCCGCGTTCTCGTTCGCGGCGGGACGGTTGGGGACGAGGTTGACCACCCGATCGTGATAGGCGGTCAGCGTGCCGCGATGGCCGATGCTGACGATGGTCGGCTTCCATGCGGCCTCGCGCAGCAGCGTGTACATCAGCGCCTCGCCCGCCTCGTCGAGCGCCGAGGTGGCTTCGTCGAGAAAGACGGTGCCGGGCTGCGTGAGCAGCACGCGGGCGAAGGCGAGCCGCTGCTGTTCGCCGCCGGACAGGCGGTGGCTCCAATGGTCGACCTCGTCGAGCCGCCCGATCAGATGGCCGAGATTGACCGCCTTGAGCGCGCGGACCACTTCGAGATCGTCGGCGGTCGGGGCCTCCGGATAGCAGGCGGCCTCGCGCAGCGTGCCGAGCGGCATATAGGGCTTCTGCGGAATGAACAGCATGGAGCCGGGCGCCACCTCGACCGAGCCGCGGCCATAGGGCCAGATCCCCGCGATGGCGCGCAGGACCGTGCTCTTGCCGGTGCCCGACGGCGCCTTGATGAGGATCGCCTCGCCCGGCTCCGCCGTCAGTTCGACGCCCGAGATCAGCGGCCGCGCGTTCGGCAGGTCGAGATGGAGATCCCGTACCGCGAGCTTGGCGCCTTGCGCGACGGTGAGCGGCGTCACCGCGCTCGCATGGATCGCGTCGAGATCGTCGCGGAAGGTGGTCAGGCGATCGGTCGTGGCCTTCCATTCAGCGATGCGGGGATAGCTGTTGATGAAGAAGTTGAGGCAGGCCTGCACCGCACCGAAGGCCGCCGCCACCTGCATCACCTGCCCGAAGGTGAGTTCGCCGGCGAAATAGCGGGGCGAGGCGAGCAGGAACGGAATGACGATGCTGGCCTGCGTGTAGGAATGCGTGAACCAGGCAAGCCGCCGCTCGCTCTTCAGGATCGAGCGGAAATTGGACACCACGCGACCCCAGCGGTCGCCGAGTATGCCGCTCTCGCGATCCTCGCCGCGATAGAAGGCCACCGTCTCGGCGTTCTCGCGCAGGCGGATCAGGCCGTAGCGGAAATCCGCTTCGAGCGTCCGGTTGGCGCTGTGCAGGCCGATCAGGGGGTTGCCGATGAAATGCGTCACGAGGCTCGCCGCGATGCTGTAGGCGAACACGGCAAGCACCATGTAGCCCGGCACCGAGACGCCGAACACGTCGAGACTGCCCGAAAGCGCCCAGAGCACCGCGGTGAAGGACACGAGCGAGACCGCGACGTCGAGCACGCCGACGATGAGGTCGAGCGTCTGCCCTGCGAAGATGCCCATGTCCTCGGTGATGCGCTGGTCGGGATCGGTCGAAGCGCGGTTTTCGAGCTGGAGCCGGAAAAACGCGCGGTGCGCCATCCAGTCGCCCATGTAGCGACGGACCATCCAGTCGCGCCATTGCAGCTTGATGCTCTCCGCCAGCCGATGGCCGAAGATCAGGCAGGCCACGAAGCCCGCCGCGATCAGCCCGAAAGCCGCGATCTGCGCCTTGAAGGCCGCGGCGTCGTTGCCCTGCAGAGCGGTGTAGAAGGCGTTGTACCAGGCGTTCTGCTTCAGCGCGATCCAAGTGGTGGCGAGCTTCACGCCGATCAGCATGGCGACGAGCAGCTTCGCCCGGCCCGAGTCCGGCGAGGCCCAGAAGGGCAGCGCGAGCCGCAGCATCCGGCGCGGGAAGGAAGCGCCCGCCGGAGCGGCGGCGGAGCGTGAACGGCCGGCCGTGCGGCGGGCGGGGAAGGCGATGATGGGCATGGTCGGTCCCGTTCGGACGGAGAGGCTTCGAAAGCGGCGGCGAAGCCCCGCGATGGGCGGAGCACCTCTCTGTGAGGCCCGAACCGGGACGGGAAATCGGATCGATCATGGCGGATCCGCCATGTTCGTAAGCGCTTTACAACCCCGCAACGCGGAATGACATTTCATTGCGATCCGCCACGCTTCTTTGCCCGAAGCATCGGGCGGGCCGCCGCTTTTTCCCGTGAGGAGAGGACCGTGATGACCGAGGGACTCGTCCGCTACGACGCGCGTGACGGCGCAGCCATCCTGACGCTCGCGAGCCCGTCGAAGCTGAACGCGATGAGCCTCGACATGTGGGCCTCGCTTCCCGATCTCGTGCATCGGGCCGAGCGCGATCCCGCCGTCCGGGTGATCGTACTGCGCGGCGACGGCGAGAAGGCGTTCTGCGCGGGCGCCGACATCTCGCAATTCGGCGACAAACGCTCCGAAGCCGAAGCGATCGCGGAATATGACGCGACCGTGGAGCGGGGGAATACGGCCCTGCGCGAAGCGGAAAAGCCGACGGTCGCGGTGATCAAGGGCATCTGTTTCGGCGGCGGCTTCGGCCTCGCGGTGGCCTGCGACCTTCGCGTGGCCTCGTCGGACTCCCGGTTCCGCATTCCGGCCGCCCGTCTCGGCCTCGGCTACGGCTTTTCGAACATCGAGATGCTGGTGCGCCGCCTCGGCCTCGGGACCACGGCGGACCTCCTGCTCAGCGCCCGCATCATCGAGGCCGGGGAGGCCTGCACGCTCGGCATCGTCAACGCCGTCTGGAACGCGACGGATTTCGAGGAAGAGGCCGCGCGCCACGTCGAGCGGATCGCCCACAATGCACCGCTGACGCTCAAGGCGATCAAGAAGGCGCTCTCCGAATCGGAGAAGCCCGCGCCCGACCGGGCCGCCGTGGATGCGCTCGTGGCCGCCTGCTACGCGAGCCGCGATTATCACGAAGGCCGCGCCGCATTCCGCGAGAAGCGCGAGCCGCTGTTCACCGGCGAGTGAGCCCCGCGGGCTCGACCTCGAGGCCCTGCGACCCTAGAAACCGGCAGAAGAACCCGAAAGGACCGTCCCGTGCTTCAGACCACCATCGCCGGCAGCCTCCCGAAGCCTTCCTGGCTCGCGGAGCCCGAAAAGCTCTGGGCCGCGTGGAAGCCGACCGGCGACGCGCTCGTCGAGGCCAAGCGGGACGCGACCATCCTCGCCGTGAAGGAACAAGAACTGGCGGGCATCGACATCGTCGGCGACGGCGAGCAGGCCCGGCAGCATTTCGTGCACGGCTTCCTCGAGCGCATCGCGGGCGTCGATTTCGAGAAGCGGGTGACGATGGGCATCCGCAACAACCGGTATGAAGCGCTGGTGCCGACCGTCACGGCGCCGCTGACCCGCATGGGCCCGGTGCATTCCTTCGAGGCCGGCATCGCGCGGGCGGCGACGCAGAAGAAGCTGAAATTCACCCTGCCGGGCCCGATGACGATCATCGACACGATCGCGGACGGCTATTACGGCGACCGCGTGAAGATGGCGATGGCCTTCGCCGACCTCCTCAACGAGGAGGCGAAGGAGCTGGAAGCGCTGGGCGTCGACATCGTCCAATTCGACGAGCCAGCCTTCAACGTCTACATGGATCAGGTCCGCGAGTGGGGCATCGAGGCTCTGGAGCGGGCGGCCGCCGGCCTGAAATGCACCACCGCCGTGCACATCTGCTACGGCTACGGCATCAAGGCCAATATCGAGTGGAAGCAGACCCTCGGCTCCGAATGGCGGCAATACGAGGACACGTTCCCCGTCATCGCCGAGAGCCGGATCGATCAGGTCTCGCTCGAATGCGCCAATTCCCGCGTTCCGATCGACCTGATCGGTCTTCTGCGCGGCAAGGACGTGCTGGTGGGCGCCATCGACGTGGCGAGCGAGACGGTGGAGACGCCCGAAGAGGTCGCCGCCGTCATCCGGAAGGCGATGGAATTCGTCGCGCCCGAGAAGCTCTACCCCTGCACCAATTGCGGCATGGCGCCGCTCCCGCGCGCGATCGCGCGCGGAAAGCTGGAAGCGCTCGCCCGCGGGGCGGCGATCGTCCGGCGCGAGCTGGGCAAGGCCTGACCGGGGTCGGATGCGGCCGGTCGATCGCAACGCGACCGGCCGGACGGCGTTCCATGCGGCCGCGTCCGGACTGATACCCATAATGGGTCTGCTTGCCGGCCGCCGTAATTTCCCTTACCTTTCCTTCCATCGACTTGGCCGGACTTCTGGGCCGCTTCGCTCGAACGGGCGCACGCTTCAGACCCTCTCCAAAGATCGACCGACCGGGCGTCGCGCGAATGCGAGGCTCATTGAACGTGCATCTATCGAAGAAAGGACGGCGCCATGAACACCGGCACCGTGAAGTGGTTCAACGAGACCAAGGGCTACGGCTTCATTCAGCCGGACAACGGCGGCAAGGACGTTTTCGTCCACATCTCCGCCGTGGAACGCTCGGGCATGCGCGGTCTGCGCGACGGCCAGAAGATCAACTACGAGCTCGAGACCGACCGCCGCACCGGCCGTCAGTCGGCCGTGAACCTGCAGGCCGCGTAAGCATCCCGCAGAGCCAATTCGAAAAGCGCGCCGCGAGGCGCGCTTTTTTCTTGTCCGGGCTCAGCCCCGGGCCGTCCGGGCGACCGTTTCCCGCACCGTCGTGCGCGCGCCCTTCGCGAAGAGCGCCGCCAGAGCGGCCGTGACCGGACCCGTGAAGCGGGGATCGGCCGGCAGGTCCGTCCCGAACACGCTCTCGATGCGCATCAGCGCCGGCGCGAGCCTCTCCGCAGCGGGCCCCGCCTCCGCCGCGATGCGCCTCAACTCTTCGGCCAAAGGATCGCGGACGTCGATCGGCGCACCCGCCTCGTCGGTGCCGGAGACGTACCGCATCCACGCGGCCACCCCCAAGGCGATACGCTCGATCGGCGCGCCCGCCTTCAGCCGGTCGCGGGCGGTGCCGAGCAGGCGCTGCGGCAGCTTCTGGGTGCCGTCCATGGCGATCTGCCAGGTCCGATGCCGCAATTCGGGGTTCCGGAAACGCTCCAGAAGCGAGCGCTTGTAGGCGGCGAGGTCCGCGCCCGGAGGAACGGCGAGGGTCGGCGTGACCTCCTCGTTCATCAACCCCTCGACGAGCGCGCTGATGCCTTCGTCCGCCATGGCGTCCGCGACCGTCTCGCAGCCGGAGAGATGGCCGAGATAGGCCAGCGTCGAATGCGAGCCGTTGAGGAGCCGCAGCTTCATGTCCTCATAAGGCTCGACATGGTCCGTCATCTCGGCGCCCGCCGCCGCCCAATCGGGCCGGCCTTGCGGGAAACGGTCCTCGATCACCCATTGGCTGAAGGGTTCGGTCATCACCGGCCAAGCGTCCGTCGTGCCGAGCGCCGCGGCGACGGCGCTGCGGTCCGCATCCGTCGTGGCGGGCACGATCCGGTCGACCATGGTGCAGGGAAAGGCGACCGCGTCCTCGATCCGGCGGCCGAGCGCAGGGTCACGCAGGGCGGCGAAGCGGGTGACCACGTTGCGCACGGTCTTGCCGTTCGACGGGAGATTGTCGCAGGTCAGCACCGTGAAGGGCGGCAGGCCCGCCGCGAAGCGCCGTTCGAGCGCCGCGACCAGAAAGCCCGGTGCCGAGCGCGGCACCAGCGGGTTGGCGAGATCATGGACGATATCGGGATGATCTTCCTTCAGCCGCCGCGTCGCGGGGTCATGGCAATAGCCCTTTTCCGTGACGGTCAGCGAGACGATGCGGATGTGGGGATGGGCCATGGCGCGGATCAGCGCTTCCGGATCCTCCGGGGCCACGAGGACCGACCCGATGGCGCCCACGACCTGCATCGCGGTTCCGCCGGGTCCCTTCACCGCGACCGTGTAGAGGCCGTCCTGCGGGTTCAGCGCGTCGCGCGTATCCGGCGAGCGCAGGCTGGCGCCGAGAATGCCCCAGCGTAGATCGCCCGATGCGAGCGCATGCTCGGTATAGACCGCCTGATGCGCCCGATGGAACGCGCCGATCCCCAGATGCACGATGCCGGTGCGCACGGCCTTGCGGTCATAGGCCGGCTTCGTGACGCCCGCGGGAAGACGGGCGAGGGCCGCAGCGGAGAGGCGCGTCATGCGAGCGTCTCCAGCGTCCGGATCACGCCGCGCAGTTCCGCGAGACCCTTCAGCCGGCCGATGGCCGAGTAGCCGGGCGCGGCCTGCTTGCCGAGATCGTCGAGCATGCGGTGGCCGTGGTCCGGCCGGAAGGGCAGCTGCGAGCCCCGCCGGCGCTCTTCCTTCAGGAGCTTGCCGATCACCGCGACCATGTCGACATCGCCGTCGAGATGATCCGCTTCGTGGAAGGAGAGACCGTCGCCCTCCCGCTTCGTCGCGCGCAGATGGACGAAATGGATGCGCTCCGCGAATTCCTCGGCGATGGCGGGCAGATCGTTGTCCGCCCGCACGCCGAGCGAGCCGGTGCAGAAGCACATGCCGTTCGCGGCATTCGGCACGGCCTCGAAGAGCGCGCGGTAGTCGGCCGCGGTCGAGGCGATGCGCGGCAGGCCGAACAGCGAGCGCGGCGGATCGTCGGGGTGGAGCGTGAGCTTGACGCCCAGCGCGTCGGCGACCGGCGTGACGGCTTCGAGGAATTCGATCAGGTGCCGCCGCAGCCGGGCCGCGTCGATTTCCGCATAGGCCTTCAGCCGCTCGCGGAAGGCGGGGATGGTGAGCGGATCCGTCGTCGAGCCCGGCAAGGCGCTCGCGATCACATGGATCAGATAGTCGATGTCGGCCTGCGTGAAGGTCTCGTAGACCGCCTCGGCCCGCGCCCGGGCGGCGGGATCGTAATCGTGCTCCGCACCGGGACGTTCGAGGATGAACAGATCGAAGGCCGCGAAGCGGTCGGCATCGAAGCGCAGGCAGGTCGCACCGGTCGGCAGGACATGGTCGAGATCGGTCCGGGTCCAGTCCACCACGGGCATGAAATTGTAGCAGACCGTCCGGATATCGTTCGCCGCCACCGCTTCGAGCGAGGCGATCCAGCCCTCGATGGACTGCTTCGCGCCCTTGCCGAGGCGCTTCACGTCGTCCGGCACCGGGATGCTCTCGACGATCGTCCAGCGCAGCTGCGAGCGGCCGGGCGGGGACGTCTCGATCAGGTTCTTGCGGTCGGCCACGCCCTGCTTCGTCCAGACCGTGCCGGGCTTGAGTTCATGCAGCGCATTGACGACCTCGGTCGCCCCGGCCTGACGGATGTCGTCGAGGCTCACCACGTCATGCGGGCCGTACCAGCGCCAAGCCTGTCTCATGCGTCTTCGTCCTTCTTTCGGGAATGCGGTTCAGCGCGCCAGCCAGCCGCCGTCGACGGGGATCACGGCGCCGTGCACGTAATCCGCCGCGCGCGAGGCGAGGAAGACGGCGGCACCGCCGATGTCGTCTGGCGTGCCCCAGCGCGCCGCCGGAATGCGGGCGAGGATCTGGGCGCTGCGGTCGGGATCGTTGCGGATCGCCGAGGTGTTGTTGGTCACGTGGTAGCCGGGAGCGATGCAGTTCACATTGATGCCCTTGGCCGCCCATTCGCAGGCCAGAAGTTTCGTAATGCCCGCGATGCCGTGCTTTGAAGCGGTATAGGCCGGGATGCGGATGCCGCCCTGGAAGGACAGAACCGAGCCGATATTCACGATCTTGCCGCCGCCCTCGCGGCTCGTGAAATGCCGCGCGACGGCCTGCGACAGGAAGAAGGCCGACTTGAGATTGACGTTCATCACGTCGTCCCAATCCTCTTCCGAATAGTCGAGCGCATCCGCGCGCCGGATGATGCCCGCATTGTTGACGAGGATGTCGACGTCTCCGAACCGCGCCAGCGTCTCGGACACGATCCGCGCGACGGGCTCGGTCGAAGCGAGATCGGCCATGATCGGCAGAAAGGTGCCGCCCGCGGCTTCGACCGCGGCCGCGGTCTCGTCCATCGGCGAGCGGCCGACGCCCGCCACCGCCGCGCCGGCCCGTGCGAGCGCGAGGCAGATCCCCTGCCCGAGGCCGGTATTCGCACCGGTGACGATCGCGACGCGGCCTTTGAGGTCGAAGGGGCTCACCGCAGCTCTCCCATCGCGACGGCATCCATGTCCGTGAAGCTCTGATTGTCGCCCGCCATGGCCCAGACGAAGCCGTAATTCGCGGTTCCGACGCCGGAATGGATCGACCAGCCCGGCGACAACACCGCCTGATCGTTCGCCATCACCAGATGCTTGGTCTCGGTCGGCTCGCCCATCATGTGGAAGACGCGGGTTTCCGGCGCGAGGTCGAAATAGAGATAGACCTCGGAGCGGCGGTCATGCGTGTGCGTCGGCATCGTGTTCCAGACGCTGCTCGGGACGAGGAAGGTCACGCCCATCACCAGCTGGCAGGAGGGCACGCGTCCGGGGATGATCATCTGATGGAGCGTGCGGACATTCGCCGTCTCGGGCGTGCCGAGCTGCAGCGTGTTCGCTTCGGCGATCGTGACTTTCTTCGTCTCGTGGCGCTGATGCGCCGGGCAGCTGACGAGATAGAACTTCGCGGGATTTTTCGGATCGTCGCTTTCGAAGCGGACCTCCGCCGTGGCCATGCCGACATAGAGCATGTCGTGGCTCGCCAGCGCATGGGCGACGCCGTCGCAGCGGACGCGGCCCGGACCGCCCGCATTGAACACGCCGAGTTCGCGGCGCGCGAGGAAGGTGTCCTGCCCGACGGGCTTCGAGGCTTCCAGCACCAGCGGAGCCGCGAGCGGCATCGCCCCGCCGACGATAAGCCGGTCGATATGGCTGTAGGTGAGCGCGATCTCGCCCGGCACGAAGATCCGTTCGATCAGGAAATGCCGCCGCAGCTCTTCGGTCGAAAAGGTGCGGACGGCTTCGGGATGCGGAACCTGCCGGACTTCGATGCTCATCGGGACCTCGCGGGCGGGAAAAGGAAAAGCGGCGGGCTCAGTGAGCCTGCCGCTTGGAGCGCGTGACCATCTGCGTCGGATTGACGAAGCGCAGCGCGATGACGAGCCAGACGAGCGTCGTGACCATGTAGACCACGGCCATGGCGTCGATGGACTGCACGGCCCGCACGCCCGCGGCGAAGACCGCGTAATAGAGCGCCACGACGAGCGTCTGGCTCTCCGGGCCCGCGGTCAGGAAGGTCAGCTCGAACATCGCGATGGTGCGCACGAGCACCAGCAGCAGCGCGGCGAGCACGCCCGGCAGGAGCAGCGGCAGCAGCACCGTTACGAAGAGCCGCAGCGTGCCCGCGCCGAAGACCCGGGCCGCGGCTTCGATCCGGGGGTCGATCTGTTCGATGAACGGGATCATCACGAGGATCACGAAGGGAACGGTGGGGACCAGATTGGCAAGGATCACGCCCCAGAGCGTTCCGCCGAGCCCCGTCTGGTACAGCACCGTCGCGAGCGGAATGCCGAAGGTCATCGGCGGCACCAGAAGCGGCAGCAGGAAGAGCAGCATCAGGAGCTTCTTGCCGGGGAATTCGCGGCGGGCCAGCGCATAGGCTGCGGGTACGCCGAGCAGGCCGGAAAGCAGCACCACCGCCCCCACCGCCTGGAAGGTGACGATCAGCACGTCGGTCAGCTGGAACTCGGCCCAGGCCGAGGCATACCACTTCGTCGTCCAGCCCTGCGGCAGCCACGACCTCAGCCAACGCGTCGCGAAGGAACTCGTCACCACCGCGGCGATGATGCCGAAGAGATTGATCACGAAGAAGACGACGGTGGTCCAGACCGCGATCACCCACAGCCGCGCGCCGAGCGCGCGGAGCGAGGTGCCGGAGGCGGCGGGAGAGGCGTTGTCGAGAACGGCGGTGCTCACGGGATCAGCCTTTCGCGCCGGCGGCGGGGCCGCGATAGAAGAGATTGCGCATCGACAGGGCCGCGACGACGACCGCGAGCTGGACGAAGCCCATGATCATCGCGATGGCCGAGGCCATGGGCCGGTCATATTGCTCGAAGGCCGCCTGATAGGCGGCGATGGAGATCACGCGCGTGGGGCCCGCGGGCGCGCCGAGCAGCACCGCCGAGGGCAGCACCGAATAGGCCTGCACGAAGCTGAGGCAGAAGGTGATGGCGAGGCCCGGCGCCAGCAGCGGCAGATAGATCGTCCGGAACCGCGCCGCGGCCCGCGCGCCGAGCGTCGCCGCCGCCTGTTCGAGCGCGGGGTCGATGCCCGTCACATAAGACAGCGTGAGCAGGAAGGTGAAGGGAAAGCCCGTGATCACCAGCGAGATGAACACGCCCCAATAATTGTTCACGAGCTTGATCTGGCCGGGCTCGGCGATGCCGAACGTGACGAGCGTGCGGATGAACCAGCCCTGCGGGCCGAAATAGTTCAGCATCCCCTCGGCCACGAGCACGGTGCCGAGCGTGATCGGCAGGACGAGGATCGTGGTGAGGAGTCGCTGGTTCTTCATCAGCCGCACGCGGAAGGCGACGGGCACCGCGAAGAGCAGGTTCATCAGCGTGACCGGCAGCGCGAGCTTCAGCGTCGTCCCGATCGTCTCGTAGAGGAACGGATCGGAGAAGAACTTCACGTAATTGCCGAAGAGCGAGCCGTCCTTCGGGCGGAAGGACAGCCACAGGCCGTAACCGAACGGGTAGATGAACAGCGCGATCAGGAAGAGCGCGGCGGGCAGTGCCAGCAGCGTCACCCCGTCGAGCCCCTTCGCGGCGAGCCGCGTCCGCAGCGGGATCGAAGCGTCGGCCATCTCACTCTCCCGGATAGACGAGGACGGCGGACGCCTCGGCGCCGAGGCGGATCGCCTCGCCCGGGTTCACGCGGCGGTCGGCGCGGAAGAACAGCTCCTCGCCGCCCGAAGCGCGCGCGGAGCCGAAGAAGTCGCGGCCGCGATATTCGATGGCTTCCACCACAGCATCGATGCCGTGCGCGTCGGCCGCCACCGGAACGAGATCGTCCGGCCGGATCGCGGCCACCGCGGTCTCTCCCGCAACGTCGTGACGCATGGTGCCGTCGAGCGTCGTGCCGCCCACAGCAAGGCTCACCCGGTCGCCGTCGCGCGACGTGACGCGGCCCGTGATGCGGTTCCGGAAGCCCATGAATTCGGCGACGTCGAGATGTTCTGGACGGGCATAGAGATCCTCGGGCGTGCCGACCTGCCGGATCATGCCGTCGCGCAGCACCACGATGCGGTCGGCGAGCGAGAGCGCCTCGTCCTGATCATGCGTGACGTAGATCGTGATGCAGCCGAGGCTCTGGTGGATGCGCCGGATCTCCTGCCGCATTTCGAGGCGCAGCTTGGCGTCGAGATTGGAGAGCGGCTCGTCCATCAGCACCAGCGGCGGGTCCACCGCGATGGCGCGAGCGATGGCGACACGTTGCTGCTGGCCGCCGGAGAGCTGGCCGGGGAGCTTGTGGGCCTGCGTTTCGAGGCGGACGGTGCGGATCGCCTGTTCCACGCGGGGCTCGGCCTCCGCCTTCGGCACGCCGCGCATCTTCAGGCCGAAGCCGATATTGGCGCGCACCGTCATGTGCGGGAACAAAGCGTAATTCTGGAACACCATGCCGAAGCCGCGGTCTTCGGTCGGCAGCGTGTCGATGCGGCGATCGTCGAGATAGATCGAGCCGCGGGTCGTCGGCAGCAGGCCGGCGATGCAGTTGAGCGCGGTGGACTTGCCGCAGCCGGAGGGCCCGAGCAGCGCGATGAATTCGCCGCGGCGGACCTCGAGGGTCAGATCCTTGAGCGCGTTCATCGTTCCGAAGTCGCGGCCGACGCCGTCGAGTCGGAGGGTCTTGAAGGACGATAGCGAGGCCATGTGTCAGCTCGGGTCGGAAGGGGCGTCCCGCATCGCGATGCGGGATCGGGATCGCGACGGACGCGACGGCGGAAAAGGCGGGAGCGTGCGGCGGCCGGTGCACGGCCGCCGCACCGGGCCGGAGCCCTTATTTCTTCTTCTTGGAGCCGACCATTTCGTCCCACATGCGGAACGCGACGACCATCGGCTCGGGATCGAGCGGAAGCTCCTTCGGGTGGTCGGCGATGAGCTTCTCGTATTCGGGGCGGCCGAATTCCTTGATCGCGGCCTGGCTCTCGGCCGGCGCCATCGTCAGCGGAACGTCCTTCACCGCCGGGCCCGGATAGAAATAGCCCTCGTCATAGGTGAAGGCCTGCGCCTCCTTCGTCAGCATGAAGTTCATCATGTCGACGAGGACGGCCATCTTCTCGTTCGAGAGGCCCTTCGGCACGACCATGTAGTGGGCGTCCACGACCCAGCGGAAATTCTTCAGCGTCTGGATCTTCGCTTCCTTCGGCACGACGCCGAGGACGCGCGGATTGATGTCCCAACCGGTGGTCGAAACGATGATGTCGCGGGTGCCTTCGCCCAGCTCCTTCATCGTGGCGCCGGTGCCGGTCGGATAGTACTCGATGTACTGGCCGAGCTCCTGCAGATAGGCCCAGGTCTTCTCCCAGCCCTTCACCGGATCCTTCGGGTCCTTGTCGCCGAGAATGTAGGGCAGGCCCATCATGAAGGTGCGGCCCGGGCCGGAATTGGCCGGGCGGGCATAGAGGAACTTGTTCGGATTGGCCTTGGCCCAGGCGAGCAGTTCCTCGGCCGAGGTCGGCGGGGTCTTCACCTTGTCGGGCATGTATTCGAGCAGCGGGCCCGACGGATAATAGGAGACGATGACGCCCTGGCCCTTGGCGAGGCCCTGCATGCGGGCGGCGGGCTCGAGGAGGGTGTCGTCGAGCTTCGGCAGCTGCGCGCCGAACTGGCCGACCACGTCGACCCAGAGCTTCTGGTCGATGCCGGCGGCCAGCGCGTCGGTACCGGTGAGGACGAGATCGATGTCGACGCGGTTGGCGTCCTGCTGGGCCTTGATCTTGCCCGGCAGTTCGGGGGCCGGCGCCTTGGTGAAGGTGAAGCGCGAGACGAGGTTCGGCTTCGCCTTGCGATAGGCCTCGAAGGCCTTCTGGGTCAGCGCGAGATTGCCCGCGACGTCCACGACGTTGATCGCCACGGCCTCCTTGGGCAGAGCGAGCTGCGCGAAGGCGCCCGTCGAGCCCATGGCGGCGAAGCCGGCGGCCGCGCCCATGAAGCCGCGGCGCGAGAGTTCCAGTTTCGACATGTTCAGTCCTCCCTGCATGACCGGCCTCGCCGGTCGTTCGTGTCCGAAACGGCTGACCCGTTCCGTCAGAGCTTGTAGGCCTCCTTCACGAGGCGATAGGTCAGGTCGTGGGCGAGCTCCGCCGCCTCGTCCTCGCCGATACGATGGTCGGTGACGAGGCCCGCGAGCATCGCGCAGTCCACGCGCCGCGCGACGTCGTGCCGGGCCGGGATCGAGGGGAAGGCGCGCGTGTCGTCGTTGAAGCCGACCGTGTTGTAGAATCCGGCCGTCTCGATCGCCTGCTCGCGGAAGCGCTTCATGCCTTCGACCGAGTCGAAGAACCACCAGGGCGGCCCGAGCCGCAGGGCCGGATAGTGACCGGCGAGCGGCGCGAGCTCGCGGGAATAGGCGGTCTCGTCGAGCGTGAAGAGAATGATCGTCAGCCCCGGCTCGTTGCCGAAGCGGTCGAGCAGCGGCTTCAGCGCGCGCACATATTCGGTCGAGGTCGGGATGTCGGCGCCCATGTCGCGGCCGAAGCGCCCGAAGAGCTGCGGATTGTGGTTGCGGAACGAACCGGGATGGATCTGCATCACCAGCCCGTCTTCGACGCTCATCCGCGCCATTTCGGTCAGCATCTGGGCCCGGAACAATTCCGCTTCCGCAGCCGAAACGGGTCCGGTCCGGACCTTGGCGTAGAGCGCTTCGGCATCGCCGGGCGCAAGATCGGCCGTCGCCGCCGTGGGATGTCCGTGGTCGGTGGAGGTCGCGCCGTAGGAGCGGAAATAGGCCCGGCGGTTGCGGTGGGCGGCGAGATAGCCCTCCCATGTCGTCGTATCGCAGCCGGTCAGCTCGCCGAAGGCGACGAGATTGTCGCGGAAGCCCTCGAAATCCGGGTCGACCACGGGATCCGGGCGGTAGGCGGTGATGACCCGCCCCCGCCAGCCGCTCTTGCGGATCGCCTCATGGGAGGCGAGCGGATCGAGCGGGCTTTCGGTGGTGGCGATCACTTCGATGTCGAAGCGCTCGAACAGAGCCCGCGGCAGATAGTCGGGGCGCGCCAGCCGCTCGGCGATCCGGTCGTAATAGAAATCCGCCGTCTCGGAGGAGAGCCGCACGTCGATGTCGAACAGCGTCGCGAAGGCGTGGTCGAGCCAGCTGCGGGTCGGGGTGCCGCGGAAGAGATGATAATGCGAGGCGAAGCGCCGCCAGATGGCGCGCGGATCGCTTTCGACCGGCCCGCCGTCCTTCCGACGGACGCCGAGGTCCTCGAGCGCGACGCCGCGGCTGTAGAGCATCCGGAAAATGTAGTGGTCCGGCACCACGAAGAGCTGGGCGGGATCGGGAAAAGGACGGTTTTCGGCGTACCAGCGCGGGTCCGTGTGACCGTGCGGGGAAACGATGGGCAGATCCCGGATCGTCTCGTAGAGACGACGGGCGACCCCGCGCGTCGCCGGATCGGCGGGGAAGAGGCGATCGGGGTGGATGAGAGCGGTCATTCCGCGGCCTTGGTGAACGGTTCGGGAGCGTCGAGGAGGTAGTCGGGGTCGATGCCGGAGGCATCGGCGAAGGTCATCAGCGCGGTCAGATGCTCGGCCATGGCGGCGGCCGCCTTGTCGGGGTCGCGGGTCCGGACCGCCGCGAGCACGCTTTCATGCTCCGCGATGACCGCCGTCATGCGGCCGGGAACCGGCAGAGTGAGCCTGCGGTAACGGTCGACCTGCGTCTTCACGGTCTGCACCAGGGTCCAGACGCCCGGATAGCCCGCGGCTTCGGCGACGGCCGCGTGAAAGGCCTCGTCCTGTTCATGGAAGCGGTCGCGGTCGCCCGAAGCGGCGGCCTCGCGCTGGCGCGCGATGGTCGCTGCGATCGCCTCGAAGCCCGCTTCGTCCCCGCGCTCCGCGGCCATGCGGGCCATGGTCTCTTCCAGCGCCTTGCGGACGACGAGCACCTCTTCGATCGCGGCCAGCGGAATCCGCGCGACGAAGGTGCCGGACTGCGGAAAGATCTCGACCAGCCGCTCCTCTGCGAGCCGCAGCAGCGCCTCGCGCACGGGCGTGCGGCTCACGCCGTAGGCGGCGGCGATGGTCTTTTCGGAAATGGGATCGCCCGGCCGGCGCCGGAGACTCACGATGTCGGCCCGCAGATCGCGATGGATCCGGCCCGCCGTCGTCTCGCGCAGCACCGCCGCGGCAGGCGGCGGCACGCTGCGTCCGCCCCGACGTTCGCTCGGTTCCGCCCCCGCGGTCATGGCTGCGTTCTCCCCCCGGGGTGCCTCTCCGGGCACCGCTCGGCACGAGAGTATACTAGTATACTAGTATTTCAACCACGAAGCCGCGCGGCCTCAGAGGGCTTGCGAACCAAGGTTTCGCAGGTTCTGCGGACGGGAAGAGGAGCGCCGGATCCGCCGGCGCACGACCGCCCTGCTCGCGTGGAAAGCGATAAAGATTACGTTACGTAATTTCTGGTTGACGTAACGTGCGGAATCGCTAAAAGAGAATCATTCATACCCACCCATCACCTTCAGCCGCCGCGGGGTCCTCCCCACGGCGGTTTTTTCTTGTCGGGGCGGCCGGGACGGCGGCGATGCGAGCTCTGCGAGAACGCGCCCGAAACGAAAAAGGCGGCCCGGAGGCCGCCGCTTTTTTCGAAGAGAGATTTTGGAGCGGGCGAAGGGATTCGAACCCTCGACCCCAACCTTGGCAAGGTTGTGCTCTACCCCTGAGCTACACCC
The DNA here is from genome assembly GCA_027483895.1 of Hyphomicrobiales bacterium. Lineage (GTDB taxonomy): Bacteria > Pseudomonadota > Alphaproteobacteria > Rhizobiales > Beijerinckiaceae > JAIXZO01. The sequence goes on from JAIXTP010000021.1 coordinate 37,279, forward strand.
GCATCCGTTTGAGGCGCCGGGGCGCCTCGGGTGGCGGGTATATGCCCCAACTCTTTCGGGGATGCAAGCGCCCTTCCGCCCCTTTTCGCACGTCGAGGGCGAGGCCGTCCGATGCCCTCGCGGGGATTGCCTCGGCGGCCCCCGGGCGACTAGAACGCGGCTGACCCCCTACGGGACTTCGGACCGGAGGCTTCATGCCCGCGACGCCCGACGACCTCTTCGCCCTGCTCGCCCGCGAAGGCATCGCGAGCGAGACGCATCGCCATCCTCCCTTGTTCACGGTCGAGGAATCGAAGCGTCTGCGCGGCGCGATCCCGGGCGCGCATGTGAAGAACCTCTTCCTGAAGGACCGGAAGGACGGGCTGTTCCTGATCTCGGCGCTCGAGGACACCGTGATCGACCTCAAGACCGTCCATGAGGCGATCGGCGGCCGCGGCAAGGTGAGCTTCGGCTCCGCCGACCTTCTGCGCGCCGTGCTGGGCGTAGAGCCCGGCTCCGTCACGCCCTTCGCCGCGATCAACGACGCCGAGCGCCGCGTGAAGATCATCCTCGACGCGAGGATGATGGCGCATGAGCGCATCAACGTGCACCCGCTCGTCAATACGATGACGACCGGCGTCGGCCGCGAAGGCCTCGTCGCCTTCTTCCGTGCCACCGGCCATGAACCCGCGATCGTGGACCTCCATGCGCCGGAGTCCCGCCCGGCGGTTGCCGCCGCGCCCGCGACGTCCCATCTTTGACGAAAAGGGCGGCATGTCCGCCCGCAGAACGGCGAAAGCCTCAGGAGATCGAGCCCCATGACCCTTACCGACGGCGCCGCGACCGAAGCCGGTCTCGTGAAGGATACGACCACGGCCGAGTTCCGCACCGACGTCATCGCGGAATCGATGAAGCAGCCGGTGCTCGTCGATTTTTGGGCGCCCTGGTGCGGACCGTGCAAGCAGCTCGCCCCGGTGATCGAGAAGGTGGTGAAGGCCGCGGGCGGCAAGGTGAAGCTCGTCAAGATGAACATCGACGAGCATCCGCAGATCGCCGGTCAGCTCGGCATCCAGTCCATCCCGGCCGTCATCGCCTTCCAGCGCGGGCAGCCGGTCGACGGCTTCATGGGCGCGCAGGGCGAACGCGAGATCAAGGGCTTCATCGAGCGCCTCGTCGGCCCGCTCGGCCCGGGCGCGACGGCGCAGATGGTCGAGGAAGCCAAGGCCCTCGCCGAAAGCGGCGACGCGGCAGGCGCCGCCGAACTTTACGCGGCCGTCCTCACGCAGGAGCCCGACAACGCGGAAGCTGTCGGCGCCATGGCCAAGCTGCATGTCGATCTCGGCGATCTCGAAGGCGCCGAGCGTTTCCTCGGCATGACGCCGGCGGGCAAGGAAGATCATCCCGCGATCGCGGGTGCGCGCGCCGCACTCGAACTCGCCAAGCAGGCCGACGGGCTCGGCGATTTGGGCGAGCTGGAGCGGAAGGTGGCGGCGAATGCGGCCGATCATCAGTCGCGCTTCGATCTGGCGCTCGCGCTGGCCGCCCGCGGCGAACGCGACCGCGCCACCGACGAACTCATCGAGATCATCAGGCGCGACCGCACGTGGAACGACGACGGCGCCCGCAAGCAGCTGCTGCAGTTCTTCGACGCCTGGGGCCCGATGGACGACGCCAGCGTCGCGGGCCGCCGCAAGCTCTCGGCCGTTCTTTTCCGCTGATCCGGGTCACGCCATGCCGATGAACGCGGTCTATCGGAGCGCAGCGGATCTGCCGGACGTCATTCCGGTATTTCCGCTGCCGGGCGCCCTGCTGCTGCCGCGCGGGACCATGCCCCTGAACATCTTCGAGCCGCGCTATCTCGCGATGATCGACGACGCCCTCAAGGGCTCCCGCCTGATCGGCATGATCCAGCCCGAGATCGACGGCCCTTCGGACGTGGTGCCCGCGCTGCAGAAGGTCGGCTGCGCGGGACGGATCACGCAATTCGCGGAAACCGGCGACGGGCGCTGCCTGATCACCCTGACCGGCGTCTCGCGCTTCCGCGTGCTGCAGGAACAGGCGACGCTCACGCCCTACCGGCTGTGCGAGGTCGATTTCGGCTCCTATGCGTCCGATCTCGTGGCGCGGGCCGGCGAGGAGCGCACGAACCGCGAAGGCGTGATCCGCGCGCTGCGGGCCTTCGCCGAAGCCAAGAATCTCGACATGGAATGGAAGGGCGTCCACGCCGCGCCGACCGAGGCGCTGGTGAACGCGCTCGCCATGATGAGCCCTTTCGGCCCGCGCGAGAAGCAGGCTCTGCTCGAAGCCCCGGATCTCCCGACCCGGGCCGAGATGCTGATCGCCATCACCGAAATCGAGCTCGCCCGCGAGGACGACGGCTCGGACACGCCGCTGCAGTGAGGACCGACATGACCGAGACCGAGACCCGCGCGGCGGGCGACGCCACCACCGCGATCGATCCGAAGCTGCTCGAAATCCTCGTCTGCCCGCTGACCAAGGGGCGGCTGGACTATGATCGCGAAAAGCAGGAGCTGATCAGCCGACAGGCGAAGCTCGCCTATCCGATCCGCGACGGCATCCCGATCATGCTGCCCGAGGAAGCCCGTCCGCTGGACTGACCCTCTCGGCTCAGCCGAGGGCGCCCGCCTCTTCGTCTTTCTGCGCCGCGGCCGCCGCCGCGCGTTCCTCCCGCGTGGGAACGGGATCGCCCAGCGCGCGGAGCCCCTCTTCATACAGACGGTCCGACGCCTCCTCGATGCGGGTCTGCATTTCGAGGAAGAACTTGTCGCGTTTGAGCCCGGCCGGGATCGCGGGCAGGAATTCGACCACAACGGTGCCGGGGCGCAGGCGCAGGGAGCGGCGCGGCCAATAGAGGCCCGCATTCAGCGCGACCGGAACGCAGGGCGTCTTGGCGCCGACATAGGCGAGCGCGACGCCGACCTTGTAGGAGGGCGGCGCACCCGGCGCGCGGCGCGTTCCTTCGGGGAAGAAGATCACCTGCCGCCCGTGTCCCCGCGCCAGCTCCCGCTTCACGGCCGCGATGAGGCCGGACAGGACCGCACTGCCGCCGCGCCGGTCGAGCGGGATGTGGTTCAATTGCAGGATGAACCACCCGAAAAAGGGAATGAAGCTCAGCTCGCGCTTCAGCACGAAGCACGGATCGTCGAAGAGCGCGAGATAGGCGAGCGTCTCCCAGGCCGACTGGTGCTTCGAGGCGATCATTACGGGCCCGGGCGGGAGATTCTCGCGGCCGCGGATTTCGAGCTTCAGACCGCCGAACACCCGGCAGATCCAGAGGAAGAGCCGCCCCCAATTGGTCACCATCCAGAGAAGCCAAGGCCGCGGCATCAGCAGGAACGGGGAACCGATGACCACATAAAGGGTCAGCGCCGTGTAGAAGACGGCGTTGAAGACGAGAGCGCGGATCAGCGACATCGGAACTTCCGGCGATTGCGGGCGGGGAAGGGATCGCCCATCGGCGCCCGGCGTTCAAGCCCCGGTTGCGGGAACCCGGCCTTGGGCATGGACTCCCAACAGGTCGCGCACCACGACGACCCGGTATTTCGCATATTCGAGGGCCAGCAACCGCGCCGTCCGGAGATCCGAGCGCCACGAATCGGGCTCGAAGCCCGAGGTGACGACCGGGAACGGCAGCAGGCGGAGGTCGGGCGCCGCGACGCGAAGCTCCGCCATCGTGCGCGGCATGTGCCAGCTGGACGTGACCACGATCACCGACGAGACCGCGTTCCGCTTGGCCCAGGCCGCCGTCTCGACGGCGTTGCCGACGGTGTTCATCGCGCGATGGTCGACGTCGACGCAGCAATCGAGCAACGGACGCAGGCGGGGCTCGCGGCGGGCGATGTCCTCGGCGGTGGTGCGCGGATGGACGCCTGTGATCAGCAGCCGCCGAGCGTATCCCTCGGCCAGAAGCCGCGCCGCGTCGCCGATGCGCTCGGCCCCGCCGGTCAGGGCGACGACCGCGTCGGCGCGCTCGGGCGGAGCCGGTTCGGCGCGCACGATGCCGCGGACGAAGATGCCGAAATCGGCCAGCAGCAGGCCCGCGCAGGAACCCGCCAGCAGGAGCAGGCCCGAGACCGCGCGGCGCGCCGCGCGACGTCCGCGGTCTGCGAGCACGGCGCTCATGCGATGGTCCGCAGGGTCCGCCTGACGGTGCCGCGCGATACGAGCCCCGTCAGAAGCGCGGTGAAGATCGCGACGACGACCACCGAGAGATATCCCGCCCAGCCGAGCGCGAAGCTGCCGAACAGGGCCTCGATCTGGTCGCCGCCGGGCGTCGCCGTCCAGGCTGCCGTCGCCGCGCGGGCGACGATGAAGAACAGAACCGCCGCCCCGCCGCCGAGCGCGCCGCCTTCGAATCCGAGCCGGAGGAAATGCGACTGGAATTCGTCGGCGATATAGCCGTCGCTGGCGCCGACGAAATGCAGCACCTCGATGATGTCGCGGTTCCCGGCCATCGCGCCCCGCGTGGCGAAGGCCACGGCGAGCGCGGTGGCGACGAGCACGAGCGCGAGCACGCAGAGCGCGATGACGACGATGGTCTGCGCCATGGTCGCAAGGCGCTGGACCCAGACGCGATGGTCGTCGAGCACCGCGTTTCGGACCTGATCCGAAAGCGCCTTGCGCAGGCCGGCGAGATCGGCGGTCTGCCCGTCCTTCAGCTTCACCACGATCAGGCGCGGAATGGGCAGCTCGTCGAAGGCGAGGCCGGTGCCGAGCCAAGGTTCGAGCAGGCGCTCCGATTCCTCGCGCGTATAGGCGCGAACGGATTCGACCCCCTCGGTGGCGCGCGCGAGACCCGCCGCGCGGGCCACGTCCGGGTCGACGGGACGACCGCCGACGGGGCGCACCTGAATCGTGATTTCGGTCGCCACGGACGAGCGCCAATCGGACGAAGCGGAGGCGACGAGCTGGGCCGCGCCGGCGGTGAGGCCCGCGAGGAAGGTCATGATCGCGATCACGGTGACGAGCGCGCGGCCCGAGATCGACGCGGCCGGCACGAGCGGCATGGCGCCGCCATGCGCGCGCCGCTCGTCGCGACGGGTCTTGATCGCCAGAAGGATCCGGGCCGCCCGCATCGCCTACTCGTAGATGTGCAGACGACCCTCGCCGAGAACCAGACGACGCGCGTCGTCATGCTGGTCCATCAGGGCGATGTCGTGGGTTGCGATGACGACCGCGGTGCCGAGCCTGTTCAGTTCCATGAACAGGCGCAGCAGCCGGCGTGCGAGCGAAGGGTCGAGATTGCCGGTCGGCTCGTCGGCGAGCAGCAGGTCCGGCTTGACGATGAGCGCCCGGGCGATGGCCGCGCGCTGCTTCTCGCCGCCCGAAAGCACCGGCGGAAAGGCGTGGATGCGTTCTCCGAGCCCGACCCAGCGCAGGAACTCCGTGACCTCGGCGCGATAGGAGGACTCGTCCTTGCCCTGCACGCGCAGGGGCAACGCGACGTTCTCGTAGAGCGTGAGGTGATCGAGCAGGCGGAAATCCTGAAACACGACGCCCATGCGGCGGCGCAGGCCGGTCAGCGTGTCCTTGTCGAGCCGCGACACGTCATGGCCGAAAAGCCCGATCAGGCCGCGGGTGGGGCGCAGCGAAAGCAGGATCAGGCGCAGCAGCGTCGTCTTGCCCGCACCGGAAGGGCCGGTGAGGAACTGGAACGAGCGCGGCTCGATGGAGAAGCTGAGATCCCGCAGGATCTCGGGCCCCATCCCGTAGCGCAGCCCCACATTCTCGAACCGAACCACCTGACCGTCCCGGATCCCGACGCTTCCCGATTCCCTTACCCTTGTTCGCGGATGAGGCAAAGCTGAGGCCGAACCGCGCAGGGGTGTTGCCGGCCGCGCTCGGGACGGGCATGACGGTGCGCGAGGCCCGAAGCGGGCGCGAAGGGATGCAGCATCATGGCCGAGCACAGGCATATCCGGGTCCTTTTCGGCGAAGAGGACATCGCCGCACGGAATGCGGAGATCGCCGAAGTGATCGCGGCGCGCGAGCCGAAGGACCTGTTGGTGGTCGCGGTGCTGAAGGGCAGCTTCATGTTCGCCGCGGATCTGATGCGGGCGCTGCATCGCGTCGGCCTCGCGCCGCAGGTCGAGTTCATGCATCTCGCCAGCTATTACGAGGGCACCACGTCGAGCGGGCAGGTGACGATCCTCAAGGACGTCGAGAGCGACGTGCGCGACCGTGACGTGATCCTCGTCGACGACATCCTCGAATCGGGCCGGACGCTCGCTTTCGCCAAAGACCTGCTGGCGGCGCGCGGTGCACGCGTGACGACCTGCTGCCTGTTGGAAAAGCCGGGCAAGCGGGCCGTCCATCTCGAAGCCGACATCGTCGGCTTCAGCTGCCCGGATCTGTTCGTGGTGGGCTACGGCATGGACGTGGCCCACTCCTTCCGCGAACTGCCCTTCATCGGCGTGATCGAGCCGGGCGACGGATTCTCAGCCTGAGCGGTTCAGCAGCACGACGCCGAGATTGATGGCCGTCGCATAGGCGACCCACAGCGGATAAGGCACCAGCAGCCACGCCGCGGGCCGGTCCAGCTGCGCGAACACGACCATGGTCGCGAGGATCAGCGCCTCGAAGACCACGATGATCGCCAGGGCGAGCGGCGGGTTCTTCAGGCCGAAAAAGGCGGCGGACCAGAGCACGTTCAGAACGAGCTGGGCGAGGAACAGGACGATGGCGCGCGTGCGCAGGGCGCCCGCGTCCTCGACCCGCAGGATCCGTTGGAAACTGATCGCCATCAGAGTGAACAGCAGCGTCCAGGCCGGGCCGAAGACCCAATTCGGCGGCGTGAAGGACGGCTTTTCGAGCGTCGCGTACCAGTTCGGGATCCGCGGCATGGTCACCGCGCTGCCGAGAAGGCTCGCGGCGACGACGAGGATGACGGCCGCGACGACGAGGCCGCGACTCTCGCGCAGAGGTCTGAGAGGAAAACGGGTCATCGAGGGGACTTAGGAGGCCGTGCGCCCCCGCGCAACCCCGTCCGATCGGCCGATCCACCCGTCGAGGAAGGCGTCGAGCCAGCGTTCGACGCTCCGGTCGTGCAGATACCAGCCCTGAAGATGCTCGTGGCGCGCCCGCGCCCCCGGCATCGCCATGCGCTCATGCGCGCGGACCGTCCAGCGGCACATCATGGCGTAGGTGACTTCGGGGTGGAACTGCAGGCCGAAGGCCTTGGCGCCGACGCGGAAGGCCTGATTCTCGAACATCTCGCCCTTGGCGAGGGTCGTCGCGCCGGGCGGGACGTCGAAGCCCTCCCGGTGCCAGTGATAGACGTGCGAGGGCCAATGCGCCCCGATTTCCGACGAGAAGGCGTGTCCGTCCTCGGTCGGCGAGATCGCGTAATAACCGATTTCTGCATGCCCCGCCGGATGCGCGCAGACGCGGCCGCCGAGCAGGTTCGACAGCATCTGGGCCCCGAGGCAGAGCCCGAGAAAAGGCTTCTCGGCCGCGAGGACGGTGCCGATCCAGTCGGTCTGCCGCCGGATCCAGGGGTCGGGATCGTTCGCGCTCATCGGCCCGCCGAAGATCACGGCGCCCGCGTGATGCTCCATCGTCTCGGGAAGCGCGCAGCCGAGCGGCGGCCGCCGGATGTCGAGATGGAAGCCGCGCTCCCGAAGCAGGCGTCCGACCCGGCCGGGGGTCGAATGCTCCTGATGCAGGACGACGAGGATCGAACGGGACACGGGCGTGAACTGAGCCGGGAAGGATGACGAAAATTGTCAGATTCGACGCCTTGCGTCGAGCAGGCGGAATACGGAACGACGTGACATCAACACGCCTGATCGTCAGTATGAGAACTTCGATACGATCGAGCGATTTCGATGCCTCTTCGTTTTTTTCCCCGCATGGGCCAGGTCTTCGTTGCCGACTTCAGTGACCTGTCCGAACCCGAAATGACAAAAATTCGCCCGGTCGTCGTAGTATCGCCGCGTTTGCCGTACCGTTCCGAACTCGTTGCGGTCGTTCCGATCAGTCTGACCCCGCCGCGGCATTCTCTGCCCTTCTGCTACCGCCTTTCGAAGAACTACCACCCCGAAGAGCCGGATGATCTGCCCTGCTGGGCCAAGGCGGACATGGTGACGAATGTCGCTCTCAGACGATTGGACGGCTTCAAGGTCGGGCGACGCCGATGGGTCTATCCCAACCTCCGCGATGAGGACCTGAAAGGTGTCCGCCGGGCGGTGCTCTGCGGCTTGGGTCTTGATCGATTGCCTGCCGAAGGTTCCTGATATAATCTTTTCCTGTAGCCCGGTCGTCGGGCATTGAGACCCGTTTCGGCGGGCAGGCCTCTCGCCGAGCGATGACAAGCTCAGAGGGTGCCTAGATAGTGTCGGGTCCGAAAAGCCTCGCTCATGCGGGGCTTTTCGCTTTTCGGGTCCCCTAAAGGTCGATGGCCGGGGAACGCCCCCGGCCATCAAGGTTCAGTCGCTCGCCGAACGCCCTCAGGCGCGCTTGTTCTGGCGATGCGTGATCAGGTCCTCGACGACGGTCGGATCCGCCAGCGTCGAGGTGTCGCCGAGATTGCCGAACTCGTCCTCGGCGATCTTGCGCAGGATGCGGCGCATGATCTTGCCCGAACGGGTCTTCGGCAGGCCCGGCGCGAACTGGATGAGGTCGGGCGAGGCGATCGGGCCGATCTCCTTGCGGACCCAGTTCACCAACTCCTTGCGCAGCGCGTCGGTCGGCTCCTCGCCCGACATCAGCGTCACATAGGCGTAGATGCCCTGACCCTTGATGTCGTGCGGATAGCCGACGACCGCGGCTTCCGAGACCTTCGGATGCGCGACCAGCGCGCTCTCGACCTCGGCCGTACCCATCCGGTGGCCCGAGACGTTGATGACGTCGTCGACGCGGCCGGTGATCCAGTAATAGCCGTCGGCGTCGCGGCGGCAGCCGTCGCCCGTGAAATACTTGTTCGGATAGGTGGAGAAATAGGTCTCCATGAAGCGCTGGTGATCGCCGTAGACCGTGCGCATCTGGCCCGGCCAGCTGTCCGCGATCACGAGATTGCCCTCGCAGGCGCCGTCGAGCACCTTGCCTTCCGCATCGACCACCTGCGGCTGGACGCCGAAGAACGGACGCGTGGCGGAGCCGGGCTTGAGCGGCGTGGCGCCGGGCAGCGGCGTGATCAGGATGCCGCCGGTCTCGGTCTGCCACCAGGTGTCCACGATCGGGCAGCGATTGTCGCCGACGACGCGGTAATACCACTCCCACGCTTCCGGATTGATCGGCTCGCCGACGGAGCCGAGCAGGCGCAGCGAGGCGCGCGAGGTCTTCTTCACGGGCTCCTCGCCCGCGCCCATCAGCGAACGGATGGCGGTGGGCGCGGTGTAGAAGATGTTGACCTTGTGCTTGTCCACGACGTCCCAGAAGCGGGAGATCGAGGGATAGGTCGGGATGCCCTCGAACATCAGCGTGGTCGCGCCGTTCGCGAGCGGGCCGTAGACGATGTAGCTGTGGCCCGTGACCCAGCCCACGTCGGCCGTGCACCAATAGATGTCGCCCTCGTGATAGTCGAAGACGTATTCATGCGTCATCGACGCGTAGACGAGATAGCCGCCGGTGGTGTGCACGACGCCCTTGGGCTTGCCGGTCGAGCCCGAGGTGTAGAGCAGGAACAGCGGGTCTTCCGCGTTCATCGGCTCGGCCGGGCAATCGGCGGAAACGCCCTTTGCGGCATCGTCGTAATAGACGTCGCGGCCGGCTTTCATGGTCACGTCGCCGCCGGTGCGCTTTACGACGAGCACGGTCTTGAGGCAGGCGACCTTCTCGGCCGCGGCATCGACATTCGCCTTCAGCGGCACCTTGCGGCCGCCGCGCAGGCCTTCGTCGGCCGTGATCACGACGGCGGAATCGGCATCCTCGATGCGGCTCGCGAGCGAGTCGGGGGAGAAGCCGCCGAACACGATCGAGTGGATGGCGCCGATCCGCGCGCAAGCCAGCATCGCATAGGCCGCTTCGAGGATCATGGGCAGATAGATGGTCACGCGGTCGCCGCATTTGACGCCCAGCGATTTCAGGACGTTGGCGAAGCGGCAGACTTCGGCATGAAGCTGCCGATAGGTGACGCTCTTGGACTCGCCCGGATCGTCGCCTTCCCAGATGATCGCGACCTGATCGCCGCGCTTGGCGAGATGGCGGTCGACGCAGTTCATCGCGACGTTGGTCTGGCCGTCCGCGAACCATTCGATGGAGACCGCGCCCGGCGCGTAGGAGACGTTCTTGACCTTCGAATAAGGCTTGATCCAGTCGATGCGCTTGCCGTGCTCGCGCCAGAAGGCCTCGGGGTCCTTCACCGACGCCGCATACATCTCCTTGTACTTGGCGTCGTCGACCCAGGCGCGCTTCGCCCAATCGGCCGAAACGGAATAAACCTTCTCGGACATGCAAGTCTCCCCCGTCATTCGCGTCGCGCGAGGCGACGGCTTATTCGACTGCACCGCTTTTCCGCGGTCCGCCTTCGGGCGGCATCTTGCCGAGGAGGGGCTCCGGCGGCAAGGCGACGAAGCTTCGCACTTTCGTCGCGGGACGGAAGAACGAGGCGGTCGGCCCGGTCCGGGTCAGAGCCCGCCCATCCGGCAAACGAGGTTCCATTCGTCCTCGGTGACGGGCTGCACGGAAAGCCGCATGGAAGTGACGAGCGACATCGCGGACAGACGCGGTTCGCCCTTCACGTCGGCCAGCGTCACGGGCCGGGGGAACGGCTTCACGGCCTTGATGTCGACGACGACCCAAGGCTCGCCGGGCTCCGCGGTGGGATCGGGATAGGCTTCCCGGATCACCTCGACGATGCCGACGATCTCCTTGCCTTCGTTGGAGTGGTAGAAGAACCCCCGGTCGCCGAGCTTCATGCTCGTCAGGTTCTTCTTGGCGAGGTGATTGCGCACGCCGTCCCAGAAGGTGCCCTTGTCGCCCGCGGCGACCTGCTGGTCCCACGACCATTTGAAGGGCTCGGACTTGTAGAGCCAGTAAGCCATCGTTTTGTTCACCACCCGCAGGTTTCGCGCAGAGGAGCGACGGCCGCGTCCAGCCCGGCCACGGAGAAGGACGTCTCCTGCGGATTGGAGTTGAACGGCGTGAAGCGGACCAGAAGCTCCTGCTTGCCGAACATGGATTTCACCGTCGCGACCGGATCGGGAAGGAAGAGCGCCTCGCCGTCGGTCGATTTCGAGGTCCGGACCGAGCGCACCGGATCCTTGTCGGTCCGCAGCTGAACGGTCGCGCCCATATGGCCGTATTCGACGGCCGGGCTCATGCCGAAGACGATGTAAACGGACGTCTTCCGTTCCTGACATCGGACATGCAGCGTCGGCGTATGGACCTTTCCCGGCCAGCCGGAGACCGTCTCGCGCGCGGTGGTCGAGAGATGAACGCTCTTGGAATCGTCGAACCGCGAGACGTCGGTCGACGATCGCCAGCTGCCGACCGTGCGTTCGAGGGAGGTCGATGCGGGGCCGGGGACCAGCGCGTCATAGCAGGCGAGGCGCTCGAGCCCGGATTCGATCGCACGGCAGCGGCGCAGCTCTTCCGTCGACGCCGAAGCCGCCGAAGCCGAGAAAAGAAGAAGGGCGGCCCCGGGGAGGGAGGCGCCCGCGAAATCTGCGGTCTTCATGCACGCTCGTCCTTGAGCGGCCGATTCATCAGCATCTCGACCGCCTCGCCGACGGATATGGCGGAGGAAAGCACCGCGTCCACCGCCTCGGCGATCGGCATGTCGACGCCGCGCGCCCGCGCCATGTCGACGAGGATGCGCGCCGTGTGCACGCCCTCCGCGAGCTTCCCGCCCCCGGCCTCATGGATCGGAAAACCCCGGCCGAGATCGTATCCGAAGGCGAAATTGCGCGACTTGGTGGAGCCGCAGGTCAGCACGAGGTCGCCGAGGCCCGACAGGCCCATCAGCGTTTCGGGCCGACCGCCGAAGGCCCGGGCGAACCGGGACAGCTCCGCGAAACCGCGGGCCGTGAGCGCGGCGCGGGCGCTTTCCCCGAGGCGGCGGCCTTCGACCACGCCCGCCGCGACCGCGAGCACGTTCTTGGCGGCGCCCCCGATCTCGACGCCGCGCACGTCGTCCGAGTGATAGACGCGGAAAGTGCCGGAGGAGAGGCCGTGCGCCAGCGCCCGCGCGACCGTCGCGTCGGGAGCGGCCAGCACGACCGCCGTCGGAAGACCGCGGGCGACGTCGTCGGCGAAGCTCGGGCCGGACAGCACCGCGGGCATCGCCCCGGGCAGGGCGTCCGCCACGATCTCGGACATGAATTCGCCGCTCGCCCGGTCGATGCCCTTCGCGCAGATGACGACGGGGACGCCCTTCTTCATCACGAGGGAGAGCGCGTCGGCGACGCTGCGCACCGTCTGCGCGGGGACCACCAGCAGCACCGCGCGGGCGGAACGGACGGCTTCGGCGAGCGAGGCCTCGGGCCTGACCCGCTCATGCAGCGGGATTCCGGGCAGGCGCAGGGCGTTCTCGCGTTGCGCGACCATGGCCGCGACGTGATCGGGGTCGCGCCCCCAGAGCGTGACGTCGGCGCCCGCCCGGGCGGCGGCATTGGCCAGCGCGGTGCCCCAGGCACCCGCGCCGATCACGGCGACGGAAGACGGGATCATGCCGGAACTCCCGCCCGGGGCTCGAGCGCCCAGCGCGCCCGCGGGGCCGTGCCGAGATCGTCCGTCATACCCCGACGCAGGCGTTCGATGCCCGCCCAGGCGATCATCGCACCGTTGTCCGTGCAGAGCGCGAGCGGCGGGGCCACCATCGGCAGGCCCGCCTCGCCGGCGAGACGCTGCAGGGCGCGGCGGATCGAGGCATTGGCCGCGACGCCGCCGGCGACCACGAGCGCCGTCGGGTTGCCGACCTTGTCGCGATGCATCCGCAGCGCCGAACGCGTCCGGTCCACGACGACGTCCACCACGGCGGCCTGAAAGGACGCGCAGAGATCGGCGACGTCGGTGGGCGTGAGCGGGGCCACCCGCTCGGCTTCGAGCCGCACCGCGGTCTTCAGGCCCGAGAGCGAGAAATCGGCTCCGGGCCGGCCGATCATGGGCCGCGGCAGGGCGAAACGTTCGGGATCGCCGCGCAGCGCCTCCCGCTCGACCGCGGGCCCGCCGGGATAGGGAAGACCGAGCATCTTCGCCGTCTTGTCGAAGGCTTCGCCGATCGCGTCGTCGATCGTGCCGCCGAGGCGCAGATAGTCGCCCACGTCGCGCACGACGACGAATTGCGTGTGGCCGCCCGAAGCGAGAAGCAGGAGATAGGGAAAGGCGATCCCGTCGGTCAGCCGCGGCGTCAGCGCATGGGCTTCCAGATGGTTGATCGCGAGGAAGGGCTTCTTGCCGACGAGCGCCAGCGCCTTCGCGGCGGTGAGGCCGACGATGACACCGCCGATGAGGCCGGGGCCCGCGGCCGCGGCGATGCCGTCGAGATTGGACAGGCGGCATCCCGCCTTGCGCAGCGCCTCCGCCACGAGGCGGTCGAGCGCCGTGACATGGGCGCGGGCCGCGATCTCCGGCACGACGCCGCCGTAAGGCGCGTGATCCGCGATCTGGCTGAGGATTTCGTTGGAAAGGATGCGCGCACGGCCGTCCGTCTCGCGCTCGACGATCGCGGCGGCGGTCTCGTCGCAGGTCGTCTCGATCCCGAGAACGCGCATCGTCTTGCCGAACCTCTTCGATTCGCCGCGCTTTCGCGGCCGACGTCCGAACCCTATAGTGCGCCCGCGCGGGGACGCAAACGGGGGGATCATGGCTGAATTCACGATCGGAACGCGGGGCAGCCCCCTCGCGCTCTGGCAGGCGAACACGGTCGCGGCGCGGCTGCGCGCGGCTCTGGGGCTCGGCGAGGCGGATGTCGTCCTCTCGGTGATCAAGACCTCCGGCGACGCGATTCAGGACCGGGCGCTCTCGCAGGCGGGCGGCAAGGGCCTGTTCACGAAGGAGATCGACGAAGCGCAGCTCGACGGGCGCGCCGAGATCGCCGTCCATTCCGCCAAGGACCTGCCGACGACGCTGCCCGAAGGCCTCGTCGTGGCGGGCTATCTCGAACGCGAGGACGTGCGCGACGCGCTGATCTCGCGCAACGGCGGCGGCCTCGCCGATCTGCCGCAGGGCGCGGTGGTCGGCACCGCCAGCCTGCGCCGCGCGGCGCTGATCCGCCGTCTGCGCCCCGATCTCCGCACCACGCTGCTGCGCGGCAATGTCGAGACGCGGCTCAGAAAGGTGCATGAAGGCGAGGTCGACGCGACGCTGCTCGCGCTCGCGGGTCTCAAGCGCCTCGGCTATGCCGACCGGGCCTCCGCGCTTTTGTCGGAAGCGGATTTCCCGCCCGCCGTGGGCCAGGGCGCGATCGCGATCACGACGCGGGCGGACGATTCGCGCGCCCTCGCCGCCGTCCGGCGCATCGCGCATGAGCCGACGCGCATCGCGCTCGAAGCGGAGCGGGCCTTCCTGAAGGTTCTCGACGGTTCGTGCCGCACGCCGATCGCCGGGCATGCGGTCGTGAACGGTTCGACGCTGGATTTCCGCGGCATGGTGCTGCGCGAGGACGGCAGCGAAGTCTTCGAGGAACGGCGCAGCGGCGCGCACGACCAGGCCGACGCGCTCGGCGCCGAAGCGGGCCGGGCGGTTCTCGCCAAGCTTCCCGCCGGCGTTCTTCCGCACTGAGCCGCTCCATGCGGGTCCTGATCACGCGACCCGAAGCCGACGCCGAGCGCACCGCCGAGCGGGTCCGCGCGCTCGGCCATGAGCCGGTCCTCGCGCCGCTGATCCGGATCGTGCCGACCGGCGCCGCTCTGCCCGACGTCCCTCCGGACGCGGTCCTCGCCACGAGCCGCAATGCCGTCGCCGCGATCCGCGGGGACGCGGGCCTCTCCCGCGACGTGCCGCTCTTCGCGGTGGGCGCGGAAACGGCGGCGGCGGCCCGCGCCGCGGGCTTCGGCCGCGTCGTCGACGGGGGCGGGACGGCGGAAAGGCTCGCGGAAGCCGTGGGTGCGGCCATGCCGCGAGGCGCGCGGCTTCTCTATGTCGCGGGCAGGCCGAGAAAGCCCCATCTCGAATCCGCGCTGTCGGGCGCCTACGTCCTCGACGTCGTGGAGGTCTATCGCAGCGAAGCCGCGGCAACGCTTCCGCCCGACGCGCGTTCCCTGCTCGGGGCGGGCGCCGATCCCGTGGCCGTTCTGCACGCGTCGCGCAATGCGGCGGACGTCTTCATCCGGCTGGCGGACGAGGCGGGAGCGGGCGAACGGGCCCGCGCGGCGCTTCACCTCGTCGTTTCGGAGGATGCGGCGGAACCGCTGCGGCGCGCCGGATGCCGCGAAATCCGGGTCTCGCCCCGGCCGACGCCGGACGCCTTGCCCGAGCTGCTGCAGCCCCTCGACGCGCGCCGGGGTGGTCCGGCGCCGAACGACCATGTAGAACCGTAACGGAAGCAGGAGGAGGGGCGAGAATGGCGAAGAAGGTCAGGACCGGAACCCCGGAGACGCCGACCGAGGCCGAAACGCCCTCCTCCGTCGAAACGGTCGCCGTACCGCTCGAAGCCGAAGCCGACCGGCGCGCGCCGGCAGACGAAACCCTCGCCTCGCCGGATCCCGTCCCGACGCCGGAGGCCCTCACGCCCGACGTGCCGCGCGCGGGTGCCGGCACGATCCTCGGGGCGGGCCTATTGGGCGGCGTGATCGGCGCGGGGCTTCTCGCCGCGGGTCTCATCTGGCTCGCACCGCTCGCCGAACTCTCCGACCGCATCGGCGCCGCCGAGACCGCCTTGGGCCAGAACGCCTCGCGCCGCGCCCTCGAAGCCGCCGAACGCCGGATCACGGCGGCGGAAGCACGGATCGAGGCCGTGAAATCCGAAGTCGAATCCCGCCCTGCGGATTCCGGTTCCGCCCCCGATCTCGTGCCCTTGGCCGAACGCATCGGTCGGCTCGATCAGGCATCGAACGGCAATCGCGAGCGGCTGGACAAGCTCGAACGCGCGCTTGCCGAGCGCCCCGCCTCGCTCGGCCCCGAAGCGGCGCGCCTGTCGGTCGCCCTCCTGCTGCGGGACAGGCTGCGCGCGGGCGTGGCCGGCGGCGCGGAACTGGCCGCGCTCGAAGCGCTGGGGACCGATACGGGTCTCCTTGCCCCGCTGCGCCCCTTCGCGCGGACGGAACCCCCTTCCGCCCAAAAGCTCGCAACCGATTTCGAGGCCGTCGCGCCCGCGATCATCAAGGCGGGCGGCAGCGATGCGGGCGTGGGTGAAAAACTCGCCGCCGCGCTCTCGACCGCGGTGAAGATCCGCCGGCTGGACGAACCCGCGGCTCAAGGCTCGGCCGACACGACCGAAGCGATCCGGGCCGCGCTGCGGGCCGACCGCCTCGCCGAGGCGGACCGGCTCTGGACGTCACTGTCGCCCGCCGCCCGGGACGCGTCGCGCGCATGGCACGAAGCCTTGGCGCTTCGTGCCGCGGCCCTTTCCGGCGCGGACGCGCTGGTCGCGGCCGCCGTCGACCGCGCCGCGATGGCGGCGAGAAGCGGAGGGGCGGCACGATGATCCGGGTCGTCTTTCATCTCGTCCTGATCGGCCTAGTCGCGGCAGGCTTCGCATGGCTCGCGGACAAGCCCGGCGGCCTCGTCCTCCGCTTCGAGGATCTGCAGATCGAGACCTCGCTCGTCGCGGCCGTGGTCGGCCTGCTGCTGCTGGTCGCCGTCGTGGATTTCGTCTGGCGCATCGTCCGCTTCATTCTGCGGCTGCCCTCCACCATCGGCTTCCTCGGCCGCGCGCGGAACCGCAACAAGGGCATCGAGGCGGTCACGCGCGGCATGATCGCGGTGGGCTCGGGCGACGTGAGGCTCGCACGCCGTTCCGCCGACGAAGCACGCAAACGTCTCGGCCCCGAGCCCTTGGCCCTTCTGCTGCAGGCGCAGGCCGCACAGCTCGCGGGCGACCGCGGCACCGCCGAGAGCGCCTTCCGGTCCATGCTCGACGACGGCGACACCCGCCTTCTCGGTCTTCGCGGGCTCTTCGTGGAAGCAAGGCGGCGCGGTGATGCCGCCGCCGCGCTCGCCCATGCCGACGAGGCGCTCCGCCTCGCGCCCGGTGCGTCCTGGGCGGGCGAGGCGGTGCTCGAACGCCATTGTGCGGAAGGCCGGTGGACCGAAGCGCTCGCGGTGCTGGACCGCGCCTCTTCCGATCTCGATCGCGATGCCGTCCGGCGGCGGCGCGCGGTCCTGCTTGCCGCCGATGCCGATGCGGCCGCCGCCACAGCGCCCGATACGGCGCTGGCCGAGGCCAAGGAAGCGCTGAAGCTCGCGCCCGATCTCGCGCCGGCGGCCCTGACGGCGGCACGCCTGCTCGTCGCCCGCGGCGATCTCCGCAAGGCGTCCAAGCTGCTCGAAAACGCCTGGCGCGCCGCGCCGCATCCCGAAATCGCGGAGCTCTACGTCCATCTCCGGCACGGCGACGCCGCACGCGACCGGCTCGCTCGCGCCGAACGGCTTCTGCTGCTCCAGCCCGACCAGCCGGACGGGCGCCATGCCGTGGCCAAGGCGGCGCTGGAAGCCCGCGACTTCGAACGCGTGCGCTCCGCCCTCCAGCCCCTTCTCGCCGGGCGTCCGACGGTGCGCGTCTGCCTTCTGATGGCGCGGATGGAAGAGATCGAGCACGGTGATGCGGGACATGTGCGCGAATGGCTCGCCCGTGCGTCGAGCGCGCCGCGCGACGAAGCGTGGATCGCGGACGGCCTCGCCTCCGAGAGCTGGGCGCCGGTCTCGCCCGTCTCCGGCCGGCTCGATGCGTTCCGCTGGATGCGCCCGGTCGACACGATCGCCGGTCCGGGCGGCGCGCCGCTGATCGATGCGGCCGAGCCGTCCGACCCCGAAACCCCGGCCTTGGCGACTGCTGCGGCACCCGTCGAAGCCGATCCGGTGCGACCCCCACCGGAAGGGATGAAAGCGGAGCAGGACGCGCGGGATGTGTCCGGCCCCCGGCCGAACGCTCGGGCCGCCGGCCGCTCCGCGGGCATGCGGGCGGCTCCTACGGAGGTGGTGTTTCCCTATCCTTCGGCGCCCGACGATCCCGGACCGGGCGACGTGATCGAGGGCACGGAGGCGCGGAACCGTCTGCCCGTGTGAACGGCCGCTTGCGCCGCTCGCCCCCCGAGGGTATAGGAACGCCGCGCTCGGCGCCGTGCGCCGCAATAGCTCAGCTGGTAGAGCACCTCATTCGTAATGAGGGGGTCGGGGGTTCGAATCCCTCTTGCGGCACCACTTCTCCGCCTCGATCCGCCTCCCGACATCTACCGATTGCCTCCGCGGGCGCGCTCGCCCAGATTGACGCCGCGTTCCGGCGGAAAGCCGTCGATTCGGGAGTGGCGTGTATGCGTTCGATTGCTGCGATCTTCCTTCTGGCGCTGTCCGGCTTCGCCGCTGCGGCTCAGCCGATGAACGACGAGGCGTTCGGGCGCCATGTGCTGCAGAACTACAAGGCGGGATCGCCGCAGGGAAAGCCGGTCGAGATCGGCCTGAAGGTCGTCGCGCTGCCGACCGGCGAACTCGTGGCACCCCGCATCGCCGTGCCGCCGTCCGACGAAGGCTGGGCCAATACGCATCTGCTGGTGGGCTGCAGCGATATGCCCGAAACCAAGGCATGGACGGCCTACAGGCTTTCGGCCACCTCCGACTTCGCGCATTTCGACGACACGGAAGCCTATGAGACGCGCTCGGCGCCGCGCTTCACTGTGATGCTGCAGGGCTGCAAGCTGACGGCGGAGGCGCCGACGGGGAGCGCGGACGAGGTCAAGGACCGCAATATCGCGCTCCGCAACAGCACGGAAAATCTGCGGATCGGGCCGACCTTCGTCTGCGCGGACTGGTCCAAATGCCCGGGCCTCGCCCAGGTCGTGCTGACCGAAAGCGCGGCGCCGCATGCGCTCGGCAAGGCCGACGTCGCGCTGGTCCAGCCCTACCAGATCCTGCGCCACGCGCTGCCCGCCGATCAGCAGAAGCTCCGGGCGGAGAGCGGCAAATTCTCGGAAGCCGTGGTCAAGGACTGCCGCATTCCCAAGCGCATCAACGCCGAAGATCCGCACGGCAATGCCGAAGGCACCGATCGCTTCGCGCCCTGCGTGGCCAAGGCCTATGCGCGCCAACGCGCGCTGTGGCTCGCGGCGGTCGACGCCCTGAACGTTCCGGGAGCCGCGGAAGAGGCGCGGCGCGAGCCGGCCGAGCACTGGTTCCTTCAGTCGCTGCTGAAGTTCCACGGCTTCCTGCCCGACACCACGCGGATCGACGGCTCCTACGGCGCGGGAACGCGCACCGCGATCGCCGCGGCGCAGACCCGGGCCGGGCTGCCGGCCGACGGCTTCATGAGCGACGCCGTCGCGCTCTGGCTCATGGCGCGTCCGTGAGGCCGGGTCGTCTTCAAAAACCGAGGGCCCGCGCCCTCGAAGCTCACTTCTTCTCGCGGATATAGACGTAGGTCGGCTTGTTCTTTTCCTTGAGCTTCAGCCGATCGCCCTCGAGCACCGCCGTGATGCGGCCGGACGGCTTGCGATCCTTGGTGAATTCGCAGGCGACGCCGTCCTCCGCGCCGAGCTTCTCGATCGTACAGCGGATGGACCCCTTCA
Organism: Hyphomicrobiales bacterium; assembly: GCA_027483895.1. Lineage (GTDB taxonomy): Bacteria > Pseudomonadota > Alphaproteobacteria > Rhizobiales > Beijerinckiaceae > JAIXZO01. The sequence continues at coordinate 56,877 of JAIXTP010000021.1, forward strand.
TCGCCTCCCAAGAGTTCTTCTCGATGGTCAGCCGAGGCAGAAGGATCTCGATGGCGAAGACCGACGTGTCGCCTGGGGAGCCCTTCGGAAAATCGGGCTCGGCTCGCGTGAGATCGCTGCTGAAGGTCCAGGATCCGTCCGGGCTCGACGGCGCGCAGGCCGCCAGAACAAGCCCCGCTCCGAGGGCGGCAAGATGCATGAATTTCAACGCGGGCACTCCTTTTCGATGATCCCGAAATGAAGAATTTCGTATTCCTCGGATGATCGATTTCAATTTTGAATGAATACGAATGATCAACGATTCATAAACCATCATTTCTCGCGATTTTTTATCACGGGGATCGTGACACAGTCTCGCCCCATTTGGACGCGATACGCCGGCCCATGAAGACTACCGTCCTGATCTGCGCGACTCTGCTTGCCTGCGCACCCGCCGGCGTCTCTGCCAAGACACCCTCGCTCGAAAACCGCACCGCCATCATCGCCCTGATCGAAGCCGAAGCCGAAGCGCAGGACGTGCCTGCGGCTCTGGCGGTCGCAGTGGCCCGCGTCGAAAGCGGCCTGAATCCCGACGCCCGCGGCGCGGGCCCGATCGGCCTCATGCAGATCATGCCCGCCACCGCCCGCTCGGTCGGCTATTCCGGCCATGACCACGGCCTTCTCGATGCGCGGGTGAACGCGCGCTACGGCATCCGCTATCTCAAGAAAGCGCTCGAGGTGTGCGACGGCGACCAGCGCTGCGCCGCCAGCCGCTACAAGAGCGGGCTGCGCAACGTCCGCCACAAGGACTATGAGCGCAAGGTGGAGCTCGCGGGAGGCTTCTAACGCGCGATCAGACCGGCAGCGGCGCAGACGGCGAGCGTCCCCGGCAGTCCGAGGCGCGTCCTGAACAGAAGAACCGCCCCGAGGACGGCGAGCGCCGCCGCCGCGGGGTCGAAGGACGCGAGGACCGGAAGGTCCAAGGATGCGGGACCCAGGACGAGGGCCCGAGTCCGTCCGAACAGGACATGCATCGCGAACCAGAGCGCCAGATGCCCGATGACGCCGACAACGGCGGCGGTGATGACGGCCAGCGCGCCGGAGAGAGCCGCGTTCCGGCGAAGCCTCTCGATCGAGGGCGCGGCGAGGAAGATCCAGAGAAAACAGGGCACGAAGGTGACCCAAGTCGTCAGGACGGCGCCGATGAGGCCGCCGACCAAGGGCGAAGCCCCCGCCGCATCGCGGAACGCGGCGAGAAAGCCCACGAAGGTCAGAACGAGAATCAGCGGGCCCGGCGTGGTTTCGGCAAGCGCGAGGCCGTCCAGCATCTCGCCCGGCGTGAGCCAGCCATAGGTTTCGACCGCCGCCTGCGCGACATAGGCGAGGACGGCGTAGGCGCCGCCGAAGGTGATGACCGCCATCTTGGAAAAGAAGATCGCGACGGCCGTATAGGTCGTTTCGGCCCCGAAGATGGGGACGAGCGCGAGGACCGGGGCGACCCAGAGCACCCCCCCGACGGCGATGATCCGAAGCGACCGGCCCGGGCCGGACGACACGGCCGGAGCGATTTCGGCCTCGTCCTCTTCCTTGGCGCCGGCGGGAAGGCGGGCCGACCGGGCAAGCATCCACCCGGCCGCACCCGCCGACAGCACCACGACGGGGAACGGCACGCCGAAGGCGAAGAGCGCGATGAAGGCGAGAACCGCCGCGATGCGATGAGTCGACGTGATCAAGGCCCGTTTCGACAGCCGGATCATCGCCTGAAGCAGGATCGCGAGAACGGCCGCCTTCAGGCCGAAGAACAGGCCCGCCACGAAGGGGACCGAGCCGTAGAGCGCGTAGGCCGTGCCGAGCGCGAGAATGACGAAGAAGCCCGGCAGGACGAACAGCGTGCCCGCGACGAGGCCGCCGCGGGTGCCGTGCAGCAGCCAGCCCGCATAAATCGCGAGCTGCTGGGCCTCGGGGCCGGGCAGCAGCATGCAGAAATTCAGCGCGTGCAGGAACCGCCGGTCGGAGATCCACCGCTTCTCGTCGACGAGGATGCGGTGCATCAGCGCAATCTGACCGGCCGGGCCGCCGAAGGACAGAAGACCGATGCGGGCCCAGACCTTCACCGCCTCTCGAAAACCCGGAGGACGGAGAAGGCCGCCGCCGGGCATATCGGTCACGAGGACATCCCGAAGATGCGGGGAAGGCTGCCCGCGACGAGCAGAAAAGCCGCGATGCCGAGGACCGTGAAGGTGCAGATCATGCCCGCCACGCGAAAACGGAAATTCTCCGCGGACTGCGACATGCCGTACGCGTGGAGGCACCGACCGACGAGCAGGAGCAGGCCGAGGCCGTGCAGGGCCTGGGCAGAGACGCTCTGCAATTCGAGCAGGGCGAGCGAAAACAGCGCGAGCGGGACATATTCGGCGAAATTGGCGTGGACGCGCACGCGACGTTCGAGGTCGCGGTCACCGCCGGTCCCGAGAGCGACCTTGGCGGAACGACGGATTCCGATGACCCGGACCGAGAGCACGACGAAGAGAAATGCGAGAAGACCCGCGTAGAACGGCACGACGACCATGGAAGAAGACCTCGCGGATCAGAAGTCGCTGGTGATCCCTTTCAGCTCCCAGTCACCGTAGCGGACGGGCTCCGGACCGTCACGGCCGTTCACTTCCTGCACGGGTTTGGCCGCCACGGCGGCGGCATCATACGCGGCGCGGCGCGCTTCCGCCTCGGCAAGGGCGCGGCGCGCTGCGGGCGTGAGCACTTTCGGCGGGGCCACAGGCTCCGCGGGAACGGCGCCGGAGGAGGCCGGATCGATCTTGGTTCCTTCGACGCTCATGAAGTCCTCGCCTTGCCGTCCGACCCGATGTGGCGCCATAGAGAGGTCGGGTCAAGAAGACACGCATCGAAGGACGATCGAATTGGCGAAAGCGGACAAGGCAAGAAAGCGCAAGCGCGACGACGAAGCCGCACCCGGCCTCGCCGCCCGGCGCCTCGCCGCCGCGGTCGTGATCGAGACGATCAAGCGCGGCCGCGCGCTCGACGAAACGCTCGATCGAATGATCGGCGGCCCCGAAGGCGAGACCTTGCCCGACCGCGACCGCGGGCTCGTCCGCGCCGTCGCGGGCGCGACCGTGCGCCGATACGGAACGATCCGTGCCGCGCTCGACGCCTGCCTCAACGAGGGCGTCCCCGCCAAATCCGGCGAGATCGAAGGCATTCTGCTGACCGGGGCCGCGCAGATCCTGTTTCTCGACGTGCCGGACCATGCGGCTGTCGACCTCGCGGTGCGTGCCGCCCGGCTCGATCCCCGCGGCTTCCCTTTCGCCCCGCTGGTGAATGCCGTGCTCCGACGCATCGCGCGCGAGCGCGACGCGATCCTGTCCGGCGCCGACGCCTTCCGCGACGCACCGGACTGGCTGGCGGAGCGCTGGGTCGCGGCCTACGGGCGCGAGCGCGCCGAACGCATGGCCGCGCAGCACCGGGTGGAAGCCGCCGTCGACCTGACCGTGAAGGCGGATCCCGAGATCTGGGCCGAGCGCTTGGATGCGCTCCTGCTCCCGACCGGCTCGCTCCGGCTCCGGCAACGCACGCCGATCGTCGAGCTGCCGGGCTTCGATGAGGGCGCCTGGTGGGTGCAGGATGCGGCGGCCGCGTTGCCCGTGGCGATCCTGAAACCCGCAGCAGGCGAGAGAATCGTCGATCTCTGTGCCGCGCCCGGGGGCAAGACCGCACAACTCGCGGCGGCGGGGGCCGAAGTTCTGGCCGTGGACCGTTCGGCGCAGCGCCTCAAGACCCTGCAGGCGAACATGGACCGGCTGGGGCTCGTCGCGCGCGTCATGGCCGCGGATGCTCTCGCGGTCGAGGAGACCGGCTTCGGCGCCGTGCTGCTCGATGCGCCGTGCTCCGCCACCGGCACGCTGCGGCGCCATCCCGACGTGGCTTGGACGAAAGGCCCGGCCGACGTGGCGAAGCTCGCCGATCTGCAGCGCCGCCTGCTCGACAAGGCCGCCGGAATGGTCGGGCCCGGCGGGCGGCTCGTCTACTGCACCTGCTCGCTCGAACGCGAGGAAGGGGAAGCGCAGATCGAGGCCTTTCTGGCGCGCAACGCGGATTTCGAGCGCGTGCCCGTGACGGCCGACGACGTCCCGGGGCTCGGTGACGCGATCACGCCCGAGGGCGATCTTCGCACCCTGCCCTTCATGCTGGCGTCCGACGAAGATCGGCTGTCCGGCATCGACGGATTCTTCGTCTCGCGCCTGCGCCGCCGCTGAGACGGCGGGGACGGGGAGTCAATCGGCGCACGATCGTTTAGGCTGGCCCCTCGTGATTCGAAGGGAGCCGATCGCCGCATGAGCGGAGAGCGTTGGATCGTGGCGGTTTTCCAGCTGCGCGAGGTGCTGCGGCGGACCGCGCGCATCGCGACGGCGCCGTTGCGCCTTCTCGTCCCTTCGCTCGGCCGCGGCACATCGGACCGCATGGTGATCGCGCCGCAGGACCTGCGGACCACGGACCCGACGATCGCCTCCGACATCTATGCGGGCTATTTCGCCTTCGGCGGCAAGGTGGTCGCCACCGAGGGCCGCTCGCCCTTCGAGACGCTGCCCCCCAATGCCGCATGGGCCGAGGAGCTGATGGGCTTCGGCTGGCTGCGCCATCTCCGCGCCGCGGAAACGGCGCTGGCCCGCGCCAATGCCCGCGCGCTCGTCGACGACTGGATCTCGATCTGCCGCAGGCCGCGCGGCGCGGCGTGGGAAACCGGCGTCATCGCGCGCCGGCTGATCGCATGGATCACGCAGTCGCCGCTGGTGCTCGAAGGCGCGGACCGCGACTTCTATCGCCGCTTCATGCGCTCGATCGGCCGGCAGGCCCGTTTCCTCGGGCAGATCATGGACCAGTGCGACTGCCCGGAGCGGCGGCTGAGGGCCGCCGTGGCGCTCTGCTACGTGGCCCTCGCCACCCAGGGCACCGCGCCGCAGGTCCGCCGCACTGCGAAGCGCCTCGCAATGGAACTGGAGCGCCAGCTTCTGCCGGACGGCGGCCATCTGAGCCGCAATCCGGCGATCCTGCTGGATCTCCTCGCCGATCTGCTCCCGCTCCGGCAGGTCTTCGCGACGCAGGGCATCGAGCCGCCGCAGGAACTGCTCAACGCCGTCGACCGGATCGGCCCCATGCTGCGGCTCTTCCGTCATGGCGACGGGACGCTCGCGCTCTTCAACGGCATGGCGCGAACGCAGGCCGACGTGCTCGCCACGGTACTCGCCTATCAGGACGTCCGCTCGCTTCCGATGGAGAATGCCGGTCCGTCCGGCTACCAGCGGGTGCAGGCGGGCCAATCCCTGCTGATCATGGATGCGGGCGCACCTCCGCCCGAGGCCTTTTCGGGCTTCGCCCATGCCGGCTGCCTCTCGTTCGAATTCTCGGACGCCATGCAGAAGGTGATCGTGAATTGCGGCGCGCCGCCGCCGGGCTTCGAGCAATACAGGGAGACGGCTCGCGCGACGGCGGCCCATTCCACGCTCGTGGTCGGCGGCACGTCCTCCTGCAGCTTCGCGCCGACGGAGCGGGTGCGTTGGCCCCGCGGCGCGCCGATCATCGCGGGACCGCGCGAGGTCACCTGCGTGCGCGAGACGACGGGCGACGGCACGCTGATCGCGGCCTCGCACGACGGCTATGCGGCCCGGGGCCTGCGCCACGAGAGGACGCTCCGGTTCTCTCCCGACGGCATGCGGCTCGAGGGAACCGACATGATCGCCGTGGTGGCCGAAGCGAAGACGACGAAGCACGAGGACGACTACGCGGTCATCTTCCATCTTCAGCCGGGGATCGATACCGCCCCGCTCGAAGACGGGGACGGGCTGATCCTCACCGCTCCGGGCGGTCGGCGCTGGCTGTTCGAATCCCGCGACGTGCCCGTGACGGTCGAAGACGGCGCGGTCTTCGCGGTTCCCGACGGTGCGCGGCGCACGAACAAGATCGTGCTGTCGGCACGTTTCAGGACGCTTCCGGCCCTGCGCTGGAGCCTGTCGCGCATTCAGGACCTCTGATCCTCGTCGCACCCTCTCATGCGAAGAGGGTGTTTCGACCGCGGAACCCGCGTGCTATGGCGGCGCCCTGTCGTCACTCTGCCGAGGCTGCGCCATGCCCACCGAACCCCGCCGCGTCACGCGCGCCCTTCTTTCCGTTTCCGACAAGGCGGGGCTGATCCCCTTCGCTCAGGAACTGCACGCGATGGGCGTCGCGCTCGTCTCGACGGGCGGGACCCGGCAGGCGCTGGCCGATGCGGGCCTGCCCGTCTCCGACGTGTCCGATCTCACGGGCTTTCCGGAAATGATGGACGGCCGCGTGAAGACGCTGCATCCCGCCGTCCACGGCGGCCTGCTCGCGATCCGGTCCAACCCCGTGCATCAGGCGGCGATGCTCGCGCACGGCATCGGCCCGATCGATCTTCTGGTCGTGAACCTCTACCCGTTCGAGGCGACGGTCGCGGCGGGCAAGCCTTACGAAGACTGCATCGAGAACATCGATATCGGCGGCCCGGCGATGATCCGCGCGGCGGCGAAGAACCATGACGACGTGGCCGTCGTGGTCGATGTGGCGGATTACGAAGCCGTTCTCTCGGAAATGCGGGCGAATGCGGGGGCGACGACCCTCCGCCTCCGCCGCAGCCTCGCGGCCAAGGCCTATGCGCGGACCGGCTCCTACGACGCGGCGATCTCCAATTGGTTCGCCGCGCAGCTCGGGGAGACGACGCCGACCTATCGCGCGCTCGGGGGCACCCTCTCCGAGCCGATGCGCTACGGCGAGAACCCGCATCAATGGGCGGGTTTCTACCGGACGGCGGAGAACCGTCCCGGCGTTTCGACCGCGCGTCAGGTGCAGGGCAAGCAGCTCAGCTACAACAACATCAACGACACCGACGCGGCCTTCGAGGCGGTGGCGGAGTTCGACCCGGCGCGCACCGCGGGCGTCGTGATCGTGAAGCACGCCAATCCCTGCGGCGTCGCGGAAGGCGCCACGCTGCGCGAGGCCTATGAAAAGGCGCTGCGCTGCGATCCGGTCTCGGCCTTCGGCGGCATCGTCGCGCTGAACCGCCGGCTCGATCTCGATGCCGCGAAGGCGATCGTCGAGATCTTCACCGAGGTGATCATCGCGCCCGAGGCCGACGAGGACGCGATCGCGGCCGTCGCGGCGAAGAAGAATCTCCGCCTGCTGCTCACCGGCGGCCTGCCCGATCCGCGCCGGGCGGGCCTCACGATGCGCACCGTCGCGGGCGGTTTCCTCGCCCAGTCGCGCGACAATGCCGTCGTCGACGACATGGACCTCAAGGTCGTGACGAAGCGCGCGCCGTCGGCGCAAGAACTGGCCGATCTCCGCTTCGCCTTCCGGGTCGCCAAGCACGTCAAGTCGAACGCCATCGTCTATGCGAAGCACGGCGCGACCGTCGGCATCGGCGCGGGCCAGATGAGCCGCGTCGATTCCTCCCGCATCGCGGCGTGGAAGGCGGCCGAGGCCGCCAAGGCCGCGGGCCTTTCCGAAAGCCTCGCCAAGGGCTCGGTCGTGGCGTCCGACGCCTTTTTCCCCTTCGCGGACGGCCTGCTCGCCGCCGCCGAAGCGGGCGCGACCGCCGTCATCCAGCCGGGCGGCTCGATGCGCGACGACGAGGTGATCAAGGCGGCCGACGAGGCGGGCCTCGCGATGGTCTTCACCGGCCATCGCCACTTCAGGCACTGATACCGCGGCAGCGTCCGGGGCGGCTCGACCGCCCCGGCCTCAGCCCCGCCGCGGTTCGCGGATGCCGAGCATCAGCACGATGCCGGCGGCGAAGAACAGGATCAGCACGGCAAGGCCTGCGCGCTGGCTGTCGAAAAGGCCGGTCGCGAGCGCGACCAGCGTCGGCCCGACGAAGGACGTCGCCTTGCCCGAAAGCGCGAAGAGGCCGAAGCACTGGCCGACGCGCTCGGGCGGGGCGAGCCGCACCAGAAGCGTGCGCGCGGCGGCCTGCATGGGCCCGGCCACGATGCCGATCAGAAGCCCCAAGCCCACATAGACGCGCTCGGACAAGGTCGCATAAAGCCCGCCTGCACCGGGCGCCGCCGAAGGCCAGACGAAGAGCGCCGTGGACCGATCCGTTCCGACGATGCCCAGCGCCGCCGCGATCAGCACGGCGAGGGAGCCGATGATGACGAAGCGCGGGCCGAACGCGTCGTCGAGGCGGCCGCCCGCGATTGCGCCGATGGTCCCGGTGATCGTCAGCAGGATGCCGAAAATGCCGATCTCCACCGCACCCCAGCCGAAGACGCCCGCGCCGTAGATCCCGGCGAAGGCGAAGAGCGCGGCAAGCCCGTCGGCCACGATCATGTTGGAGAGCAGGAACCGCGCGAGATCGCGCATGCCGGAGAGCCCGCGGATGGTGGCCGCCAGCTCGCGCAGGCCCTGCCGCGCGGCCTCGCCGAGCGGCCGTTCCGGCTTCGGCACGTCCGGCACGAGCAGGAACATCGGAAGCACGAAGACGATGAACCAGAGCGCGGAGAAGGGCCCGGACGCGCGGTCGCCTTCGCGGGCGGCGGGATCGAGGCCGAAGAGCGGGTCGAAGCCCAGCACCGTCTTGCCGGTGTCCGGCGACGCGGCCATGAAGCCGAGCACGACGACGAGGGAGAGAAGCCCGCCCGCATAGCCCATCGCCCAGCCCCGGCCGGAAAGACGGCCCAAGGCTTCCGGCGGGGCCAGACGGGGCATCATCGCATTGTTGAACACGGTCGCGAATTCCGCGCCGATGGTGGCCACGACGAAGGCCGTGAGCGCGATCGCGACCGCGTGAGGCGCGCCCGGCACCGCGAACCAGAGCGCGGCGCAGCCGAGCGCCAGCATGGCGCCGAAGGCGGCGATCCACGGTTTGCGCGGGCCCGCAGCGTCGCTGATGGAGCCGAGCACGGGCGAGGTGAGCGCGATGACGAGGCCCGCCGCACCGGTCGCATAGCCCCAGAGTTCCTGGCCGGTCACGGCATCGGGCGCGAGGGCGGCGGCGAAGAAGGGCGCGAAGACGAAGGTGGTGACGAGCGTGAAGAAGGGCTGGGCGGCCCAATCGAAGAACATCCAGGCGACGCGGGCGCGCGCGGGCGGCCAGATCGGGGGCGAGGCGGGGTCGGTCATGGCCGCGACAATGCCGCGACGACCCGATTCGCGCACGCGGCCGGTCGCAGGTCCGCAACTCGCCGCATTGCAGGGAGCCCGAACCGCCCTTAAGAAATCGGGATCATGCTGCGTTACGCCAATCCCGCGAATTTCCTCCGGCTCGCCCGGGTCGGCATTCCCCTCGCAGGCGGGCTGAGCGCCCTGCTGTTCGCGGTGGGGCTCTGGCTGGTCTTCGCGCGCTCGCCCGCCGATTACCAGCAGGGCGAGACCGTTCGGATCATGTACATCCACGTTCCGGCCGCATGGCTCGGCATGGCGAGCTATTCGCTGATGGCCCTGAGCGCGCTGGGCACGCTGGTCTGGCGGCATCCGCTGGCCGACGTTTCCGCCAAGGCGCTCGCGCCGATCGGCGCCGCCTTCACGCTGCTCTGCCTCGTCACCGGCTCGCTTTGGGGCAAGCCGATGTGGGGCACCTGGTGGGTCTGGGACGCGCGCCTCACCTCGGTTCTGGTCCTCTTCCTGATGTATGCGGGGATCATGGCGCTGTGGAACGCCTTCGAGGATCCCGCGCGCGCCGGGCGCGCCGTGGCCGTGCTCACGCTGGTCGGCTTCGTGAACATTCCCATCGTGAAGTTCTCGGTGGACTGGTGGAACACGCTGCATCAGCCCGCGAGCGTGATCCGCCTCGACGGACCGACGATCCATCCCAGCATGCTCACGCCGCTTCTCGTCATGGCCTTCGCCTTCACGGCGCTTCTCTTGGCTCTGCACATGATGGGCATGCGCAACGAGATCCTTGCGCGCCGGATCCGGGCTCTCGGGCTGACGGCGGCGCGCGGCGAGGAGGCGGCGGAATGAGCGCGTTCTTCGGCGAACACGGCGGCTTCATTCTCGCGAGCTACGCGGCGGCCCTCGTGGTGATCTCCGGACTCGTCGCGCGGGCGGTCGTCGAACATCGGCTCCGCCGCCGCGAACTCGAAAGGCTCGAGGCGAAGGGCGTGCGTCGCCGGTCGGAGACGGCCGCATGAGCGCGGACGCCGCCCCGAGCGGATCGCGGCGCATTCTGCTGCTGATCCCGCTGGCGATCTTCGCCGCGCTCGCGGTGCTGTTCTTCTCGCGGCTCGGCGAGAACACGACGCGCCTTCCGTCCACCCTGATCGGGCGGCCGGCGCCGGATTTCGTGCTGGAGCCGCTTCAGGGCCTCATGCGGGAGGGCAGGCCGCTTCCCGGCCTCTCGCGCGCGGATCTCGATTCGGGCGTCACGGTCGTCAACGTATGGGCCTCGTGGTGCGGGCCCTGTCGCGAGGAGCATCCGTTCCTGCTGGAGCTTGCCAAGGATACGCGGATCCGCCTCGTGGGCGTGAACTACAAGGACGCGCCCGAGAACGCGCGGAGGTTCCTCGGCACCCTCGGCAATCCCTACGCCGCCGTCGGCGTGGATGCGAACGGCCGCACCAGCATCGACTGGGGCGTCTACGGCATTCCGGAGACCTTCGTCGTCGCCAAGGGCACGGTCGTCTACAAGCATGTCGGCCCGCTCACGGAAGCGAGCCTCAAGGGCAAGATCGCGGACGTGATCGCCGAGGCCGCGAAGCGCTGAAGGATCAGCCTTCCTCGTCCTCGATGCCGTATCGCTGAAGGAGCGGCGTCTGCGCGAGGGCGAAGACGAGCGTGATCGGCATGATGCCGAACACCTTGAAGCTCACCCAGATTTCCGGCCACCACAGCCGCACGACCTCGTTGAGCCCGGCAAGAAAGAAGAAGAACAGCGCCCAGCGGAAGGTCAGCTTGCGCCAGCCCTCGTCGGTGAGGCGGAACACGCTGTCGAGCACCACGGCCAGCAGCGGACGGCCGAAGGCGAGGCCGACGAGCAGCACGACGCCGAACAGCGTGTTCACGATGGTCGGCTTGAGCTTGATGAAGAGATCGTTCTCGAGCCACACCGTGAGCCCGCCGAACACCGTGACCACCACGGCGGAGACGAGCGGCATGACCGGCAAATGCCGGGTCAAGCTCCATGTGACGACGAGCGAGACGATGACGGCGACCATGAAGACCGCCGTGGCGGTGATCAGCCCGCGCTGCTGATTGACGAGGAAGAACAGGACCAGCGGACCCATTTCGAGGCCGAGCTTGACCCAAGGATTGACGGGGCGGGCGGCGGAAGGCGTCTCGGCGGTCATGCTCGGAAATCCATCGGGGCTTGTCGCGGCCCGGCGCGGCGATAAGGTCACCCGCGTTCTAGCCGTGCGGCGCGGAGCGTTCCAGCCCCGACGCCGCCTCCATGAGGAAATGCTCCGGATGAGTTCCGAATTCGTCTTCGCCCCCGTGCCGCGGCCGGTCCTGCCCGTGCTGGGGACGTCCGCCCTCTTCCCGGCCCGCCGCGCCTACTGCATCGGCCGCAACTTCGCGGCGCATGCCCGGGAAATGGGGCATGACCCGACACGCGAGCCCCCCTTCTTCTTCAACAAGTCCGGAGACGCGCTGCAGCCCGTGCCTTACGGGCGCGCCGCGAAGCACCCCTATCCGTCCATGACCTCCAACTATCACCACGAGATCGAAATGGTGGTGGCGTTGAAGTCGGGCGGCACGGACATTCCGGAATCCGAGGCGCTCGACCATGTGTTCGGCTATGCCGTGGGCTTCGACATGACCCGCCGCGACCTTCAGGACGAGGCGAAGAACCTGCGGCGTCCGTGGGACGTGTCGAAGAGCGCCGAAGCGTCGGGACCGGTCGGGCCGATCCATCCGGTCGCAACGGTCGGGCATCTGTCGAAGGGCTTCATCCGTTGCGCCGTCGACGGCGCGGTGAAGCAGGACGGAAATCTCGACCAGATGATCTGGTCGGTCGCCGAGCAGATCGTGATCCTGTCGAAATACTACCGGCTGGAGGCGGGGGACGTGATCTTCTCCGGCACGCCGGAGGGCGTCGGGAAGGTGGAGCGCGGGCAGCGTCTGACGGGTTCGATCGAGGGTCTCGGCGAGATCGTCCTCGACGTCGCCTGATCAGCCCGCCGGAACCGGCTCCGGTTCCTCGGTCGTCATGAACTGGGCGCGGGCGAGTTCGGCGAACCGCCCGCCCTTCGCGACCAGCTCGTCGAAGCTGCCGGATTCGATGATCCGGCCCTTGTCGAAGACGAGGATCCGGTCGGCATCTCGGACGGTGGACAGGCGATGGGCGATCACGAAGGTGGTGCGGCCCTGCATCACCTCGTCGAGCGCCGCCTGAAGCTTCGCCTCGGTCCCCGCGTCGAGCGCCGAGGTCGCCTCGTCGAGGATCAGGATCGGCGGGTCCTTCAACAGCGCACGGGCGATCGAGAGCCGCTGGCGCTCGCCGCCCGAGAGGGACCGGCCGCGTTCCCCCACGATGGTCTTCAGCCCCTCGGGCGCACGGTCGACGAATTCGGCGGCCTGCGCGCGTTCGACCGCGCGGCGCACCTCGTCTTCCGAAGCCTCGGGACGACCGACGCGGATATTGTCCTCGATCGAGCGCGCGAAGAGCATCGGCTCTTGGAAGACCACGCCGATGTTCCGCCGCAGCGACACAAGCGCCACGTCGCGGATGTCCTTGCCGTCCACGAGGATGCGCCCCGATTGCGGATCGAAGGCGCGATGCAGGAGGCCGAGCGTGGTCGACTTGCCCGAGCCCGTGGCGCCGACGAGCGCGATCCGCTCGCCCGCCTTCACCTCCACCGTGACGTCGGCCACCGCGGCCGATTTACCGTCATAGGAGAAGCTCACGCCTTCGAAACGCACCTCGCCGCGGACGCGGCCGATGTCGGGCGCGTTCGGCGCGTCGCGGACCACCGGAACGGTGTCGAGAATGTCGAAGAATTCCGCAATCTTCGGCGCCTGCAGGAACAGCTGGTTGATGAAGCTGACCACCTGTTCCATGCGCGAGATCAGCATGGTCGAGAGGCTCATGAAGCTGACGATCTCGCCGATCGTCGCGAGCCCGCGGAAATTGAGCCAGGTGCCGAGCAGGAAGACGACGAGCACCGTCAGCGTCGCCGAGGCGCGCGTGACCACGGCGGCCAGCGCCCACCAGGACAGGACCGGGATCTGCGCGTCGAGCAGCTGGCGGATGATGCTCCGCATCGCCGAGGCTTCGGATTCGACGCGGGTGAAGCTCTGGATGACCGGGACGTTGCCGAGCGTATCGGCCGCATGTTCGGCGAGGCTCGTATGGTACTGCTCGACCGTGCCCTGCAGCTCTTCGGTCTTGCGCATCACGAGCAGCGTGAGAACGGCGAAGAGGCCCAGAAGGCCCACGAGCAGCACGCCGAGCCGCCAGTTCAGCACGAGCGTGAACGGCAGCAGCACCGCCAGCATCACGAATCCCGCGAAATGCTCGCGGAAGAAGGACAGCCAGATCCACGCCATCGCGTTGGCGCCTTCGAGCTTCACCTTGAGCACGCGGCCGGAATGGACGTTGGTGTGGAAGGACAGCGGCAGCGTGAGCACGTGCTCGAAATAATTCGCCATCGTCGCGAGACGACGACGATGCGAGAGCCGGTCGGCATGCAGCGCGACGAAGACGCCCGCGCCGATGGTGAACAGGCCGAACAGGATCCAGAGAACGACGAGGCTGGTGAAGGCCGTCCAATCCAGCCGCGCGACGTCGGACTGGATGGAGGTGAGCATGTCGATGATGCGGCCGAACAGGACGGGCTCGGCGAACTGCGCGGTCGCGAGCAGCACGTTGGCGAGCGCCAGGAACAGGCCCAGCCGCATTTCGGGGCCCAGAAGGCCCAGCACCCGTGCATAGATCCGGAGCAGTCTCATCCCGCCCTGGTCCTCGTTCCTGATCCGGAGCCGGGGCCCCTTGCGCGCTCTCTGTACGTGCGGCGCGCGCGGAAGGTTCACCGCGCGGTCGCGAGCGCCCAATACACCCTGTATTTCGATCCGGGAACATGGACCGCCGCGATTCCGACGCGCCGGGCTTCGGGATCGAGCATCGCGCGCTCGTGGACGGGCACGTCCCGCCATCCCGAAAAGGCCTCGGCCACGGTCAGATAGCCCGCCGACAGGCGCAGGCCCGCGCCGCCGGGTCCGGTGAGGTTCGGCACTTCGCCGAAGACCGAGCGATCCTCGCGGCCGGCCCGGCTCGCCTGTTCCTCGGCGAGCGCCGCGAGCTTGGCGTCGGGCACGAGCGCGGCGAGACCGCGACGCGCGCGATAGGCGTTCATGAGCGAGATCGCCGCGGTCTCGTCGAAGGCGACGCCGCGGTGATCGAGCCGACCGTAGAGGCCGGACGACGTCTCGCGCAGCGCGGGCGGGGAGGAGCAGCCCGCGACGAGAAGCAGGGCCGCCGCCGCGAGAAGGAAACGATTCTTCATCAGGCCGTCTCCGACCCGGTCGCCCGCCCTTCGGCCAGCCGCACCCGGATTTCCTTGATCATCTCGATCCCCATCTCCGGCCGCGGAGGCGGCGGCGGGAGGACGCCTTCCTCGCGGACGCGGCGCCAGATCGCGAAATTCAGGTCGCTGGTGACGCGCGCGACCGTCTCGACCTCCGGCACGAAGCAGACCAGCTCGAAATCGAGCGACGAACCGCCGATCGCCTTCAGCAGGACGCGAGGGGACGGGTCCTCGAGCACGTCCGGATGGGCCTGAGCCGCCTCGCGGAGAAGGGCGACGACCCGATCGGCATCCACCTCGCGGGGGAGAGGCAGCGGGATGACGACCCGGCCCGTGCGGTCCGAATACATCTGGTTCTTGACCACGCCGGAGACGAGATTCGAATTCGGCACGATCACCGTGGCGCGGTCGAACGTGTCGATCTCGGTCGACCGGACATTGATGCGCCGGACATAGCCCTGATCGGTGCCGACGGTGACGAGATCGCCCACGCGGATCGGGCGCTCCCACAGCAGGATCAGGCCCGAGACGAAATTGTTGACGATCGACTGCAGGCCGAAACCGATACCGACGGACAGCGCGCCCGCGACGATGGCGACCTTGTCGAGGCTGAGCCCGAGGCTCGAGAGACCGACGGTGGCGGCGGCGAGGAAGCCGACATAGCCCAAACCCGTCGTGACGGAGTTCTTGAGGCCCGCATCCATATCCGTCTGCGGCAGGAACCGCGTCTTCAGCCAGCGCTGGAGCGCGCGGGTGAGCGCGATGCCGATCGCGAAGAGGATCACCGCGGAGAAGACGGCCGCGAACGAGATCGTGACGTCGCCGATGGTGAAGCCGAACACGGCCGAGCGGACGGAGAACAGGAGATCGCCCGACTCGACGCCCCAAGGCGCGAGGATCAGCAGGACGACGAGACCGCCGAAAAAGACCCGGGCCAGCCCGCCGAAGAGGACGCCCGCCTGCTGCAGCGCCCGACGCGAGAGGCCGGTCGCGGATTGCAGCCTGAGGAGAACCCGCCCGTCCGGCGCGAGGCCCCCGGCGATGGCCGCATCCACGAGCCGGACGAGCAGCACGAGGAAGGCGGCGAGGATCCCGACCCAGATGATCTGGTCGATCAGGAAGGACGCGAGCGCCATATAGCCGATGAGGGCGGCGCCGACCGCGCCCACCAGCGAGAGCCAGCCCGCGAAACGCAGAAGCGCGAGCGCCGAGCCGCCCTGAACGACGTAGTGGCCGAAGACCTCCTCGTCCTGTTCCGCATGCCGGCCGAAGGTGCGGATCTCGCGGGCCAGCATCAGCGCGATGACGATGACGAAGCTGCCGCGGGTGGCGAGGGTGAGCGGCAGGGCGGCCGCGATCGCCTGATAGAGCGCTTCGAGCAGACGTTCCACGACGAGAAGCGATGCGACGGTCGTGGCGAGCCGGACGATGCGTTCGGCCTCGGAATTCGGCAGCGTCAGGATGCGCCAGACCGGCCGGTCCGGCGCGAGGATGCCGTCGGCGAGACCCTTCACCAGACCGATGAAGGCGATGCCGCCGAGCAGGCCCGCGAAGGCCGGTTCGAGACGGGGCGGCAGCACCGCGGTGCCGATCGCGATCTGATGGATGACGAAGCCCGTCGCGGCGGGGATGCCGAAGCCCAGCGCAGCCGTGGCCAGCGCGCAGAGCGGTAGAGCGAGGCTGGTGGGCTCCTTGAGACGCGCGGTCACGACCCTGCAGGCGATGCTGCGCGACAGCCACGCACCGAGGATCAGGACGACGGATCCCGCGAACAGCGCGAGCGCGCCGAGCACTCCGAGCTTGTCGGACGCCCGGACGAGAGCGTCGCGCCCGATGACCATGGCCGCGGCCGCATCGTTCGGGAGCGAGGAGATCGTATCGATCCAGAGGCCCGGCGACAGAAGGCTGGAGGAACGACGGAAGAGATGTTCGGTGAAGGCGGCGCGCCTCTTGTCGGCGATGTCGGCGATCAGCTGGTCGGCCTGCAGGACGAGGCGACGGGCGAGGCGGACGGTTTCGTCGGCCTCCTTCAGCGCCTTTTCGCGCTCCTCGCGGTCGGCCGTGACCTCGGCGCTTTCGGCGGGCGCCTTGTCGTCCGGCTTCGGGCCCAGCTCCTTCAGGCGCGCCCGCAGCGCCTCGGCCCGCGGACCGGCCTCGTCGGCGATGCCGCGGAGGGAAAAGAGGACGGTTTCCAGCCTTTGGCGCGTGCCGGAAAGCTGGCCGTCGCCGATATGGCGGTTCTGCAGACCGGCTTCGATCTGCCCGAGTTCGAGACGCGCGGCTTCGAGCTGCGCGCGGGCCGAGGGGGTCGCGTCCTGCTGGGCGGAAAGAGGCGTCAGGGCCGCGGCCCATGCGAACAGGGCGGCCGCGATCAGGAACAGGCGATGACGCACTGCGGAGGCCTCCGGAAGACGCGAATCGGAGGGACAGAATGCCCGCAAAACCGGCTCGAACAAGGCCGGAAGGATCGAAAAGACGTCGCCCTCGATGCAGAAGGGCCGCCCTGCTTGCGCGGGCGGCCCCGATTTCACTTGTCGGTCTTGGCGGCCTTGGCCCGCTCCATCCCCTGAAGGATGAGCTGGTGGGCCTCTTCGGCGGAGCCCCAGCGGATCACCTTGACCCACTTGCCCGGCTCCAGATCCTTGTAGCGCTCGAAGAAGTGCTGGATCTGATCCAGCGTGATCTTCGGCAGGTCCGTGTAGTTGTGGACGTTCTCGTAGCGGCGCGTCAGCTTCGGCGCGGGCACGGCGAGGATCTTCTCGTCGCCGCCGCCTTCGTCTTCCATCAGCAGCACGCCGACGGGGCGCACGCTCATCACGGCGCCGGGAACGATCGCGCGGGTATTGGCGACGATCACGTCGCAGGGGTCCCCGTCGTCCGACAGCGTGTGCGGAATGAAGCCGTAATTCCCCGGATAGCGCATCGAGGTGTAGAGGAACCGGTCGACGACCAGCGCGCCGGAGGCCTTGTCCATCTCGTATTTGATGGGCTCGCCGCCGATCGGCACTTCGATGACGACGTTCACTTCGTGCGGCGGGTTCTTGCCGACATTGAGGGCGTCGAGTCTCATGGGTTCCGTTTCTTTCCGCTGAGCTTCGGGTCGCGCCTCTTTAGGCAGACGCGCACTCACCCGCAAGAACGACTTTCGGTAGACGTCAGCTCCGCAGGACGAACTGCAGCGTGAGCAGCGAGCCCGCGAGCACGACGCCGAAGCGGATGTATTTCAGCGGGATGCGGCGTGCGAGAGCCACCCCGTAATAGCCGCCGATCGCGGCGCCGAAGGTGGCGATGGCGAAGTGCGGCCACCATGAGATGAGACCCGCGATGACCAGCGGGACCAGCGCGAAGGCCTGGATCATCGTGGCGCAGATGTTCTTGGCCGCATTGATGAAGTGGTAGTCGTCGCCCTCGGCGAGGGAGAGCGCGGCCAGCATGATGATGCCCATGCCCGCGCCGAAATAGCCGCCGTAGATCGAGACGATGAACTGCATCATCACCCCCGCGACCCGGCGCCGGGGCGAACCCGGAGCCGAGGCGAAGCGGTTGATGATCTTCGTCAGCGTCGGGCTGAGCGCGAAAAGGACGGTCGCGAAGCCGAGAAACCAAGGCACGAGCGCGCGGAAGGTCGAGCTGGGCGTGACCAGCAGGAGCAAGGCACCGAGGAGCCCGCCCGCCGCACTGGCGAGCCCGAGCGCCACGTAGCGGCGCGCATGCGCGCGCACTTCCGGCAGATAGCCGAGCACGCTCGTGATGTTGGACGGGGTGAGGACGGCCGCGCTCGTCGCCGTCGCGTTGATCGGCGGCAGGCCGGTCGCGAGAAGACCCGAGAAGGTAAAGAAGGTCCCGCCGCCGGCCATGGCGTTGACGGTTCCTGCGGTCAGTCCTGCAAGGAGGAGGATGGCGGCGTCCGAAAGGGTCATCGAGGCAATATCCGAATCCGAGGCGGAGCGGGTCCTACACGATCGGCCCGGGCGGCGCCAGAGCGGCGCGGCTTGCGGTCGGCCTGCCCGGTCTGGTAGATGCGGCGATCCCTCCTCGAGGCTCCATGCCGAAATTCTTCCGTCCCGAGCGCCGAGGCGCACGCCGTCAGGCCAAGATCGCGCGCTGGAACCGGCCTCTGTCCAAGCCGCGGCGGCGGATCCGTGCTTGGATCAACATGATCCTGACCGATCACGGGATTTTCCGGCTCTTCTATCTGAACCGCCACAAGGTCTCGGCGAAGTTCGAGCGTGCGGCCCAGCCCGCGCCCCATCACATCCGTGCGATGGCCGCCGACGGGATCCGCACCATCGTCAATTTGCGCGGCGGCCGCGAATTCGGCTCCTGGCCGCTCGAGCGCGAGACCGCCGAAGAATGCGGCATCAAGCTCGAGGAATTCACGGTCCGCTCGCGCGGCGCCCCCGAGAAGGACGAGATGCTGCGGGCGCGCGCGTTCTTCGACCGGCTCGAATATCCCGTTCTGGTCCACTGCAAGTCCGGCGCGGACCGGGCCGGGTTCATGTCGACGCTCTATCTCGTGGTGCATGAGGGGCGGCCGGTGAACGAGGCGCTCGCCCAGCTCTCGCCCCGCTACGGCCATTTCCGTTTCTCGAAGACCGGCATTCTCGACCGCTTCTTCGAGCTCTATCGCGACGAGGGCGAGGCCGCCGGCCTCGATTTCGAGACATGGGTCCGGGACGTCTATGATCCCGAGGCTCTGGAGCGGAACTTCAAGCCCGGCTTCTGGTCCGACGTGGTGGTCGACAAGCTGCTGCGGCGCGAATAGCGCGGACGCAACCCCACGGCTCCGATCGCGTTTCCACCCGGTGTGGAGGCGCAAAATGGCGGACGAACCGACCATCGCATTGGAAAAGGTCTGCTACGTGGTGATCCGCGCGCGGGAATTCGACGCGCGCTACGCGACCGACGAACCGGACGCGTCCAATGCGGGCGAGGACGGTGCGCGGGAAACGCTCTCGGCCCGCCGCAACGATCCGGCCGTCATCGAACTCGTGGAATTCATCGGCGCGATGGACGTCGACGAGCAGGCGGAACTCGTCGCTCTGCTCTGGGTCGGGCGCGGCGACTACGACAAGGACGAATGGGAGAACGCCGTCGCGCTCGCCAGAGAGCGGGGCGACACGCCCACCGCCCGCTATCTTCTCGGAACGCCGCTTCTCGGCGATCTCCTGCAGGAAGGACTCGCGGCCTTCGATCTTTCCTGCGCCGATGTCGAGGCGCGGCATCTCTGACCGGCTTGACGCGAGGCCGGGCCGCGCCCAGTTGCTTCGGCATGACCCGTCGCTTCATGCTCCGCCTTCTCTCGACCGTCGGCCTTTCCGCCGTGACCGGGGCGTCCGCCGCCGAGACCGGCTGCAATTCCTATTATTGCGGGCCGAGAAGCGACCATTTCGACGGGCGGGTCTTCTTCAATCCCGGCCGGGACCGGATGAAATCCTTCGGCGACCTCGTGCGCTGGCGCCTCTCGGAAGGCAAGGAAGAGTGGCCGGAGAGCCGGCCGTCGCCCTTCCGCGACCGGCCGCCCGCGCGCGTCGACGGTTCCGCGCTGAGGGTCGCCCATGTGGGCCACGCGTCGCTGCTCTACCAGACGGGCGGGCTGAACATCCTCGTCGATCCGGTCTGGTCGGAGCGGGCCTCGCCCGTGCCCTTCGCCGGGCCGAAGCGCGTGAACGCGCCCGGGATCGCTTTCGAGGATCTGCCGAAGATCGACGTCGTACTGGTCACCCACAATCATTACGACCATCTCGACGTCGACACGCTGGAGCGGATCTGGACCGGGCATCGCCCCCGCATCGTGACGCCGCTGGGCAACGACGCGATCATGAAGGCCGCGGTGCCGGGGCTCGAGGCCGAAGCGCATGACTGGGGCGCCGCCGTCCGCCTCGGCAACGGGGTCACCGTGCATCTGGAGGAATGCCTGCATTGGTCGGCGCGCGGCCTGTTCGACCGGCGCGAGGCGCTCTGGGCCGCCTTTATGATCGAGACGGCGGCGGGCACGATCGTCCATGTCGGGGATACGGGATTCGGCGACGGAAGCCTTTTCGAACGCTGGGCCAAGAAACATCCGCGCGTTCGCCTCGCCGTCCTGCCGATCGGCGCCTATGAGCCGCGCTGGTTCATGCAGGAGCAGCACGTGAACCCGGACGAAGCCGTGCGGATCGCCAAGATCCTGCGGGCGCAGAACGCTTTGGGACATCACTGGGGAACGTTCCGGCTGACCGACGAGGGCATCGACCGCCCCCCCGAGGCGCTCGCCGAAGCCCGACGCGTTCACGGCCTCGCGGAGCGGCGCTTCACCCCGCTGCATCCGGGACAGGTATGGCAGGGCTGAAGGGCCCCGCGGCGTCGAGAAGCGCGGCGATCTCGGCCGGGCTGTCGACCAGTGCCGCGGCGCCCGCGGCCAGCAGTTCCTCGTCGGAGCCGTAGCCCCAGCGCACGCCGATGGTCGGGATGCCGGACGAAAGGGCTCCGATGACGTCATGCTCGCGGTCGCCGACCATCACCGCCCGTTCGGGATCGAAGCGTTCCTTGGCGAGGATCGTCCGGAAAAGATCGCGCTTGTCGGCATTGGTGCCGTCGAGTTCGGAGCCGTAGACTTCGGCGAAGCGATCCGCGAGCCCGAAATGCGTGATGATGCGGCGGGCGAAGACATGCGGCTTCGAGGTGGCCACGTAGAGCCGCCGGCCTTCGGCGAGCAGCCGGTCGAGCAGGGCCGGAACGCCTTCGATCACGTCGTTCTCGAAGAGTCCGATCTCCGCGAAGCGCTCGCGATAGAGGCGGACGCCCTCGTCGGCCAGATCTTCGGATCCGAGCAGCTTGACGAAGTTCCAGCGCAGCGGCGGGCCGATGGTCCAGAGAAGCTCCTCCATCGGCGGCACGGGCCGCCCTAGCGCCTTCAACGCATACTGGACGGAGCGGGTGATGCCCTCCTTCGGATCCGTCAGCGTGCCGTCGAGATCGAAAAGGACGGTCGAGGCCGCCGGAATGCGCACCGCGCGCTCTTCGGGATACCGGATCACTTGCGCGGCTGGACGTAGATGTAGACTTCGAGGGTCGGGTCGGACGCGTCCTTGCCGAAATTCGCATATTCCTCGATCAGCGTGTCCTTCACCTCGATGCCCTTGAGATCGAGATAGGCGGTGATCGCCTCATAGGTGCTGTCGATGTCGTCATAGGGCGCCTGATGCACGAAGCGGATCGCGCGCCCTTCCGGCGTCGCGCCGAGCCGCACTTCGGGCGCCAGCCCGGCGGGCCGCTGCGGCGGCAGGCTCTCGACGGGCAGCAGCGCCTCGTAGCGGAAGCCCTGATCGTCGGTTTCCGTGAACAGGGTGACGGGCTTGCCGTTCACTGCGAGCCCCGCCTTCCTGACCTCGCCTTCGAGTTTGCGGAAGGCCGCGTTCAGGCGCTCGTAGCCCTCCTCCCAAGAGGACTGCCCCTTCAGGACCACCGCCGGGCGGGAGACGAGCGTGACCTGATCGGGCACCGAGGCGTCGGCCGGAGGCGGGACGAGGAAGGGCGAGGCCGGCGCCGGCGCTGCGGGAGCCGGCGCGGGCACGACCGATGCGGCGGGCGGCGCAGGCGCCGCGGGCGAAGGGATGGCAGGCGGGGCCACCGGAGCGGGCGCCGCGACGGGGGGCGGGGGCGGAGCGTCCGGCGCCGGAACGGCGGGGACCGCAGGCGCCTGCGGGGCGGGAGCGGCGGGAGGCGGGGGAGCGGGGAGGTCCTTCGTCTCGACCGGCACGGGCGCCGCGACCTGTGCCGCGGCGGGAACGACGAGGGCCAGCGCTGCGGCGAGGACGACGGGGAACGAGGCGGGTCCGCTGCGGGACATCGGGAACGGCTCCTCGGGCCCGCGAATCGCGGGCCGCTCTCCCCGAAAGATAGGGCGGAGCGCCTTTCCGGGTCGAGGGCCGGACTCGCGTTTTCGGGCGCAATCGCTATATCGGGGTCCTTCCTTTCGCGGTGCCCCCATGAGCCCCCTCGCGCAACGTCCCTTTCTGAAGATGAACGGTGCCGGCAACGAGATCGTCGTGCTGGACCTGCGCGGCGCGTCCCATGTCGTGACGCCCGAGGAAGCGCGCGCGATCGCGGCGGCGCCCGGTTCGCATTTCGACCAGCTGATGGTGCTGCACGACCCGAAGACCCCGGGCACCAACGCCTTCATGCGGATCTACAACAATGACGGCTCTTTCTCCGGCGCATGCGGAAACGGCACGCGCTGCGTGGCCTGGGCGCTGCTGGACGGCACCGATTTCGACGGCTGCGTGCTGGAGACCGAGGCCGGAATCCTCGAATGCCGCCGCGAGAGCGCCTTCGGGTTCACCGTCGACATGGGGCCCCCGCGCCTGAGGTGGGACGAGATCCCGCTTTCGCGCGAATTCCCCGATACGCGGGGCATCGAGCTGACGGTGGGGCCTACCGATGCGCCGGTCATGCATACGCCGGCGGTCGTCAACATGGGCAATCCCCATGCGGTGTTCTTCGTCGAAGATGTCGCGGCGATCGACCTCGCGACGATCGGGCCGAAGCTCGAACACGATCCGCTGTTTCCGGAACGCGCGAACATCTCGATCGCGCAGGTGGTCGACCGCGAATCCATGATCCTTCGGGTCTGGGAGCGCGGCGCGGGGCTCACGCTGGCCTGCGGCTCCGCGGCCTGCGCCGCCGCGGTCGCGGCCGCCCGACGCAATCTCACCGGGCGGACGGTGCGCATCTCGCTTCCCGGGGGCGATCTGCTGATCCAGTGGCGGGCCTCCGACGACCACGTGCTGATGACGGG
Organism: Hyphomicrobiales bacterium; assembly: GCA_027483895.1. Lineage (GTDB taxonomy): Bacteria > Pseudomonadota > Alphaproteobacteria > Rhizobiales > Beijerinckiaceae > JAIXZO01. Next base: position 80,124 of record JAIXTP010000021.1, read on the forward strand.
CCCGGTCGAATTGGAACATGAGGGCGTCTTCGCCCCGGACATCTTCGAGGGCGCGGCCTGATGAGCGTCGAAGTCGTCACCTTCGGCTGCCGGCTCAACACCGTCGAATCCGAGGCGATGCGCCGCGAGGCGGCGGCCGCGGGCCATTCCGACCTCGTGATCGTGAACACCTGCGCCGTCACCGCGGAAGCGACGCGGCAGGCCCGGCAGGCGATCCGCCGGCTCAAGCGCGAACGTCCCGAAGCCCGCATCGTCGTGACGGGATGCGCCGCGCAGGTCGAGCCCGGTACCTTCGCGGCCATGGACGAGGTCGAGCGCGTCGTCGGCAATGCGGAAAAGACGAAGCGCGAGACCTGGGCGGCGCTCGCCGATCCGGGGCTCGACACCGAGCGCGTCCGCGTCGCCGACATCATGGCGGTGAAGGAAACGGCGCCGCATCTTCTGGACGGTTTCGAGGGCCGCACGCGCGCCTTCGTGCAGGTGCAGAACGGCTGCGACCACCGCTGCACCTTCTGCATCATCCCCTACGGCCGCGGAAACTCTCGGTCCGTCCCGATGGGCGCCGTGGTCGACCAGATCGCGAAGCTCGTCGGCAACGGCTATGCGGAAGTCGTCCTCACCGGCGTGGACATCACGAGCTGGGGCGCGGACCTGCCCGGAACGCCCGCACTCGGCGCGCTCGTGAAGGCGGTGCTGCGGCACGTGCCTGACCTGCCGCGCCTGCGCATCTCCTCCATCGACTCGGTGGAGGCGGACGACGATCTGCTCGATGCGCTCGCGAACGAGCGGCGCCTGATGCCGCATCTGCATCTCTCACTGCAGGCGGGCGACGACATGGTGCTCAAGCGGATGAAGCGGCGCCATCTGCGCGACGACGCGATCCGCTTCTGCGAGACCGTGCGCGGGCTGCGGCCCGACGTGGTATTCGGCGCCGACATCATCGCGGGCTTCCCGACCGAGGACGAGGCGATGTTCGCCCGCTCGCTCGAGCTCGTGGAGGAATGCGGGCTCACCCATCTCCACGTCTTCCCCTATTCGCCCCGCCCCGGCACGCCGGCCGCGCGCATGCCGCAGATCGCCAAGCCGATCATCAAGGAACGGGCGAAGCGCCTGCGCGAGGCGGGAGAGAAGGCGCTCGGCCGCCATCTGCAGGCCCAGATCGGTCTCACCCACGACGTGCTCGTGGAAACCGCGGGCCTCGGCCGCACGGAAGGCTTCGCGCCGGTGCGTTTCGCAACGGAGATGACGCCCGGGCGGATCGTCCGAAGCCGGATCGTCGGCGCCGACGCGAACGAGCTGATCGCGGCCTGAACGTCAGCCCGCGTAGCCGCAGGCGCGCAGACTCCCGAGCATGTGCGCGGGCGGCGGCGCTTCCACAGCGACGGGCGGCTTGTTCTTGTAGAGCGGGACGACGACGCTTCGCGCATGCAGATGCAGGCCCGGGCCGCCGATGCGCGGCGCCGTGCCGTAGATCGGATCCCCGAGGATGGGCGTTCCCCGCGCGGCGCAATGCACCCGGAGCTGATGCGTCCGACCGGTGAGCGGTTCGAGCGCGAGCCAAGCGAGCGGCCGTCCTTCGGCCTCGCCGCGCCCCATGACCCGCCAGCGCGTCTGCGACGGGAGCCCGGCCGGGTCGACCTTCATCCACCAACCCCGCTCGGCGTCGCGCTTGGCGATGGCCAGATCGATCAGACCGGCGTCCCCCTCGACCTCGCCTTCCACTACCGCCCAATAGGTCTTTTCGACCTTTCCCGCCTTGAAGAGGTCGCCGAGTTCCTCCAGCGCGCGCCGGTGACGGCCGAGCACGAGACAGCCGGACGTGTCCCGATCGAGCCTGTGCGCGAGCGCCGGCGCACGCGGCAATCCGAATTTCAGCGCGTCGAAATGGGCTTCCAGATTATCGTGATCGCCGAAGGCGGCCTTCGGTCCTTTATGGACCGCGATGCCGAACGGCTTGTCGATCACGAGCATCATGGCGTCGCGGTACAGGAGGCGGGCGAGGAGCTCGTCGGCGGTCATGCCCGTCGCATAGCCCTTCCGGCGCCGTCGGGAAACGGCTATCGAAACGGTATGACGACGGAACCCGAAAAGAAGCGCGGGCTGTTCTCCCGTCTCTTCGGCCGCGAGCCCGCGCCCGGAGAGGAGGTCACCGCACTCGTTCCCGCCCCTCAGGAGACGGCCCGCGAACCCGAGGCCGCAGCCCCGGAGCCCCGCCGGTCATGGTGGCAGCGGCTGCGCGAAGGCCTGTCGCGCTCGTCCGCCGGTATCGGGCAGGGCATCACCGACCTCTTCACCAAGCGGCGCCTCGACGAGGATACGCTGCAGGATCTCGAAGACGTGCTGATCCGGGCGGATCTCGGGGTCGCCGTCGCGTCGCGCATCGTCGAGGCCGTCGGCAAGGGCCGCTACGGCAAGGACGTCTCGCCCGAGGAGGTGAAGGCCGTGCTCGCCGAGGAGGTGGAGCGCGTGCTGGCACCGGTCGCGGTGCCCTTCGCGCCGGATCCGTCCAAGAAGCCCTTCGTCATCCTGATGGTGGGCGTGAACGGCTCGGGCAAGACGACGACGATCGGCAAGCTCGCCGCGAAGTTCCGGGCCGAGGGCCGCAGCGTGATGCTGGCGGCGGGCGACACGTTCCGCGCGGCCGCCGTCGAGCAGCTGCGCGTCTGGGGCGAGCGGACCGGCGCGCCCGTGCTCACGCGGCCGCAGGGCGCGGATGCGGCGGGTCTCGCCTTCGACGCGATGAACGAGGCCCGCGCGGCGGGCAGCGACGTGCTGATGATCGACACGGCCGGCCGGTTGCAGAACCGCGCGGAGCTGATGGCGGAACTCGAAAAAGTGGTCCGCGTGATCCGCAAGTCGGATCCCGAGGCACCTCACGCGGTGCTGCTGGTCCTCGATGCGACGGTGGGCCAGAACGCGCTGTCGCAGGTCGAGATCTTCGGCAAGACGGCGGGCGTGACCGGCCTCGTGATGACGAAGCTCGACGGCACGGCGCGCGGCGGCATTCTCGTCGCGGTCGCGGAAAAGTTCGGCCTGCCGATCCACTTCATCGGCGTCGGCGAGGGCGTGGACGATCTCGAACCCTTCGAGGCCCGGGATTTCGCCCGCGCCATCGCCGGGTCCGACGAGGTCACTCCGCAGCCCGGCGACGCCCCAGCGGCGTGATCCGGAGCGCGGTGATACGGTTCTTGGCCTTGCGCAGCACCTGGAAGCGGAAGCCGTAGAAGGTGAAGATCTGCCCCGGATCGGGGATGGTCTGCGCCTCGTGGATCACGAGGCCCGCGACCGTGGTCGCTTCCTCGTCGGGCAGGGACCAATCCATCGCACGGTTGAGGTCGCGGATCGGAACGGAGCCGTCGACGCTCACCGAACCGTCCGGCTGCGGGCGGACGCCCTGCACGGCCACGTCGTGCTCGTCCTTGATGTCGCCCACGATCTCTTCGAGGATGTCCTCGAGCGTCACGAGACCCATGACCTCGCCGTATTCGTCAACTACGAGCGCGAAATGCGTCTTGCGGCTGAGAAAGGCGCGAAGCTGGTCAGGAAGCGACGTGGTCACCGGCACGAACCACGGGTCGAGCGCCAATTCCTTCACGTCGAGACGGCTCGCATCGCCCTTCGCGGCGTCGAGGGCGCGCAGAAGGTCCTTGGCGTGCAGCACGCCGACGATGTTGTCGCTCGAGCGGGACCACAAGGGCAGGCGCGTATAGGGAGAGGCGAGGACCTCGCGCACGAGTTCCTCGGGCGCCAGATCGGCCGAGATCGTCCGCATCTTCGTGCGGTGGACCATCACGTCCGACACTTCCATGTCCGAGAGGTCGATGAGCCCGCCGAACATGTTGCGGGCTTCCTTCTCCACCCCGCCTTCGCTGTGCAGCAGCGCGACCGCACCCCGCAGCTCCTCCTGCGCCGAAAGGATCGGCTGGTTCTCGCCGATGCGGATGCCGAACGGCCGCAGGATCGTCCGCACCACCGCCTCGATGGCGATGGTCAGCGGCCCGAACAGCGCGACGATCCAGGACACCGGGCGCGCGATGGCGAGGGCGGTCCGGTCGGGGGCGGAAATGGCGAGCGTCTTCGGCATCACCTCGGAGAAGATGATGACCATCACGGACATGATCGCCGTGGCGTAGATGACGCCGCCCGCGCCGAAGAACTCCACGAGCACGCTCGTGGTGAAGGCCGAGGCGCCGATATTGACGACGTTGTTGCCGATCAGCATCGCGCCGATCAGGCGCTCGCGGGCCGTCAGCAGCCGGTTGACGAGGCGCGCGCGCAGGTCGCCGCCGCTTTCCAGCGCGTGGATCCGGGCGCGCGAGGCCGCCGTCAGCGCGGTTTCCGCGGCGGAGAAGAAGGCCGAAAGGGCCAGACAGAAGAGCACGATCGCCAAGGCGACCCACGGACTGTCGATCAGACTGGAATCGTCCATGTCGTGTTCAGCGGACCTCGTTCGTACGTTCCGCCTCAAGATAGGCGCGAACGTCGTCCACGGCTACGCCCCGCGCGATGAAGCTCTTTCCGATTCCTTCCGCGAGAATGAAGGTCAGCGCTCCGCGCTTCACCTTCTTGTCCTGCGCCATCGCGTCGAGGACCGCGTCGGTCGAGGCATCCCAGCCGGGGATCAGCTTCGCACGGGTGGGCAGACCGACGGCCTTCAGATGGGCCTCGACACGACCCGCATCCTGCCCGGAGCAGAGCCCGAGCCGGACGGAGAAGCGGAAAGCATCGCAGAGCCCGATCGCCACCGCCTCGCCGTGGACGAGGCGGCGGCCGTCATAGGAGACGAGCCGTTCATAGGCATGCGCGAAGGTATGGCCGAGATTGAGGAGCGCCCGATCGCCCTCCTCCTTCTCGTCGCGCACCACGATCGCGGCCTTGGCCTCGCAGCTGATGCGGATCGCGCGGCTGCGCTCGGCCCCGCCCGCGAATACGGCCTTGTGGTTCGCCTCGAGCCACTCCCAGAAGGGCGCATCGCCGATCAGGCCGTATTTGGCCACTTCGGCATAGCCCGCGCGGAATTCGCGCTCGGGCAGCGTGTCGAGCACGTCGGTATCGGCCAGCACGAGGCTCGGCTGATGGAAGGCGCCGACGAGGTTCTTGCCGTGCTTCGAATTGATCCCGGTCTTTCCGCCCACGGAGGAGTCGACCTGCGCGAGGAGCGAGGTGGGGATCTGGACGAAGCCCATGCCGCGCCGCACGGAGGCTGCGACGAAGCCCGCAAGATCGCCGACGACGCCGCCGCCGAGCGCGACCACGAAATCGCCGCGCTCCATCCTGGCCGCGATCACCGCGTCGCAGACGCGCTCGAACTCGGCATAGCTCTTCGACGTCTCGCCCGCGGGAACCACCACGCTCGCGCTGCGGATCCCGACGGCGGCGAGGCTCGCCTCCAGCCGCGGGAGATGGATGGCGGCGACCGCCTCGTCCGTCACGATCGCGCAGGCGGCACCGGGCCGCAGCGCGGCGATGCGCGCCCCGGCGCCGTCGATCAGGCCCGGACCGATCAGAATGTCGTAGGCCCGCTCGCCGAGCGGCACATGCACGGTATCGGCGGGCGGAAAGACGGCGGGAACGGGGGCGGCGGTCGGGGCGGAGCCGGCCTGCCGGCGGTCGAGAGCCATGATGATCTCCTCGACCACCACCTCATGCGGAACGTCGCGGGACAACACCGTGACGTCGGCAAGGGCATAGGTCGGATTGCGTTCTTCGAGCAGGCGCCTGAGCGTGCCCTCGGGATCCTGCGTCTTGAGCAGCGGACGGTTCGAGCGCTTGCGGACGCGGCGCATCAGCACGTCGGGCTCGGCCTTGAGCCAGACGGAAACGCCGGAGGCCGCGATCCGCGAGCGGGTGTCCTCGGCCATGAAGGCGCCGCCCCCGGTAGCCAGCACCTTGGAGCCTTCGGCGAGAAGACGCGCGATCACCCGCCGCTCGCCGAGCCGGAACTCGGCCTCGCCGTGCTTGGCGAAGATCTCCGGGATCGTCATTCCCGCGGCGCTCTCGATCTCGACATCGGCATCGGCGAAGGGAAGCCCGAGCCGCTGGGCGAGGCGACGGCCGACGGAGCTCTTGCCCGAGCCCATCATGCCGACGAGCACGATCGAGCGCGCGCCGAGCCCGGCCCGCACCCGCTCCAGCCGTTCCTCAGCGGCTTCCTTCCGATCCGCAGCCTTGGTCACGCGCCTCACATCCGTTCCCTTGCGGGTCCACCGCCCGCCTTCCCGCCCTCATTACACGACCCGCCCCCGATTTTCACGCCTCTCCGGAGGACCCGCTTGTCGCGGGCCGCACGGTCGGCCAGTCTCGCCCCGTGACCCGAGCCGAGACCTCCGCAAAGCCTTCCGATGCCGACATGATCGAGTCGTTCCTCGACATGATGGCGGCCGAGACGGGCGCGAGCCCCAACACGTTGGCGGCCTATCGGCGCGACGTCGAAGAGCTCGCGGGGCGCCTCGCCGCGCGCGGGCGCTCGCTGGCCGATGCGGGCGTCGACGATCTGCGCGACCATCTCGACGCGCTGCACCGCAAGGGCCTCGCGCCCGCCTCGACCGCCCGCAAGCTGTCCGCGATCCGCCGCCTGTTCCGGTTTCTCTACGGCGAGGGTCTGCGCGGCGACGACCCCACGGGAACGTTGAGCGGGCCGCGGCAGACGCGCCCCTTGCCGAAGGTGCTGGCCGAGGGCGAGGTCGACCGCTTGCTCGCGGCCGCCGCCGAGGGCATCGACGATCCGGAGCGCCCCCGCGCGGACCGGCTGCGGGCGGCCCGCACCTCGGCCCTTCTCGAGCTGCTCTATGCGACGGGTCTTCGCGTCTCCGAACTCGTCGCGCTGCCGGACGCGACCGGCCGCGCCTCGGAAAGGCTCGTCGCCGTGAGGGGCAAGGGCGGCAAGGAGCGGCTGGTACCCCTCACCGAAGCGGCCAGAACCGCGGTCGCCCGGTGGCGCGCCTTGCGCGACGAGCGCGCGCCTTCCGCTAGCCCGTGGCTGTTCCCGTCCGAGGCGGAGAGCGGGCATCTCACCCGGCAGGCCTTCGCCCGCGACCTGAAGCTCGCGGCGGCCGCGGCCGGACTTCGTCCGGACAAAGTGAGCCCGCACGTCCTGCGCCATGCCTTCGCGAGCCATCTTCTGCAGAACGGAGCGGATCTGCGCGTCGTGCAGCAGCTTCTCGGCCATGCGGACATCGCGACGACGCAGATCTACACGCATGTGCTCGACGAGCGGCTGAAGAGCCTCGTGCGCGATCTGCACCCGCTGGGAGACGAGGACTGACGCCTCAGTCCCGCGACAGCAGGAAGACGGCCTGTTCGCCGAGCAGGTTCCACATCGACCAGGGCAGGCCCATGCGGACCGGACGGCCCGCGCGATCGAGCGCGGCGGCGCGTTCGATGCGCGCGCCGACCTCGTCGCACAGCGCGACGAAATCGCGGATCGTGCAGAAATGGATGTTGGGGGTCTCGTACCAGGCGTAGGAGATGTTCTCCGTCACCGGCATACGGCCGAGAAACGCCAGCTGGGCGCGGATCCGCCAATGCCCGAAATTCGGGAAGGATACGATCGCCTTGCTGCCGATCCGCAGCAGATGCTCGAGCACTTCCTTGGGCCGGCGCGTCGCCTGCAGCGTCTGCGAGAGCACGACATAGTCGAACCCGTCGTCGGGATAATCCACGAGGTCCGTATCGGCGTCGCCCTGCACCACCGAGAGGCCCTTCGCGACGCAGCCGTTGACGCCCTCGCGCGACAGCTCGATGCCGCGCCCGTCGATCCCCTTCCGCTCCGCGAGGATCTTGAGCAGCGCGCCGTCGCCGCAGCCGACGTCGAGCACCTTCGCGCCGGGCGCGATCATGTCGGCCATCAGCAACAGGTCGACGCGGGCGGGAGCGGCGGTGAGGTCGACCATCACGCGGCTCCCTTTTCCGCGAGGCCGCGCGCGCGGGCCGCAGCATCGATGAAGCCGCGGGCCGTCGCGAACAGAACCGGCTCCTCGAGCAGGAAGGCGTCGTGGCCCTTGTCGCTCTCGATCTCGACGAAGGAGACGGACGCGCCCGAAGCGTTCAGCGCATGCACGATCGCCCGCGAGTCGGAGGTCGGGAACAGCCAGTCGGAGGTGAAGGAGGCCACGCAGAACCGCGTCCGGGTTCTCGTGAACGCCTTGGCGAGCGACCCGCCGTAATCGGCGGCGAGATCGAAATAGTCCATGGCGCGGGTCAGATAGAGATAGGAATTGGCGTCGAAACGCTCGACGAAGCTGCGGCCCTGATAGCGCAGATAGCTCTCGACCTCGAAATCCGCATCGAAGGAGAAGGTCGGCGCTTCGCGGTCCTGCAGCTTGCGGCCGAATTTCCGGTGCAGCGCGGGCTCGGACAGATAGGTGATGTGCGCGGCCATGCGGGCCACCGCGAGGCCCTTTTCGGGCCGCGTGCCTTCCAGCAGATAACGGCCCGCCTTCCAGTCCGGATCGGCCATCACGGCCTGCCGGCCGACCTCGTGGAAGGCGATGTTCTGCGCGGAGTGCTTGGCGGCGGTCGCGAGCGGGATCGCGGCGAACACCCGGTCCGGATAGCTCGCGGCCCATTGCAGCACCTGCATGCCGCCCATGGATCCGCCGATCACGCAGAACAGGCTCTCGATGCCGAGATGATCGACGAGCGCCGCCTGCGCGCGGACCATGTCGCGGATCGTGACGACGGGGAAATCGACCGCGAAGGCTGCATCGCCCTCCGGCCGCAGCGAGGCGGGGCCGGTCGTGCCCATGCAGCCGCCGAGGACGTTGGAGCAGATGACGAAGAATCGGTCGGTATCGACCGGCTTGCCCGGGCCGATCATGCTTTCCCACCAGCCCGGCTTGCCGGTGACGGGGTGCACGTTCGCAACATGCTGGTCGCCGGTGAGCGCGTGGCAGACGAGCACCGCATTGCTGCGGTCGGCGTTCAGCGTGCCGTAGGTCTGGAAGGCGATCTGCCACGGGCCGACCGTCCCGCCGCCGTCGAGCAGCAGCGGCCGGTCCGCGCCGAAGCGCAGCACGAGACTGGACGGCTGATCGGCCTCGCTCGCCGGGGTGGCGGGCGCGGCATGGGGACGTACCATTCCGTTCCGCTCTCAGGTTCGATCGTTCGTTTCGAAGAACCCGTTTTCGGTAACGGCAACCGCCGCCGCAGGCAAGAGGCACGCCCCGTGCGGAGCGGGACGCGCGACCTTTGCCTTTCGGTGCGGCGCGGACTATGGAGAAGCGGCCCCCGGACCGGAACGAAAGCCATGGCCGAACCGGCTGATCTGCAACCGACGCTCGCCGACATCCGCCGCGAGATCGATCGCATCGACGAAGCGATGCATCGGTTGCTGATGGAGCGCGCCGAGGTGATCGACACGCTGATCGCCATCAAGAAGACGGCCGCCTCCGGCTCCGCCTTCCGGCCCGGCCGCGAGGCCGACCAGATGAAGCGCCTGCATCAGCGGCATCGGGGGCTTCTGCCCTTCGACGCGGCCGAAAGCATCTGGCGCATCATCATCTCGACCTTCACATGGGTTCAGGCGCCGTATTCCGTTCATGCCGACGTCTCGATCGGCGACGCGCCCATGCGCGACACCGCGCGCTTCCATTTCGGCTTCACCGTGCCCTACCGCACGCATGCGGGCGCGGCGGAAGTGATCGAGGCCGTCGGTGCCTCCGCCGGCGATCTCGGCATCTTCCCGGCCGAGCCCGGCCGTTCGGCGGGCGCCTGGTGGACGCTGCTCGCGGGCGAGAACCGGCCGAAGATCATCGCGCGGCTGCCCTTCGTGGAGCGGCCGGACCATCCGGCCGGAACGCCGGTCTATGTCGTGTCGAAGCCGCTCGACGACGCGGCCGTGCGCGAGGTCGTCCTTTACGCGCTCGGCGTCGAACGCTGGCGCGAGGGGCTGAGCGCCACGCTCGCGGGGATCGGCGCCTCCATCGAGGCCAGTGCCGGCGACGACACCGGGCTGACGCTGCTCGTCGCGGCGCCCGGCGACGTTTCCCGCGACGCGCTGCTCGGCGCCATGGCCGGCCTCGGCGTCGGTCGTTTCGATCTGCGCGAGATCGGCAGCCATGCCGCGCGCTTCCGTCCCGTTTCTTCCTGACCGACAGGACCTTCTCCGATGACCGTTCTCGACCGTCCGCAGCCCCGTCCCGGCGTCCTCGCGATCGATCCCTACGTGCCCGGCAAGAGCGGCGCGAAGGGCACGGCGAAGATCCATAAGCTGTCGTCGAACGAGACCCCGCTCGGCGCCTCGCCCAAGGCGATCGCGGCCTTCAAGAGCATAGCCGACAAGCTGGAGCTCTACCCCGACGGCGCGTCGACCGCACTGCGCGAGGCGATCGGCGCGAAATTCGGCCTCGATCCGGCGCGGATCGTCTGCGGATCCGGCTCGGACGAGATCCTCTCGCTCCTCACCTCGGCCTATGTGGGGCCGGGCGACGAGGGCGTGTTCACCACCCACGGCTTCCTCGTCTACAAGCTCGCGATCCTCGCGGCGGGCGGCGTGCCGGTCGTGGCGCCCGAAAAGGACCTGACGGCGGACGTCGATGCGATCCTTTCGGCCGTCACGCCGAAGACCAAGATCGTCTTCCTCGCCAATCCGAACAATCCGACGGGCACCTACATCCCCTTCGAGGAAGTGAAGCGCCTGCATGCGGGCCTTCCGAAGCACGTGCTCCTCGTGCTCGACGCCGCCTATGCCGAATATGTCCGGCGCAACGACTATGCGGCCGGCATCGAGCTCGTCTCGACGAGCGAGAACGTCGTGATGACCCGCACCTTCTCGAAGATCTACGGTCTCGCCAATCTGCGTCTCGGCTGGTGCTATGCCCCGGCCTCCATCGCGGACGCGCTCAACCGCATCCGCGGGCCCTTCAACGTGAACGGCGGGGCGCTGGCCGCCGGCATCGCCGCGATCGCCGACGAGGCGCATGTCTCCGACGCCGTCGCGCACAACGAGCGTTGGCTGCCTTGGCTCACGACCGAAATCGGCAAGCTCGGCCTCGAAGTGACGCCGAGCGTCGGCAATTTCCTGCTGATCCGCTTCCCGAACGTGCCGGGCCGCACCGCGAAGGACGCCGACGCCTTCCTCACGGAGCGCGGCCTGATCCTGCGCGCCGTCGGCGCCTACGGCCTTCCCGACTGCCTGCGCCTGACGGTCGGCGATGAGGAGGCGAACCGCCTCGTCGTCGAGGCCCTCGCCGCCTTCATGAAGGGATGAGCGTGCCGGATCGTCTCGGAGCCCCCGCGGCCGAACCCGTTTTCGGCACCGTCGCGCTGATCGGCCTCGGCCTGATCGGGTCGTCGCTCGCGCGCGCGGCGCGGCGCATGAACCTCGCCCGTCGGATCGTCGCGATCGACGCTTCGGAAGAGGTGCGCGGGCGCGTCGCCGCGCTGGGCATCGCCGATCGTGTCACCGCCGATGCGGCGGACGGCGTCAGCGACGCCGATCTCGTCATCCTCTGCGTTCCGGTCGGCGCCTGCGGCGCGGTCGCCGAAGCCATGGCGCGGGGATTGAAGCCGGGCGCGATCGTCTCGGACGTCGGTTCCGTGAAGGGATCGGTGGTCGCGCAGGTGTCGCCGCATCTGCCGAAGGGCGTGCATTTCGTGCCCGCGCATCCCGTCGCGGGCACCGAATATTCCGGTCCCGACGCGGGCTTCGCCACGCTCTTCGTCAACCGCTGGTGCATCCTGACCCCGCCCGAGGGGACCGATCCGGCGGCCACGGCCGCCGTCCGGGCCTTCTGGGAGGGCGTCGGCTCGAATGTCGAGGAGATGAGCCCCGAGCATCACGACCTAGTGCTCGCGGTAACCAGCCACGTGCCGCATCTGATCGCCTACAACATCGTCGGCACCGCCGCCGATCTGGAGACGGTGACCGAGTCGGAAGTGATCAAATTCTCCGCGGGCGGCTTCCGCGACTTCACCCGCATCGCCGCGTCCGACCCCACGATGTGGCGCGACGTGTTCCTGCACAACAAGGCCGCGGTGCTGGAAGTGCTGGGACGCTTCTCGGAAGACCTCTACGCCCTGCAGCGCGCGATCCGCTGGGGCGAGGGCGATCAGCTCTTCGACCACTTCACCCGGACCCGCGCGATCCGCCGCGGCATCATCGATCTCGGTCAGGAAACGGCCGCGCCGAATTTCGGCCGGCCGCAATCCGACGAAGACTGACGCTCAGTAGAGCGGCGGCAGCGGGAACAGCGCCAGCGGGCCGACGGCCAGCATGCCGCGTTCGGCCCGCAGCGGCAGCTTGATCTGCTGCACGCCGCCTTCGCCGCGGCGAAGGCCCAAAAGCAGCCCGAGCTGCGGATTGGCGTTCAGGCCTTTCATCAGGTCCGCGAAGCCCGTCAGCGCGACCTCGATGCGGCCTTCCGGTCGGTGCGCGTCGTCGAGGCCGAGTTCGCCGGAGGCCTGAAGCCGCCGGTCGCCCTTGGCGAAGCGGATGTCGGAGACGAGGAGACGGCCGCCCTCCTTGCGCCAGCGTTCGGCCTCGACCGCGAAACCCGCACCGGACAAGGGCTCGGCCCGCGTCAGGATCAGCGTCGCTTCGAAGCCCGCCGCGCCGCCGCCGCGCGCCGTTTCTTCGAGAAGACCGGACGAGAACGCGACCGCCTTCATCGCGAGATCATAGGCGCGCTCGGTCTCGAAACGTTCGGGATCCCGGCGCAGATGCGCTTCGAACTTCTCGGCGGTGAAACGGTCGATCACGCCCCCCGCATTGCGGAGCGTACCGTCGAGACCGGCGGCCTCGAAGGAGATCCTGACCGGCGCGCCCGGCCGCCCGCGAAGGCTTCCGCGGAACGAGGACCATTGCAGGTCGAGCACGTCGCCGTCTCGCCGGCCTTCGAGGCGCAGCGGCCCTTCGAAGAACACGAGCGCGAGATCGGGCTGATAGATCTGCGTCACGACCGTGACGTTTCCGAGCGACCCGCGCGCCACGGGCGCATCGCCCTGCGTCCGCGTGAACCGCGCATCGTTGCAGGTGATCTCGAGCCTGAAGGGGAAGCCCGCGATGCTGCGTTCGCCGCAGGTCCAGACGCGTCCGAGGGCTTTCTCACGCTCGACCCAAGCGTCGAGAGCCGTTCCGGCACCGCGGCCGACATGGAACCAGAAGGCGAAAAGGCCGAGCGCCAGCGCGAGAAGCGCAAGGACCGGCGCGAAGAGCTTCCAGCGCTTCGGCGGCGGTCCGATCGGGCGGAAGGTCTCGTCTTCGGTCATTGCGGCTCCCCGTCCGTTGCCTGTCCCATCCCTAGCTGCTAGGTGCCGGCTCGCCAAGCGGGAGCGACGGGACCATGGACGCGGCGGACGATCTCTGGGTGTTCGGCTACGGCTCGCTGATGTGGCGGCCGGGCTTCCCCTTCTTGGAGAAGGTCGTGGCCACGCTCCACGGCCATCATCGCGCCCTGTGCATCTACTCCACGGTGCATCGCGGCACGCCCGAAAAGCCCGGTCTCGTCATGGGTCTCGACCGGGGCGGCTCCTGCCGCGGGATCGCCTTCCGCGTGGCGGCGGAGCGGCGGGACGAGACGCTCGCCTATCTGCGGGAACGCGAGCAGGTCACGATGGTCTATCGCGAGACGCGCCATCGCATCCGGCTGGTCGACGGGCGGACGGCGACGGCCGTGGCCTACACCGCCGACCGGACGCACAAGCAGTATGCCGGCCGCCTCCCGCACGAAGACCTTCTGCGCCTCGTGCTGCAGGGCGTGGGGATCTCCGGGGCCAATCCGGAATATGTGATGAACACTTACGGCCATATCCGCGAGCTGGGGCTCAAGGACGCGGCCCTCGCCGAACTCGTCGCCGCGCTCGGCTCGTCCCCGGCCTGAGCCTCAGAGCGGCAGGCCCTGCATGAGGCGGGGCAGACCCTCGCTGCCGGCCGCCTCGCGGATGAAGCGGCGCTTCAGGAAGGGCATGCGGTCGACGAGGCCGAGGCCGAGATCACGGATCAGGCGGACCGGCAGGAGATCGTTCGAGAACAGCCGGTTCAGCGTGTCGGTGACGACGGCCATGCCGATCGTATCGGGCCGGCGTGCACGCTCGTAGGTTTCGAGGACCTCGGCCGAACCGACGTCGAGCCCGAGAGACGCCGCATCGGTCACCGCCTCGGCGAGCGCCGCGACATCCCTCAGGCCGTAATTCAGGCCCTGACCGGCGATCGGGTGCATCACATGCGCCGCATCGCCCACCAGCGCGAGACGGTCGGCCGTGAAGCGGCGCGCGACCTTCAAGGACAGCGGATGCGCCGTCGGCCGGTCGAGCAGCGTCAGGCGCCCGAGATGCAGCCCGAAACGCTTCTCGATCTCCGCGAGGATCTCGTCGTCGTCGAGCGACAGGACCATCGGCACGCGGTCCGTCCGCTCGGTCCAGACGATCGAGGAGCGGTCGCCGGTCAACGGCAGGATCGCGAAGGGGCCCGACGGCATGAAGTGTTCTTCGGCGCGGCCCTCGTGCGGACGCTCGTGGCCGATCGTGGCCACGATGCCGCTCTGGCCGTAGTCCCAGCCGATCATCGGGATGCCTGCGAGATCGCGCAGCCGCGACTTCGCCCCGTCGCAGGCCGCGACGAGCGAACCGGTCACCTCCGTGCCGTCTTGGAGCCGCACGCGGGTGCCGTCCGGGTCCGTTTCGCGCCGCCGCACGGGCGAGGCGAAGGGCACGACGCCCGCCGCCAAGGCCGCTTCGCGCACTGCGGCGGTCAGGCGGTCCGTCTCGACCATATGGGCGAAGGGCGACGCGTCCGCGTCGCCGAGAAAGGTGAGGAACACCGGCCGCACCGGATCTTCGGTCCGGCTGTCGGTGATGATCATGTCGCGGATCGGTTCGGCCGTCTCGGCGATCGCGTCCCAGACGCCGAGGGTCTCGTACATGCGGCGCGGCGCGGCGGCGATGGCATAGGCGCGGCGGGTGATCCGCGCGGGCGCCGCGAGCGCCGGGTCGCAGAGCGCGACCGAGAGGCGGCCGCCGAGCGCGCTCTTGAGGGCCAGCGCGAGGGTGAAGCCCGCGATCCCGCCGCCCGCCACGACCACGTCGAAGCGTCGGTTCGAGATGTCTGCGCGACGGGCCATGACGCTCTCCCTCGGTGCGATTGCGGCACCATCTACGCCCGCGCGCACCCGATGCGCAACGCGCGCACTGGCGCAGCCCGCGCTCGTGGTGCAAAAAAGCGTCGCATCCGCCGGGAGATCGATTCATGGCCAAGGCCGTCGACGAACTGCTGACGACGCTGGATCTGGAGCGTCTCGACACGGACCTGTTCCGCGGCATGAGCCCGCAGGTGGGTTGGCAGCGCGTCTTCGGCGGGCAGGTGATCGGCCAGGCCCTCGTCGCGGCCTGCCGCACGGTCGGCGAGGACCGGAACCCGCATTCGCTGCACGGCTATTTCATCCTGCCGGGCGACCCCAAGGTCCCGATCATCTACGACGTGGAGCGCGTGCGCGACGGCGGGAGCTTCTGCACCCGGCGCGTGAAGGCGATCCAGCACGGCCGGCCGATCTTCACGCTCTCGGCATCGTTCCAACGGGCCGAGGAAGGCCTGACGCACGGCATGCCGATGCCCGACGTGCCGGGGCCGGACGACTTGCCCGACGACGACATGTTCCGCCGCGAGATCCTGCCGACGCTGCCGCCGGCCGTGCGGGCCTATTTCGAACGCGAGCGGCCCATCGAACTGCGTCCCGTCACGCCCGGCCGCTACACCGCCGGGCCCGGCAGCGAGCCGAAATCGCATATCTGGATCCGCACGACGGGCCCGCTGCCGGACGACCCCAACCTGCACCGCTGCGCGCTCGCCTACGCCTCCGACCTGACCATCCTCGACTGCAGCCTCGTCACCCACGGCCGCAACGTCTTCGATCCGACCCTGCAGGTGGCGAGCCTCGATCACGCGCTCTGGTTCCATGACGAATTCCGCGCCGACGAATGGCTCCTCTACGCTCAGGAAAGCCCGTTCACCGGCGGCGGCCGGGGCTTCGCGCGCGGATCGATCTTCACGCGCGACGGTCGCATCGTGGCGAGCGTGGCGCAGGAAGGCCTGATCCGTCAGCGCACGCCGCGCTGATCCTCTTTCTGCATATTTTTTGAGCAGATGACGCGGGCTGCGGCAGCGGCACCGGTTCTGCGCGCTTCGAAACCCCCAAAACGTAGGAAAAAGCGCGCCGGCACGAGCCTTGATTAACGGATCCCGACTCCTCCGCATCTCGTGCGGCGGACTGCAACCGGGGAACAGGCTCAATGAAGATCGTGATGGCCATCATCAAGCCGTTCAAGCTGGAGGAGGTCCGCGATTCGCTGACCGCCATCGGCGTGCACGGACTCACCGTGACCGAGGTGAAAGGCTACGGCCGCCAGAAGGGTCACACCGAAATCTACCGCGGCGCCGAATATGCCGTGAGCTTCCTGCCCAAACTGAAGATCGAGGTCGCGGTCGCGAGCGAACTCGTCCCGCAGGTGATCGAGGCGATCTCCGGCGCGGCCAAGACCGGCCAGATCGGCGACGGGAAAATCTTCGTTTCGCCCATCGAACAGGCGGTGCGCATCCGCACCGGCGAGCGCGACCAGGACGCGCTCTGAGCGCATCTCCACCAATGGAGCTTCATGCAATGATGTCCCGCAATACCCTGAAGGCGACGGCCGCGGCCGCGACCGCCCTTCTCGCCGGAACCGCGGCCTTCGCCGCGGACGCGCCGGTTCCGAACAAGGGCGACACGACGTGGATGCTCGTCTCCACGATCCTCGTCCTCCTGATGACGATCCCCGGCCTCGCGCTGTTCTACGGCGGCCTCGTCCGCACGAAGAACATGCTCTCGGTGCTCAGCCAGATCTTCGCGATCGTCTGCCTCGCGTCGATCATGTGGGTGACCTTCGGATATTCGCTCGCCTTCACCGGCGGCCCGCTGGGCGATTTCATCGGCGGCTTCGGCAAGGCCTTCCTTGCGGGCGTCACGCCGGAATCGGTCGCCGCGACCTTCTCGAACGGCGTCGTCATTCCCGAGCTGGTCTATATCTGCTTCCAGATGACCTTCGCCTGCATCACGCCGGCGCTGATCGTCGGCGCCTTCGCCGAGCGCATCCGCTTCTCCGCGGTGCTGGTGTTCACGGCGCTGTGGCTCACCTTCGTCTATTTCCCGATCGCCCACATGGTCTGGTACTGGGCCGGTCCGGACGCCGTCGGCGATGCCGCGAAGGCGGTCGCGGACGCGGCCGACGCGACGGCCAAGGCCGCGGCGCAGACGAAGCTCGACGAAGTGCTCGCCGATGCCGGTCTCATCTACAAGTGGGGCGCGCTCGACTTCGCGGGCGGCACCGTGGTGCACATCAATGCGGGCATCGCGGGCCTCGTCGGCGCGATCATGCTCGGCAAGCGCATCGGCTATGGCAAGGAGCTGATGGCCCCGCACTCGCTCACCATGACCATGGTCGGCGCGGCGCTGCTCTGGGTCGGCTGGTTCGGCTTCAACGCGGGCTCCAACCTCGAAGCCAACGGCGTCGCGGCGCTCGCCATGGCGAACACCTTCGTGGCCACCGCGGCCGCGGGCCTCGCCTGGCTGGTCGTCGAATGGGCGGCCAAGGGCAAGCCGACCCTGCTCGGCCTCGTCTCGGGCGCAGTCG
Source organism: Hyphomicrobiales bacterium (assembly GCA_027483895.1). Taxonomy (GTDB): domain Bacteria; phylum Pseudomonadota; class Alphaproteobacteria; order Rhizobiales; family Beijerinckiaceae; genus JAIXZO01. The sequence continues at coordinate 97,725 of JAIXTP010000021.1, forward strand.
CCGGTCTCGTGGCCGTCACGCCGGCCTCGGGCTTCGCGGGTCCCATGGGCTCCATCGTGCTCGGCCTCGTCTCCGGCGTCGTCTGCTACTTCTTCGTCTCCTCGGTGAAGAACGCCTTCGGCTACGACGACTCGCTCGACGTCTTCGGCATCCACTGCATCGGCGGCATCATCGGCGCCGTCGCCACGGGCATCCTCGTCAACCCGGCTCTCGGCGGCGCGGGCATCCCGGACTACGTGTCGAAGCCCGGCTCCCTCTCGATCGCCGACTATGACCTCGTGACGGCGGTGGTCGCCCAGCTCAAGGGCGTGCTGCTGACCATCGTGTGGTCGGGCGTCGGTTCCGCGATCCTGTTCAAGGTCACGGATCTGCTGGTCGGCCTGCGCGTCTCGACCGAAGCCGAGCGCGAGGGCCTCGACATCGCCGAGCACGACGAGCGCGCCTACAATTACTGATCGACGGCCCCGCACCCTCGGGTGCGGGGTTTCTCCTCCCGAGACTACGGGCGGCCCCGCGGGGCCGCCTTTTTTCATGCCCGGCGGGGCCTTACGGAAGCGGCAACCTTAAGCCCGCCTTAACTCGGGCCTTTCTAGGTTTCGGACCGTGCGTCCGCCCGCGATTCGGCGGGGGACCGTATCATGGGCCGACGATGCGTATCTCACGGGCGAGCCGACCGGGCTACGAGAGCATTTCAGAACAGGTCAAAGCGTTTCTCGGGCGGCGCGCCGCGGAGATCGCGGGCCTTTCGCTGCTCGTCGCGGCGGCGGCGACGACCGGAGCGCTCCTCACCTGGTCGGTGCAGGATCCGAGCCTCAATCACGCGACGAGCGGGCCCGTCCGCAACCTGCTGGGCTATCCCGGCGCGATCGTCGCCGATCTTCTGATGCAGCTTCTCGGCCTGTCGGCGGCCGCGCTGCTGGCGCCCGTCGCCTTCGCCGGATTGCGGATGATGTCGACCGGTCGGGTCGTCCGCCCGCGTCTGCGGCTGTTCGTCTGGATCATCGGCAGCCTCGCGGCCGCCATGACCGCCTCGGCCCTGCCGGTGACGGCCCGTTGGCCGCTCCCCACCGGACTCGGCGGCGTTCTGGGCGACGCGCTGCTCGGTGCCGCCGTGGGGCTCGGCGGCTCTTCGAACGACGCTCGGATCATCGCCGCCGTCGTTGCCGGGGCTGCGGCCCTCCTGATGCTGTCCGTCTCCGCGGGTTTCGGATTGGAGCGCAAGGAACGGCTGCCCGAAGACGGCATCGATCCGCGCCGTCCGGCGGCGGACGACGCCGAGGACGACGATCGCGAGAGCGATCCGGGCTTCGGCCTCGTCTCCTTCGGAGCGGTCATCCACGTCTTCCTCAGCACCAAGGCGGCGCTGGGCCGCCTCTTCAAGGGCCGGCACACGGACGACCCGCTCGACTCCCTGCGCGGGACGAGGGGCGAGCGCCGCGAGCCCGCCTTCCACGGCGTTCAGTCCCGTCAGGCTCCGGAAACGGCCCGCTTCTTCGATCCCGAGCCGGAAGAGGACGAGATCGAGGAGCCCGCCCCCCGCCGGGCGGCGACCTCCCGCAAGCCGACAAAGACGGTCGCCGCCGAGCCCGTCGGCGCGGGTACGGACGGCTATGTCCTGCCGCCGCTTTCGCTCCTCGCCGAGCCCAAAAAGGCGACCGGGCCCGTCATGTCCGAGGACGCGCTGGAACAGAACGCGCGTCTGCTCGAAGGCGTGCTCGAGGATTTCGGTGTCCGCGGCGAGATCACCAAGGTTCATCCCGGCCCGGTCGTGACGCTCTACGAGCTCGAGCCCGCGCCGGGCATCAAGTCGTCGCGCGTCATCGGCCTCGCCGACGACATCGCGCGGTCCATGAGCGCGGTCTCCGCCCGCGTCGCCGTGGTGCCGGGACGCAACGCGATCGGCATCGAGCTCCCGAACCAGCGCCGCGAAACCGTCTATTTCCGCGAAATGGTCGCGAGCGAGACCTTCACCAAGAGCGCGATGAAGCTCGCGATCTGCCTCGGCAAGACGATCGGGGGCGATCCCGTCGTGGCCGAGCTCGCGCGCATGCCGCATCTGCTGGTGGCGGGCACCACCGGCTCGGGCAAGTCGGTCGCCATCAACACCATGATCCTCTCGCTTCTCTATCGGCTCCGGCCGGAAGAGTGCCGCCTGATCATGGTCGACCCGAAGATGCTGGAACTCAGCGTCTATGACGGAATTCCGCACCTCCTCACCCCGGTCGTGACCGACCCGAAAAAGGCCGTCCTCGCGCTCAAATGGGCCGTCCGCGAGATGGAGGAGCGCTACAAGAAGATGTCCAAGGTGGGCGTCCGCAACATCGACGGGTTCAATGCCCGCGTCGCGGAAGCGAAGGCCAAGGGCGAGACGATCACCCGCACGGTCCAGACCGGCTTCGACCGGGAGACCGGCGAGGCGGTCTACGAGACCGAGACGATGGATCTCGAGCCGCTGCCCTACATCGTCGTCATAGTCGACGAAATGGCCGACCTGATGATGGTCGCCGGCAAGGAGATCGAAGGGACCATCCAGCGCCTCGCCCAGATGGCCCGCGCCGCGGGCATCCACGTCATCCTCGCCACGCAGCGCCCGTCGGTCGACGTCATCACCGGCACGATCAAGGCGAATTTCCCGACCCGCATCTCCTTCCAGGTCACCTCCAAGATCGACAGCCGCACCATTCTCGGCGAGCAGGGCGCCGAACAGCTGCTGGGTCAGGGCGACATGCTCTACATGGCGGGCGGCGGGCGCATCGGCCGCGTGCACGGCCCCTTCGTCTCGGATTCCGAGGTCGAACGCGTCGTCGCCCATCTCAAGTCGCAGGGCCGGCCGTCCTATCTCGAAGCCGTCGTTCAGGACGACGAGAGCGAGGCCGAGGAGGGCGAGGACGGAGCGGTCTTCGATCAGGGCTCCTTCGGCTCGGCCGGGATGGACCTCTACGATCAGGCCGTCGCGATCGTGCTGCGCGACAGGAAGGCCTCGACCTCCTATATCCAGCGCAGGCTGCAGATCGGCTACAATCGCGCGGCCTCGATCATGGAGCGGATGGAGAATGAAGGGATCGTCGGTGCCGCCAATCACGCCGGAAAGCGGGAGATCCTGCTCGAGGGCGGACGGACGGGCACGGACGATTGAGGCCGTTCTTTCGCCGCTTTCGCCTGACCGGATCGGCCGCATGATCCGCTCGCCCCTCACGGTCCTCGCCTTGCTCGCCTGTGCGGGTGCGGCCTCCGCCGCAACCCCGCTCCCTCCGAGCCGCCCCGCATCGGTCGGCGGCGGCGCCCCCGCGGTCGCGGCGGCCCCCGCCGCGGAGCCCGCGAAGCCGAAACCCGTCGGCGTTCCCATGGATGCGCCCGCGGCCGTGGTCATCGAGCGCGTGAATGCGGCGCTGAACCGCCTCGACGTGATGTCGGCCGATTTCGTGCAGATGTCCGGCGGTCGGCAGCTGACGGGGCAGCTCCATCTTCAGAAGCCCGGCAAGCTCCGCTTCGACTATGACGCGCCCTCTCCGCTCGAAATCATTTCGGACGGCTCGACGGTCGCGATCCGCGACCGCAAGCTCGCGACGCAGGATCTCTATTCGATCGGCCAGACTCCGCTGAAATTCCTCGTCCGGGAGCGCATCGACGTCTCGCGCGACCTGAAGGTCACCGGGATCCGCGTCGATCCCGACCGCGTCATCGTCGCCGTCGAGGACAAGGCGACCTTTTCCGGCACGTCGCAGGTGACGCTGTTCTTCGATCAGCCCTCGCTCACGCTCCGGCAATGGACCGTGATCGATCCGCAAGGGCACGACGTCACCGTCACCCTTCGCAAGATCGACACGACGCGGCGGCCGGATCCGTCGCTCTTCTTCATCGACCTCACCGTCATCCGCTGACCCTACGCTTGCGGCCCCCGAGCGAAGGCTTTACCGCTTCGCCGGTCCCCGTCCCTCGCGAGCCTTTGCCGTGTCCGTCAGCGTCGCCACCTGGAACATCAATTCGGTCCGCCTGCGGATCGATCTCGTCACGCGCTTTCTGGAAGAGCACCGGCCCGACATCCTGTGCCTGCAGGAGACGAAATGTCAGGACGGCCAGTTCCCGATGGCCGATTTCCGGAAGGCCGGCTACGAGCACGCCGCCATCCACGGCCAGAAGGGCTATCACGGCGTCGCCATCGTCTCTCGTCGGCCGATCGTGGCGTCCGAAGGCCTGCATTTCTGCGGCAAGACCGACGCGCGCCACATCTCGGCGCGGTTCGGCCCCGAAGCGGGCGGTATTACGGTCCACAACTTCTACGTTCCGGCCGGCGGCGACATTCCCGATCCCGTCGAGAACGAGAAATTCGCCCACAAGCTGTCGTTCCTCGACGAAATGAAGGCTTGGGGCACCGATCGGAACCCGGCCGGATCGAAAGCGGTGCTCGTCGGCGACCTGAACGTGGCTCCGCTCGAAACCGACGTCTGGAGCCACAAGCAGATGCTGAAGGTGGTCTCCCACACGCCGATCGAGTGCGAGAAGCTTCTCGCCGCCCAAGGTGCGGCCGGGTGGGTGGATGCCGTGCGCTCGCTGAAGCCGGAGCCCGAAAAGGTCTACACGTGGTGGAGCTATCGCGCCGCCGACTGGGCCGCGTCCGACCGCGGCCGTCGTCTCGATCACGTCTGGGTCTCGCCCGATCTCGCGCCGGACGTCAGCCGAACGCACATCCTGCGCGACGCGCGCGGCTGGGAGCGCCCGTCCGATCACGTGCCGGTGATCGTGAACCTGGGCTGACGCTCACTGCAGCCTTTCGCCGATCCTGACCATCCGGCTGCCGATGTCCTGCAGCCGTTCCAGGATGTCGCGCCGCAGCTCCTCCGCGGCCGCCGGGAACTCCTGCAGCACCTTGCGCACCGAGGCACGCGGGATATGGAGCACGCTCGACGCTTCGACCGCCATGGCGGTGAAGCGGAATTCGGTGTCGATGATGAGCCCGCTCTCGCCGATGAGCCCGCCCGGTTCAACCATCACGTCGCCGGGTACGTCCTGCCTGACGAGGCGGATGAGACCGGTCCGGACGAGATAGGCTCCGTCGGACTGCACGCCCGCCCTGACGAGCAGATCGCCGTTGCGCAGGATCCGGCTCTCGCTGGAAAAGGCGAGCAGCCGCAGCGCCTCCTCGGGAAACGGCCTGAAGATCGGCAACGCCGCCAGAATCGTGACGTCTTCCTTGAGAGCCATTCCGACCTCAGTGAACCAAACGGTATCCGCCCGCGTCCGTGACCAGAAGCGCCGCTTCCGCGGGGTCTTCCTCGATCTTCTGCCGCAGGCGATAGATATGCGTTTCCAGCGTGTGCGTCGTCACGCCGGAATTATAGCCCCACACTTCCGAAAGAAGCTCTTCGCGCCCGACCGGCGCGCCGGCGCGCTGCAGATAGCGCAGGATCGCGGTTTCCTTGTCGGTCAGCCGGATCCGCCGCTCCCCCTCGGTGAGGAGCTTCAATCCGGGGCGAAACACGAAGCGACCGAGCGGCAGCGCCGCGTCCTGCCCTGCCTCGCGCTTGCGCAGATGGACCCGGACGCGTTCGAGCAGGGTCCGGAAGCGCAGGGGCAGCATCTCGCGGTCGTCGGCGCCCGCATCGAGAGCCGCCATCGCCGTTTCATCATCGTCCGGACCCGCGAGGACCACGATCGGCTCGACCATGTCCTGCGCCCGGAGCCGCGCGACGAGGTCGGCCGCGCTCCCGTCGGGCAGCGCAGCCGCCGTGATCACGAGATCGACGGTCGCCCGTTGCGCCTCGTCCGCGCTCTCGGCAAGGGACGCGGCCCGCAGGACGGCGAATTCTCCCGAGCGGGCGAGCTGCTCGCCGAGCGCCGCCGAGACCACGGCATCGCCGTGCACGATCATCAAAGTCCGTTCGCCCGCCATCGTGCCCCGTCCCGCGGCTTGCGCGCCGCCGTCCGGCGCAAGTAGATCACGAGGCATGAACCGCGCAACCCGCTCCTCGGCCGAGAACCGCCGCGACCGGCCGAAACGTCCGGCAGCCCGCGTCTTCGCGCGGCCCTCGGACCGCACGAAGGGTGTCGTCGCTTTGGGCACCCTGCTGCTGCCCTGCGCGCTCGGCCGCGCGGGCCCGCGCACGGTGAAGCGCGAGGGCGACGGCGCGACGCCCCGCGCGCTGCTGCGGCCGATGGTGATTCACGTGAAACGGCGCGGCGCCTTTCCGCTTCCCGCCGGCCTGCCGGTCAGGACGATCCGCCCGTCGGACGGCTGGTGCGACGATCCGCGATCGCGCCGCTACAATCGGCCCGTCCCGCTTCCGACCGCCGCGAGCCACGAGCGCATGTGGCGCAAGGACGGCCTTTACGACTGCGTGATCGAGACCGATTGGAACCGCAGGCCCGCCGTCCCGGGCCGCGGCAGCGCGATCTTCATCCACATCGCTCGGCCGGGCTTCGCGCCGACCGAAGGCTGCATCGCCTTTTCTCGGAAGGGGATGAAACTGCTGCTCGCCCGCCTGCGCCGTTTCGGCGGCCTGAGGGTCCTCTGATCAGCGGCGCCCGAAAATGGCGCTGCCGACGCGCACATGCGTCGCCCCGAGCTGCACGGCCTCTTCGAAATCCGCGCTCATGCCCATCGAGAGAATCCGGATGCCGTTGCGCTTCGCGATCTTCGACAAGAGCGCGAAATGGGCGGAAGGCGGCTCGTCGGCCGGCGGAATGCACATCAGGCCCTCGATCGCGAGCCCGTGCACCTCGCGGCACCGCCGGATGAAGGCGTCCGCCTCGCCGGGCGGAATTCCCGCCTTCTGCTCCTCCTCGCCGGTATTGACCTGCACATAGAGCCGCGGGGCGTGTCCGACCTTCGGGATCTCCTTGGCCAGTTCGGCCGCGAGGCTCTCGCGGTCGACCGTCTCGATGACGTCGAAGAGGCGCAGCGCGTCGCGTACCTTGTTGGTCTGCAGCGGCCCGATCAGATGCAGCTCGAGATCCGGCCGGCCTTCGCGCAGCGCGGGCCATTTGCCCTTCGCCTCCTGCACGCGGTTCTCGCCGAAGATCTTCTGTCCGGCATCGATCACGGGCGCGATGTCCTCCGCCTCGAAGGTCTTGGAGACGGCGACGAGCGTCACCTCCGCGGCATCCCGTCCGGCGTCCTCCGCGGCGCGGGCGAGGGCCTCGCGAACCTCGTTCCACCGCACCACCGAAGGGGTCGAAGCTCTTTCGTTCACGTCGTTTCTCCGCGCGGCGCCGAAGTTGACCCGGGCGCCCGTTCGTGTCCTAGTCCGCGCGAACCGAAAGGCGCAAGTCCGTGCGCCGGATTCCATCCGCTTTCAGAACCGACCGAACGATCCGATGACCTCCGAGCGCTACAACGCCCGCGAAGCCGAGCCGAAATGGCGGAGCACCTGGGAAGACAAGGGCCTGTTCCACACCAAGAACGACGACCCGCGTCCCAAATACTACGTGCTCGAGATGTTCCCCTATCCGTCGGGCCGTATCCATATGGGTCACGTCCGCAATTACGCGATGGGCGACGTGGTCGCGCGCTACAAGCGCGCCCGGGGCTTCAATGTCCTGCATCCGATGGGCTGGGACGCGTTCGGCATGCCGGCCGAGAACGCGGCGATGGCCAACAAGACCCATCCCGCGACCTGGACCTACGCCAATATCGCGACCATGCGCGACCAGCTGAAGTCGATGGGCCTGTCGCTCGACTGGAAGCGCGAGATCGCCACCTGCGATCCGGCCTATTATCGCCATCAGCAGCGCATGTTCCTCGACTTCCTCGAGGCGGGCCTCATCGACCGCAAGACCGCCAAGGTGAATTGGGACCCCGTCGACCGGACGGTGCTCGCCAACGAGCAGGTCATCGACGGGCGCGGCTGGCGCTCGGGCGCTCTGGTCGAGCAGCGCGAACTCACCCAGTGGTTCTTCAAGATCTCCGACTGCGCGCAGGACCTTCTCGACGCGCTCGACGGACTCGAGCGCTGGCCGGACAAGGTCCGGACCATGCAGCGCAACTGGATCGGCCGCTCCGAAGGCCTGAAGGTCCGCTTCGCGCTCGACCCGGCGACCGTGCCCGCGGGCGAGACGGAGCTCGAGATCTACACGACACGCCCCGACACGCTGTTCGGCGCGAAATTCATGGCGCTTGCGCCCGATCACCCGCTCGCGCGCGCCGCGGCCGCACGCGATCCCGAACTGGCGGCCTTCATCGAGGACTGCAAGCGGATGGGAACGGCGCAGGAGGTCATCGACCGCGCCGAGAAGAAGGGCTTCGATACCGGCATCCGCGCGGCCCATCCGTTCGACCCGGACTGGAAGCTTCCGGTCTATGTCGCGAACTTCATCCTGATGGACTACGGCACGGGCGCGATCTTCGGCTGCCCGGCGCATGACCAGCGCGACCTCGACTTCGTCAACGCCTACGGCCTCGGCGTCACCCCGGTCGTGTGCCCCGAAGGCACCGATGCGGCGACGTTCTCGGTCACGGACACGGCCTATGACGGCGACGGCCGGATGACCAATTCCCGCTTCCTCGACGGCATGACGCCCGCGGAAGCGCGCGAGGAGGTCGCCGCGCGGCTCGAAAAAACCGTGCTGGGCGGACGGCCCGTCGGCGAGCGGAAGGTCAATTTCCGCCTGCGCGACTGGGGCATCTCGCGCCAGCGATACTGGGGCTGCCCCATCCCGATCATCCATTGCGACGATTGCGGCGTGGTGCCGGTGCCCAAGAAGGACCTGCCGGTCCGGCTGCCCGACGACGTCACCTTCGACGTGCCGGGCAACCCGCTCGACCGGCATGCGACGTGGAAGAACGTCCCCTGTCCGCGCTGCGCCAAGCCCGCGCGCCGCGAAACGGACACGATGGACACCTTCGTCGACTCGTCCTGGTATTTCGCGCGCTTCACGGATCCGTGGAACGAGACGGAGCCGACCGATCCCGCGATCGCCGATGCCTGGCTGCCCGTCGACCAGTATATCGGCGGCATCGAGCATGCGATCCTGCATCTGCTCTATTCGCGCTTCTTCATGCGCGCGATGCATCGGACGGGGCATGCCGGCATCGACGAGCCCTTCGCCGGCCTCTTCACGCAGGGCATGGTCGTCCACGAGACCTACAAGGCCGAAGACGGCACATGGGTCTCGCCGGCCGAGATTCGGATCGTCAGCGAAGGCGGCGAACGCAAGGCCCGGCTTCTGTCGACCGGTGCGCCCGTCGCCATCGGCTCGATCGAGAAGATGTCGAAGTCCAAGCGGAACACCGTGGACCCTGACGACATCATCGGTACCTACGGCGCCGACACGGCCCGCTGGTTCATGCTGTCGGACTCGCCTCCCGAACGCGACGTGATCTGGACCGAAGAAGGCGTTCAGGGCGCCGCGCGCTTCATGCAGCGCGTGTGGCGCATCGTGAACGACGTCGCCGCCCTGCCGAAGCCGACGGTGTCGACCTTCGGAGCCGAGGCGAACGAGATCCGCAAGGCCGCCCATCGCGCGCTCATCCGGACCGAGGAAGACGTCGAGCGGCTGCGCTTCAACCGCTGCGTCGCCCATATCTACGAGCTCGCGAACGCCCTGCAGGGTGCCCTCGGCGCGCAGGAACAGACCTGCCCGGACGATCTCGCGGCCGCGCTGCACGAAGCCGCGGACATCCTCGTGGGCATTCTCGGCCCGATGATGCCGCATCTCGCGGAAGAATGCGGCGCCGTGCTCGGGCGGACGATGCTCGTGGCCGAGTCGCCCTGGCCCGTGGCCGACCGTGCGCTGGTCGTGGAAGACGAGATCACCCTTCCCGTTCAGGTGAACGGCCGCAAGCGCGCCGACATCACCGTTTCGCGGGACGCCGACGCCAAGACCGTCGAAGCGGCGGTGCTGGCTCTGGACGCCGTGCGCAAGGCGCTGGAAGATCGGCCCGTGAAGAAGATCATCGTGGTTCCCCAGAGGATCGTGAATGTGGTCGGTTGATCGTTCCGGCGCCCGGCGCGCCGTGGTCCTCCTCGCGGCGGGGCTTCTGCTCGGCGGCTGCTTCCGTCCGATGTACGGCACCACGGCCGACGGCCGCAGCATGGCCGCCGCGCTCGCGTCCGTTCAGGTGGAGGCCGTCCCGGACCGACTGGGCCACCATCTCGGTCAGGACCTCGTCTTCGAGCTGACGGGCGGCAAGGCGCCGGAAGCCGCGCGCTACAAGCTGACGATCAAGACCACGCAGACCGTCATGACGCCGGTCGTGGATTCGACCACGGGCCTTGCCGACGCTGCGACCGTCCAGGTTCGCGCCGAATATCGGCTCGCGCGGATTTCGACCGACGAGACCGTGTCCGCCGGTACCGCGATCGCTTCGGCGACCTTCGACCGGATCGCACAGCGCTTCGCCGCTGCGCGCGCCACGCGCGACGCGGAGATCCGGGCGGCGCGCATGCTGGCCGAACAGATCAGGACCCGCATCGCCGCGGTGCTCGCGTCCGGGGCCTGAGCCATGGCGGCGCTGAAGGGCGGCGACATCGAGTCTTTTCTCCGCCGCCCGGACCCCCGCTTCCGCGTGGTGCTGATCTACGGCCCGGATTCGGGCCTCGTGAGCGAGCGTACGGCGGTTCTGGCGCGCGCACTGGTCGACGATCCGGATGATCCCTTCCAATTCGTGCGGCTCGACGGGGACGAGATCGCGGGCGATCCCCTTCGCCTTGCCGACGAGGCGAATACCGTCCCTCTCTTCGGCGGCCGCCGGGCGATCCGCGTCCGGGCGGGCTCGCGCAATCTCGCGCCCGCGCTGGCACCCGTTCTCGCCGCCCCGCCGCAGGATGCGGTGATCATCATCGAAGGCGGCGATCTCCCGCCCCGCAATCCCTTGAGAGCCGCCGTCGAAGGTGCCGCATCCGGTGCGGCGCTGCCCTGCTATGCGGACGACCTGCGCGATCTTCCGGGGCTGGTGGAGCGGACGCTGCGCGAGCGCGGGCTCGAGATCGAGCCTGAAGCCCGTACGATGCTCGTGGCGGCGCTCGGCGCCGACCGCATGGCCTCCCGCAGCGAGATCGAGAAGGTCGCGCTCTATGCCCACGGCCGGGGCCGCGTGACGGCGGCGGACGTGGAGGCCGTGACGGCCGACACCGCCGCTGTGAATCTCGACGCGCTGATCGACGCCGTCTTCACAGGCGATGCAGCGACGCTCGACGCGATGCTGCGCCGTTGTCTCGACGAGGGCATGGACGCAGGCATGCTCATCGGCTCCGCCTTGCGGCATGCCTATCTGCTGCAGAAGACGCGGATCGCGATCGAGAGCGGCACGCCCACGGGCGAGGCAGAGAACGCCGCCCGCGTCCATTTCAGGCGGAAGCAGGCGTTCCAGCGTCAGATCAGGATCTGGACGGCGGCGGCGCTGGACGACGCCGTGGCGCGGCTCGCGGAAGCCCAAGGCATGGTCCGGCGGTCGCCCCGCATTGCCGGGGCGCTCACGTCCCGCGTCTTCCTGAGCCTCGCTTCGGCCGCCGGCCGTCGAAACTGAGGCGTCAGTCGCGCAGGCGGCGGCAGATCTCGTCGAGCTGATCGACGGTCTTGTAGCGGATCCGCAATTCGCCCCCGCGCATACCGTGGTCGATGCTGACCACCATGCCGAGAATGTCCTCGAGCGCCTTTTCGAGAGCGCGCGTGTCGGGATCCTTCTCCGAGCGGGGGCGCTTCACCTTGCCCTTGTCCGCCTGGGTCTCCTGCGTCAGCCGCTCGACATCGCGAACGTTGAGGCCGCGTTCGACGATTCGTTTCGCGACCGAATCGGGATCGTCGACGGACAGCAACGCGCGGGCGTGGCCCGCCGTCAGCTCGCCCTTGGCGAGCATCGTCTTGACGCTTTCAGGCAGCTTCAGCAAACGCAGCGTGTTGGCGACATGGCTGCGGCTCTTGCCGATGATCTTGGCCAAGTCATTGGCGGAATAGCCGAAATCGCCGACGAGCTTGTCATAGCCCATCGCTTCTTCGAGCGCGTTCAAGTCGGCGCGCTGCACGTTCTCGATGATGGCGAGCTCGAGCGCTTCGCGATCCGTCGCCTCGACGACGATGATCGGTACCTCATGCAGCTCCGCACGCTGCGCGGCGCGCCACCGACGCTCGCCGGCGATGATCTCGAACACATCGGCCACTCCGGCCAGTTCGCGCACGAGAATCGGCTGGAGGATGCCCTTTTCGCGGACCGAATTGGCCAGATCCTCGAGATCGGCTTCTTCGAAATGACGACGGGGGTTGCGAGGGTTCGGCCGGAGGAACTCGGTCGGGACCTTGCGCTGGGCCGCATTGCGCCCCGCACCGGCGCGTTCGGGGCCGCCCAATTCATCGCCCATGTCGCCGATCAATGCGGCAAGGCCGCGACCCAGTCGCGACCGGCTGTCGTCTGCCATGACTGTCTCCTCAGGCGGCCTGGGCGCGTTCCCGGCGGATCACTTCCGATGCAAGACGCAGATAGGCCTGCGATCCGTTGCATTTGAGATCGTAAAGCAGAACCGGTTTTCCGTAGGAAGGCGCTTCGGAAACCCGAATGTTCCGCGGAATGATGGTCTCGTAGACCTTGTCGCCCATGAAGCGGCGGACGTCTTCCACCACTTGGCTCGACAGGTTGTTGCGAGGGTCGAACATCGTCAGGACGATGCCGTGGATGGTGAGGCGCGGGTTGAGATTGGCGCGGACCTGTTCCACGGTCTTGAGCAGCTGGCTGAGGCCTTCGAGCGCGAAGAATTCGCATTGCAGCGGCACGACCACCGCATCGGCCGCGGTCATCGCGTTGATGGTGAGCAGGTTCAACGAGGGCGGGCAATCGACGAGGATGTAGCTGAACGGCGGCAGGCCGCGCGCGATCCGCTCCTCATGCAGCACGAGGATGGCGCGCCGCAAGCGATGGGCACGATCGCGCTCCGAGGCGATCTCCAGCTCGACGCCGAGCAGATCCAAGGTCGAGGGGGCCACGCAAAGGCGCGGGACGGCGGTTTCCTGAACCGCGCGGTCGAGGCTCTCGGCGCCGACCATCACGTCATAGGTGGACACCCGGCGCGACCGGCGGTCGATCCCGAGGCCCGTGGAGGCATTGCCCTGCGGGTCGAGGTCGATGATCAGCACGTCTTCGCCGATCGCGGCGAGAGCGGTGCCGAGATTGATCGCGGTGGTCGTCTTGCCGACGCCGCCCTTCTGGTTGGCGATCGCCAGGATACGGGGCGGTGCCCCGCCGGGGCGGATGCGTGCGGAGGCTTCACTCATGGGCGGCAGGCTCCGTGCGATTACGGGGCGATGCGCCTTCGACACGAACGATGCGACCGCTCGGGTCGGTCACGCTGGGCATCACCGATGCCGTGAATGTCCAAGATTTAGAGGCTTGGGTCAATTCACGCTCTATATCTTGTCCCTTGAGAAAGAGTCCTGCAGCTCCTTTTTTCAACAGGATCCCGCCGAGATCCATGAGATCCGACAGCGGGGCCAGCGCCCGTGCCGTCACGACCTCGATGCCGTCGAGCGTTCCGACGACATCCTCGATCCGCCGGTCATGCACGGTCACGGGCAGTTCGAGTTCGCGCGCGGCCTCTCGCAGAAAGGCCGCCTTCCGTCCGTTGCTCTCGACGCAATGAACCCGTGCGCCGGGGACGCCGGCCAAACCCGCCGCCAGAACGATGCCCGGGAGACCCGCCCCCGACCCGAGATCGCACCAGACGAGCGAGCCGCGGCCGTGATCCAGCAGTTGGAGGCTGTCGACGACATGCCGCGTCCAGAGCTCGTCGAGCGTCTTGGGCCCGACCAGATTCTTGATCTTCTGCCAGCGGCGGAGCAGATCGACATAGCGGTCGAGCCGCATCAGTGTTTCATGTGAAACAGGATAGAGCGTCAACGCTCGGGCGCGATCGTCATCCGCGACGCTCACTCCGCGGCCTCCGCGCGACGCGCCCTGGAAGCCAGAAGGAACAGCGCCGCGGGCGTCATGCCCTCAATCCGCCCCGCCTGCCCCACCGTCGCCGGCCGAACACTCTCCAGCTTGCTCCGCAGCTCGGCGGAGAGCCCCGACAGAGCGCCGTAGTCGACGCTCCGGATATCGAGATCCTCGTCGCGACGGAACGCTGCGATGTCGCGCTCCTGTCGTTCGAGATAGACCGCGTAGCGCGCATCGGTCTCGACGAAATCCGCGTCAACCCCGGCCGTACCGGCCAAGTCAGGCCAGAGCCGAACGAGATCCGCGAATGTGATTTCTGGATAGGAGAGAAGTGCGAAGGCCGAACGGCGTACGCCGTCCTGATTGATCTTCAAACCCGCCCGGGCCGCCTCGGTCGGCGTCAGCGATAACTCTTCGAGCTTCGCGCGCAGAGCTCGGATCCGCTCGCGCTTGGCACCGAAGACCTTCATACGCTCGCTTCCGACGCAGCCCCAATCCGCGCCCTTTTCGCTCAACCGGAAATCCGCATTGTCGGCCCGCAGGGACAAGCGATATTCGGAGCGCGACGTGAACATGCGATAGGGTTCCGAGGCACCCGAGGTGACCAGATCGTCGATCATCACCCCGATATAGCCGTCGGCGCGGCTGATCACGACGCCCTCTCGGCCGCCGGCCCGACGCGCAGCGTTCAGACCCGCAAGTAGGCCCTGCGCGGCGGCCTCCTCGTAACCCGTCGTTCCGTTGATCTGGCCCGCCAAAAACAAGCCCGGAAGCCGCTTGGCTTCGAGCGTCGCTTCGAGCCCGCGGGGGTCGACATAATCATATTCCACGGCATAGCCGGGTCGGAGGATCCTTACCTTTTCAAGGCCCGGTATCGTTTTCAGGAATTCCTCCTGAACTTCCGCGGGCAAAGCGGTCGAAACGCCGTTCGGATAAACCGTGTCGTCGTCGAGGCCCTCCGGTTCCAGGAAGATCTGATGCCGCTCGCGATCGGCGAACCGAACGACCTTGTCCTCGATCGAAGGACAGTAACGGGGCCCACGCCCGGAAATCGCGCCGCTGTAAACGGGGGCCCGATGAAGGCTCCGTCGGATCACCTCATGCGTCGCCGCGGTCGTCGTCGTAATGCCGCAGGCGATCAAAGGGTTGTCGATCCGGCTCGTGAGGGCCGAAAAGGGCTCCGGCGGCTCATCTCCGAACTGCTTCTCGAGCCCGTCCCAATCGATGCTGCGGCCGTCGAGGCGCGCGGGCGTTCCGGTCTTCAGCCGACCGAGAGCAAAGCCCGCGGCGGCCAAAGAGACCGACAAAGCCCGCGCAGGAGCCTCTCCGACGCGGCCCGCCTCTTCACGATGCTCACCGACATGAATCACTCCGTTGAGGAACGTTCCCGTCGTCACGACCACCGCGCCCGCAGTGAAGATCCGGCCGTCGGTGGCCTTCACGCCGGCCGCACGGCCGCCCTTCACGAGGATCTCGGCAGCCTCTCCCGCTTCGACTGTGATATCCGAATAGGCGGCCAACAACTCGCGAACGGCGGTCGCATAAAGCCTACGGTCGGCTTGAGCGCGCGGCCCACGGACGGCGGGGCCCTTCCGGCGGTTGAGAACCTTGAACTGGATCCCACCGCGGTCGGCGGCCAGCGCCATGAGGCCGTCCAACGCATCGATTTCGCGAACGAGATGTCCCTTGCCCAGCCCGCCGATAGCGGGGTTGCAGGACATGGCGCCGATCATGTCGGGGCGGAGGGTCAAGAGGAGCGTGCGCGCGCCGGTGCGGGCCGCCGCGGCCGCGGCCTCGGTCCCGGCATGGCCTCCGCCGACCACGACGACGTCATATGCGAGCACGTCCTTCATGGGCCGGGACATAGAAGATGCAGGGGTCCCAGTCAAAACGTTTCACGTGAAACGGTCGGATCGGATCCTGTTTCACGTGAATCACGTTTCACTTGCCGATGCAGAAATCCGAGAAGAGCCGATCCAGCACGTCGTCCACCCGGACCGCTCCGATCATGGCATCCAGCCCGCGCGCCGCGAGTCGAAGTTCCTCCGCGACAAGCTCGATCGCGGGCTCGGGGTGATCGGCGATCCGCGCCGCTCGATCCAGAGCCGCCGCCGCTTCCTGCAAAGCGATACGCTGACGGGCTCTGACGATCAGCCCGTCTCCGGCCCCGGCGCGATCCCGAGCAGCCGAGCCGAGCACGTCGAGAAGCTCTTCGAGTCCGGCCCCGGTCAGTGCCGAGACGCTCAGTTCCTCTCCGGCTGGATGAAGATCGGTTTTGGTTCGGACCCGAATCCATTCGGGCCCGGGCGGGGGCTCCGACGCCGGGGCACCGGCCGGAGCCAGCCACAGGCCGATATCGGCGGTCTCCGCGCGGCTCAGCGTCCGGGCGATGCCGATCTTCTCGACCGGATCGTCCGTGTCGCGGATCCCCGCGGTGTCGATCAGAAGGACCGGAATACCCCGCACGTCGAGGCGGAGTTCGACGGGATCCCGCGTTGTACCGGCGAAGGGCGAAACGATGGCGACATCGCGACGGGCCAACGCATTCAGGAGCGTGGACTTGCCGGCATTGGGAGGACCCGCGATCACGACCGCGACGCCTTCGCGAAGCCTCTCGCCGCGCCGATCTTCCGCCGCATCCGCGAATTCGCGCCGCAGCGAATCGACCGAGACCATGAAACCTGGCGGGAGCCCTCCGACGACATCTCCTTCGTCGGCGAAGTCCAAGTCCGCCTCGAGAAGCGCCATGAGATGGACGAGACGCTCTCTCCAGAGTGCGGCCTGCCGGGAAAGGGCGCCTTCCATCTGGCGCAACGCCTGCCGGCGCTGTCCTTCCGTCTCCGAATCGATCAGATCGGCCAGACCCTCGACGGCGGCGAGATCCGTCCGGCCGTTTTCGAGCGCTCTGCGGGCGAATTCGCCCGGCAGCGCCACCCGGCAGCCCGGAAGGGCGCTCAGAGCCTCCAGAATGCCCGCGACGACGGCGCGGCCGCCATGGAGCTGGAATTCCGCCGAATCTTCGCCCGTATAGGAGGCCGGGCCGGGGAACCAAAGGACGAGGGCACGGTCGAGAAGGTCGCCCGACGGGTCGCGCAAGGCCTTGAGCGACGCGCGCCGCGGTTCGGGAACGGATCCGCAGATCGTTTCGAGGACGAATCGAGTCGCAGGTCCGCTGATGCGGATGACGGCCAAGGCCGCGCGGCCGGGTGCCGTTGCGGGCGCAAAGATGGTTTCTCGAGCGCCGGGCGTCATCGTCGTCCGACCGCGGAACGGCTCAGGTGTTCATCGAGTCGAAGAAATCGCCGTTGGTCTTGGTCTGGCGCAGCTTGTCGAGCAGGAACTCGATGGCGTCCACGGTTCCCATCGGGTTGAGGATGCGGCGCAGGACATACATCTTCTTGAGCGTGTCGGACGCGACGAGAAGCTCTTCCTTGCGGGTGCCCGAACGGGTGATGTCGATCGCGGGGAAGACGCGCTTGTCCGACACCTTGCGGTCGAGAATGATTTCCGAATTGCCGGTGCCCTTGAACTCTTCGAAGATCACTTCGTCCATGCGGCTGCCGGTATCGATCAGCGCGGTCGCGATGATGGTCAGCGATCCGCCTTCCTCGATATTGCGGGCCGCGCCGAAGAAGCGCTTCGGCCGCTGCAGGGCGTTGGCGTCGACGCCGCCCGTGAGGACCTTGCCGGAGGACGGAACGACGGTGTTGTAGGCGCGGCCGAGACGGGTGATCGAGTCGAGCAGGATCACGACGTCGCGGCCGTGTTCCACGAGTCGCTTGGCCTTTTCGATGACCATTTCGGCGACCTGGACGTGCCGCGAGGCGGGTTCGTCGAAGGTCGAGGAGATCACTTCGCCGCGCACGGAGCGCTGCATGTCCGTCACTTCTTCCGGCCGCTCGTCGATGAGCAGCACGATCAGATAGCATTCGGGATGATTGGTCGTGATCGACTGGGCGATGTTCTGCAGCAGAACCGTCTTGCCGGTGCGCGGCGGCGCCACGATGAGGGCGCGCTGGCCTTTGCCGATCGGCGAGACGATGTCGATGATCCGCGGCGAGAAGTCCTTGCGTGTCGGATCCTCGATCTCGAGCTTGATCCGTTCGTTCGGATAGAGCGGCGTGAGATTGTCGAAATTGACCTTGTGACGGGCCTTTTCCGGGTCCTCGAAATTGATCGTATTGACCTTCACGAGGGCGAAATAGCGCTCGCCTTCCTTCGGGCTGCGGATCTGACCTTCCACCGTGTCGCCGGTCCGCAGGCCGAATTTCCGGATCTGCGACGGGGAGACGTAGATGTCGTCCGGCCCGGCGAGATAGTTCGAATCGGGAGAGCGGAGGAAGCCGAACCCGTCGGGCAGAACCTCGACCACGCCCTCGCCGATGATCTCGACCTCATTGGTCGCCAACTGCTTGAGGATGGCGAACATCAGCTCCTGCTTGCGCATGGTGCCGGCGTTCTCCACCGCATTCGCTTCGGCGAAGGCGAGAAGCTCGGTAGGGGACTTGGACTTGAGGTCCTGGAGTTTGACTTCCATGGAATGAACCCGGATCGGCGCGGCGTCGGGCGCTGCGCAGGAGGAGAAGGGGAAGCGGAAGGACACCGCGCCGGTGCCGGGGACGGGATCGCCGCGACGGGCTCTCGAGGAGCCCGGGGTACCCGATCGGCCGGCGCCGGAAAGGAGGGAACCCGATCCCGATACAGCGATTCAGCGGGACCGACAAGAGCGGTCCCCCGTTTCGCTCAGAACGGCTTCACGATGACGAACACCACGATGCCGACCATCAGCAGCGTCGGGACCTCGTTGAGCACCCTGTAGAAGCGCTCGGTCCGCGTATTGGCATCGGCGGCGAAGATCTTCACGCATCGGGCGAGATAGCCGTGGCATGCCGTCAGCAGCACCACGAGCGCGAGCTTCGCATGGAACCAGCCGTCCGAGGCCATGTCGTAGGCGATGGCGATCCAGAGGCCCGCGGCCCAGGAGACGAGCATGGCCGGGGTCATGATCGCCTTCAGGAGCCGCCGTTCCATGATCTTGAAGGTTTCCGACCGGTCGGAACCGGGTGCGGCGCTCACATGGTAGACGAAGAGCCGTGGCAGATAGAGCATCCCCGCCATCCACGAGATGACGGCGAGGACGTGCAGCACCTTGATCCAGGCATACATCAGGCCGAACCCCGGACCCGTCTGACGAGACGTTCCACATGCTCCGGCGGCGTCTCGGGCACGATGCCGTGGCCGAGATTGAAGATGTGCGGACCCTTCGAGAAGACCTCGATGATCCGATCCACCCGACGATCGAGCGCATCCCCGCCCGCAACGAGCAGCAGCGGATCGAGATGACCCTGCACCGGACGGATGGTCTGGACGTTGTCGCGCGCCCATTCCTCGTCGACCGACCAATCGAGACCCACGGCATTCGCCCCCGTGTCCCGGGCCGCCACGATATGCCCCGATCCGGAATTGCGCGCGAAGAAGATGATCTTCGCATCGGGGCGAACGGCGCGGACGCCTGCGATGATCCGCGAGACGGGATCGATGGACCAGCGGCGGAAACCGTCGCTCGTCAGCGCGCCCGCGAAACTCTCGAAGATCTGGACCGCATCCACGCCCGCTTCGAACTGCCGGAGGAGATAACGGATCGAGGATTCGACGAGAAGATCGATCAGCCGCTGCATGAAGTCCGGATCGCGATAGGCAGCCAACCGGCTGGGGGCGAGCTCCGGGGTACCCTTGCCCGCGATCATGTAGCTCGCGACCGTCCAC
Source organism: Hyphomicrobiales bacterium (assembly GCA_027483895.1). Classification (GTDB taxonomy): domain Bacteria; phylum Pseudomonadota; class Alphaproteobacteria; order Rhizobiales; family Beijerinckiaceae; genus JAIXZO01. The sequence continues at coordinate 117,352 of JAIXTP010000021.1, forward strand.
GGGGCTCCGCAGAAGCCCAGAAAGGTGGTCGAGGCGGGGAGGGCGGAGCGGACCCTGTCGATGGTCTCGAAGACCGGCGCCAGCTTCTCCAGATCGATCTCGTCCTTCAGACCGGAAAGACTTCCCTGCAGCGGCTCGAGCCTCGGGCCCTCGCCTTCGGCGAAGGTCACCTTCTGCCCGAGAGCGTCGGGGACGACGAGAATGTCGGAAAACAGGATGGAGCCGTCGAACCCGTATCGCCGGATCGGCTGAAGCGTCGCTTCGGTCGCCAATTCGGGGCGGTAGCAGAAATCGAGGAAGTTCTTGGCGCGCGTCCGAAGCTCCCGATATTCGGGGAGATAGCGACCGGCCTGACGCATGATCCAGATCGGGGGACGCGCCGTGCGTCGGCCCGAGAGCACTTCCAGAAGCGGCTTTTCCGAGCCCGCCCCGCTTTGTCCACCACCCACTCTCATCTTCCTTTTCTTAGAGAAGGACTCTTATTCGGATTCTGTATGGGGGGCCGAGAGCGCTCGCGCCTCGTCCTCCACAGATCACCCACAGTCCTTCCCGTTCCCCCGAACGTCTCGTCCCGACGCTTCCCCCGAGCCCTCGAGGAGGCCCGAACGTCGGATTCCGGAAAGCTTAACAGATCCTTAACGCGGGCGTCGCCTTTTCCGGACATGCTCCCGCGCTGCCTTCTCCTCGGCATGTGTACCGCAAGCCGCCGGAATAGTCCTCAATACGAAGGGCTGTTGATCGTCGGGACCGGAAAAGCCATGGTTCTCTCCGAAACCGGTCCGGACGGGGTCGATCGTCCCCAGTCGTCCACAGAAGCCCACAGGGCGACGCAACGCGGAAAGCCTGAATTTTGGGTCGCAGCTATTTCCATCTCCATCTCGTGTCGGACTCGACCGGCGAGACCCTGATCGCGGTGAGCCGGGCCGCGGCGTCCCAGTATCAGGGCATCTCGGCCATCGAGCACGTCTATCCGCTGGTGCGCACGCAGACCCAGCTCGACCGCGTTCTGGCCGAGCTCGAAGCGGCTCCGGGCATCGTGCTCTACACGCTGGTGGAACGGGAACTGGCCGAAAGGCTCGAATCGGCCGCGCAGGAATACGGCTGTCCCTGCCTGTCGGTGCTCGATCCCGTGATGGGACTGTTCCAGTCCTTTCTCGGGACGTCCTCCACCCAGCGGCCGGGCGCGCAGCACGTTCTCAACGCGGAATATTTCAAACGCATCGACGCGCTGAATTACACGATGATGCATGACGACGGGCAGTTGCCCGCCGATCTCGAGACCGCGGACGTGATCCTTCTCGGGATCAGCCGCACGTCCAAGACCCCGACGAGCATCTATCTCGCCAATCGCGGGATCCGGACAGCCAACATCCCGCTCGTGCCGGGCATTCCGCTTCCGCCCGAGATCGAAGGCGTGCGCAAGCCGCTCGTCGTCGGGCTGATCGCGAGCCCCGAACGCATCGTGCAGATCCGCCAGAACCGGCTTCTCTCATTGAACGCGGCCGACGACAGCCCCTATGTCGACAAGCTGTCGGTGACCGAGGAGATCACGCAGTCGAGAAAGCTCTTCGCGCGGCACAACTGGCCGATGATCGACGTCACGCGCCGGTCGATCGAAGAGACGGCCGCGGCCATTCTCGATCTCTACAAGACCCATCGCCTGCAGAACGTCGCGCAGTGACGGCCGCGTCCTTTCTCGTGGTGACCCGTCCGCTGGTTCTCGCATCCGGCAGCGCGACCCGGGCGGACATGTTCCGCCGGATCGGCCTGGCGGTGGATCGCGACCCGGCGCGGGTGGACGAGCGGGCCCTGGAGGCCGGACTGCAGGGCGCCGATCCGGCACGGATCGCCGAAGCGCTGGCGGCCGCCAAGGCCGCGGAGGTTTCGGCCCGCCGGCCCGGCGCGGTCGTGATCGGGGCCGACCAGACGCTCGACTGCGAGGGTCGAGCCTTCCACAAGCCCGAAGATCGCGCGGCCGCCCATCGCCATCTGACGGCGCTCGTCGGCCGGACGCATCGCCTGACCTCCGCGGCCGTCGTCATGGTGGACGGGCGCCGTGCCGCGAGCGTGACGGCCGAGGCCCGGATGACGATGCGCGCGCTCGACGCGGCCGCCCTCGACCGCTATCTCGATGCCGTCGGTCCGGACGTCTTCGGAAGCGTGGGTTGCTACCGCGTGGAAGAACAGGGGGTCGCCCTTTTCGAGCGGATCGAGGGCGACCACTTCACCATCCTCGGTCTTCCCCTCGTCCCGCTCCTCACGGAACTGCGCAAGCTGGGTTTCATCGCATGACCACCGCCCCTCGCGCCTGCATCATCGGCCATCCCGTCAAGCATTCGCGCTCGCCGCTGATCCACGGTTTCTGGCTCGAAACTCTGGGCCTTCCCGGGTCCTACGGCCGGGAGGACGTCGCGCCGGATGCGGCCGAAGCCTTCATCCGCGATCTCGCGGGCTCGGGCTATGTCGGCGGCAACGTCACGATGCCGCACAAGGAAGCGGCCTTCCGGGCCGTGGCGCGTCGTACCGCGCGGGCGGAGGCGCTCGGCGCCGTGAACACCGTCTGGTACCGCGACGGCGAGCTCTGGGGCGACAATACCGACATCGTGGGCTTTCTCGCCAATCTCGACGAAGGCGCCCCGGGCTGGGACGCGAAGCTGAAGAAAGCGGTGGTGCTGGGCGCAGGCGGTGCATCCGTCGCCATCGTCGCCGGGCTGATCGAGCGCGGCGCCGAGCGGATCCTCGTCGCGAACCGCACGGTCGAGCGGGCGGAGGAGCTCTCTGCGCGCTTCGGAAGCGCGGTGCAGGGACGTCCTTGGCCGCCGTCGCCGGACGATCTCGCGGGCGCCGACCTTCTCGTGAACACGACCTCCCGCGGCATGGGCGGCAAGGACGATCTCGATCTCGACCTGTCGCCGCTCCCGGCCCATGCGGTGGTCACCGATGCGGTCTATGTTCCCCTGCGCACCGGCTTGTTGCGGGATGCCGCGGCGCGCGGCCTGCGGACCGTCGACGGCCTCGGGATGCTCCTTCACCAGGCGGTGCCCGGGTTCGAGCACTGGTTCGGCCGGCGGCCGGCGGTGACGCCGGACCTGCGTCGGCTGATCGAAGCCGATCTCTGAGGGAGACCGCGCGCGTGACTTTCGTTCTCGGCCTCACCGGCTCGATCGGCATGGGCAAGAGCGCCACGGCGGCGATGTTCCGTGCCCGCGGCGTGCCCGTGCACGATGCCGACGCGACGGTTCATGCGCTCTATGCGGGCGCGGCCGTGCCGCTGATCGAAGCCGCCTTTCCGGGAACGACGGCGGACGGGCGTGTCGACCGCACGGCGCTTGCGGCTCGCGTTCTCGGCGACGACGCAGCCGTGACGCGGCTGGAAGCGATCGTCCACCCGCTCGTGCGCGCGGCCGAGACGGCCTTTCTCCGCGATGCGGTACGGAGCGCGGTTCCGCTCGTGGTGCTCGACGTGCCGCTGCTCTTCGAAAAGGGCAACGACGCCCGCACCGACGCCGTCGTCGTCGTCAGCGCCGATCCTTCTGTGCAGAAGACGCGTGTTCTGGCGCGCCCGGGCATGACCGAGGAGAAGTTCGAGGCCATTCTGAAGCGGCAGATGCCCGATTCGGAAAAGCGGCGGCGCGCGCATGCCGTGATCGATACGGGCCGGGGCTTCGAGGCGGCGGAGCGGCAGGTCGACGCGCTTCTGCGTGCACTGGCCGGACGATCCGGCCGCGCGGCGGCCCGCATCACGGAAAGCGCATCATGATCCGCGAGATCGTCTTCGACACGGAAACGACGGGGTTGAGCCCGCTGGGCGGCGACAGGGTCGTGGAAATCGGCTGCGTCGAGCTGATCAACCACATCCCGAGCGGCAATACGTTCCACGTCTACATCAATCCCGAACGCGACATGCCGGACGCCGCGTTCCGGGTGCACGGGCTTTCCGGCGAATTCCTGGCGGACAAGCCGGTCTTCGCCGCGATCGCGGAAGGCTTCGTGGAGTTCATCGGTGACGCGAAGCTGGTCGCGCACAACGCGGCCTTCGACGTCGCCTTCCTGAACCATGAATTGGGGCTCGTCGGCCTGCCGCCCTTGGCGGAGGACCGCATCGTCGACACGCTCGCCCTGTCGCGGCGCAAGCATCCCTTCGGCCCGAACAGCCTCGATGCGCTCTGCCAGCGCTACGGCATCGACAATTCGCGCAGGACCAAGCACGGCGCGCTGCTCGACTCGGAGATTCTCGCCGAGGTCTATCTGGAGCTGCTCGGCGGGCGGCAGACGGATCTCGGGCTCGCCCAAGCCTCGGCCGCCGCCGCGCAGGCCGCCGTGGCGGTCGTGGCGGGCCGTGCGCAGCAACGCCCGCAGCCGCTGGCCCCGCGGCTCACGCCCGCCGAGATCGAGGCGCACGAGGCCTTTATCGGCTCCCTCAAGGAGCCGGTCTGGGCGGATTACATCAAGAAGAACGAAGACGGGGCGGCGGTCGCCTGAAGCCTGTTCCGGCGACCGTGGCGGGCGGACTTCAGGCCCGCGAGATTTCCTTCGACGCGACGGTCGAGTCGGCATTGAGCCGGTAGATCAGCGGCACGCCGGTATCGAGTTCCATCGAGGGAATGGTTTCGGGCGTCAGCCCGTCGAGCACCATCACCAGCGCGCGCAGGGAATTGCCGTGGGCCGCGACGAGCACGCGCTCGCCCCGCAGCACGCGCGGCAGGATCTCGCTGCAGTAATAGGGCAGCACGCGCGCGACGGTGTCCTTCAGGCTCTCGCCGCCGGGGGGCGGGACGTCATAGGACCGGCGCCAGAGATGCACCTGGTCCTCGCCCCACTTCGCCCGGGCGTCGTCCTTGTTGAGGCCGGAAAGGTCGCCGTAGTCGCGCTCGTTCAGCGCCTGCTCGCGGATCGTCTGCAGGCCGGGCTGGCCGAGTTCCTCGAGAACCAGCCTGCAGGTGTGCTGCGCGCGGGTGAGCGCGGAGGTGAAGGCCACGTCGAAGCCGAGACCCGCCGTCTTCAGCCGCTTTCCGGCCGCGCGGGCTTCCTGAACGCCCTTCTCCGTCAGGTCCGGATCCTTCCAGCCCGTGAAGAGGTTCTTGAGGTTCCAGTCGCTCTGGCCGTGGCGGACGAGGACGAGCAGGCGCTCCATGGGCTTATCTCCGATGTTCTTCAAATCTCAGACGTCGGCGAGGCCGAGGACGTCCATCATGGAATAGAGGCCGGGCTTACGGCCGCGACCCCAAAGGGCCGCCCGGACCGCCCCGCGGGAGAAGAGCCCGCGGTCCTCGGCATGGTGCGAAAGCGTGATCCGCTCGCCCGATCCGGCGAAGACGACGCTGTGGTCGCCGATGACGGTGCCGCCGCGCAGCGAGGCGAAGCCGATCGCGCCTTCCTTGCGCGCGCCGGTGATCCCGTCGCGTCCGCGCTCGGACTGCGTGTCGAGATCGATGCCGCGCCCCGCGGCGGCGGCTTCGCCGAGCAGCAGCGCGGTGCCCGAGGGCGCATCGACCTTCATCCGGTGATGCATTTCGACGATTTCGATGTCGAAGTCGGGCCCGAGCGTCTGCGCCGCGCGCTTGACCAGCGCGGCCAGCAGATTGACGCCGAGGCTCATATTGCCGGAGCGGACGATCGTCGCATGACGGGAGGCCGCTTCGAGCTTGGCGAGATGCTCGCGTTCGAGGCCCGTGGTTCCGACGATATGGACGATGCGCGCCTGCGCGGCCAGCGCCGCGAACTCCACCGTGGCGGCGGGCGCCGAAAAATCGAGCACGCCTTCGGCCTCGGCGAAGAGCGGCAGAGGATCGGTCGTGACTGCGACGCCGAGAGGGCCGACGCCGGCGAGCACGCCCGCATCCTGCCCGACGAAGGGGGATCCTTCGCGTTCGACCGCGCCCGCGAGCACGGCGCCCGGCGTCTCATGGACGGTGCGGACGAGCATCCGTCCCATCCGTCCGCCGGCACCGACGACCACCAGCCGCATGTCGCTCATCGCAGGGATCTCCCGAAAGGCCGCGGCGGGTATAGCGCGGGCGGAGCGGCGATGAAAGCCGGCCCGCCCGCGGCTTCAGTCCCGATCAGGACGGCTGCGGGCCGTCATAGCCTTCGATGATGATGATGTCGGCATAGGCCGCGCCCTGCCGCTCGGCGACGGCCGCCCGGTATTCGACCGAGTGGTAGCACTCGCGCGCCGCCTCGTAGCTCGGGAATTCGATCACGACGTTGCGCGCCTTCGCACCGCCTTCGCCGATCTCGAACGCGCCGCCGCGCACCAGAAAGCGCGCGCCGTATTTCTTGAAAGCCGCGCCGTTCTTCTCGGCGTAGCGCTTGTAGGCCTCGGGGTTCGTCACCTCGACCCGGCCGATCCAGTAAGCCTTCTTGGACATCGTTTCTGCTCTCCCTTCGCCCTTCAGGCGGATGCGATTTCGCGGACGACCGCTTCGGCCGCCGCGCGCGGGTCGGCCGCCTGCGTGATCGGCCGTCCCACGACGAGGTGATCGGCGCCCGCCCGAACGGCGTCCGCCGGCGTGGTCACGCGCTTCTGGTCGCCATGGCCTGCCCCCGCGGGCCGGATCCCGGGGGTCACGAGCGCCATGTCCGGCCCGAGCAGCCGGCGCATCTCGCCGACCTCCTCGGGCGACAGCACGAGGCCGTCCACGCGCGCGTCGCGCGCCTGCAGGGCGCGGCGCGCCACGAGATCGCGGACGTTGAACGCATAACCGGCTTCCGCGAGGTCCGCGTCGTCATAGGAGGTCATCACGGTGACCGCGAGAATGCGGAGGTCCGAAGTGCCCTTGCCCTTCACGGCGGCCTTCATGGTCTGCGGAAAGGCGTGCACGGTCAGGAAGGTCGCGCCGAGCCCCGCGACCTGCGCCGTCGCCTTTTCGACGGTAGTCGGGATGTCGTGGAGTTTGAGATCGAGGAAGACCTTTTTGCCTGCCGCCGTGAGGCGGCGGACGAGGTCGAGACCGCCGCCATAGGTCAGCTCCATGCCGACCTTGTAGAAGGTCGCGGCATCGCCGATCCGCTCCACCATGGCCTCGGCCTCGGCGACGGTGGGCAGGTCGAGCGCGACGATCAAGCGGTCGCGCGGGTCGAGATGAGGCATCGAAGGTCCGTCAGCGCAGGATATGGGTCCTGACCTTGTCGGTCCCTTCGATGATCTTGGCAAGAAGGTCGAGCTTCTTCCTGCGTCGCGGTGCGCGCCGACGCGGCCCGGTCCCGCGCCGATAGACCCAGACGCAGGCGGGCGGAATGTTCATCCAGATCCGCTCGGATTCCTCGGCGTCGAAATCCGCGTCCGTCAGGGGAACGGGAGAGACCGGCGCATAGGTGAACTGGATGAACGGCGCGCCCGGCGCCATGAGTTCGAAGGCGGAATGCAGCAGAGCGAGGCGCATGCGCTCCGGCCGCGTGAAGAGGGGCAGCCCCGATACGACGGCGGCGGCCGGGCCGGGCAGCGCGTCGCCGAGCGTGCGGGCCAGCGCATAGGCGTCGCCCTGAATGACCCGGGCCTGCGGAAAGCGCTTTTTCAGGAGCGCGCAGAAGGCCGGATCGAATTCGACCAGCACGAGACGTTCCTGGGGAATGCCGCGGCGGATGATCGCTTCCGTCAGCGCGCCGGTTCCAGGACCGAGTTCGACGACGGGGCCCTCGAGGGAGGGGTCGATGTAGCTCGCCATGCGCCGGGCCAGCGCCTTGCCGGACGGCGTGACCGCGCCCGTGACCAGCGGCTTGTCCAGCCAGGTCTTCAGGAAGCGGGCTTCGTCCTGAAGCCGCGCCTCGATCCGTGCGGCGACCGCGTGAGGCGTCTTTCGGCCGTTGCGGCTCGGGAATTGCGACACGAGGGGCTGTCTCCGGCTGAAGCGAAGGCGAACACGGAAACGGGGGATGACCGACCCTATATGGGTCAGTCGGGGCTTCCGGAAAAGAACTCCTTCACCTTGGCGAAGAAACTCGCGCTCTCCGGCTGGGTTTCCTTCGAACTTTCCTCGTCGAACTCGCGCAGCAGTTCCTTCTGCCGCGCAGTCAACTTCTGCGGGGTCTCCACGGCCACCTGAACATAAAGGTCGCCCTGATCCCGCGTACGCAGGACGGGCATCCCCTTTCCGCGGAGGCGGAACTGCCGTCCGGACTGGGTTCCCTCCGGAACGGCGATGATCTTCTCCTCGCCGTCGAGCGTCGGGATGTTGATCTCCCCGCCGAGCGCGGCGGTCACCATGGAAATCGGCACGCGGCAATAAAGGTCCGCGCCGTCGCGCTGGAAGAGCCGGTGCGATTTCACCGACAGGAAGATGTAGAGGTCGCCCGAGGGGCCGCCCTTGCGCCCGCTCTCGCCCTCGCCCGCCAGCCGGATCCGCGTGCCGTCCTCGACGCCCTTGGGGATGTTGACCGAAAGCGTCCGGTCCTTGGTGACGCGGCCCTGCCCGCCGCAGCTGCGGCAAGGGTCGTCGATCATCTCGCCGCGGCCGTGGCAGCTCGGGCAGGTCCGTTCGATGGCGAAGAAGCCCTGCTGGGCGCGCACGCGGCCGTGGCCGTTGCAGGTGGTGCAGGTCTTCGGCTTCGTCCCCGCCTTCGCGCCGGAGCCGGTGCAGGCGTCGCAGGTGACGGCGATCGGCGCCGTGATCGTCGCCGTCTTGCCGTGGAAGGCGTCTTCCAGCTCGATTTCGAGATCGTAGCGCAGGTCTGAGCCGCGCTCGCGCCCGTCGGGCCGACGCCGTCCACCGCCGCCCACGCCGCCGAACAGGTCCTCGAAGATGTCGGCCATCGAGGAGGCGAAATCATTGCCGAAACCGGGGCCGCCGCCGCCGCCGAAACCGCCGTTCTCGAAGGCCGCATGGCCGAACCGGTCATAGGCCGCGCGCTTCTGCGGGTCCGAAAGCGTCTGATAGGCTTCGTTGAGGTCCTTGAACTTCTGTTCCGCCTCCGCGTCCCCCGGATTCCGGTCGGGATGGTGCTGCATCGCGAGCTTGCGGAAGGCCGATTTCATCTCGGCATCGGTCGCCGTCTTCGAGACGCCGAGGATCTCGTAATAGTCGCGCTTGCTCATGGCTCGCGGATTCCTCGCGGGGACGATCCCGGGCCCAGGCCCGATACGACGGACCCGACACGTCGCCGCGCCGGGTCCGGATACTCTTCAGTCGATGCGCCGCCGCGCGGTCAAGCGCGCTTCTTCTTGTCGTCGTCGCCGACCTCGCGGAAGTCGGCGTCGATCACGTCGTCCTTCCCGCCCTGCTCGGGGGCGGGACCCGCCTCCGCGCCCTCGGCGCCCTGCTGGGCCGCATACATGGCCTCGCCGAGCTTCATGGAGGTCTGCATCAGCGTGTTGGTCTTGGCGCGGATCGCTTCGAGGTCGTCGCCCTGGAGCGCTTCCTTGAGATCGGCGATCGCGGCCGCGATGGCTTCCTTCTCGGCCGCGCCGACCTTGTCGCCGTATTCGGCGACCGACTTCTCGGTCTGGTGGACGAGGCTTTCGGCCTGGTTCTTGGTCTCGACCGTCTCGCGCCGGACCTTGTCCTCGGCCGCATGGGCCTCGGCGTCCTTCACCATCTTCTCGATGTCGGCGTCCGACAGGCCGCCCGAGGCCTGGATGCGGATCTGGTGCTCCTTGCCGGTCGCCTTGTCCTTCGCCGTGACGCTCACGATGCCGTTGGCGTCGATGTCGAAGGTCACCTCGACCTGCGGCACGCCGCGCGGCGCCGGCGGGATGCCGACGAGATCGAACTGGCCGAGCATCTTGTTGTCGGCCGCCATCTCGCGCTCGCCCTGGAACACGCGGATCGTGACCGCGGTCTGGTTGTCCTCGGCGGTGGAGAAGACCTGAGACTTCTTGGTCGGGATGGTCGTGTTGCGGTCGATCAGGCGGGTGAACACGCCGCCGAGCGTCTCGATGCCGAGCGACAGCGGGGTCACGTCGAGCAGCAGCACGTCCTTGACGTCGCCCTGAAGGACGCCCGCCTGCACGGCCGCGCCGATGGCGACGACCTCGTCCGGGTTGACGCCCTTGTGCGGCTCCTTGCCGAAGAACTGCTTCACGACCTCCTGCACCTTCGGCATGCGCGTCATGCCGCCGACCAGGATCACCTCGTCGATCTCGCCCGCGGAGAGGCCCGCGTCCTTGAGCGCCTTGCGGCAGGGCTCGACCGTCTTCTGCACGAGATCGTCGACCAGCGCCTCGAACTTGGCGCGGGTGAGCTTCATGGTCAGGTGCTTCGGCCCGGAGGCGTCGGCGGTGATGTAGGGCAGGTTGACTTCGGTCTGCTGCGAGGAGGACAGCTCGATCTTCGCCTTTTCCGCAGCTTCCTTGAGGCGCTGCAGGGCGAGCTTGTCCTTCTTCAGGTCGATGCCCTGCTCCTTCTTGAACTCGTCCGCGAGATATTCGACGAGGCGCATGTCGAAGTCTTCGCCGCCGAGGAAGGTGTCGCCGTTCGTGGACTTCACCTCGAACACGCCGTCGCCGATCTCGAGGATCGACACGTCGAAGGTGCCGCCGCCGAGGTCATAGACCGCGACCGTGCCGGTCTTCTTCTTGTCGAGGCCGTAGGC
>JAIXTP010000029.1 GCA_027483895.1 Hyphomicrobiales bacterium
AGGAACACCGCGCCGAACAGCACCCATTGCAGCTCCAGCCACGCATTCGACGACTGGTCGAACACCTTCCGGATGATCGCATTCACCGTCGAAACGACGACCGCAACCAAGATCAGCCAGCTGAACCAACGGCCGATGCGGGTCGATACGCCGTCGATCGCGCGGCTGAGACTCAAAAATCCCGTCACGATAGTTCCCCCAATTCCTTGTTTTTGTTCCCCGAGAGACGGTGGCTTCGACCGTCGTTCGAAATCGGCTTCGCTCTTAAAACAAAAGTATAAATCGAACAAACGCCTTCAGATAGAAAAATAGATAAAACACAACCGCCGGAAGAAATCGACGGCTGCACCTCTGGGTTGATTGTTCGCGCCGGCCTCTTGCTGCAAGGACTTCGACAAAAGTCTGGTCGGGGGCGCACATGAACATCATCAGGCGGATTCTGGTCGCCAATCGCTCTGAAATCGCGATCCGCGTCTTTCGCGCGGCGACGGAACTCGGAATTTCCACGGTCGCCGTTTATGCGGAAGAGGATCGGCTTTCCCTTCATCGCTTCAAGGCCGACGAGGCGCATCCTATCGGCAAGGGGCTGGGGCCGGTCGCCGCCTATCTCTCGATCGACGAGATCATCCGGGTGGCGCTCGAGACCGGGGCCGACGCGATCCATCCCGGCTACGGTCTCCTTTCCGAAAGCCCCGAATTCGCCGAGGCCTGCGCGGCGAACGGCCTCGTCTTCATCGGTCCGTCGCCGGACACGATGCGTCTGCTCGGCAACAAGGTGAGCGCGCGCAATCTCGCGGAGGCCGCGGGCGTGCCCGTGATGCCCGCGAGCCGCCCGCTGCCCGCCGACATCGAGGAGGCGCTGCCGATCGCGCGCGACATCGGCTTTCCCTTGATGCTCAAGGCGTCGTGGGGCGGCGGCGGGCGCGGCATGCGCGCCATCGCCGACGAGCAGGCTCTGCGGGCCGAACTCGAAGTAGCGCGACGCGAGGCCCGCGCCGCCTTCGGCAAGGACGAGGTCTATCTGGAAAAGCTCGTGCGCCGGGCGAGGCACGTCGAAGTGCAGGTCCTCGGCGACGCGCACGGCAATCTCGTCCATCTCTTCGAGCGGGACTGTACCGTCCAGCGCCGCAACCAGAAGGTGGTGGAGCGCGCGCCCGCCCCCTATCTGGACGAAAGCACGCGCGAAGCGCTCTGCTCTTCGGCCCTCGCCATCGCCCGCGCTTCCGGCTACCGCGGCGCGGGCACCGTCGAATTCCTGATGGATGCCGATACGGGCCTCTTCTACTTCATCGAGGTCAATCCGCGGATCCAGGTCGAGCATACGGTGACGGAACAGGTCACCGGCATCGACATCGTGAAGGCTCAGATCCGGATCGCCGAAGGCGGTCGGATCGGCGTTGCCGAAGAGACCGGCGTCCCCGTGCAGTCGGCGGTCCGCCTCGAAGGCCACGCGATCCAATGCCGCATCACGACCGAGAACCCCGAGGAAAACTTCATCCCCGATTACGGGCGCATCACCGCCTATCGCGGCGCGACCGGCTTCGGCATCCGCATCGACGGGGGCACCGCCTATTCGGGCGCGGTGATCACCCGGTCCTATGATCCGCTGCTGGAGAAGCTGACGGCTTGGGCGCCGACGGCCGAGGAAGCCATGGCGCGCATGGACCGCGCGTTGCGCGAGTACCGCATCCGCGGCGTCGCGACCAATCTCGCCTTCCTCGAAAACGTCATCGGTCATCCGCTCTTCAAGTCGGCCGCCTACACCACCCGCTTCATCGACGAGACGCCGGAGCTGTTCGAGCTTCCGAAGAAGAAGGACCGGGCCACTCGTCTTCTCCGCTACATCGCCGACGTCAGCGTGAACGGTCATCCCGAACTGCGGGACAAGCCGCGAGCCGCGCCGTCGTTGCGCGATCCCGAGCCGCCGCGTTTCGACGAGCCGGTCCGCGAAGGCCTGCGGCAGGTACTCGAACGCGAGGGACCCGAAGGCGTCGTCGCGCGCCTGAACGCGCGCTCCGCGCCGATGGTGACCGACACGACGATGCGCGACGCGCACCAGTCGCTGCTCGCGACGCGGGTGCGCAGCCGCGACATCGTGCGGATCGCGGAGGCTTATGCCCGCGGAATGCCCGAGCTCTTTTCGGTGGAATGCTGGGGCGGCGCCACCTTCGACACCGCCATGCGCTTCCTCGTCGAGGATCCGTGGGATCGCCTCCACGAGATCCGGCGGAACCTGCCCAACGTGATGACGCAGATGCTCCTGCGCGGCGCGAACGGCGTGGGCTACACGAACTATCCCGACAATGTCGTGCGCTACTTCATCCGTCGCGCGGCCGAGGGCATCGATGTCTTCCGCATCTTCGATTGCCTGAACTGGACCGAGAACATGCGCGTCGCGATCGACGCGGTGCGCGAGTCCGGAAAGATCGCCGAGGGCGCGATCTGCTACACGGGCGATCTGCTCGATCCCGCCCGCACCAAATACGACCTCGCCTATTACGTCGCCCGGGCACGGGAACTGGAGCGCGCGGGCTGCCACATTCTCTGCATCAAGGACATGGCGGGGCTCGTGAAGCCCGCCGCCGCCCGGATGCTGATCACCGCGCTGCGCAACGAGGTCGGGCTTCCCATTCACTTCCACACGCACGACACGCCGGGCATCGGCGCGGCCGCGGTGCTGGCCGCGGCCGAGAGCGGCGCCGCCGTCGTCGATCTCGCGATGGACGCCATGTCGGGCGCGACCTCCCAGCCCTGCCTCGGCGCCGTCGTCGCCGCCCTCCGCGGAGCCGGTTTCGACACCGGGCTCGACTCCGGAGCGATCCGGCGGATCTCAGCCTATTGGGAGGACGTGCGGAAGTCCTATCTGCCCTTCGAAAACGAGATCCGGGCGGGCTCGTCGGACGTCTACGTCCATGAGATGCCCGGCGGCCAGATCACCAATCTCAAGGAACAGGCCCGGTCACTCGGCCTCGAGCAGCGCTGGGGCGACATCGCCGACGCCTATGCCGCCGCCAATCGCCTGTTCGGCGACATCGTCAAGGTCACGCCGTCCTCGAAGGTCGTCGGCGACATGGCGCTGATGATGGTCTCGCAGGGGCTTTCCGAAGAGGCCGTGCTGGACCCCAAGCGCGAAGTCTCCTTCCCGGCCTCCGTCGTCGACATGCTCCGCGGCGGCCTCGGGGTCCCCGAGGGCGGCTGGCCCGAAGTTCTGCTGCACAAGGTGCTGAAGGGCGAGGCGCCGCAGACGGAGCGTCCCGGCGCGCTGCTGCCCGATGCCGACCTCGACGAGGAAGCCCGGAAGGGAGCGGAGGCCTGCGGGCGGCCGCTCGGGCCGGACGATCTGGCGAGCTGGCTGATGTATCCGAAGGTCTTCACCGATTTCGAAGCCAATCGGCGGGAGTTCGGTCCCGTCGACGTTCTGCCGACCAAGGTGTTCTTCTACGGGCTGGGCGAAGGCGAAGAGACGACGGTGGAGATGGAGCGCGGGAAGACGCTGCTCGTGCGCCTGCTGACGATCGGTCAGACCGACGCGGTCGGACGCATCGAGGTCTTCTTCGAGCTGAACGGCCAGCCGCGGGTCATCACGGTGCAGAATCGCGCCGTCGCCGTCCGTTCGGCGGCCCGGGCCAAGGCCGACCCGAAGAACGACGGCCACGTCGCCTCTCCCATCCCGGGTTCGGTCGCGGAAGTGTCCGCCCGCGCGGGCCAGACGCTTCAGGCCGGGGACATCATCATGACGATCGAGGCCATGAAGATGGAAACCGCCGTTCGGGCCGAACGCGACGGGGTTCTTGCCGAAATCCTCGTGCGCGCGGGCGACCGGGTGGAGGCGAAGGATCTCGTGGCCGTTTTCGAAGCGCCCGCGGAATGATCGCGGGCGTCGGGCCTTCGCGGGCGGCGGAACCGTACCGTCGTGACGGGCCGGAACGTCGAGCCGTCGCGTCGAGGGTCGAATACAACCGGAAATCGGCAGTATTGAATAAAAACAACTATAATTATACGTTGCAGAACGGATTCGGATTCTTTAGTAGGGTCTCGCCTCGAGCATAATAACAGGGGGAATCTTTGAAGCGTCGTAATTTCGTGAAAATCGCCGGCGCCGGTCTGGCTGCCGCCGCCGTTGCCAAGCCCGCCGTCGCGCAGTCCGCGCCCGAAGTGAAGTGGCGTCTGACCTCCAGCTTCCCGAAGTCGCTCGACACGATCTACGGCGGCGCGGAAGTGCTGGCCAAGCAGGTCGCCGAGCTCACCGACGGCAAGTTCCAGATTCAGGTCTTCGCCGCGGGCGAAATCGTGCCCGGCCTTCAGGCGCTCGATGCCGTGCAGAACGGCACGGTCGAGGCCTGCCATACGGCGACCTACTACTATGTCGGCAAGGATCCGACCTTCGCGATCCCGGCGACCGTTCCGTTCGGCCTCAACGCCCGCCAGCAGAATTCCTGGCTGCTTCAGGGCGGAGGCAACGAGCTCGTGAACGAGTTCTTCAAGAAATACAACGTCATCGGCATGCCTACCGGCAATACCGGCGTGCAGATGGGCGGCTGGTTCCGCAAGGAGATCAAGACCGTCGCCGACATGAGCGGTCTGAAGATGCGCATCGGCGGCATCGCCGGGCAGGTGCTTCAGAAGCTCGGCGTGGTTCCCCAGCAGATCGCGGGCGGCGAGATCTATCCCGCGCTCGAAAAGGGCACCATCGACGCGGCCGAGTGGGTCGGCCCGTATGACGACGAGAAGCTCGGCTTCAACAAGGTCGCCCCGTTCTACTACTATCCGGGTTGGTGGGAAGGCGGCCTGACCGTCCACTCGCTCTTCAATCTCGAGAAGTACAACGCGCTTCCGAAGGCCTATCAGGCCGCTCTGCTGAATGCGTGCGCCTATGCGAACCAGAACATGCAGGCGCGCTACGACATGCAGAACCCGGCGGCGTTGAAGCGCCTCGTTCAGGCCGGTGCCCAGCTCCGTCCGTTCCCGCAGGACGTGATGGAAGCCTCCTGGAAGGCCACCAACGAGCTCTATGCCGAGATCTCGGCCAAGAACGCCGAGTTCAAGAAGCTGCTCGATGCGATGGTCGCCTATCGCGGCGACCAGTATCTCTGGTGGCAGGTGGCCGAGTTCACCTTCGACAACTTCATGATCCGCAACCGCACCCGCGGCTGATCGGGCTCTCATCTCTGACGTCACGAGACGGCCCCGGAGAGATCCTCCGGGGCCGTTTTCGTTCGGAGGTGTGAACAGGCGTATGTTCCGAGAAAGACAAGAAGATCCAGCAAGGATTGTAAAAGAATAAAAAACAACCGGAAGTTATCAATCAAATAAACACAAACTTCAGAATCGTGACTCAACCGTAGATCCATTGAAGGATACGAGATTTCAAACATAGTAAGGGGCGGATCAAAAATATAAAAATTTCCGCAATGTTCCGGGAGAGAAATTTTATGAATATTATCACGGGAACGCTCGGGGACGATGATCCCGCCGGCGGTGATCAGGTTGATTTCATCATCGGTCGGGCCGGAAACGATGTCCTCGAAGGCGTCGGGGGCAACGATATCGCGCGTGGGGCCGAGGGGCACGACCGCCTCGAATGCAGCGCGGGCGTCCATGCGCTCGAAGGCGGTGCCGGTTCGGATCGTCTTTTCGGAGGCGTCGGAATCGATCTTGCGAGCTATGCGGGCCGAATGACCGGCGTGAGCGTCACCCCGGGCACCGCGGGTCGACCGAGAGCATTTCAAGCGCGGCATGGAGGGGTTCATCCCCCGTGCCCCAACTCTTGATCGGGCGAACTGCGTCGGGCGCCGGTGTCCCACCGGGTCCCGTTCCCCGGCGCGATCTTCGCCGCAGCATTGTGAACGCACATGAACGCTTCAGACAAATTCGCTCGTTTCGAGCACAAGGTTGATCCCGGGCTTTATTGTTTGTGCGGGATCGCGGGCTATCACCGGATTCCGGCGGATCCGGTGCATCTGGCGCGGGAGTTGAATCTCGGCGATCGGACGGCCGAGCCCGAGGATATCCTGCGGGCGGCAGCCTTGCTGGGGCTGCGGGGGCGGATCCTCGAGAATGTCGGGCCCGACCGGATCTTCTCCGTCCCGTTCCCGGCGCTCAGCCGCTACCACGACGGCGAGTTCGTGCTGATCGGCAATGCGGCCGAAGCCGGCCTGATCCGTCTCATCGATCCCGTGACGCGCATAGCGGAGGAAATCCCGGCCGCCGAGGCGCTCGCACGGCTGCAGCCCTTCCTCATCCTCGTTCAGCGGCGCATGTTCGGCCCGGGCCGGAACACGCAGGGGCTGTTCAACTTCGCTTGGTTCCTGCCGTCCATCTGGCGCTATCGCCGGCCTCTGGGGCAGGTCGTCGTGGCCTCGGTCTTCATCCAGCTCTTCGCGCTCGTCACGCCGCTGTTCTTTCAGGTCGTGACGGACAAGGTGCTGGTGCATTACAGCGTGTCGACGCTCTACACGCTGGTCGCGGGCCTCATGGCGGTGATCGCGTTCGACACCGTGCTGCAATGGCTGCGCACCTATACGCTCACCCACACGACGAACCGCATCGACGTGGAGCTCGGCCGGCGCCTTTTCGCCCATATGCTGCGGCTGCCGATCGACTATTTCGAGACGCGGCCGGCGGGGCAGACGGTCGCGCGCGTCCATGAACTCGAGACGATCCGCCAGTTCTTCACGGGCAGCGGCCTGTTCCTGATCCTCGATCTCGTCTTCGGATCGATCTTCATGGCGGTGCTGTACACGTATTCCTCCAAACTCGCGCTGATCGTCACCCTGTCGCTCCCGGTCTATTTCGTGATCGGCATCTTCGTGGGTCCTCCGCTGCGCGCAAAGATCAACGAGAAGTTCAACCGCGCGGCCGAGAGCCAGCAATTCCTGGTCGAGGCCGTGATCGGGATGCAGACGATCAAGGCGTCCGCCGTCGAGCCCGCGATGCGCACGGCATGGGAGGAGCGGCTCGCCGCCTATGTGAAGACGGGCTTTTCCGCAGGCATGACGTCGGCGACCGGTCAGGGCGCGATCCAGTTCACGAACAAGACGACGACCGCGCTGATCATGCTGTTCGGTGCCGAAGCGGTCATGCGCGGCGAGCTCACGGTCGGTGCGCTGATCGCCTTCAACATGATCGCGAACCATGTCGCGCAGCCGATCCTCCGGCTCTCGCAGATCTGGCAGGAATTCCAGCAGGTCGGCATTTCGGTAGCGCGCTTGGGCGACATCCTGAACGCGCATCCGGAATTCACCAATTCTGCGATGTCCACCCTGCCGCCCCCGCGCGGCGGCATCGAATTCCGGAACGTGAGCTTCCGTTATCCGAGTTCTTCTCAGGACGTCATCAAAGGCATCTCGCTCAAGATCGAACCGGGCGAGGTCGTCGCCATCGTCGGCGCGTCGGGCAGCGGCAAGTCGACCGTCGCCAAGCTGATCCAGCGCTTTCACATGCCGAACGAAGGCCAGGTGCTGCTCGACGACGTGGACCTGTCGCAGGTCGATACCGGCTGGTTGCGCCGCCATATCGGCGTGGTGCTGCAGGAAAATTTCCTCTTCAACCGCACGATCCACGACAATATCGCGCTGTCCAACCCGGCCTATTCCCGCGAACGCGTGATCGAGGCGGCGAAACTGTCGGGCGCGCACGAATTCATCGCGAAGCTGCCCGCGGGCTACGACACGATGATCGAGGAGCGGGGAGCCAATCTGTCCGGCGGGCAGAGGCAGAGGATCGTGATCGCTCGGGCGCTGCTCACCGATCCGCGGATCCTCATCCTCGACGAGGCCACCTCCGCGCTCGATTACGAGAGCGAGGCGCTGATCCAGCAGAATATGAACCGGATCGTCCGTGGGCGCACCGTGATCGTCATCGCGCACCGGCTTTCGACGGTGCGGAACGCCGATCGGATCGTCGGCATGAAGGACGGGCGCATCGTCGAGCAGGGCACGCATGACGAGCTTCTGCGGCTGCCCGACGGCCTTTACGCGCATCTCTGGCGCCTTCAGACGCATGGAGCCCGGCAATGAGCGCGATCTATGCCTCCAAGGCCGCGGACCTCGCGCGCGACGGGCTCGCGAAGGCGGTCGAATTCGGCCGGAGCGGGTTTCTCCGCGTGCGGGACGCCGTATCCCGTAAGCGCAAGCCGGGCGGAATGCGCCGCGACGATCAGGAATTCCTGCCCGCCGCGTTGGAAATTCTCGAGCGCCCGCCGGCGCCCGCGGCACGTGCGATGGTCATCTTCATCTGCTCCGTGGTCGTGGTCGCGGTCGGCTGGTCGTGGTTCTCCTTCATCGACATCGTGGCGGTGGGCAGCGGCAAGATTCAGCCCAGCGGCCGTGTTAAGACCGTTCAGGCGTTCGAGCCCGGACGGGTCGCGCGGATCGAGGTCGTGAACGGCTCCCATGTGCGCGCGGGCGACGTCCTCGTCGTGCTCGAACCGGAGGAGGCCGCGCAGGACGTGCGCGCGCTCGAGGCGGCATGGGCGTCGTCCGTCGCGGAGATCGCCCGGAGGAGGGCGAACATCGCGGCTGCGGGAGGCGCGGACATCGCGATTTCGCCCGTCGCTTGGCCCGAGTCCGTGCCTGAGCCGATCCGGCGCCGCGAAGACGCCGTCCGGCAGGGCGAGTTGGGCGCGCTTGCCGCGCAGGTGGCGGCCATAAAGGCGCAGCATCGCCAGAAGCAGGCGGAGCGCCTTCGGCTGACCCGGAGCATCGAGGCCCAGAGCGCGCTGATCGCGGTCCAGACCGAGCGCGTCGACATGCGGAGCGCTCTGGCGGAGTCCAAATCCGGCTCTCGCGCCTCGCTCATCGATGCGACGGAGACCTTGGCGCAGCAGAAGGTGAATCTCGTCAATCAGACCGGTCAGCTGCGCGAGACGGAAGAGGCGATCGAGGCTCTGGAAGTCGAGGAGCGCCGCATCCGGTCGGGCTTCATAAGTGATCAAGCGATCAAGATCGGGGATGCGGAGCGTACCGCGGACGAGCTTTCCTCTCGGCTCGCCAAGGCGCGTCTCAAACTCGAACGGATGACGCTGAAAAGCCCCGTCGACGGTGTGGTTCACGGCTCCAGCGTGACGAGCATCGGGCAGGTGCTGAGCGGCGGGCAGGAAGCCATGCGCATCGTTCCGTCGGGCAAGGATCTCGAAATCGAAATCTACCTCCCGAACAAGGACATCGGCTTCATCGAGGAGGGGCAGGAGGCAGCGATCAAGGTCGAGGCGCTCCCCTTCACCCGCTACGGGACCATACCGGCCAAGGTGAGCCGGGTCGCCCGCGACGCGGTGCCCGAGGCCGACGCGCGGCAGATCGAGGCCGATCCGACCCGGGCGGCCGAGCTGCGGCAGGTGGCGGGCGCCCAACGCGTGCAGGGTCTCGTTTTTCCCGTGATCCTGATCGCGGAGCGGACGACGCTCGACGTGGACGGACGGATCGTGGACCTGATGCCCGGCATGACGGTGGCCGCGGAGATCAAGACGGGCCATCGGAGGATCCTCGAATACCTGTTCGCCCCGCTCGTCGAGACGGTCAGCCGGTCCGCCAAGGAACGCTGACGCCGGACCCGAACGGCGCCTCTTCGGTCGGGGCGCCGTTCGCCAAGGAGTACGAAGAAAGGCGGGACGCATGTCCCGCCTTTTTCATTTCCTGTCGAAGGCGCTCGGCGCGCGGGCACCGGTGCACCGTCGTGCAGCGGTCCGCGCGCCGTCCGCTCACGAAGGCCGCCGATGGA
>JAIXTP010000031.1 GCA_027483895.1 Hyphomicrobiales bacterium
CCGGGCGGCGCAGCCGACCCGGGATCCAGAGGACGGTCGGACATCGAGCGGCTTCACGGTTCACTGGATCCCGGCTCTCCGCTGCGCTGCGGCCGGGATGACACGAGGAGGCCGCCGGCTCCTTCACGAAGAACGTCGGAAGAAGCGCCTCAGCCTTCGAGCTCTTCGCGCAGCATTTCGAGCGTGAGCCATTCCTCCTCGGCGGCGGCGAGGTCGGCATGGGCTTTGGCCATCAGGGCCGTGGCCTTCTCGAAACGGGCCGGATCACGCGCATAAAGACCCGCATCGTCGAGCACCGCCTGCAGCTTCGCGATGTCGCGGCCCAGCGCCGCCATCTTCTCGGGCAGCGTCTCCAGAGCGTGCTTCTCCTTGAAGGAGAGCTTCCGCTTGCCCGCATCCGCCGCGACCGGCTTGGCGGCCTGAACACGCGAAGCCTCGGCGGCGGGCTTGTCGACGCGGCGCGCCTGCACGCCCGCGCCGCGCTGCGCGACCATGTCGGAATAGCCGCCGCCGTATTCGACCCAGCGTCCCTCCCCCTCAGCCATCAGCACGGAGGTGCAGCAGCGGTCGAGGAAATCGCGGTCGTGGCTGACGAGGAGGATCGTGCCCTCATAGTCGCCGAGAAGCTCTTCCAAGAGGTCCAACGTCTCGAGATCGAGATCGTTGGTCGGCTCGTCGAGCACGAGAAGGTTGGAGGGCGTGGCGAGCGCCCGGGCGAGCAGCAGCCGCGCGCGTTCGCCGCCCGACAGTGCCGAGACGGGCTGGCGGGCCTGCAGCGGCGTGAAGAGGAAGTCCTTCAGATAGCCCACGACATGCTTCGGCTTGCCGTTGACCATGACGGAGTCGCCCCGCCCGCCCGTGAGCGTGTCGATGACGGAGGTCGACGGGTCGAGCGCGGCGCGCTTCTGGTCGATGGTGACGAGCGCGAGCTTCGTGCCGAGCGTGACCGATCCCGCGTCCGGCGCAAGCGCGCCGGTGAGCAGATTGATGAGCGTGGTCTTGCCCGCGCCGTTCGGGCCGACGATGCCCACGCGGTCGCCGCGCAGCACGCGCAGCGACAGATCGCGGACGATGGGGCGGTCGTCGAAGCTCTTCGCGATGCGGTCCGCCACGATCACCTGAGCGCCCGAGGTCTCGGCTTCCGACGCCTCCATCCGCACCTGCCCGACGGCGCGGCGGCCCTCGCGCCGCTTGGTGCGGAGATCGGCGAGATCGGCCATGCGGCGGACATTGCGCTTGCGGCGCGCGGTGACGCCGTAGCGCACCCAGTCCTCTTCGCGCGCGATCTCGCGGTCGAGCTTGTGGCGCTCCGCCTCCTCCTCCTCGAACACCTTGTCGCGCCAGGTCTCGAAGGCGGCGAAGCCCTGTTCGAGCCGCCGCGTCAGGCCGCGATCGAGCCAGACGGTGGCGCGGGTGAGGTCTTCGAGGAAGCGCCGATCGTGACTGATCAGCACGACGGCCGAGCGCAGGCCCGAAAGTTCCTCTTCCAGCCATTCGATGGCGGGAAGGTCGAGATGGTTGGTCGGCTCGTCGAGCAGCAGCACGTCCGGCTCGGGTGCGAGCGTACGGGCGAGCGCGGCGCGGCGGGCTTCGCCGCCGGAAAGGCTCGCGGGGTTCTCCTCGCCGGTCATGCCGAGCCGTTCGAGCAGATAGCGGGCGCGATAGGGATCGTCGCCCGGCCCCAGACCGGCCTCGACATAAGCGAGGACGGACGCGAAGCCCGAAAGGTCCGGCTCCTGCGGGAGATAACGGATCGTGGCGCCCGGCTGGACGAAGCGCGTCCCGGCGTCGGCTTCGACAAGACCCGCGGCGATCTTGAGCAGCGTCGACTTGCCCGAACCGTTGCGGCCGACGAGGCCGATGCGATCTCCGGGCGCGACCGCGAGTTCGGCCGCCTCCAGAAGCGGCGTGCCGCCGAAGGTCAGGGCGATCGAGCGGAGATGGACGAGCGGGGGCGCGGACATGGACACCGGCGGAAAGGAAAGGACCCCCGGGGTATGGCCGACGTGCGCGGGCGCCGCAAGGCCGACGCCTACGCGTGCCGGCCGGCTGCCCTCCGGACGACGCAGAGACAAAGGGCCGCGCCGGGCGTTATGGTCCGGCCCGTTCCCACGCGTCCGAACCCGACATTCCCGTTCCCGGCAGGCCCCCATGCACGCGCCTTCGTCCCCCGCGGCGCTCGACCATCGCGACATCACCAAGATCCTGTTCGGGATCGTCACGGCGATGTTCCTCGCCGCGCTCGAACAGACGATCGTCGCGACGGCGCTGCCGAGCATCGGCCGCGATCTCGGCGACATCGAGCACATGTCGTGGGTCGTGACCGCCTATCTGCTGGCGGCCACCACGGTGACGCCCCTCTACGGCAAGCTGAGCGATATCCACGGCCGCCGCATCGTGCTGATGACGGGGATCGCGATCTTCATCATCGGCTCGGTGGCCTGCGCGGCGGCGCCCACCATGCTCGCGCTGATCGCGGCGCGGGCCCTGCAGGGGCTCGGCGGCGGCGGGCTGATCGCGCTGGCGCAGACCATCATCGCCGACATCATCCCGCCGCGCGAACGCGGGCGCTATCAGGTCTACATCGCGAGCGTCTTCGTCTCGTCGAGCCTCGCGGGCCCGGTGCTGGGCGGCCTCGCCACCGAGCATCTGCATTGGTCGGCGATCTTCTGGATCAATCTGCCGCTCGGCCTGCTCGCCTATCTCTCGACCTCCCGCGCCCTGCGCAAGCTGCCGCGGCGCGAGAAGAAGCACGCGCTCGACATTCCCGGCGCGCTGCTGATCACGGGCGCGACGCTGACGCTGCTGCTCGCGCTGTCCTGGGGCGGCATCCGCTTCCCGTGGTTCGGACGCGAGATCCTCGGGCTCGTCGCGGCCTCGGTGCTGCTCTGGCTCTTCCTGGCCTATCGGCTGCGCACGGCGGAAGAGCCGTTGATACCGGCCGAACTGCTGCGCAATCCCGTGGTGCGCTGGGGCACGCTCTCGGCCTGTTTCGGCATGGGCACCTTCATAGGGCTCACGATCTACGTCCCCGTCTATTTCGAGACCGTGCATCGCCTGTCGGCCGCCGATTCCGGGCTCGCTTTGATGCCGCTGATGCTCGGCACCGTCGTGGGCGCGACGATTTCCGGCCGGGTGATGGTGCATGTGAAGCACTACAAGCGCATACCCGCCTTCGGCCTGCTGGTCGGCGTGCTGGGCACAGCCGTGCTCGCATGGAACCCGCACCGCCTCTCTCTGCCCGCGGTGGAGGCGCTTTTGGGCTTTCTGAGCATCGGGCTCGGCATGCTGCTGCCGGTCACGACGGTCGCGATCCAGAACGCGGTGGCACCGCACCAGCTGGGCACCGCGACGGGCATGGCGAACTTCTTCCGCCAGCTCGGCGGCGCGCTGCTCGTCGCGATCTTCGGCGCGATCGTCTTGAACGTCTTCGCCGATACGGGGCGCGTGGTGACTTTCGAGGCGCTGGCGGAACTCGCCGGCAAGGAGGGCTCGGCCGACGTGTTCGGTCAGGTCTTCGGCGCGGCGAGCCTCGGCCTGTTCCTCTCCTGGGTGCTCATTCTCCGCATGCCCGAACTCCCCCTCGCCGGCCGCGCGAAACATGCGGCCGAAAGCGTCGTGGCCGATTGAGGCTCACTCGGCCGCGCGTTCGGGCCGGATCGGCCGGAAGCGGTCGTCGAAATGCGAAAGGTCCGGGACCGGGAAGGTCTCGCGCTCGTCGAGCGTGAGAACATAATCGCGCACGTCCGCGAGCATGGCCTTACGCGCGGCGTCGTCCACGTAAGGCACGTGATAGGCGACGAAGGGCGTGTGGACCGAAAGCCCCACATAGCCGAGCGTGCCGCGGAAGAAATGCCGCATCATGCCCGTCTCGAGTTCGCCGTGCAGACCCTCCGGGCCGAACATGTGCGGCCGGGCGCCGAGCGAGAAGGCGGCGAAGGCGCGCTTGCCGGCGAGGCCGCCGCGCTCGTAGACGCGCTTGCCGCCGTAGAACGGACCGGAGAGGAAGACGCGGTCGATCCAGCCCTTGAGGATCGCGGGCACGCTGAACCAGAAGAGCGGGAAGGTGAAGCCGATCACGTCGGCGGCGAGCACGCGCTCGACCTCCCGGCGGATGTCGGGGGCGAGCGTCCCCGTTTCGAGGCCGTGGCGCTGTTCGAGCGCGTAGGTGAGATGGTCGGGATTCGCGCGCGAGCCGAAATCGGCCGCCGAGGCCACGGGGTTGAAATTCTCGGCATAGAGATCGCTGATCGTGACCTCGGCCCCGCGTTCGCGCCAAGCATCGGCGACCGTGTCGCGCATCGCGGCGACGAAGGAGCGGGGCTCCGGATGAGCGTGGACCAGCAGAACTTTCATGAAGACGGACCTCGAAGCTCGATCGCCCGTAGGGGCGGAACGGAGACGGAAGCGCGGGGGCCGCTTCGCAGGTGCGGCACGATAGGCGCGCCGTGTCGTGCGGCGCAAGACGCGCCGGCGCGGGACGGCTCTGCTCTCGCTACGTGGTCGGCCCTATGGAGGGCGACGCTGTGCGGCGGGCGAGGGCGAGGGCGGCCCGCTCGTCGCGGGGCCGCCTTTTCGATGAAGCGTCGTTGCTTCCGCTCAGCCGACGCGGCCGCAATGCCGGCCCAGCGCGACGGCGAGGTCGAGCAGCGCCTCGTCGCCGTGCCGCCAGCCGATGAGGCCGAGCCCCACGGGGCAGCCCGCGACGGTTCCGATCGGCACCGAGATCTGCGGCAGGCCCGCGAGCCCGGCGATGCAGACGATGCGCATCACCCGAACCCGGTAATGTTCGAGCTGTTCGAAGGTGGCGTCGGCCTTAGGCGCGATGCAGGGCGCCGACGGCACGGCCATGACCGTGCCGGGCGGGATCAGCGCGCGCACATGCGCGATGATCCGCTCGCGCCGGGCCCGCGCCGCCTCCTCCTGCTCCGCCGTGACAGCGCGGGCGACGTCGATGCGTTCGCGCACGCCGGGCCCGAGCACCGGGTCATGCGTCTCGATGAAGGGGCCGAAGGTGCGCCAGACCTCGCGCGCCTGAATGAGGCGGAAGGTCTCGCGCCAGACGTCGAGGCCGTCGGGATCGCCGACGCGGACGCCTTCTGCGGCGGGCAGTTCCGTCATGTCGGCCAAGGCGTCGCGCAGCAGGGCGGCGACATCGGCATCGGCTTCGGCGAAGGCGTCCTCCGCGATCAGCAGGCGACCGACGGGCGCGCGCACCGCTTCGCCGTCGAGCAGGACGCCGCCGAGCTTGCGCAGGAGGCCCGGGCTCGAGGCGAACCAGCCGCAGGCGTCGAAGGACGGGGCCATCGCCATTTCACCGGTCTCGTCGACGCGGCCGGTCGAAGTGCGGATGCCCCAGACGCCGTTGAGCGCGGCGGGAATGCGCACCGAACCGCCGGTGTCGCTGCCGAGCGCGAGGTCGCAGGCCCCTGCCGCCACCGCGGCGGCGGACCCGGAGGACGAGCCGCCCGGGATGCGCCCCGGCGCGCGCGGATTGGCGGGCATGCCGTAATGCGCGTTGATGCCGCTGACGCTGTAGAACAGCTCGTCGCAGACCGTCTTGCCGACGAGCGTGCCGCCCGCATCGAGCACGCGCGCCACGGCGGTCGAATGCCGGGCCGCGGGCGCCTGCGTGGCGAGCCATGCGGGGCAGCCGCCGCCGGTGCGCTCGCCCGCGATGTCGTACATGTCCTTGACGGCCACGGTCAGCCCGTCGAGCGGGCCGCCGGGCTTGCCCGCGATCGGGGCCGCAAGATCATGGGGCACGAAGGCGCCGGACCGCGCGGAGGCGGTCTTCTCGTTCCGGTTCATCGAATGCTGCTCGTTCTCAGAGGGAGGGAGGGTGGTTCTTCTTGAACCATTCGTAGATCTGCAGCCCGTCCCAGGCGACGACGCCCTTGTGGCTCATGATCTCTTCGAGCATCCGCGCCACATGCGGGGTGCGGTGGGGAACGCCCGACAGATAGGGGTGGAACGCGACCGCCATGAATTTCGGCCGCTCCGCGCTCTCCTCGTAGAGCGTGCGGAAGTGATCCATGCCGCGGGTGTACTGCACCTCCGAGGGATGGTGCTGCAGCGCCATCGTCACGATGTCGTGGATCTCGAAATTGTAGGGCAGCGCCGCGACCGGCTTGTGCTTCGTCTTCAGCCAGACGGGCTCGTCGTCGAGCACCCAATCGCCGATATATTCGATGCCCGCCGCCGACAGATGGTCGAGCGTGTCGAAGGTCTGGGTGAGGCCCGGGCCGAACCAGCCCACCGGCTTCTTGCCGCCGAAGCGCGTGATGATGTCGACGGCCTGCTCGATGACGGCCTTCTGGTCGTCGAGCTTGTGCATGGGCTGCTGGTCGTAGCCGTGCGCGTTCAGCTCCCAGCCCGCCTTCAGGCAGGCCTCGATCACCTGCGGATAGGTCTCGCAGGAGCGCGCATTGAGCGTGACGCAGGGGCGGATGCCGAGGCGGTCGAAGATGCGCTTCATGCGCCAGAAGCCGACGCGCATCCCGTATTCGTGCCACGTCCAGTTGGGGTGGTCGGGCTGCTGCGGCTGGCCCTGCGGCGGCGAGATCACCATCCGGGCCATCGGCCGGCCGATGTCCCACTCTTCCAGAGCGAGCACGGGCCAGAGCACGAGGCGCACGCCTTCGGGCAGTTTCAGCGGCGGGCGGCCTTCGATGGCCTGATAGGGAATGCGCTCCCTCGGATGCATGACGTCTTCTCCCGGCTTCGTTTTTTATGGGGCCCGGCCGCCGTGCGTTCGGTCGACGGAGGCCGATGCGTCGGCGGAGCATATGCAACCGGAAGCGGCGCAAGCAACGTCCCCGGGGCGGGGCTCGTCTGCGCGGGGCGACGACGCCCGCGCGTCAGGGCCGGACTTCGCCGGGCTGCAGGGCCTCGCGGCGGCCCGTATTCAGGAGATACCAGCCGAAGCCGAGCGCCTGCAGAAGGATCAACAGGCCGAAGGCCGCGTGATGGCCGTCGGCGAGGCTCCGGCCGCGCGCGACCGCCGCATCCAGAAGCAGGCCGTAGCCCGACTGCACGGCGAAGGCGCCCATGAAGGTGAAGAGGTTGAGCGTCGTGTTGACCCGGCCCGCCAACGCGCCCGGAAAGCGCGCGGTGATTTCCGCATAAGCGAGATTGCCGATGGCGAAGACGGCGCCGAGGACGAACCATGCCGCGCGGCCGCCCACGGTGCCCGACCACAGGAGCACCATGATCAGAATGCCCGCGCCGTTGCACAGCGCCATCAGACGGCCCGGCGGAAGGCCGCGGCGGCGGAGCGGCTCGACGAGAAGCGCCGTGGCGAGCCAGCCGCACACCATGGCCACGGTGGTCAGCAGCATGTGCGCCGCCGCGGACTCGCGCGTTTCGCCGACGACCGTCATGAGCCACGGAACGGCCCAGAGCCCCTGCAGCGCGATGAAGCCGCCGAGGCCGCTCGCGGTCATCGGGGCGTAGCTCCAGAACACGCGGCTGCGGACGATGCCGCCGAGCGCGGCGAGCTGCTCGCGCAGCGAACCGCCCGCCAGCGCGCCCTTCTTCTCCGGCGTGGAGAAGACGGCGGCGGCGGCGACCGCCGCGGCGATGCCGAGACCGACGAAGAGGCCGCGCCAGCCGAACCGGTCGACCGCGAGCACGAGCGGCGTCGTGGCCGTGAGCGCGCCGAGCCCGCCCGCGACCATGATCGCCGCGTTCAGCGAAGGCAGCCGCTCGGGCGGATACCAGACGGCGAGCACCTTGAAGGAGGACATGAGACAGGCGCTGACGCCCAGCCCGATCAGGGCGCGGGCAAGAGCCAGTTCCGCGAGGCCCTCGCCGAAGGCGAAGGCGATGCTGCCCGCCGAGGCGACGAGCAGCAGCACGGTCTGCACGCGCCGGGGACCGTAACGGTCGAGCAGGATGCCGAGCGGCAGCTGGAAGGAGGCGAAGGTGAGGAAATAGGCCGAGGTGAGCAGGCCGAGATCGGCCGCCTTCAGCCCCAATTCGCGCGTGAGGTCGGGCGCGATGACCGCGTTCACGTTCCGCAGCAGGAAGGACAGGTAATAGCCGGCGGCGAAAGGCAGGAAGAGGCGGAGGACCTGATGCATGCGGAGACGGCCGTCCTTGCGCGAAGCGGCGTATCGAACGCCTTCGGCAAGCGGTAGCGCAGCGGCGCGGCTTCGGCAAATCGGGGAGCGGCGGCCGCTCCCCGGCGCGTGATCAGGCCGGGACGGGACCCGG
The DNA here is from genome assembly GCA_027483895.1 of Hyphomicrobiales bacterium. GTDB lineage: Bacteria > Pseudomonadota > Alphaproteobacteria > Rhizobiales > Beijerinckiaceae > JAIXZO01. The sequence continues at coordinate 8,218 of JAIXTP010000031.1, forward strand.
CAGCGCGGCGCCGACGAGGCAATCGCGCGAGACGAGCGCGGCCAGCTCCTCCTCCGTCATCCCCTCGGTTCCGGCGGGACGCAGCGGCAGGATGATATAGCGGAGGTCGGCATTGCTGTCGTGAACGCGGATCTCGACCTCCTCGGGGAAGGCGAGGCCGAATTCCTTCAGCACGGTGCGCGGTTCGCGCACGGCGCGCGACCGGTAGGCCTTGCTGACGTACCAAGCGGGCGGCTCGCCGAGCAGCGAGCGCGGATAGCAGGAGCACAGCGTGCAGACGACGAGATTGTGCACGCCCGGCGTATTCTCGATGGCCATGACCTCGGCCTCGGTCACCTGAATGCCGAGTTCGATCGCGGCCTTCTTGCCGTCCTGCAGCATGCGGGCCTTGTAGTCCGGATCGAGCCAGGCGCGGGCCACCATGCGCGCACCCTGATGCGGGCCCGCCATGTCGTTGATCTCCAGACGGCGGCGGACCTCGTCTCCGGTGATCACGCCCTTCTCGATCAGCATGGCGCGGAGCGCGATGAACTTGGCCTCGCCGTAGGTCAGTTCGAGGTCGTCGTCCTCCCGCGTCGGATGCGGGTGCGCATGCGAATGGCCGTGACCGTGGTCATGGTCGTGATCATGATCGTGGTCGTGGTCGTGGTCGTGGTCGTGGTCGTGGTCGTGGTCGTGGTCGTGCGTCATGTCGGCGTCTCCACGGGGGTCAAGCGCGCTCGAGCCAATGGTCGTAGATTTCGAGAACGAGCGTATCGCGCTCGGGGCCCTCGTAGTCGGGCCAGAGATCCTGCTGCTTCAGCCGCACGCGGTAGAGCGGGATCCGCTCGCCGCCGATGCGGCCGTAGGCGCGTTCCTCGGGATTTTCGAAGCGGCCGACATAGGAGTCGATGACGCCCGTCTTCCGGCGCACATAGATCGGCGTGCGCACATGCCCGGGCTTGCCGAGATCCTTGATCCGGACCCGTTCGCCGACCGCATAGGCCGCGCCCTGATCAGTCCGCATCGCGCGTCCCCTTCCGCAGCACGGCCTGCGTACGGGCTTCGAGCTCGTCGCGGTCGATGATGCCCTTCTCGACGAGAAGATCCGTCATCCCGTCGGTGCGGCGGTCGTAAAAGCGGGATTTCTTGTAGTAGTCCGGCGACATGCCTTCGACCGCCCGACGGAATTCGTCGAGATTGAAGACGCCTTTTGACCACAGCACGTTGAACATCGCGATCATGTGCTTTTCCCAGAAGAGCTGGGGCACTTCCTCGCGCGGGACGGCTTCGGCGGGCAAACCGCCGACATCGGTAATGAGACGATCGGACATTCGGACGCCCTCCATCGAGTGCATGATTCCACGCCGTGGCCGACCGTCAACCCTCGATCGGCGCCGTAAAGCGTCCGCAACCGGCGGAAGTCGGACCGGGGCGTGCCGGGGCCTCAGGCGACGGCGGGGTTGAGCCGGATCATCGCCCGGTTGAGAGCGCCCGCGATCGTCACCCAGACCAGATAGGGCACGAGCAGCAGCGCCGCCGTCCGGTCGATCGGCATGAACAGGACGATCAATCCGAGAATCGAGAGCCAGAGCCCGACGAGATCGAGCAGCGCCGCCCGCATCCGCCGCATCCCGAAAAACAGCGCGGACCACGCCGCATTGAGCAGCAGCTGCAGGCCGTAGAGCGCCATGGCCGCGGGCAGAGCCTCCGGCGGCGCGGAGCGCCAGACGATCCAGCCGGCCGCCGCGCTCATCGCGTAGAGCGCCGTCCAGACGATGGGGAAGGCGAAGTTCGGCGGCCGCCATGAGGGCTTGTTCAGCGTCTCGTACCATTCGCCGGGCTTGAAGACGGCCCCGGAGAAGGCGACGGCGATGTTGAGGCCGGCGAAGACGAGAAGGGAGAGATCCAATGCGGCCTCGAAACCTGCGGGACGCGGCCGTCGCGAGAAGCGAAGGCGAAAGCGCGTCCGGGAAGACTACCTCCCGGACGGGGCCCGTGTCGATGAGCGCGGCGCTTTGCGGGATCAGGCCTTTTGCTCCATTTCCGCGAAGACCTCCTTGGCCGTCCGGAACGCGTCGATGGCGGCGGGCGCCCCGCAATAGATCAGCACCTGCAGCAGGGCCTCCCGGATCTCGTCCTTGGTCAGGCCGTTGTTGATCGCGCCGCGGATATGGATCTTCAGTTCGTGCTGCCGATCGAGCGCGGCCAGCATCCCGAGATTGAGGATGCTGCGGCTGCGCCGGTCGAGGCCGGGCCGGTTCCAGATCTCGTCCCAGCAATATTCGGTGACGAGCTGCTGCAGCGGCCAGCCGAAATCGTCGGCCTGGGCGAGCGACTTGTCGACATATTCGGATCCCAGGACGGCGCGGCGCGTCGCCAGACCCTTCTCGAATTTTTCCGAGCGCGGGAAGCGTGAGGACATGATCTTTCTTCCTTGCAGTGAGGAGGCGTTCAGGGCCGACCCGGGCGGACCCCTTCGTTTCGGATCCGGACGAGTTCGGCGACGATACCGTCCGGCACTTCGATGAAGCCGCGGGCGAGGATCCCGGCGCGGGTCTCGGCCGATCGGTCGAAAGGCATGCGGACGGGCCGGGCGGGATCTTCCGGCCGCGCACCGCGGACCTTCTCCGCATAGTCGGAAGCCCGCCTGCGGAACGCGGCCTCGTCGCCGAAAAGATCCGGGCGCATCGCGAGGAAGAAGAAGCCGCATTCCTGATAATCGGCCGGCATCGCGCCGCCGCCGACCAGAATGCCCATCATCTGCACGACGATGGCGAGACCGCTGCCCTTGTGCCCGCCCCAAACGCGGATCGCGCCCGCGAGCGCCGCCATGGGATCGACGGTCTCTTCGCCCGTGGCGTCGAAGGCGGTGCCTTCGGGAAGCGTGCGGCCGGTCCGCTGCGCCAGCACCAGTTCGGCGATGGGCGTGGCGGAGGTGGCGATGTCGAGGATCACCGGCCGATCGGCCGTGGGGAAGGCGAAGCCGATCGGATTGGTGCCGAAGCGGCCCTCGCGCGCGCCGTGCGGCGCGACGCGCGGCCCGGAACTGCCCATGGCCATGGCGACCATGCCCGCCTCGGCGGCGATTTCGAGATAATGGGCATACATGCCCGTATACCAGGTGTCGTAGGCCCCGACGGCCCCGATGCCCGAGACGCGCGCCTTCTCGATCCCCAGCATGACGGCGCGATGGGCGACGAGGTAGCCGTTCTGGTCCTGCCCGTCGATGACGGCCGAGACGGGCGTGTCGCGCAGAACGCGGATCGGGCGGCGCGGTGCGCCCGCCGACCGGTCGATGAGCGAAAGCGCGCGCGACAACCCGCCGAAGGACACGCCGCGCAATTCGCAGCCCATGACGTGATCGGTGATGATGCGCGCTTCGTCCGTATCGAAGCCCGCCCGCATCATGGCGGCGTGAACGAGGCCGTCCGCTTCCTCTATGGCCAGGCGCATGGTCGACCTCCGTCGTTCACAGCGTACGGACGGGCGAGCCCGCCAGCCAGGCTTCGATGTCCTCGACGACGCCGCTGAAGAACCGTTCGAAAGTGCGGGCCGTGACATAGCCGATATGAGGCGTCGCGATCAGCCGCGGCTCGGATCGGAAGGGGTGGTCGAGAGGCAGGGGCTCGCGGTCGTAGACGTCGACGGCGGCCGCGCCGAGGCGCCCTTCGCGCAGGCTCCGCAGCAGCGCCGCCTCGTCCACGATGGGGCCGCGGGAGGTGTTCACCAGAACCGCGTCCGGCTTCATCAGCCCGAGTTCGCGCGCGCCGATCAGGCCGCGGGTCTCCGGCGTGAGAAGGAGATGGATGCTGACGGCATCGCTTTCGGCCAGAAGACGGTCGAGATCCGGCTCGAAATAGGCCCCCGCCGCGGCCGACCGATCGGGCGTGTTGTTCCGGCTCCAGGCGGCGACGGACATTTCGAACGCGTTCGCATAACGCGCCATCCGGGTGCCGAGCGCGCCCAACCCGAGAAGGCCGAGCCTCATGCCGCGCAGGTCGCGCCCGACGCGTTGCTGCCACGGTGCGCCCGCTCGGAAATCGGCGACCTCCTGCGGAATGTGGCGCATCGCGGAGAGCAGCAGGCCCCAAGCGAGCTCCGCCGTCGAGCCCGCGAAGCCCTCGGTTCCGGAGACCACGATCCCCCGCGCCTTCGCATGCGCGATGTCGATCGAGGAGTTGCGCATGCCGGTGGTGACCAGCAGGCGGAGCGCGGGAAGGCGGTCGAGCCGCGCGGCGTCGAGCGGCGTCCGCTCGCGCATCGCGACGACGATGTCGTAGGGCGCCAAGGCCGCGAGCAGCGCGTCCGTCTCGGGAATGTGTTCCCGGAAGACGTTGAACCGCACGCGGTCCTTCAGCCGGCCGAAATCGGCCCGGGACAGCGCAGTCCCCTGATAATCGTCGAGAATCGCACAGCGCAGCATCGCCCGCTCCCTTCCGGCCGCCCGTCAGACGTCCAAGGCGTAGAAACGCGCCGCCGTGTCGTGGAAGAGATCACGGCGTTCGGAGGCCGAATAGCCGGAGCTCATCTTCTTGAACGCGTTCCACAGCACGGCATAGCTCGACGTGATCTTGTCGACGGGGAAATTGCTTTCGAACATGCAGCGCGACGGGCCGAAGATGTCGATCACGGTCCGGATCGTGTCGGACCAGGCGCGCACCAGATCGTCCGACGACGGCGGCTCCGGCCGCTCGTGGAAGCCCCAGCCGGTGAAGAACATGCCGAGCCCGCCGACCTTGACGGTGAGGTTCGGGAAGGCCGCGAGCTTGGAGAGATCGCGTTTCCACTCCGCCGCCGTCTCGGCCTCGCGGCCCGCGAAACGACCGATGCCGACCCGGCCGCCGATATGGTTCAGCGCGACGCGGGCTTCGGGGAAATGCCGCATCAGGTCGACGAGGTCGTCGATCTGCGGGTGGTAGAGCCATGCGTCGAACCGATGGCCCTTGTCCTGAAGCACCTTGAACCCCCGCCGGAAATCGGGATCGCGCAGCAGGCCTTCGGGCGCGGCCTTGCGGACGTCCTCGTCCTGCGCGGCATTGTGGCGGACGCCCTTGAAACGGCCGCCGCCCGCGCGCTCCAGCGCGTCGAGCACGGCGCCGACGCGCTCGCCCCTCAGATCGGCATGGGACACGATGCCCGCGCAGACCTTGGTGGGACCGTAGAGGCCCGAGGCCGCAATGGCCGCGATGCCGTTGGCGAACTCGACCTCGCCCACGCATTTCATGTCTTCAGGCCCGTCGGCCTTGAACATGCTGCGCGCCTCGACCAGCACGGTCGCGCGGATGTCGTGGCCGCTGCGGACGTCTTCGAGGATCTCGTCGAGCAGATAGCGCTTGTGGACGACGTCCCAGAGATGATGATGCGGATCGATGATCGGCAGATCGGGCTCGATCGCCGCTTCGATGCGCTTGGCCAGCCATGCGGGATTCGGCGGCGGATTGGCGCGACCGGGGGGCGGAACGGACATGGGCACCTCCTGAAGCCCCGCAACCGGCGGGGTAGCTTCATGCTGCATCGAGTGTCCACACTAACGCATTTTCAGCCACTGTCTCCCCCGCTCCCGCAACATCCGGGCGCGCCGGATGCATGACTTTTACGATTGCTTTTCAGCGGAAAAAGCCCATCGGCTCTGCATCTGCAGCGTTTGACAATCGCCCCTCAAGTGCCGACACTTCTCCGAACGATGCGTCGATCGGCAGGAAATCCCATGAGCACCGAAATCCTCCATGCCACGGTTTCGGGCACCGGTCCCGACGTCGTGCTGCTTCATCCGGTCGGTCTCGACGGAACCTTTTGGGGCGGCCTGATCGAACGCTTGGCGCAGGATCGCCGGGTGATCGCGATAGACCAGCGCGGCCACGGCCGCTCGCCCGCGGCCAGGCCCGGCGCCACGATGGCCGATTACGTGGCCGATACCGCGCGGACGCTCGATGCGCTCGGCGTGAAGAAGGCGGCCATGGTGGGCCTGTCCTTCGGCGGCATGCTCGCGCAGGAATTCACGCTCGCTCTGCCCGACCGCGTGACGGCGCTGGTGCCCTGCGGATGCCCGGGCGCCATGCCCGAGGCCGCGGGCCCCATGATCCGCGAGCGCGGCCTGGCGGCCGAACGCGACGGCATGGGCGCGATCCTCGAAGCCACGATCGAGCGGTGGTTCACGCCGGCCTTCCGCTCGGAACCGGCCGTCGCGCGGGTGCGGGAGCGCCTTCTCTCCGACGATGTCGCGGGATGGTCGGGCGCTTGGCACGCCATTGCGGGCTTCGACGCCTTGTCGCGGCTCGGCACGGTCCGGGTCCCCGCGCTCGTCGTCTCGGGCGAGCAGGACGCGGCGACCCCGGTCGCGGCCTCGCGGACCTTGGCGGAAGCGATCCCCGGCGCCGAACTCGCCGTGCTGTCGGGCGCCTCGCATATGATGCAGTTCGAGGGCGGCGCCGCCTTCCGCGAGACGGTCGCGGGCTTCCTCGCGAAAGTCGGCGCGCGGTGAGCGCAGTCCTGCACCACGTCCTGCGGCCGGGGACCGGAAAGACGGGGCTCCTGCTGGTCCACGCCTTGGGCGCGGATCATCGCATGTGGGACGACTTCATCGCGCTGTGGGACCGCCCCGAGCCGATCATCGCCTGCGACCTGCGGAATGCCGGGGCGTCGCCGCGTTCCGCGACGCCGATCCCGCCCGAGGGCCATTCCGACGACCTCGAAGCGCTGCGGATCGCCTGCGGGGTCGAGCGGACGGTGGTGATCGGCTGCGCGATCGGCGCGATGATCGCGGCCGCCTATGCCGCCCGCCACCCGCATGCGGTCGTCGGAGCGGTGCTGACCAATCCGGCCCTCCGCACTGTTCCGACCGCGCGGGCGATGCTCGCCGAACGGGCGGAACTGGTGCGACGCGAGGGGATGGCCGCGGTCATGCCCGGCGCGGCGGAGCGGGCCTTTCTCGAACAGCCGCGCGACACCCGTTACGACGGCTGGGTCGAACGCTTCTCCGCACAGGACGCCGCCGCCTACGCCCTTTCGATCGAAGGCGTTCTAGACGCCGACGTCTCCGAAGATCTGCGGTCGCTCACCTGCCCCGCGCTGGTGATCGCGGGCGCGCACGACGTGCTGCTGCCGCCCGAACTCGCGCGCGACGTCCACGCCCTGATCCCGCGCTCGCGCTACGTGCTCGACGAGGCCGCAGCGCATTTCCTGCCCTATCAGAACCCGCGCGGTCTCAAGGACCTCGTGGCCGAATTCCTCGATCGCGACGTCCTTGCGGGACGCGCGTGACATGCGGAGCCTCACGTGAACGACAAGGGCATCCTTCTGGTCATCGCCTGCCCTCCCGCCGAAATGGAGGAGGAGTTCAACGCCTGGTACGACACCGAGCATCTGCCCGAGCGGATGGCGGTGCCGGGCTTCGAGACGGGGCTCCGCTTCGTCGCGGCCTCCGGCGCGCGCGTCTATCTGGCGATGTACGATCTCGAACGGCCGGACGTGCTGGACACGCCCGCTTATGCCGCCGTCTCGGGAACCCGGTTCAGCCCGTGGACGCGGCGCGTCACCTCGCGTTCCCGCGTCTATCGCGCGGCGGGCCGGCAGGCCTATCCGGGCGACGCGCTGACCGGACGGCACGCGCGGCTTCTGCTGCTGCGCTTCAGGTCGCTCCCGGCCGATGCCGAGAAGACCGTGATCGCGGGCATGAGGAAGAATTTCGAGGGCCGGCCCGAAGTCGTCCGCGTGCGCATCTTCGCCTATCCGCTCGAAAGCGGCGCGGGCACCGACTTCATCGGGGTGGTGGAAGCGCGCGCCCCGATCTCGGACGCTTACGATCCCGCACCTTTCGGGGCCGCGGCGGACGCGATCGACATGGTCGAAGCCTTCGTGCCGCGATGAGCCTCAGGCCCGGGCGGCCTCGGCTTCGCCCGCGAGGAACGCTTCGAGCGCGGCCAGCGCATTGATGTGGTTGGAGCGGATGAGGGCGGCCGCCAAGGTGGCGTCGCGGTCCTCATAGGCCTTCAAGAGACGGGCGTGATCGTCGCAGGACCGCGCCATGCGTCCGGGCTGCGACAGACTGAGGCGCCGCAGGCGCGCGGTGCGCAGAAGCAGCGAGTCGAGGATCCGCTTGACCGTCCGGTTGTTCGCCAGAAGCGTGTTCTGGTCGTAGAAATCGACATTGGACCAGACGAAGGCACTGACGTCGCCCGCGCGATGGGCGGCCTGCATCTCGGCGAAATGCGCCCGCAGCCGGGCGAGCCCTTCCTCCGTCACGCTGCGCGCGACGTCGGCCGCGATCAGCTCGAACAGCGCCGCGCGCGCCCGGTAGATCTCGCGGATGTCCTGAAGATCAGGCACCGCGACGCGCGGGCGCTTGCGCGGCGGCACGTCGACGAGACCTTCCTTCTCCAGCAGCATCAGCGCTTCGCGGATCGGGGTGCGGCTCGTCGAAAAGCGCTTGGACAGTTCGACGGAGTTGAGATCGGACCCGGGCGGGCGGATGCCCTCGATGATCTCCGCGCCGACCTCGCAGGCGATCTCGGCCACCAGCGACGGACGGTCGTGGCGTTCGGCGACGATGCGGTGCACCAGCGTCTTCGCCCGCGCGAAGGACTCCGGATCGCTCGTCGGCCCCGAGTCGGACGTCTTCTTCACCATGCAGCGGCTCCTTGCGGCCCATCAGACCGCAGCTTTGCTGATGCCACGCTCCCGCCGTCGCGGCAAGACCGAGTTTTGATGTTCAGTGTCCACACTTGAGGCCTTTTTTGCTTCTCCGACCCCGGCTCATGTGCTTAACTGTCGACAGATACAAACACTTCAGCGCATCGTCGCTGCCATGACGGAGGAAAAGATGACGTCCCTGATGACCGGCAACATGTATCACCTTCGCCGGCCGCTCGTGCGCAACATCAAGGCGGGCGACAAGGTACTCGTCCTGTCGGATACGGCTCATGATCCGCGCGTCTGGCAGGCGGTGATGAGCATCCTTCAGGAGATCGGCGCCGACGTCACGGTGACGCTCTTCGAGCGCCGTCCGGCCGACTATTACGATCCGCCCGCGGCCGTCTGCGAGGCGATGATGAAGTCGGACGCCAACGTCCTGATCGCCTCGACCGGCATGCTGCATTGCGCGGCCAGCCTGCGCTCGATGGAAGCGGGCATTCCCTCGATCTGCCTCGACGGCGGCATGCAGCTCGAATGGCTGCAATCGGGCGGCATCACCGACGACATGCGCCAGATCGCGGTCCGCAAGCATTTTGTCGGCGAGCGCGTGTTCGGCGCGAATGCGAAGATGTGCCGGGTCACGTCGGAGCACGGCACCGACTTCACCTACAGCGTCGAAGGCAAGATCTGGGTGCCGCCGCTGCCGTCGCCGGAATACGATCCCTACAAGATCATCAACTTCCAGAAGGACGAGAACCGTCCGGCGGGCAAGCTCTACTACTATCTGTACCCGACCGGCGAGTTCAACGTGGCGCCGAACGAGGGCACGGCCAACGGCAAGCTCGTGATCGACTTCACCATGCACCATATCGGCCGGCTTTCGAGCCCGATCGAACTGACGGTGGTGAACGGCCGCGTGACCAAGATCGACGGCGGGATCGACGCGCGCATCCTGCGCGACTTCCTCGAAACCTACGGCGACGACAACGCCTATATGTGCCCGGCCGAAGCCTCGGTGGGCGTCAACGCGAAGGCCGTCGTCCGCGGCTGCCAGCGCGAGGACAAGAACATCATGGGCACGATGCATTTCGGCCTCGGCACCAATGTCGACGTCGGCGGCTCGATCTTCTCCAAGATCCACATGGACGGCGTGATCCTGCACCCGACGCTCTATGTCGACGGCGTGAAGCGCATCGAAAACGGCAACTTCCTGGTCGACATCGAGGGCTGAGGCCCTCGATACGCCGCGAGAATGCGAAAGGGCCGCCCCGAGGCGGCCCTTTTTTCATTCGGGTCGGACCCGGAAGACGTCTCAGGGGATCAGGACGGTCGAGCCCGCCGTGCGGCGCGACTCGAGCGCGCGGTGCGCGTCCGCCGCGTCCTTCAGGGCGAAGGTCTGGTTCACGCGGATGTTGACGGCACCCTTCAGCACCACGTCCATCACGTCGTTCGCACGCAGGATCAGTTCTTCGCGGTTGCGGACGAACCAGGCGAAGGCGGCGCTGGTGACGGAGAGCGAGCCCTTGCCGTTGAGCGCGAAGATGTCGAAAGGCGGCACGCGGCCCGAAGCGGTGCCGAACGACACCATGAGGCCCTGCGGCCGCAGGCAGTCGAGCGAGGTTTCGAACGTGTCCTTGCCGACGGAATCGTAGACGACGGGCACGCCCTCCCCGCCCGTGAGCGCGCGCACGCGTCCCGGAATGTCGGGATCGCCCGCCATGATCACGTGGCGACAGCCGTTCGCGCGGGCGAGCTCGGCCTTCTCCTCGGAGCTGACGACGCCGATCACGCGGGCGCCGAGATGGCTCGCCCATTGCGCGAGGAAGAGCCCGACGCCGCCCGCCGCGGCATGGAGGAGGATCGTGTCGCCCGGCCCGACCTTGTAGACGCTCTTGATGAGATATTGCGCCGTCAGGCCCTTGGTGAAGAGCGCCGCGGCGGACACATCGTCGATCTCGTCGGGGATGCGGATGAGCCGCTCGGCCGGGAAGACGCGACCTTCGGCATAGGAGCCGGGCGCGAATTTCGGGCCGCCCGCGGCATAGGCGACGCGATCGCCGACGCGCAGGCCCGTGACGCCCGGCCCGATCGCCTCGACCACGCCCGCGGCCTCGCCGCCGAGAACGTGCGGCAGTTGCGGGAGGGGATAGCGCCCCTCCCGATTGTGGAGATCGGCGAAGTTCACGCCGATGGCGGTATGCCGGACGAAGGCCTCCCCCGGGCCGGGAACCGGCGCGGGGATGTCCTCGTAGCGGAGCTGTTCGGGCCCGCCATAGGCGTGGATGCGGACGGCTTTCATTGCGCCCGCATCTGTTCGGGAAGATACATCACCATCTCCGGCCAGAAGACGAGGATCAGCAGCATGATCGCGCAGCTCGCGATGAACGGCCAAAGTCCGCCGAAAATCTCTTCCAACGTCACGAGATCGCCTGCCGCCCCTTTGACGACGAAGCAGTTCATCCCGACGGGCGGCGTCACGGCACCGATTTCGGCGAGGACGACGACATAGATCCCGAACCAGACGGGATCGAACCCGATCGCCGTCATCACGGGATGCGTGATCGGAAGCGAAATCGCGAGGAGCGACGGCGAATCCATCAGCATGCCGAAGATCAGGTAGATGATCGTGACGATCAGAACGATCGTGAGCGTGCTGAAGCCGTTGCCGGTGAGAAAGTCCTTGATCTCGTCGGAGACGCCGCTCAGGGCGAGGAACTTCGCGAAGATCAGTCCGCCGACGATGATCGCGAAGATCATGCCCGTCAGCACCACGGTCTCGATCAGGGTCTTGCCCAATTCCTTGAGATCGATCTTCCCCTGCCGGATCACCGCCATGAAGAAGGTCGCGAGAGCACCGACGCCGCCCGCTTCGGTCGGCGTGAAATAGCCGACATAAATGCCCCCGATCATCAGAACGGTGACGAAGGTGAGCGGGAACAGGAGGCGCAGGGACATGATCCGCTCGCCCCAGGTGAAGGTCTCCTTGTGGGTCGGCGCGAGATCGGGACGGAAGAGCGCGACCACGAGGATCGTTGCGGCCAGCAGCACCGAGAAAACGATCCCGGGAATGATGCCGGCCAGCATCAGCTCGCCGATGGAGGAGTTCGTCAGAATTCCATAGACGACCATCAAGGCGCTGGGCGGGATGAGCACGGCCAGCGTGCCCGCGATCGCGATCGATGCGGCCGCGAAGCCGCGGTCGTAACCGCGGTCGATCATTTCCGGCAGAGCGAGCTTGGTGAACAGCATCGCCGTTCCGACGCTCGACCCGGAGGGACCGCCGAAAGCCGCTGCCGCTCCGGTCGTCGCGACGGCCAAGCCGCCCGGCAGGCGGCCGAGCCATTTCGTGCTCGCTTCGAAGAGATCCGACCCCATCCCGGCCTGCATGGCGAAATAGCCCATGAGCAGGAACATCGGGATGACGCTGAAATGGAAGCTGTTGACCGTGTCGAAATACATCGTCCCCAGCATCGAGGCCGCAGGCGTGAAGCCGACCAGAAGCCAGAGACCGAGGAAACCCACCGTCGTGAGCGCGACCATGATCTGCGCGCCGAGGAAGATGGACGTCAGGAGGACCGCGATCCCGAGAAAGCCGATGACGGTATCAGACATGATGCAGGGCCTTTTCCGGGTCGGGAACGGGGTTCGAGAGATCTCCCTCGCCGTCCGTCAGGAGGGCGACCAGAGCGTCGAGCGCGAACTGGAAGGAGAGCAGCAGCGCCCCGAAGGCGACGGCCATCTTCGCCGGCCATACGGCGAAGCGGATCGTGGCGCCCCAGACCTGTTCGTTCATGTTGTAGGAGCGGATCGCGTAGATCCACGCCCCGTACGTCACGGCCGCGAAGAGCAGCGCCCCCGTCGTCATCCAGAAGACGTGAAGCCAGTGGTTGGTGCGGTGCGAGAGGCGGGAGGTCAGGACGACCGTGTTCACGTGCTCGCCGCGGAAAAGGACGTATCCGAACGGCAGCATGATCGAGAAGGTCAGGAGAGACTGCGTGATTTCGATGCCGCCCGGCACCGGCGTGTTGATCGCCTTTCGGGCGACAGCGTTGACGTCGATCAGCCACATCATCACGAAGGTGATCACACCAGCGACCATGGACATGTAGTACTGAAACGTGCCGAAGGCGCGCCTCAGAGAAAGGACTGTCCGCTTCACGGCTCGTTTCCCTGAACTCTATTCCAATGAAAGAAAAGGGCGACGCAGATTGCGCCGCCCTCCGTCATTTTTACTCGTTGAGTTCTTTTACGATCTGACGCGCCTTGGCTTCGGGCATGCCGGCCTTGACCGCACGGGTCACCCAGCTCTCGCGAACGGACTGAACCTTCGCATTGCCGAGCGTCGCCTTCAGGAATTCATCCTTGGGGAAGTCGATCACCTCGACCTTGCCGTTCGCCTTCCAAGCGGCGCGCGTTTCGGCGATCGACTTGTCATAGACGCGGAGGAACTCGTTCAGATAGTCCTCCTTCATGTCGTCGATGATCTTCTTGAGGTCGTCGGGCAACGAATTGTACCGGTCGATGTTCATGACCATGATGTGGCCCCAAGAGGCGCCCATGGGCACGTCGATGTAGTACTTCGCCACGTCGGCCCACTTCCAGCCGACCGTGAGCGGCGGATCCCCGGGCGAGCAATCGAGCACGCCGTTCGACAGCGCCTCATAGCCGTCGACGTCGGCCATCGACACCGGAACGGCGCCGAGGGCTTCGAGCATCGCGGGAAGCGCGATTCCGTACGAACGGATACGGAGCCCCTTGAAGTCCTCGAGCTTGCGCACCGGCTTCGTGCAGATGATGCCGTAGGACGGCAGCGGACGCACGCTGACGAGCTTCAGCTTGTACTTCGCGAGTTCGTCGGCGAACTCCTTGTGCTCGGCGTGCCACTTCAGCATCAGCTTGCCGAGCTGGGCCTGCGACTTGGGCTGCGGCCAGAAGAACGGGATCGCGTTGTTGATCGGGAACTGGTCGGGGAAATAGGGCGTGACGAGCGGCCCCATGTCGATGACCTTGTTCTCGACCGCGGTCGGAACTTCGCCCACCTTCACGACGGTGCCGCCGAACAACATGGTGACCGCATGCTTGCCCGCGGCGCGCTTGTTGATCTCGTTGCCCATCCATTCGGCGGTACGCGAATATTCGTTCGCGCCCTGGGGCATGTAGTCGCCGTATTTGAGACGCTCCGCGCGGGCGGCGCCCGCGAGCAGCAACGACGCGGCGAGCGCGCCCGTGACCAGACCGACGGTCTTCGATGCGTTCATCTCTCTTCCTCCCGTTTCGGTTCGTTCGGGCGTCCTTGCCGGCGCCCGTTTCCCCTCCTCCCGTCCGTTGCGCTTGAGACGCGGATCGGACCGGAGGCTCGATCGAAAGTGTTTCACCGTTTCGAACGAGCGTCAATGAGTGTCGACACTCTTGTGTGCAGTTCTTCTCCGCTCGCACAGCCGAAGCCCGCGCGCGAAGCCCCGCCCCATCGGGATCGCCGACGGCACCAGATTTCGACGATATTTCAATGCTTACCGACACTCATGGCGGCAGGACCCACGACGGCGCGCAGCCCGGACGCCGGCTCCCGAAGCGCGGGCTCGGCATTGAAGGCCCATGATGAGGTGTCGACACTCGGTCAGATCACATCGTCTTCGGCAAGCCTGCGGATCTCGGCCTCGTTCATGCCCAGCATGGTGCTCAGAATGAAGGCGTTGTCCTCGCCGTAGCAGGGCGCGCCGCGATCGACCGGGCCGCCCGCATAAGCCGGCGTGCGGGAGAGGCGCACCGGGAATTCCGCCACCGGCCAGCGCCCGATCTTCGTGCCCTGCACTTCGGTGAGCCAGCCGAGCGCGGCGAGTTGCGGATCGCGATCGCACCGGTCCTCGGCGGTCTGGCAGACGCCCGCGGGGACGCCCGCGGCCTGCAGACGCTCCATGACGGCCCGGGCGTCGAGGTCCTTCGTGCGTTCCGCGACGGCGGCGTCGAGCGTATCCTGACGGCGGAGGCGGTCGTCGAGCGTCCGGAACCGCGGATCGGCGGCCAAGGATTCGAGACCCAGAACCGAAACGCAGGCCCGCCATTCCTCTTCCGTGAAACAGGCCAAAGCGAGCCATGAGTCGGCGCCCCGGCAGGGATAAGCGCCGTGGGGCGCGGCCGGCTTGTAGGGCGAGCGATTGCCCTTGCGCTGCCAGACGCGGCCGTTCGCTTCATGATCGAGAATCGGAACGGCGGTCTGGAAGATGCCGGCCTCGCATTGCGACGAATCGATCCACTGCCCTTCGCCGGTGCGTTCGCGATGCAGCAGCGCGCCGAGCACGGCGAGCGAGAAGCCGTGCGCGCCGGACCAGTCCAGATAGGAGTAGCCCCAGCCCGCGGGCATGGCCGGTTCCGGCAGGCCCGACATGTCGGTCGTCCCCGCGAAGGAGGCCGCGACCGGACCGACGGTGCGGAAGCGACCGTAAAGCCCGGACCCGCCCATGCCGGATTGCTGGACATAGATGATGTCGGGCCGGATGGAGCGCAGAACGTCGTAGCCGAGGCCCCATCGGTCGAGCACGCCGGGCGAGAAGCCTTCCGCCACGATGTCCGACTTGCGGATGAGTTCCTTGGCGATGGCGAGGCCCTTCGGATGCCGGACGTTCAAGGACAGGCCGCGCTTGCCGGCATTCTTGTTGTTGAACTGGCCGCCCATGTCGGGATCGGTCACGCCCGGCAACGGCGCCGTCGCCGCCTCGCGCGCGGCGCGCCCGCCCACGGGCGCCATGGCGGCGAGCCGCGTGTCGGGATTGGCCTTCCACTCGACCTTGATCACCTCGGCGCCGAGCGCGGCGAGGAACCGCGTGCCGCCGGCCGAGGCGAGAAACCACGAAAAGTCGAAGATGCGCACGCCCTGCAGCGGAAACGGCTTGCCGCGGGCGGAGAGAACGGGCCGGTCGGCCGCCGCTTTCGGGGTCGGCGCGACGCGCGGCGCGGGCGCGCGGGCGGCGAGCACTTCATCCGTATGCTCGCCGGGCAGCGGCGCGCGGCGCCCGGGCTTCCACGCCGTCGCCGTGCTCAGCCATTTGCTCACCGGATACCGCAAGCGGCGTCCGATTTCGGGATGTTCGATCTCGACGAAGGTCCGCCGCGCGAGCCAATGCGGATCGGCGGCGTTCTCGTGCGGCTTGCGCACCGGCGCCCAGAGAAGCCCCTCTTCCTGCGCCTCGCGCCACGGCACGTCCTCGTAGCGGAAGGCGCGGACGAAGCGCTGGATCACGTCGAGCACGTGGTTGCTCGCCTCGTCGGAATCCGTCGATCCGGGAATATTGCGGGCGACGAAATCGGCGCCCTCCCCCGGCGGCTGGAGATCCGCGGCCATGCCGTACCGCTCGAGGAACGGGACGAGCTTCGCCTTGTCCTTGGCGGAGACGCCCCAGGTCATCACCCAGCGGCCGTCCTTGGTGTGGCTGATGTTCGGCGCGCGGTTGGGCTTTTCCACGGCGTGCCGGGCCGTCTGCCGATAGAGCGGCGCGCGGCGCATCACCCATGACATCAGGTCGAGTTCGGTATTTTTCGAAACCGCCTCATGCACCGCGCATGACACGTCCTGCGGCTCGCCCGTGCGCTCGCGATGGATCAGGGCCGCGACGATGCCGGAGGCGAGCTGCTCGCCCGCGATGTGATAGGCGTGCCAGAGCTGCGGGGCGACGGGCGGCAGGTCGTAGGTGCCGTCGGGCTTCTGGTCGTAACCGCAATTCATCATCACGCCGCCGAGCGCGAGATGGACGAGATCGCAGGACTTCCAGTCCTTCCACGGGCCGTCGTCGCCGAAGGGCGTCATGCGCGCGGTGACGAGAGAGGCGGGAAGATCGGCGGGAGCGATGCCGAAGGACCGCAAAAAGGCCCCGCCGTCGCTCGTCAGAAGAACGTCGGCGCCCGCGAGGACGGCGAGAACGTCCTCCTTCGAGCGCGGCACGACCGACCGCTTGCCGCGGTTGTAGGCCCAGAAATGCAGCGAGCGGTCGGGGCCCGGCACGTCGCCGAGAAAGGGGCCGATCCCCCGCGTGGAAGCGCCCGCGGCGGGCTCCAGCTTGACCACGTCCGCCCCGAGGCCTGCGAGGATGAGCCCGCAATATTCGCCGAGCTCGTCCGCGATCTCGACGACGCGCACGCCTTCGAGCATTCCCGGCTTGTCGCCCTCTTCGATCGGGGTCTTCGTCGCCATGATGCGTGCGTCCTCGGGGGATCTCAGAGCGCGCGACGGCGCATCCCGGGCGCCGCGGCCGGCGCCCGGAGAAGCGCTCGAATCGAATGAAGGGGGAGGTGCGGCAGGCGGCCTAGACGGCCGGCCCGCGCCCGGACGGACGGGCCGAAACCCCGCCGTATTGCTTGCGGAAGCGCTGCCAGCCGCTCTCGATATGCGCGCGCATGGCCCGCACGGCCTTCTTGTCCTCGCCCGCGGCGAGATGATCGAGAAAGGCCCGATGCTCGTCCGCGACCTGCCCCGGCCTGTGCGGCATCATGGTGAGCAGGTCGAACGGATATTTCGCCCAGAGGATGCGGACGAAATGCAGCGTCTGCGGCTGCTCGGCGGATTCGTAGAGCCGGAAATGGAAGCGGTAGTTGGCGCTGCGAAGCGCTGCATGGTCCTGCGCTTCGGCCGCCGCCGCGATTTCCGCATCCGTCCGGCGCAACGCGTCCAGCGTCTCGGGCGTCATGCGTGCGACGGCTTCGGTCGTCAGCCGCGTTTCGAGGTCCAGACGCAGCTCGAAGAGTTCCTCGACCGCATTGACCTGAAAGGGCGCCACGATCACGCCGCGATGCGAGGCGCCGATCAGATAGCCGTCGGCTTCGAGCAGCTTGAAGGCCTCGCGCACCGGTGTGATCGAGAAATCGAGCGCCTTGGCGATCTCCGCCTGTTTCAGCTTCTGGCCGCGATGGAACTCGCCCGAGATGATGCGCTCGCGGATATAGTCCGCGACCTGCGCTTCCTTCGTCTTGAAGACGACGTCCGCGCCGGGCGTCCGTGAACCGCCCGATCTCGTCGATGATGCAGCCATGGCCGATCCCCCGCGCCTTCGCCGGAGCCTTATAGACCGCAACGCCGAAGCTCGGGAGAGGGCCCGTCATCAGGGGACCAGCCGCACCCGGTTGATCGGCTCGCCGCGCACGTCCGGCTCGTAGACGATCTCCACCTCGCGATCGATCCAGGAGCCTTCCGGCTCGGGTCCGACGAGATTGGTGATGATGATCGGGCCTTCGGCGAGCTGCACCGCGACGACGTTGAAGGGGGGCGGGTAATCGTCGAAATACTGCCGGTGATAGACCACCCAGGAGATGATCTTTCCCCGGCCCGACAAGGGCTTCCAGCTCAGCGAGAGCGAGAGGCATTTCGGGCAGGTCGGACCGGGCGGGTAATGGAACGAGCCGCAATCGTCGCAGCATTGCAGTTCCATCCGCTTGTTCCGGATGCTCTCCCACATCCGCTTGTCGTAGTGGATCGCGACGGCTTGCGATTGCGCCATGGTCGCCTCCCTCAGACGCCGTAGATGATCGAGACGGCCTTGCCGGCGACGTCCGAATTGTAATGAACGAAGCGGCAGTCCTCGACCTGACGGGCCCCGCATTCGCCCCGCACCTGCCGCACGGCCTCGACCTGATGGTTCCAGCCCTGCATGTAGCTGTGGGACAGATGACCGCCGCCGGTGTTCACCGGCAGCTTGCGGCCGAGCGCGATACCCTCCTCCGCCATGAAGCGGCCGACGTCGCCCGACCGGCAATAGCCGTAGCCTTCGAGCGCGAAGGGGATGTGGCAGGAGAAGCTGTCGTAGATCTGGACCGCGTCCATGTCCTCGGGACCCACGCCGGCCATGTCGTAGACCTGCTTCGCGCAGGCCTCCTGCGCCGGGCGGTAGAAGTCGAGAAGCCGGGGCTCGAGGCTGGTCGCGCCGCGATTGAGGTCGAAGCGGCCGACGCCGTGGATGGCGACGGGCTTCTTCGCCGCGATGCGCTTGGCCTTCTCCGCCTCGCAGACGATCAGCGCGACGCCGCCGTCATTGATCAGGCAGTAGTCGAACAGGTGCAGCGGGGCGCAGATGTAAGGCGACGCCATATAGTCGTCGAGCGTGATCGGCTTGCGCATCAACGCGCCGGGATTGAGGCTCGCGGCGAGGCGCTGGGCGACGGCGACTTCGCCGAGATGCCGCTCCGTGCAGCCCGTGAGTTCCGAGAAGCGCCGGAACATCATGGCGTAGAGCGAGCCCTGCGAGGTGAAGCCCCACGGCGCGTGATAGACGTAGGACAGGAACATGTTCCCGCCCATCGCCTCGGGCCCGCCGTATTGCACGGCGGCGGAGCGCTGGTCGTTGCCGTAGACGAGGGCCACGCAGGTGGCGAGGCCCGACTTGATCGCCATGCAGGCTTCGATCACGGCGAGCATGGCGTCCTGCTGGCCGCCCCAGGTCGGGTTGATGCCGAGCACCTCGCCGATCCGCTCATAGGCGACCGTGGGGCCTACGATCAGGCCGTCGATGTCGTCGCGCGAAATGCCCGCATCCTCGATCGCCCGCTTGAAGGCGACCGCGGCATATCCGTTGGAGTCGTGCGGCTTCTCGCCGGCGCGGACCCGTGCATGGTCCCCGACATAGTCGCTTTCGCCCACGCCGATGACGGCGGCGACGCCCTTCAATCCGTTCATTCCAAGGCCCCCTTGGTGCGCAGTTCGGCGATCCGGTCCGGCGAGTATCCGAGGATCCCGGAGAGGACGGCTTCGGTGTGCTCTCCGATCAGCGGCGGACGGACGAGCTCGATGCGCTCGCCGTCGAGCCGGTAGGGCGGAGAGGTGAAACGGCTCGGCCCGATCTCGGGATGATCGAGGGTCTGCCAGTAACCGCGGCTCGCGAGCTGGGCGTCGCGCTCCATCAGATGCTTGGAATGCGCGACGACGCCCGCGGGCACGCCGCGCGCCTGAAGCCTGCGCATCACGTCCTCGGCGGGCAGCGCGGCGGTCCATTTCGACAGTTCCGCTTCGATCCGGTCGACCGCCGCGAGCCGGCCCGCGGCCGTATCGAGCGAACGATCGGAGGAGAGGGCCTGCGAGCCGACGACCTCGCAGAAGGCGAGCCATTGCGCGTCGCTCGTCACGGCCACCGCGCACCAGTCGTCCTCGCCGGCGCAGCGGAAGATCCCGTGCGGCGCATGGTGCGGGGAGCGGTTGCCGACGCGCGGCCGCTCCTCGCCCGTCATGGCGTATTCGAGGAAGGAGAGACCCATGCAGTTGATGGTGGACTCGACCTGCGCGAGGTCGATCTTCATGCCCCGCCCCGTCGCGCGCCGGTGGCGCAGCGCCGCCATGACCGCGAAGGCCGCGTGATAGGGGTTGGCGGCATGGTCGGGGAAATGGGTGCCGGGGCCGAGCGGGGCCTCGCCGGCATAGCCCGTCTGCCACATCAGGCCGGACACCGCGCTGATCGTCATGCCGACGCCGGTCAGGTTCGCGAGCGGCCCGTCCTCGCCGTACATCGGCATCGAGAGATAGATGATGTCGGGCTTGATCGCCTTGACGTCCTCGTATCCCAGCCCGAGCCGCTCCATCGCGCCCGGGCCGAAATTGTTGCTCACGACGTCCGAGCGGCGGATCAGATCGAAGATGATCTCCCGGCTCTCGTCGTTCTTCATGTTCATGCAGAGGCTCTTCTTCCGCGTATTGCGGGAGGCGAAATAGCCGCTGCGGTCGATGCCGGCCTTGCCGTCCTTGAACGGCCCGCCCACGCGCACCGGATCGGGACGCGAGCGGCTTTCGATCTTGATGACCTCGGCGCCGAAATCGCTGAACAGCTTGGTCGAGAACGGTCCCGCCCCGGCCCATGTCAGATCGGCGAAGCGGATTCCTTCGAGGAAGCGCGGAAGCATGACTTCGTCTCCTCAGCGTCGCGAGGCCGCGCGAAGCATGCCGAGGACCTCGGCATCGTCGCGCCCGGGGGCCGGCGCATCGCGTTCGATGCGCCACAGCGGTTCGGACAGGCGGTAGGGCGGCCCGGGGAAATGCGTGCCGTCGGGCAAGGCGCCGAAATAATTGCGGAACACGAGCTGCGGATCGGCCTCCAGATCGGCGATGCGGCTCACGGGGGCCATGCAGATCTTGCGGGCGAGCGCCACGTCGCGCAGCTCGTTCTTCGTCTTCGCCCGCACGAAATCCTCGAAGATGCGGCGGAACTCGACCTTCATCGGCTCGGTCGCGCGCAGCGCACGGTCCTGCCAATCGGGCTCGATGAAGCGGGCCGCGCCCGGATGGCCCTCTTCCTTCATCCAGGCGAGAAGACCGCCCCATGAGGCGGTAAGCGCGAGCGGCGCGCAGAGGAAGACGTAGCCGTCGGCGCAGACGAAGGCGCTTTCGGCCGCGTCGCGCGTCCCCTCGCCGCCCCGGCGGGAAATGCGGTTTTCGAGATCGTAGACCTGGATCGCGTTCTGCAGCGAATGGGCGATGCATTCCTGCGCCGAGACGTCGAGCATGTGCGAGGCGCCCGTCCGCTCGCCGTCCCACAGCGAGATCGCGGTCGCGGCGGCGGCATAGAGCGAGGTGACGAAGACGCTCTGGCGGCCGGCGAGCTGCAGCGGCGGCTTGCCGGGCTCGCCCGAGAGCCAAGCGATCCCGCCCAGCGCTTGGGCTACGAGATCGCAGCCCGCATAACCGGCATAAGGACCGGTCAGGCCGAAATAGGAGAAGACCGTCGTGACCCGCATGCCGGGCACCGAGGCGATTTCGGCGAGAGCGTCGGCATGGTCGGGCTCGGCTTCGTAAAGGACGATCTGCGAGACCGAGACGAGATCGCGGAACACGGCACGGCCTTCGGCGGTCCGGCGGTCGACGACGACGCTCTTCTTGTTCACGTTGAGAAAGCGGTACGGGATGCCCTCGCCGTCCGGGCCGACCGGCGCGATGCGGCGATCCTCGCGGCCGCCCGGAGGCTCGACGCGGATCACTTCGGCCCCGAGATCGGCGAAGAGCCGGCCGCAATAGCTGCCGAGCTCGCGCGTGAGATCGAGAACCCTGATGCCGGAATAGGGGCGGACCGCCGACTCGTTCGTCATCTCACCGGACCTTTCCGAACGCTGCGCCGACGACGCCGCCGAACTCCGCGACGGCCTTCGATGAAAGGCCGCCGGTGCTCATAGAATGCATTATATAATTTATTTGGCAATGCATGAGACGGGGCGGGAGGTGCGAAAGGGACATGCTCTTCACCGCGTTTCGGCGGACGCGGAAACCGCGGCGAGCCAATCGCGCAGGAGCGCGTCGAAAAGATCCGACGCCTCGTAGGGCGCCCAGTGCCCGGCGCCGGGGATCACGCTGAAGGCCGTCGGGACGGCAAGCGTCCGGACATAGTCCTCGCGGGTCTTCATATGCGGCCCGACCACGATGTCGCGTTCGCCCCAGACGGCGTGGATCCGCCCCGCTTGCGTGACGGCCAGCGCCTCGGCCAGCGAATTCGTCCGCGCGAAACGACGGCTCTTGAGCCGCGCCCGCGCGACGTTCGCCGCCTGCATCGACACGATGTCCTCGTCGATCAGCGATGGGTCGGCGACCATCAGATGCGCGAGATTGGCGCGATGGATCGCGCGGCGCTCGGCCTCCGACATCCCCTCCTCTTCGCGCAGCAATTCGACAGGCATCCGCGGCAGGTCGAGCGCGCCCGCGCCCACGAGCATCAAGGAGCGTACCGGCCCCAGCGCGGCGACATGGCCCGCCACCAGCGCCCCGAACGAGAAGCCGACGACGTCGAGCCGCGCGGGGTCGAGGCCCGCATGGACGAGACCGTCGCGGACGACGGCCCCCACGGTCGGCGGATCCGCGGGTTCGGGCACTTCGGCGGAGTCGCCGAGGCTCGGGAGATCCGGGACGTAGAGGGTCCGGGTCGGCGCGAAGGCGGGGATCGTCCGGAACCAGTGGTTCCAGGATCCGTAGCCGCCGTGCAGCAGGACGAGCGGCGGGCCGGAGCCGAAGACGCGCCACACCATCCGCCCGTCCCCGCAAGGGGTGGTGACGATGCGGGCCTCGCGCTCGAGCCCCGCGAGCGCGGGAATGCCGCTCGCGCCTCGCCCGACCGCGGCGTTCACGCGACGATCCGGAATTTCGGAAGCGCGACCGTGTCGGTGACGTCCTCGAAGACGACCTCGAGCGGCGTCCCCGCCTTGGGATCGTCCGGCACGGGGCCCGAGAAGTTCGAGACGAGCAGCGGGCCTTCTTCCAGCGCGACGAGGCAGACGTCGTAGGGCACTTCGCCGACGAAGCCGTCCCAATAGGCGCGATGGAACCGCACCCATGAGACGAGCGCGGCCCTGCCGCTCACCGGCTCCCACTCCTGATCCTCGGAGAGGCATTTCGGGCAGACGGGGCCGGGCGGGAAATGCTTGTCGCCGCAGTCGCGGCAGCTCTGGACGGAGAGGCGCCGCGCCTTGGCGTTCTGCCAGAAGGGCGCCATCAGCGGATCGTCGGTCGGAAGGGGCTTGCGATAGGCCGACATCGGATCATCCCCTCGTATAGATCACGGAGCGCGTGCAGGGCGTCGCCGCGACGTATTGGACGACTTCGCAATCCTTCACCTGCCGCTCGCCGCACTCGCCGCGCAATTGCCGGACGGCTTCGACATTGAGGGCCCAGCCCTGCATGTAGGAATTGGAGAGATGCCCGCCGTCGGTATTGGTCGGCAGCGCGCCGTCGATCCGGAGGCGCCCGCCCTCGACGAAGGCCCCCGCCTCGCCGCGCTTGCAGAAGCCCAGACCTTCGAGGCTGAACAGCACGGTCGGGCTGAAATTGTCGTAGCACATCAGCGCGTCGATGTCGGACGGCCCGACGCCCGCCATGCGATAGGCCGCCTCGCCCGCCTCCCGGGTTTCCGAATACCAGAAGTCGGGATCGAAATTGGAGATCGCGCTGCGGCTGAAGGCGTCGCGTGCGCCGACGCCGGAGATCAGAACCGGCGGCTTGCGCAGGTCGCGCGCACGCTCCGCCGTCGTCAGGATGATGCAGACCGCGCCGTCATTGATCAGGCAGTAATCGAGGAGCCGCAGCGGCTCGACGATGGGCCGCGCGGCGGCGTGGTCGTCGAGCGTGATCGGCTTCTTCATCACCGCGTCCGGGTGGAGCGAGGCGTGGTGACGGAAGGCGACGGACACTTCGCCGAGCTGGCGGGTCGTGGTGCCGAAACGCTCCATATGCATGCGGAACATCATGGCATGCGCGGCGCCCGGCGAGGTGAAGCCCCACGGATCCCAGATGCCCGCGAGTTCCTCGCCGCCGTAATTGACGCGGCGGGACCGGCCGATATTCGCATAGAGCAGGGCCACGTATTCCGCCGCCCCGGTTTCGAGCGCGAGCATGGCCTCGATGATCGCCATGCCGGACATGCGGCCGTGCGCCGGCATCTGCAGCGTCCAACGGGGATCGAGCCCGAGGATTTCGCCCATGCGCGCATAGAAGGGAATGCGGCAGCACAAGAGCCCGTCGATCCGGTTCTTGTCGATCCCGCAATCCTCGACGGCATTGCGGAAGGCGCGCGCGGCCAGCCCGTAATCGTCGATTTCGGGGAAGTTGCCGTAATCGGTGGTGCCGACGCCGACGACGGCGATCTTGTTCTTCAGACCCTGCATGGACATGACCGGTTCAGGGCCTCTGGGCGCCCTTGGCGCCGACATAGACCGCGTGGACGGACGAGGCGCAGGTGATGAAGAGCCGGTTCCGCTTGCGCCCGCCGAAGACGAGATTGGTCGCGACCTCGGGCGTCCGGATCTTGCCGATCAGCGCACCGTCGGGCGCGTAGCAGTGCACGCCGTCCCCCGCGCTGGTCCAGACATTGCCCTCGTCGTCCACGCGGAAGCCGTCGGAAAGACCCGGGTTCACCTCGACGAAGACGCGCGGATTCGTGCAGGTCACGCCGTCCTTCACGTCCCACGCCATGATGTGGTGGAAGCCGTCCTGATGATGGGAGATCGACGTGTCGGCGACGTAGAGGATGCTCTCGTCGGGCGAGAAGGCGAGCCCGTTGGGCTTGCGCATCGTCGTGATGACCGGCCGGAGATCGCCGTTCCGCGGGTCGTAGCGGAAGAGGTAGCAGCCGCCGAATTCGTTGGGCGCCTTCGTGCCCGTATAGTCGCTGAGGATGCCGTAGTCGGGATCGGTGAACCAGATCGTGTCGTCGGACTTCACCACGACGTCGTTGGGCGAATTGAGCCGCTTGCCCTGCCAGCCCTCGGCCAGAACGGTGATCGACCCGTCATATTCGGTCCGCGTCAGGCGGCGGGAGCCGCTTTCGCAGGTGATCAGCCGGCCCTGCCGGTCGCGCGTATTGCCGTTCGAATTGTGCGAAGGCGAACGGAAGACGGTGACGCCCGCGCCTTCCGTCCATTTCAGAATGCGGTCGTTCGGGATGTCGCTCCAGAGCAGGAAGTCGCCGTCGGCGAAATAGACCGGTCCCTCGGCCCAGCGCATGCCCGTATGCAGGCATTCGAGCCGGGCGCTCGGGATGAGACACGGCCTGAACCGCTCATAATCGACGATCTCGAATTCCGGGCTCATGTCCCCTCCCCCCGACGGCTCGTTCCGGCAAGGCCCCACGGCCTTCCGACTCCCCCGAGCGAGGGCATCCTGCAGGGGCGGGAAAAGAATGTAAAATGCATTTTTTTGTATTCTTGATGAACGCCGGAGCGTTGACTTCCTTGGATTCAAGGGGATGCTCTTGAATAAAGTGCATTCCCCGGATCGAACCGCGCCGCGGCGCGGTTCCCTCCGCAACCCAACGGATCCGCCGATGACGTCGTCCTCCGAGCGCCCCTATGAGGGCCGAGTCCTGATCATCACCGGCGCCTCGCGCGGCATCGGCGCCGAGGCGGCCAAGATCGGCGCGAGGCGCGGATACGCGGTCTGCGTGAACTACTCGCAGGACGAGGCGGGCGCGGCGGCCGTGGTCGCCGAAATCGAGGCCGAGGGCGGGCGGGCGATCGCCGTCCGCGCCGATACGTCGGACGAAGGCGACGTGGCGCGCTTGTTCGAAACGGTCGACCGAGAACTCGGCACCGTCACCGACCTTGTGAACAATGCCGGCCTGATGGGCGGGTCCTACCGCGTCGCCGAACTCGACACCGCCGTGCTGCGACGGCTGATGGACGTCAACGTGATCGGCTATTTCCTGTGCTGCCGGGAAGCCATCCGGCGGATGTCGAGGAGCTACGGCGGCAAGGGCGGGCGGATCGTGAACGTCTCGTCCATCGCCGCGGTCAACGGATCGGTCGGCGAGCGCGTGCATTACGCGGCCTCCAAGGGCGCGGTGAACAGCATGACGATCGGGCTCAGCCGCGAAGTCGCGCGCGAGGGCATCAACGTGAACGTGTTCAGCCCCGGCCTGACCCGGACCACGATGAACCCGCCCGGCCGCATCGAGAAGATCGAGCATACGATCCCGATCGGGCGCGCAGGGACGGCCGAGGAAATGGCGCGCGGAATCCTCTGGCTACTTTCCGACGACGCCGCCTATGCGGTAGGAGCCAATCTCGTGCTTTCGGGAGGCCGCTGACGGCCTCCCCGGGATCCGGGGGCTCCGATGACGTTCATGACCAAGCAGGATCAGGTCGCGGAAATCCTCCGGGAACGCGTCATCGCGGGCACCTATCGGCGCGGGGAGCGGCTGAAGCAGGCCGACATCGCGGAAGAACTGGGCGTGTCCATCACGCCGGTACGCGAAGCGCTGCATGTCCTCGAAGCCGAGGGCTATGTCGTCGGCCTGTCCCATCGCGGGCTGCTGGTCCCAGAGATCGACCCCGAACAGGCGGGCGAGATCATGCGCCTGCGCGTGATGCTGGAACGCGACCTGACCGCCCGCGCGATGGAGCGGATGACGCCCGAGCGTTTCGCGGGGCTCCGCGCCCTGCAGGACGCCGTCACCGCGGCCGCGAAGGCGGAGGACCGCTTCGGCCTGCGCACCGCGAACTACCGCTTCCATTTCGGCCTCTACGAATTGGCCGAGGCCCCGCAGACGCTGAACTTCGTGCGCATCCTGTGGGCCAAATATCCGTTCACGCTGCAGGAGCCCGGCAAGCCGCGCTTCGCGGCCGTGCCCGCCGAGCACGAGCGCATGCTGGAGATGATCGGCAAGGGCGACGCGGCGGCCGCCGTCGACGCGATGGCGGACCATATCCATGCGGGCTGGCGCAACCTCGCCGCCGCTTTCCCGAAGGTGGAATGAGCCCGAAACGCGAAAAAGCCCCGGCGGTCGCCCGCCGGGGCCTTCTCGAAGGGCGCGATCAGGTCTTCTCGGGCGCGAGCCAGACGTCGGCGAGGTCCTGATAGATCATGTGGGTCGGCGACATCGACCAACCCTTCACGCGGGAATTCATGACGACGATGCGCTGCCACCACAGGATCGGAACGCCGTAGGCCTGATCGAATAGCCGCGTCTCGAACTGCCGGACGAGCTTCATCCGCTCGGCCTTGTCGATGGTCTCCGCCTGCTTGTCGAACAGCGCGTCGAGTTCCCTGTCGGTATGCCGGGTGATCGAGACCTCGGGCGCCCGGTCGGTGGAGATGTATTTCACCAGCACGTTGGTCGGGTCGTCGCTGAACTGGGTGAAGCTGTCGATCATGGCCTCGAAGTCGCCGCTCGTCTGCGCCGCGTACCAGGCGGACAGTTCGAGCTGGCGATCCTCGACCTTCACGCCGATCTGGCGGAGCTGGTCGATCAGGAACACGCCCGCGGTGACGTAGGGCTGATGGTTGCGGTTGGTCAGCGTGAAGGTGAGGTTCTCGACGCCCGCTTCCTTGAGCAGGCGCTTCGCCTCCGCGCGATTGGCCGCGATGTCGCGGCCGTAGCCCGGCCACTTCTCCATCTCCGCGGCGCTCGCGGCCCATTCGCTGCCCGGGCGCACGAGACCGCCCGCGGCGCCGAGCTGGGACACGCGCGCGAGATTGGACGAACCGCTCCAGCGGTCCATCACCAGCGACACGGCCCGGCGCACGCGCGGATCGTTGAAGGGCGGCTTCGAGCAATTGAAGCTGACGAGCATGTGCAGCATCCAGCTCGACTCGAACACCTGCGCCTCGTTGCCCAGCGCCTTGGTGATGCGGTCGCGCTCGGGCGGGGTGAAGCCGCGGAATTCCGCCAGCACCTGCTTGCCCGAAAGCGCGTTGACCATGGCCGAGGGCGACATCGTGATCGCCCTGAAGCCGTCGACATAGGGCTTGCCGGGCTTGAAATAGCCGTCGAAGCGCTCGCCGCTCCAATGCGAACCCGCGACATGCTCGACGAAGCGGAAAGGCCCCGAGCCCATCACGTTCTTGACGGGATAGGAGGGGTCCTGCTTCAGCCGCGCGGCGCTGAAGATCGAGTTCCAGGGCGAGGCGAAGGTGTCCATGATGGACGCGTCCACCTTCTTCATCCGGAACACGACCGTCAGCGGATCGGGCGTCTCGATGGACGCGATCTGCGCGAAGGACCCGATGCGGTTCGAAGCGACGCCGGCCGGCGGATTGCGCAGGCGGTCGTAGCTCGCCCGCACGTCTTCCGAGGTCAACGCGCTGCCGTCATGGAAGCGGATGTTCGGGTGGAGCTTGAAGGTGTAGGTGAGCCGGTCGGGGCTCTCCGTCCAGCTCTGCGCGACGTCGCCCACGATCTTGGGATAATTGCCGGGCGCGTAGCTCAACAGCGTCGAATAATGCGGGGCGACGCGGTGCATCACCGCGAAGGTCGCGGTCTGGTGCAGGTCGTAGGTGGGCGGTTCGGCGGCGACCGCATAGGTCAGCGTGCCGCCGCGCCGGGGCGTTCCATCGCCCGACGTCTGCGCGAAGGCCGCGTCCAGCCACCCCCAGCCTCCCGCGGCGATCGCCGGCATGGCGAGCACGGAGCGCCTCGAAAAACCGCTCTTCTTCGTCATCGTGATGTCCTCCCCCGAGGTTCTCTTCCCGTCAGGCTCATGTCCTGAACTTCGGATCGAGCCAGTCCCGCAGGGAGTCTCCGAAGAGATTGAATGCGAAGACCGACAGCGAGATCGCAAGCCCCGGGAACAGGATCATCCACGGGGCTTCCTGATAGAAATTCGAGTTGTCGCCGGAGAGCATGAGCCCCCAGGCGGGCTTCGGCTCGGTGACGCCGAGACCCAGAAACGAGAGCGACGCTTCGAGCAGGATCGCCTGCGCGACATAGGCCGTGAACAGGATGAGATACGGCGCCAGCACGTTGGGCGCGACGTGCCGCGACACGATCCGGAGGCTCGAATATCCCCCCGCCCGCGCGGCATCGACGTAAGGCATCGAGCGCACCGAAAGGGCGGCGGCGCGCATCACGCGGCAGGAGCGCGGGATGATGGGCACGGCGATCGCCAGGACGAGGTTGAGATCGATGCCGAGCACCATGGTCTTGCCCATCACCGCCACGACCACGAGCGCGAGCACGATGATGGGAAAGGACAGCACCACGTCGACGAAGCGCTGGATCAGGAGATCCACACGCCCGCCGAAATAGGCGGAGAGGATGCCGATGAACCCGCCGATCGTCGTGCCCGTGAAAGCGGACAGGAACCCGATCGTCAACGCGGTGCGCGCGCCGTAGATGATGCGGGTGAGGATGTCCCGGCCGAAGGCGTCGGTGCCGAAGGGATGCTCGAGCGAGGGCGGCGCCAGCATGGAGCCGAAGTCGATCGCTTCTGGATCATAGGGCACGAGGCGCTCGGCGAAGGCCGCCGCGAAGGCCATCAGCAGGATGAACAGGAGACCCGCCGCTCCGAGCGGCTGCGAACGCACGAAGGCGAGCACGGCGGCGCCGGGCTTGTCGGATGCGGTCGGGAGGCTCGGGGCGACGCTCATCGAGGCCTCCTCAACGCCGGCCGACCCGCGGATCCAGCACTCCGTAGAGCAGATCCACGACCAGATTGGTGGCGATGAAGATGAAGGCCATCAGCAGCACGATGGCCTGGATCAGCATGAAATCCTTCCGCAGCACGGCATCGACGAAGAGCCGGCCGATGCCGTTGAGGTTGAACACCTGTTCGGTGACGACGAGGCCGCCCATCAGGAAGGCGAATTCGAGACCGATCACGGTGACCGCGGGCAGCAGGGCGTTGCGGATCGCGTGGCGGGCGACGACAGTGAATTCCGGCAGCCCCTTGGCCCGGGCGGTGCGGATATAGTCCTCCTGCATCACCTCGATGATCGAGGAGCGCACCATGCGCGCGACCACCGCCGCATAGCGGAAGCCGACGGCCAGCGCGGGCCAGATCAGTTGCGAGAGATTGCGCAGGGGATCCTCGAGCAAGGACACGTAGGTGACCGGCGGCGACCATCGGAAGAAGGTCAGCAGACCGAGGATCGTCAGCATGCCGAGCCAGAAGGACGGCACGGCGAGGCCCGAGATCGTCACGACCCGGATGAGCCAGTCGACGGGACCGTCGCGGAACAAGGCGGCCAAGGTCCCCAGCGGAACGGCGACGAGCACCGCGACGAGAGCGGCCATCACGGCGACCTGAAGCGTGAGGCCGATGCGGATCCCGATCTCTTCCGACACGGGCCGTCCGGTCCACATGGACTCGCCGAAATCGAGCGTCGCGGCGCCCTTCAGCCAGACGAAGAACTGTTCCGGCAGCGGTCTGTCGAGCCCCAGCCGGGACCTTTCGCGGTCGATCTGCTCCTGCGTGGCCCGGCCGCCGTCGCCCCGGAGCTTCAGCTCCACGACGTCGCCCGGCACCACGCGGATCATCACGAAGGTGATGAGCGCGACGCCGAGCAGCGTCGGGATCATCAAGGCGATGCGGCCGAGCGCGTATCTCAGCATGGCGCGGCCTCATGCGGCTTGATGCAGGCGACGAAATGGCCGGGACGCCGCTCGACGAGGGGCGGCCGCGTCTCGGCGCAGGCCGGCTCGGCCACCGGGCAGCGCGTGCGGAACACGCAGCCCGAAGGCGGGTCCAGAGGCGAGGGCAATTCGCCGACCAGAGCCCGCGCGCTCCGGCGGCGCTCGATCGCCGGATCGGGGATCGGCGCTGCGTCCAGCATGGCGCGCGTATAGGGGTGCATCGGCGCGGCATAGAGCGCGTCGCGATCCGCCGTTTCCATCACGCGACCGAGATACATCACCACGATCCGGTGCGAGAGATGCCGCACCACCGCGAGATCATGCGCGATGAACAGGAAGGCGATGCCGCGCTCTTCCTGCAGCTTCTCCAGAAGATTGATGATCTGCCCCTGGATCGACACGTCGAGCGCGGAAACCGGCTCGTCGCAGACGATGAGTTCGGGCTCCATCGCCAGAGCGCGCGCGATGCCGACGCGCTGGCGCTGGCCGCCCGAGAGCTGGTGCGGATACCGGTCCGCCATGTCGCGGACGAGGCCGACCTGATCCAGAAGCTCGGCGGTCCGCGCGCGCGCCGCAGCCGCGTTCATGCCGAGCCGGGCCGTCAGCGGCTCGGAGATCGTCCCGCCGACCGTCATCCGAGGGTCGAGCGAGGTATAGGGATCCTGAAAGATCACCTGCATGCGCCGCCGGACGTCCCGCATCTCGGCGGATCTCGCGGCGGCGAGATCGAGCCCGTCGAAGACGATGCTGCCGCCGGTCTCGCGATCCAGATGCAGGACGAGGCGACCGACCGTCGTCTTGCCGCTGCCCGACTCGCCGACGAGCCCGAGCGTCTCCCCCCGCCCGATCGAAAAGGACACGTCGTCCACCGCGCGGATCGGAAGCTTGGGCCCGAAGAAGCTGCGGCGCGGCCCCTCATAGATCTTCGACAGCGACCGCACTTCAAGGAGCGGCCGCGCGGGGGCGGAAGGCGCGGCGACGGGCGCGGCGACCGGCACCGCCTCCGCGGTCCTCGCGGCCGTCGCGGTATCCGGAAAATGGCAGAAGACGCGGGAGCCTTCGGGCCCTTCGACCGCGGGCGGCTCCTCGGCGCAACGCTCCGCCCGCGCCGGACAGCGCGCGGCGAAACGGCAGCCCGGCGGCGGCGAACGCAGGTCCGGCGGCTGGCCCTCGATGGTGGCGAGGCGCCGGTCCCGCGCCCGGTCGAGACGCGGGACGGCCCGCAAAAGGCCCGCCGTGTAGGGATGCCGAGGGGACGCGAAGATCCGCTCGGCGGGCCCCTCTTCCACGATCCGGCCCGCATACATCACCGCCACGCGGTCGGCGTAGCGGGCGACGATGCCGAGATTGTGCGTGATGACGACGAGCGTGATCCCGAGCCGCCGCGAGAGATCCTTCATCAGCTCGAGGATCTGCGCCTGCACCGTCACGTCGAGCGCGGTGGTCGGCTCGTCGGCGATCAGCAGTTTCGGATCGCAGGCGAGCGCCATGGCGATCATCACGCGCTGGCGCATCCCGCCCGAGAATTGATGCGGGTACTGGTTCAATCGCCGCGCGGCATCGGGGATTCCGACGAGTCCGAGCAGCTCGACGGCGCGGGCGTCGGCCTGCGCGTCGGTCATGCCCAGATGGGTCACCAAAGGTTCGCGGAGCTGCCGCCCTATCGTCAGGACGGGATTGAGGCTCGTCATCGGGTCCTGGAAGACCATCGCGACGTCGCGCCCGCGCAACGCCCGCAATTCGGCTTCCGGCATCGCCAGCAGGTCGCGCCCTTCGAACAGCACGCGGCCGCCCGTGACGCGGGCGGGGCCGCGCGGCAGGAGACCGAGGACGGCGAGCGCGGTCACGGACTTTCCCGAGCCGCTTTCGCCGACGAGCGCGAGGGTCTCGCCGCGCCGGACGGACCAGTCGACCCCGTCGACGGCGCGGACGGTTCCTCGACGCGTCGAAAACTCCACCGAGAGACCGCGGACGGAAAGAGTCTCGGGCCCGGGCGAAGCCGCCTCGGGCTCGGATGAGAGACCCATGCCCGTCGAAGAGCGCATGGGCAAAAGTGATGCATTTTATTTTCTGTATGGCAAGCCGCGCAGGGGGCATGGCGGGCGCCCGATTTCGTCACGTTCCACCGCACGGGACCGAGGCGCCGGACGGCTTCGGGACGCCCGAAAAACGTTTCCGGGAGCGTCCCGCGCTCTTTGCGACATTTCGTCCTCGTGCGGCGCCGGGCGTCCGGAGCTGAGGAGCCCGGTCGCGGTGACCGCGGACCTCAAACGGCGAAGTCGGAGACGAGATCGGCTTGCCGCATTCCGGCCAGCAGCAGCGTGCCGCTCTCCGTGACGATGAGGGCACCGGCCTCGGTGAAGCGCGTCGCGGCGAGGATCTCGGCTTCGCCGGCGAGCCCGGCCGCGGTCAGATCGAGACGATCTTCGCCCGGACGGAAATCGAGGACGAGGTCCTGCCCCGGCTCGATCGCCCGCATGACGAAGAGATCCGCCCCGCCGCCGCCCACGAGCGTGTCCGAACCCGCTCCGCCGGCCAGCGTATCGGCGCCGTCATGGCCGAGCAGCAGATCGCGCCCGATCCCGCCGTCCAAGCCGTCGTCTCCGTTCCCGCCGCGCAAGGTGTCGCCTCCTGCCCCGCCCGCCAGTCGATCGTCCCCCGGGCCGCCATGGACGAAATCGTCGCCCGCGCCGCCGTCCAGCGTGTCGTCGCCGACGGATCCGAGCAGGAAGTCGGTGCCGCCGCCGCCTTCGATGAGGTCGGCGCCGAGATTGCCGACCAGATAGTCCTGCCCGTTCCCGCCCGACAGCGTGTCCGCTCCGTCGCCTCCGGCGAGCCTGTCGTCCCCGGGGCCGCCGCGCAGAAGATCGTCGCCCGGGCCTCCGAAGAGGGTGTCGTCACCGCCTGCACCCGACAGCGTGTCGTTTCCGCCGTAGCCGGACAGGAGGTCCGGCCCGCCGAGACCGGAAAGAGAATCGTCGAAGCGCGTGCCGACCGGCGGCGACACGGGTGCGAAGCCGAAGAATTCGGCCGCCGTGAACTCGCCGACCCGGATGTCCGTGAAGCGGACGATGGTGCCTCCCGCGCCGCGTTCGAGCAGCGTATCGCCACCGGCGGCGACGAGGCTCAATGCTCCCGTCCGGAACGGATTGCCCGGGCCGAAGCCCGAAACATCGATGCGGTCGCCGCCGGGGCCCGCGACGAAATCCGCGACCGTGTCGGGGGACGTTCCCTCCGAACCGCCGTCGATCACCAACACGTCCCGACCCGCCCCGGTCCGGATGCGCCAGCCGTTCTCGACGGAGGGATCGTCCCAGACCGTCGCGCCGACGCCCCATACCGTGTCGTCTCCGTCCCCGCCGTCGATCCTGCCGAAGGCCATGGCCGCGCTCAGCAGATCGTTTCCGGAACCGCCGACGAGCAGCTTCCGGTCGTTGAAGCCCGCGAGATCGTCGTTTCCGGGGCCGCCGACGAGCGTGTCCTCCCCGCCGCCGTCGAACTTGCCGTCCTCGCCGGTGATATGATCGTCGCCCGGTCCGCCGTAAGCGAGATCGGAGCCTGCACCCGCCCGAATCTCGTCCCCGCCGCTGCCGCCCAAGATCGTATCGTCGCCGGAGCCCGCGGAGATGACGTCGTCTCCGCCGAAGCCGAAAAGGACGTCCGCTCCGCCCTGAGCCGCCATCACGTCGGGCCCGTCCGTGCCGAGCAGCGTGTCGGCCGCGTCGAAGCCGAGGATGATTCCGGACAGATCGACGGGGCGCTCGCCCGTGATGTTCGCAGCGACGAGGTCGGACAGCGCGACGCCTTCGAAGCGGAAGATCGGGTTCAGATCGGATTCGTCGCGGTCGACCTCTTGCGCGAGGATCAGCACGTCGCCGCCGCTCTCGATCATGCCATACCGGTAATAGAGCTGCCCGTAGGCCTGCAGGTCGAGCCGATCGCCTCCCTCGCCGGGCTCGAAGTCCCTGATCGTGAACGTAAAATGGGTGCCGAACCGGCCGTCCTGCCCCGTGCCGTAGGGAAACGCGAACACGTCCGATCCCGCATCGCCGTAAAGCACTCCGGTGCCCACGGCTTCTTCGAGAACCGCGAACCTGTCGTCGCCGTCGCCGCCGCGGACCGTATCGCCCGCATGAACGACGACGAAGTCGTCGCCGCCGCCCGCTTCGATCGCGTCGCCTCCGCCGAGACCGTCGACGACGTCGCCGAAGTCCGTTCCGAAAAGCCTGTCCGGCCCTGCCGTCCCGATGATCCGCGCCATGGCTCCAGCTCCGGATAGAGCGAATGATGGACGGAAATTCGGGGGAGACGGAGGCGTTCCCGCCCTCAGGCTTTCAGGATCGAGGTCTCGGAAACTCGGCCTGCGCGGCGAGGAGGCGCGCCCTCATGCCAAGTCGCCGCGCGCCGGGTAGCCGTTCTGGAGAATGAAATCGATTTTGGACGCCAGAAATTCCAGATCGGGACGCGGCCAAGGCATGTTCGACGTCGCTGCCAGATAGAGACGCCCGTCGGGACGGACCCAGAAGACGCCCGGCTCGGCGAAGACGGCGTTCTCGGCGTCACGAATGGCGCCGGACAGATAAAGCCCCCACGCCTCGGCCTGCTCGCGCCGAAGTCCGTAGCCGATGCGGAGGCCGTCGAGCTCCCATTCGGACGAGGTCTTGGCCGCGCGCTCCGCGTCGTCCATCGATAGGGCGATCACGTCGAAACCGGCGCCCCGATAGGTCGGCAGCAGGGCCTTGAGCTTTTGCAGATAGGACTTGCAGACGGGGCAATGATAGCCGCGATAGACAACGATCATCGTGAAATCGGCGGGCGCGGGATCGTTCAAGGTCCAGCGGCCTCCCCCGACGACGGCGACGTCGAGAGCGGGCACGGGCATGTCGGGCATAGGACGGGTCATCGTCATGGTCTCTTCTTTTTCAGGCGAATTCGGCTGAGCTGCAGCATCGGTGTCCGACGCATCGGATGCGTCATCACCCGGCTTATGCGCCCCCGTTCACGGAGACGCCGATGCGGACGGGTGTTTCCGTCTCCATGGAGCGATGGAGATAACAGGTGGCGGCGGCGATCCGCTGGAGGGTCTCGAAGGTCTCGTCGTCGGCCTCGCCCTGCATGAACAGATGCGTATCGCAGGCCGATGCGATGCCGCGGCCGTTCATCACCGCCCACGGGGACGACTGCACGAGGCGGACCGCGTTCACGGCGAGCTTCATGCCGTCGATGTAGCGGCTGAGCTGGGTCATGTAGCAGAAGGCGATCGCGGCGGAGAGGTGCGTCAGTCCGGT
The DNA here is from genome assembly GCA_027483895.1 of Hyphomicrobiales bacterium. Lineage (GTDB taxonomy): Bacteria > Pseudomonadota > Alphaproteobacteria > Rhizobiales > Beijerinckiaceae > JAIXZO01. Next base: position 43,913 of record JAIXTP010000031.1, read on the forward strand.
CGGAGCACGTCCGGCGCCCGTCTCGTCGGTGGTGAAGGCGAAAATGGTGTTGCCCGCCCGGTTGAGCGCGACGCGGCTGTGATAAAGCCCGGTCGCGAAATCCCGGCGGCCCGTTCCCTTGACCTTCCAGGTCACCCGACCGGCCGCGTTCTTCGCGCTGCTCGCCACGGCCGGATCGTCGGGCGTGGCCTCGCCCGTCCGGACGATCGGATCGTGCACGACGCCGGGTTCGTCGAACCTCACGGGCGCCTTCGAGTATTTCAGGAACGGGTCCGCCGGCGTGGGAGAGGCGGAGGCGCGCAATCGCGACGGGTCACGACGGCGCCCGTTGCAGATGAGGGAAAAGGTGTTTTCGAGCTTCGTGCGGAGCAGCGCGAAAGCGGGCGAGGCGGAGACGGCCTCGGCGACGATCGCGTCCGCGACGTCTCGCGGGGCCGCGGTCTCCAGCCTCACGGAGACCTCCACCCCTTCGGCATAGCCTTCCCCGGTTCCCGCGATGAAGGATCCGCTGAGCGAATATTCCGTCGCGAGTTCGAGCGAGAGACCCGACACGGCGACGCCCGACCGGGCCGCCGCGGCCACGATCCGCTGCTGAAGGTCGGACTGAAGACCCGCATTGAAGAAGCCGAGCGGAAACGGCGCCAGATCCGTTCCGTGCAGATGCCGACCTTCGTCGCTCGCGACCCTCCAGACGGCGCCGCCCTCGCCCTCGGTCACGACGGCTTCCTTCAGATGAGGTCCGAGTTGGCGCGCTTCGACCAGAAGGACGTCGCGCCCCTCGCCCGTGATGCAGGCGGGCCCTTTTCGACCGGCTGCGACCTTGAAGGCGGGATCGAAATCGACCGGGGCATCGTGCTCGTTCATCTCGGGACTCCTGAGTGGCGAAGATCGTCAGGTTACGAGATTTGCGGCGGCTGATCCGCTCGATTATGCTGCAGATCGTCTCAAGTCGGGGCCGGTGATGGGAACGGGAATCAAGAAGCTCTCGGAGCCGGACAGCCTCTCGGCGCTCTTCGCACGGTTCGGTCCCGGCGCGCGGGTCTTCCATACCGGCGATTTTTGCCGGGCGTCGACCTTCGCCGAAGATGACGGGGCGGGCCATCTCCACATGGTGAAGAACGGCACGCTCGTCGTCACGGAGAACGGAGAGGAGATCGCGCGCGTCGAAGGCCCCGGCTTGGTGTTCTATCCGCGCGGAACGGCGCATCGTCTGGCGCCGGTCGGCCCCGCCGCGACGGTTCTCTGCGCGATGGTCGACCTCGGCGGCGGCGGCGAGGGACCGTTGGCGCGCACCTTTCCGGAGCGCTTGGTTCTGTCGGGGGAGGATGCGATCCCGCTCGATCCTCTGTTCGATCTTCTCTTCACGGAAGCCTTCGACCGCCGCTTCGGCCGACAGGCCGCTCTCGACGGTTTGGTGCTCTTCTTCATGGTGCGCCTGATCCGGCACTTGATCGAAACGGCCCGGATCGAGACGGGACTGCTGGCTGCCCTGGCCGACGCGCGTCTGGCGCGCGTGGTCGGCGCACTGCACGAACGGCCCGAAAGAGCTTGGACGCTCGAGGCGATGGCGGACGTCGCAGGCATGTCCCGCGCCCGCTTCGCGGACCGGTTCAAGCGCAATGTCGGCGTCACCGCGGCGGAATATCTGACGGATCTCCGGCTCGGCATGGCGCGGGCGCTGCTCGGCAAAGGCCGAACGGTGAAGGCGGCGTCCGCCGCCGTCGGTTATGCCGATCCGGCGGCGTTCTCGCGGGCTTTCCGGAAGCGGACGGGGGCGAATCCTCGAGCTTGGATCGCGGGGACCGGACACGCGGAAAGTGTATCCGGCCAAGACCGAGGACGATCGTCGCGGTCCACGTGATCCGGCCGTTCACGACCGAGTCGCCGCTCCCGCCTCCCGTCACCGTTCCTCGGCCGGCCGCCTGACCGTCTCGACGAGCGGCGCGGAGACGCACTCCGAGATCCGGCGATGACCGGTCTTGATCTCTGCGGCAACCGTCATGCCGGGCATCGCTTCGACCGTCAGCCCATCGACATCGAGGGTCGTTCGCTCGGGTCGTTCGCTCGGCCTCGGCGTCCCGCTCTCCGATATTCGGGTCTCGAGCGATCTACGCCGCTCCTGCGGGGATGCGGGCGTGTCCGGCAATTTTCGCACGACGCACGAAGCCCGGCATCGGAAAGTCGCTTCATTTGATCCGGATCGCAATGAGCGGAACGATGCGCCGGGCCGCCGTCGCGGCCCGGCGAAGGAGGTCGGATCAGCTTCCGATCTTACGATCATAGACGTCGTCGTTCGTAAAGTTCCAGATCGGGTGAGCCTTCGCTCCGGCACTGAAGGCGCCCAAGATCGCTCCGACGATCGTCAGTACGGACATTAAGGTCATGCCGATCGGGCCGGCAAGACGGGCCGCACCGATGACCGAAATCAGACCCGCTATCCCGGCAATGGACGAAATGATTCCCGATGCGAGGCCGACTTGACCGCTCTTCGTATCGAGATTTCGGGCCCCGTCGATGATCTGCGTGATACCCATCGCGATATTCATAGAAATATCGGGATCCGAATAGAGCGCCCGCGAGCGCGATTACCCCGAAAGAAAAGCACCCGCGCCTATCCGATGAACCGTGTCCGAGGAGTTGTGCGGGCTGTTTCCCGGACGTGAAATCGCCGACCGCGCACTCCGCATGCGGGACGCAATTCGACGCATCGAATTCTGAGACATGCCGTTCAGAGTCGCTCCGAGCGTTCTTCAGGCGGCCGGGGCAACTCTTCGCGTCTCCGAAACGAGGTTCCAGATGATTCCGGCGAGGATCAGTCCGGATCCGGCGAATACGAACGGGTCCAGTGCTTCCGCGAAGAACAGGAAGCCGATGCCTGCGATCAAAGGGACCCGCAGGAAGTCGAGCGGAACCACGACGACGGCATCGCCCGCGCGGAAAGCGTTCGTCATGCAGAAATGCCCGGCAAACCCGCCGAGCCCCAGCCCGAGCAGATAAGGCAGATCGGAGACCGTCAATTTTCCGAGGGAAAATCCGCCGGTCGTCAGGAGCACGCCCACGCACGACAGAACGAATTGGATGGCGTTCATCCAGGCCAGAATGCCGAAGGTGGTGTCCGTCCGGGTCAATCGCTTCTGGAAGACGATCGAGACAGCAAACCCCACAGCGGCCGCGAGAACGATCAGCGTCGTGGGACGAAAGGCTTCGAAGCCCGGGCGCAGGATCACCAGGACCCCCAGAAAACCGAGCACGACCGCGCCGAAGCGGGAGACGGTCATACGCTCGCCCAGAAAGAAGAACGCGAACAGGGCGACCCATGCGGGGGTCGTGAACTCCAGCGCGAAGACCGTGGCGAAAGGCAGCAGGACGACGCCGAGCGACCAGAGATAGGTCGCTCCCAGATGGACGACGTTGCGAAGGCCATGCAGCGCCGGGCGTTGCGTCCTGAGTTCGGAGATGCGCCGAGGCCGAACGGCAAGGATCGTCGCGACGATCAGAAGTCCGGCGCCGCCGCGTATCGCGAGGATCTCGATCACCGACAGCTTGGCGGAGAGCATGCGGACGGTGACGGCCATGACGCAGAAGAATGCGAGAGCGCCGCTCATCCAGAGGATCACCCGCGATATCGCGGGGATCGGGCGGCGAAAAGACATGGAAAGGCCCTCCGATCGGCTTTCGACCGGTCGCCCGGCGTCTCAGGCTCCGAAGAGTGATTTGTGGGCGTCGCGCAGGACGTTTTTCTGCACCTTGCCCATGGTGTTGCGGGGCAGTTCGGGGACGATGAAGACCCGTTTGGGCTGCTTGAACTTCGCG
>JAIXTP010000025.1 GCA_027483895.1 Hyphomicrobiales bacterium
CGCGCGGCCATCCAGTTCACGTTGCCGCGCAGCGTGTTGATCTCGCCGTTGTGCGCGACCATGCGATAGGGATGCGCCAGCGACCAGGTGGGGAAGGTGTTGGTCGAGAAGCGCTGGTGGACCATGGCGATGGCCGACTCGAAGCGCGGGTCGCGCAGGTCGAGGAAGTAGTCGCCCAGCTGGCCCGCCAGCAGCATGCCCTTGTAGGTCAGCGTGCGGCACGACAGCGACACGGGGTAGAAGCCCTTCGTGCGCGGGTCGCCCAGATTGTAGATCGTGTTCGAGATGACCTTGCGCAGGATGAACAGACGGCGCTCGAACGCGTCCGCATCGGCCAGGCCCGAACCGCGGCCGATGAAGATCTGCCGGTGGAAGGGCTCGGTCGGCTTCACGCTTTCGCCGAGGCCGGAATTGTCGACCGGCACCTCGCGCATGCCGAGCAGGACCTGCCCCTCTTCGGCGACGACGCGCGCGATGATGTCCTCGCAGAGCTTCCGCCCTTCGGGGTCGCGCGGCAGGAAGACGTGACCGACGGCATATTCGCCGGGCGCGGGGAGGGTGAAGCCGAGCTTCGCCGCCTCTTCCGACAGGAAACGATGCGGGATCTGGACCAGCATGCCGCAGCCGTCGCCGGCCTTCGGGTCCGCACCGACCGCGCCGCGATGGTCGAGGTTCAGAAGGATCTGAAGACCCATCTCGACGATGTCGTGAGACTTGCGGTCTTTCATGTCGGCGACGAAGCCGACGCCGCAGGAATCCTGCTCCTTGCCCGGCTGGTAGAGGCCTTGGGCTTCGGGCAACGCCGGGTCGCGCACGACGAGCGGTCGGTTCGCGGCGGGGGTGCCCGCCTGAAGCATCGTCTCGGCTTCGAAGTCTGCGCTCATCACGTCCTCGCGTCCGGCAACCGGTCACTTCGCCTCGGCCGACGGGCATCGCCGCCGACCGTTCGGGAGACTGATCTTGTCTGGAGCTTCGGACGCGCCTCCCGAATGCGCCCGCCGCTTGCGGGCCATTCGGCCGAAGGCCGATATCGCCCGTCAGATCCGCCCGTCGGCGGCGCGTTTCGACGTACGCGGAACGGCAGTTCCGCCATCGTTCGAAGCCGTCGTCGTCACGCGCATCCGCATCGGCGAACCCGTACTCGTCTGCGCCGCCGTGCGGCGCCCTCAAATTGGACAGTATCGCTGTCCTATCTGCGGCGACCATGCCAGATTTCGAATGGCGGCACAAGCGCCGTTTTCAACGAAATCGTAACGAAAATTGCGTTCCCGCATCCTGTCGCGCAATGAACGGAATGTCGCGGCGATTCTCCGGGTTCGGGAATGACCCTTGCCGTGCGCCTTCGGGATCCGAAAACGGCCTTGCGGGCTTTTCTCCGGCAGGGCTCCGGTGCACCTTGCGCGCCGACCGAAAGAAGGAGCGGACATGAATCTCGCCAGCGACAACGTGGTCGGCATGAGCCGGCCGGTGCTCGAAGCCCTGATCGCCGCGAACGGCGGGGGGGAGCCCGCCTACGGCACGGATTCCTGGACCGTCCGGGCCGAGCGCATGCTGGCCGACGTGTTCGAACATGAGGTGTCCGTGTTCCTCGTCGCGACGGGCACGGCGGCGAACGCGCTGGCGCTGGCGGCGCTGAGCCCGCCTTGGGGCGCCGTGTTCTGCCATCAAGAAAGCCATGTGATGGAAGACGAATGCGGTGCGCCGGAGATGTTTTCGGACGGCGCCAAGCTGATCGGCGTCCCGGGCGTCGGCGGCAAGTTCACGCCGGCCGACCTCGAAGCGCGGATGGCGGGCTATGTCCGCGGCGTCGTGAAGAGCGTGCAGCCCTCCGCGCTCTCCGTGTCGCAGGTCACCGAGGCCGGCACGCTTTATTCCCTCGACGAGATCCGCGCCCTTTCGGCGCTCGCCCGCTCCAAGGGGCTCGGCGTGCATCTCGACGGCGCGCGCTTCGCCAACGCCATGGTCGCCCTCGGCTGTACGGCGGCCGAAATGACGTGGAAATCCGGCATCGACGTCGTGTCCTTCGGCGCCACCAAGAACGGCGCTCTGGCCTGTGAGGCCGTCATATTCTTCGACAAGGCGCGGGCGGAGAACTTCCAATACCGCCGCAAGCGCTCGGGCCACACGCTGTCGAAGGGCCGCCTGCTCGGCGCCCAGATGGTCGGCTATCTCGAAAACGGCCATTGGATCGACAATGCCCGCCACGCGAACGCCGCGGCAGCACGGCTCTCCGCGGGTCTCGCAGCGCTTCCCGGCGTCCGGCTGCCTTGGCCGACCCAAGCCAACGAGATCTTCGTCGTCGTTCCGGAGAAAACGGCGGCCGCATTCGCGGCCGAGGGGATCCGTGCGGCGCCTTGGGCCAGCGACTGCCTGCCCGAGGGGTTCGAGATCGGCGCGGACGAGCGGTTCCTCCGCTTCGTCACGAGCTTCGCGACGCAGGCCTCGGAGATCGACGCGGTTCTCGCCGTCGCGGCGCGCTGATCGTCCGGCATGAAAAAAGCGCCCCGGACGACCGGGGCGCTTTCGATTCCTTATGATGCGTGGCGACCCGTCAGGCGGCCTTCTGCGTCTCGCCCTCGACCAGCGGCGTCGAGCCCGCGATCGGGATGAGGCGAGGCTTCTTGGCTTCCGGCACTTCGCGGACGAGCTCGATATGGAGCAGTCCGTTTTCGAGCGCGGCGCCCTTCACCTGAACATAATCGGCCAGCTGGAAGCGGCGTTCGAAGGCGCGGGCCGCGATGCCCTGATAGAGCATCTCGCCGCGGCGCTGTTCGGCCGTCTTCTGCTCGCCGCGTACGGTGAGCACGTTTTCCTTGCTCTCGATCGAAAGCTCATCGTCCTTGAAGCCCGCCACCGCGATGGAGATGCGGTAGTCGTTCTCGCCGGTCCGTTCGATGTTGTAGGGCGGGTAGCCGCCGCCCGCATCCGGCCCGCCGAACTGGTCGAGCATCGAGAACAGACGATCGAAGCCGACCGTCGAGCGATAGAGCGGTGAAAGATCGTATTGACGCATGGCATATCCTCCTCGAGCGACATGCGGCGGATCCGCCGTACCGGCCGGATCCATCGGTTCAGCGCAGCCGTCATGGCCTGCGCATCCCTGATCTGGGTGCGGTTTCGGGGCCTTTCAAGGGGCGTAGGGGCGGCCGATCAGCCCTTCAGGCGGGCGAGAACCTGCTCGTGAAGCCGGGGGTCGCCCGAGGCCACGACGGCGCCGCCCGATGCGGGGGAGCCTCCGTCCCAAGACGTCACGATGCCGCCCGCGCCCTCGACGATCGGGACGAGCGCCACGATGTCGTAGGGCTTCAGCCCCGACTCGATCACGACGTCCATTTGCCCCGCAGCCACCATGCAATAGGCGTAGCAGTCATAGCCGAAGCGGGTCAGCCGGACCGAGTTCTCGACCCGCTCGAAGGCCTCGCGCTCGGCGCCCGCGAAGAGCCGGGGGCTCGTGGACGACAGCGTCGCGTCTTCGAGTCGCGCGCATGCGCGCGTCCGCAGCGGCCGCTCGCCCGAAGGGCCGATCCAGCGCGCGGCCTCCCCGTCGCCCGAAAAGCGCTCGCGGGTGAAGGGCTGGTGCATCATGCCGTAGCAGGGCGTCCCGTTGCGGGTGAGCCCGATCAGCGTGCCCCAGGTCGGCACGCCGGAGATGAAGGCCCGCGTTCCGTCGATCGGATCGAGCACCCAGACGAATTCCGAGTCCTCGCGTTCGTTGCCGAATTCCTCGCCGACGATGCCGTGGCCGGGGAATGTCTGGGCGATCAGGCGCCGCATCACGGTCTCGGCCGCGCGGTCGGCTTCCGTCACCGGATCGAACACGCCGCCGCGCGACTTGTCGGCGGAGGCGATGGCGGTTCGGAAGAAGGGCAGGATCGCCGCACCGGACCGCGACGCCAATTCATCCACGAAGGACGCAAAATCGACGGCCGACATCTCGTTCTCCGGGCTTGCCTGCGGCGGGTGTAGTCAAGGGGCGCGGCCTTGGCAACCGAGCGCGCGGGCGGCGGTGGACGACATCAATGCGTCGATTTGTCATGGAGGAATGAGCTGTCATGCGGAAAAAGCATAGATCAAGCCTATCTCCTTACGCCGTAAGGGTTTGAAGACATGCATTTTTATGTTGCGGTGCAAAAAATACGTCAGCAACCCTTGCCTTTTGTGCGACGCACAGGCATATATGAACCTGTAAGGCGACGCGCTCGCGGAGCCTTGCAGCCCTCCTTGGGCGTTTCCTCCCTAGACTTGGGCCGCCGGCAACGGCGGCCTTTTTTCTTTCGGGGGTCTATTCCGCGGCCGAACGCATGCTCCGCGAGAAGGAGCGCGCCGCGATCTCCAGCGCATCCGCGACCCGCATCATGTTCCGCGCCGTCCTGCCGAAGGCGGCGGACCGCGTATGGCGGCGCTCGTCCATATAAAGGGCGCGGTTCACTTCGATCTGCAGCGCATGGATGCCCGCCGGCGGCCGGCCGTAATGCTCCGTGATGAAGCCGCCCGCATAGGGCTTGTTGCGCGAAACGCGATAGCCCGCCGCGTGCAGGGCGTCGTCCGCCGCGTCCATGAAGAGGCGGCTGCAGCTCGTTCCGTAGCGGTCCCCCAGCACCACGTCCGGCTTGAGCCCGTCGGCATGCAGATGCGGTCCCGAGGGCATCGAGTGGCAATCCACCAGCACGGCGAACCCGAATTCCGCGCGCGTTTCCTCCAGAAGGTCGCGAAGGGCGAGATGATAGGGCCGGTAGAGCGCATCGATCCGCTGCAGCGCCTCTTCGACGCTGAGCTTGCGGGCATAGATCTCCTGTCCCTCGCCGACCACGCGCGCGATGGTGCCGAGCCCGCCCGCGACCCTCATCGAGCGCGTATTGCAATGATCGGGCAGGCGCCCGTCGAACATCCGCGGGTCGAGCTCGTAAGGCTCCCGGTTCACGTCGAGATAGGCTCGCGGAAACATAGCCCGCAGAAGCGGCGCGCCGCGCGTCACCACCCCGGCGAAGAGTTCGTCCACGAACATGTCTTCCGACCGCCGCAGGGAGACCGGATCGAGCCGCGACGCCGCCAGGAAATGCGCCGGATAGGAGGCGCCCGAATGCGGGGAATTGAAGACGAGCGGTCCCGATCTGCGGGCCGGGCGCAGAACCTCGAAAGCGGGCGTCTCGAACGGGTCGGGCGTCGCGGTCATCGAACTCGGGAGAAAAGCCGGCGGGCGATGCGGAGGGGAATGTTGCACCGGTCCGCGCCCGCGGTCCACCCGCATCGAGGCGCTTTCGGAGCCGCCGAAGAGGGCGCGACGCCGCGCCGCGGGCGGTTGCGAGAGCTTCACGGGTTGTTTACCCGGGCGGGGCTTTATGGGCTCCGTTCCAACGCGTTTTTCCGGTTCGATGTCCATGCAGCGTATCCTCCTCGCCGAAGACGACAACGACATGCGTCGCTTCCTCGTGAAAGCACTCGAAAATGCGGGCTACGCGGTGGCGAGCTGCGACAACGGCATGACCGCCTACCATAGGCTCCGCGAGGAGCCCTTCGAGCTGCTGCTCACCGACATCGTGATGCCGGAGATGGACGGGATCGAGCTGGCGCGCCGCGCCACCGAACTCGACCCCGACATCAAGGTGATGTTCATCACCGGCTTCGCCGCCGTCGCGCTCAACCCGGATTCGCAGGCTCCCAAGGACGCCAAGATCCTCTCCAAGCCCTTCCATCTTCGCGATCTCGTATCCGAAGTTCAGAAGATGCTGATCGCGGCCTGATTTCGGTCGCCGGCCGCTTGCCATCGTTCCGGCGAGCCGCTAATAGGACCCCCACGTTCGGCCGGGGCGCAATCTCCGGGCGAAGGGCGCGTAGCTCAGCGGGAGAGCACTACGTTGACATCGTAGGGGTCACAGGTTCAATCCCTGTCGCGCCCACCATTCCATTTCAGCCGGGCGCTCCGCACGACCGGCAAACGACGCGAGACTGGACCTATGAAGATCCGTAACTCCCTCAAGTCGCTGCGCGAGCGCCACCGCGACAACCAGATCGTCCGGCGCAAGGGCCGCGTCTACATCATCAACAAGACCCAGAAGCGCTACAAGGCGCGTCAGGGCTGAGCCTTCCCGCAAGGGACGGTTCCTGAACTCGGCAAGCCCCGCTTCGGCGGGGCTTTTTGCGTTGCTGCGCGTGATGATCGGGGCTGTCCGGCGCCGCGGGGCGGCCCGATCCGACCCCGTCAGTATTTCGAGCGCGAGACGAGCTTGCAGTCGTCGTTCCGCTTGCCCCCGTTCGCGTAGAAATACGTCATCACGGGTTCGTATTTGAACGTGAATTCGAAGTCGGTGCCGCGTCCCACATAGCCTTTGACGTGAATGCTGCCGCCCTCGTCGATCAGGCTGCGCAGGACGAATTTCGTTTCGACTTTTCCGTAGAAGGACGAAAGCGTGTTCTCGGGGCCGTCATAGACGAGCCGATACTCCGTCGGGCCGTTCCGGCATTCCATCACGAGAACGGTGGAGGACGCCTGCGCCTCTGTCACGGCCAGCAGGGCCACCGCCGACAGGATCAGTTTCGACACGCTCATCCGACACCCACGCCGCTCTGAATGGGGCATGGCCGCGCCGGACGGTCGTCATCTTGCCCGGACGGACTACGCCGAAGTCCGTACCGATCATCGTCAAGGTGAAGATGCGGGTCGAGCGGTCTTCTACTTACGTATTCGCTCGATGCCCGACGCGCCTCAGATCTTCTGAGCGGCTTGGGCCGCAGCCTGCGCCGCGGCGATCTCCTCGGCTTCCTGTTCGATCTCGCCCGTCAGGGTGGCGGCCGTCAGCCGCGACTTGAGATCCAGGAAGTCCTTCTGGATGCGCAGCTTGTCGCGGCGAAGCACTTCCGAGGCGCCCTCCACCATGCTGCGTTCCATCTTTTCGCGCTCGAGCTGCATGAGCAGTTCCGACTCGCGCTTGGCGTGAATGCGCGCATTCTTGTCGACGAGCTGTTCGGCCGCCTTCAGCTTCATTTCGACTTCGGCGAGTTCCGATTCCATCCGCTGGACCGACTTGTCCTTGGCGGAGATGGCCTTGGAGAGGATTTCCGCGCGATCGAAGAGCACGCGGCGTGCTTCCTCGGTCTTCCGCTGAACGTCGATGGCCTCGGTCAAGGCACGCGAGGCCGCTTCCGTGCGGGCTTCGGCGCGGTTCTTCGCGATGATCGCGTCCTTCACCTCGGCATGCGCTTCGCGCAGCTCGGCGGTCCGCTTCGTCAGCTGTTCGCGCGTCTGTTCCAAGAGGCCGTTGAGGGTCGCGGCGCGGCTGTTGACCGCCGCGAGCTTCGCCTCGGACACCCGCTGGGACTCGGCCTGGTCGCGCACGGCCTCGTCGAGATCCTTCCGGACCTGTTCGAGTTCCACCATCGTTTCCGACAGGCGCGACGACAGTCCGTCGGCCGAGGCCTGCAGACGGGCGCGTTCGCCGCTGAGTTCGGTGATGACGCGTTCGCGGTCGCTGATCTCGGCGGCATGGCGCGCCGTCAGTTCGGTGAGCGACCGGGTCGTCTTGAGCGCGGTCTCGAGATCCGCACTGGTCTCTGCGAAGGACTTGCGCAGCGCATCGTGGCGATCCTGCTCGTCCGCGAGCAGTTCTCGGCTGCGCGCGAGGTCCTCGCTGGTGGCCGACAGCTCGCGCTCCACCGACTGAAGCCGGAGTTCGAGGTCCTGCGCGCGTTCCGACGCGCTGCGCAGGTCCGTCTGCGTGATGATCAGGCGGTTCTGGAGATCGGTATTGGCCTCCTCGCGCATCGCGAGAGACTGGCGAAGGCCGGGAACCTCGCTCTCGTAGCCCGAAATCCGCCTTTGAGCGTCGCTCTGCGCGGCCCGGACCGAGGCGAGTTCCTCCTCCAGCGATCCGATGCGGGACTCGAGGCGGGCATTGAAGGACTTCAGCGCGCGCTGCTGGACGAGCGCCTGCGTAAGCGCCTGACGAAGGCCGACGACGAGCGCCTGCACGGACGAGACTTCCGCAAGGCCTTCCGACAGTTTGTCGAAAACGCCTTCCAGTTCCGTCAGGTCCGTGACTGAGGCGACCGTTTCCTGCAGCTTTTCAACAGGTTCAGGCCGATTCTTGGTTCCGAACAAACGCAACATCGTGGTCCTCGCCGATCTGAAGGCGAAGTTAGCACGAAAGGATCACGGCCGTGTGAGAAATCATTACCCGTTGGTTAACGCCTCACGGGAAAGCGCGGCATCGGCCGGCGGATGCATGAAATTCTGCAAGACGGGGCGTGCCGGCTCGGCGCGGAGCGGGACGGATCGCTGCAGATCGGCGATCATTCTCCCGACCATCCGGACGCGGTCGGCAGGGCCCGCATTGCGGGTCAGCATCATCAGGTCCGTCATCACCGCGACCGAGACCTTCTTCACCTCGTGGAGGCCGCAACCGCGCAGCAGCACGAGCGCGTCGTTCACGATCTCTTCGAGTGCCCCGTCGGAATAGCCGAACAGGAGGCCGCTCGGGTCCGCGAAGGCCTTGCGGACGATGCGGGCCGACTCCCCCTCTTCGGGCAGTTCCAGTTCATCCAGCACGACCGCGACATAGACGAGCCCGAATGCGTTCAGCGCGACCGCGAAACGACGGTCGTCGTCCTTCGAGGGCAGATGATATCCGAGGGTCAGCGTCAGATCGTAGAAGAAGGTCCGCAACAGACCTTCGAGGCTGCGAAGCACTGCGGCGCGGCTCTTCCGGGCAAGCTCACGATCCGGCACGATGTGTCGCAGCATGTCGTCGCATGCGACGAATGCCGTCAAAGCACGCAGGATGTTGTCCTGGCCGAGCCTGACCATTCTCGAGGGTCCCCGCGAAGCGAATCATTTCGCTTTCCGGACATTGATTCTGAAAGCGGATTCGCCGTCCAGTTGCATTCGAGCGCAGGGCCGGCACGCACATCGGAGCGCCTTTCCGGGCGTTTTCGAGCAAGATTCTGGACCGACTCATGAATTTCCCGCGCCGCGCCGGATTCGGCCGCGGAACAACGGGACCGGGAACCCGAAAAAATTTTCAACCGCGGCTTCCTTCAGCCCGATTTGCGCCTGTCGGTCGTTCGCGCGAGAATCCGAATCAGTCGTCCGAGCGGACCTTTCGGTTGGTAATGCGTATGTCCGAAGCCTCCTCAGCCTCGACGGCCCCGGCCGTTTCCGTGCTCATGGCGGATGTCGACCCCATGCGGGACGCCTTCGACCGCATCGCGGCCAAGATCCGCGAACAGGAAGAGCTTCTCTCGCTTGCGGCGGATGCCGTCGCCGCGATCCGCGACGAGAACCAGAAGCTTCAGGGCGCGCTCGACGAAGCCTACGGCGCCATGCTGGCTCAATTGATGGCGCCGGATCAGGACCAGCTCGGCGAGGCGGTCGGGCGCCTCGCCAAAGTGCTCGTGGGTCTGCCGCTGAAGGCCGGGCCGGCCGTGGTGACCAACGACAACGAAGGCCGCAGAAACATTCTGCCGCGGCTGAACGGAACGCTCTGAAGACGTCCTTCATTTCAAGAAGTTTCGGTCCGCGTTAAACGCACGTTTACCGTGAACGCAGACGATCCGGACGACTCGCCTCAGCACCCCGGATCCGATGCCCAATCTCGTACTCATCGTCGACGACGACCCTGCCGAACGGCGGTCCCTCGAAAATCTCGTCGAGCGATGCGGGCACGACTCCGTTTCGGCCGAGAGCGGCGAAGCCGCGCTCGCGCTTCTCGAAGATCCCGGCGCGGCGTTCGCGGCCGTCATTCTCGACCTCGTGATGCCCGATCTCGACGGCATGGCGGTTCTCGAACGCCTGCGCGGCCGCGTCGGCGTCCCTCCCGTCATCGTCCATGCGAGCCCGGGCGCCATCGACACGGTCGGCTCCGCCGTCCGCGCGGGCGCTCACGACTTCATCGTCCGACCCGCCGGAGTCGAACGTCTTGCGGTGGCGCTGGGCAACGCCATCCGCTTCCGGGCCATGCAGCGGGCGCTGCTGGACCGCCCGCGCGGCCACGCTCAGGGCGGTCTCGAAGCGGCGACGACCGGTTCGCTCGTCATGCGCCGTACGCTCGATCTCGCGCTGCGCGCGGCCCGGACTGGCCTGCCGGTGTTGCTGACGGGCGAAGCGGGGTCGGGCAAGCGCCGCCTTTCGGAATCGATCCATGCCGCGGGCGACCGGGGCGAACGGCCGCTCGTGGCCTTCTCCGCCACGTCCGAATCCGTCGCCCGGCTTCGTCAGGCCTTCGAAGAAGTACGTGAGCGTGCGGGCACGCTGCTCGTCGCCGATGTCGACGCGCTCTGCGCGGAGGGGCAGGGGCTGCTCGCCCGCTGGTTCGACGGCGGCCTTCTCGCCTTTTCCGCCGCCGCCTCCTCCGCTCGCCGACAGGCCAAGCTGCATGCGACGACGCGCGCCGACCTCGCCGGGCGCGTCCGGGCCGGAGCCTTCCGCGACGATCTCTATATGCGCCTCGCCGTCCAGCCGGTGCCGGTTCCCGCGCTCCGCGACCGGCCGGAAGATCTCGGCACGCTCGCGGCCGAACGCGCGGTGCGCGCGGGTCTGGAAACGGGACGCCCCGTGCGCGGCTTCACGGCCGAGGCCCTCGCGCTGATCGCGTCGCATGACTGGCCGGGCAATCTGCGCGAACTCGACATCGCCATGCACCGGGCCGTCCTGCTCGCCGACGGCGACATGATCGGCCCCGAACATCTCCCGGTGCTCTCCGGCGAAGTGGCGCATCCCGCACCGGCGCGTCCGCGCCGCGCGGCTCCGACGCCCGTCGCGCCCCATCAGGGCGGCGAATATGTCGACGTCAACGGCCGGCCGTTCTCGCTGGCCGAAATCGAAGCCGCGGCGATCCGCCGTGCCCTCGAACGCTGCTCCGGCCATATCGGCCGCGCCGCGGCCGAACTCGGCATCGGCCGTTCCACCCTCTACCGCAAGGCTCGAGAACTCGGCCTCGTGTCCGAAACCCAGGATTCCTCGCCGGAGCTGCCGCGCGATGCCGCGTAATGCGTTCTCGACCACGACCGCCGCGCTCTTCGCCGCGGCCATCGGCCTCGCCCAGCCCGCCGCCGCGTCCCCGACCGAGCCCGCGACCGAGGAACTTCGCGGGCCGCTTCATCCCGCCCCGGAAAAGTCCGCTCCCGCTCACGCGACCGAAGCGCGTCCGGCCGTTCAGACGGTCGCCCAAGAGGCGTTCGGCCCCGTCGAGCGCGCCATGGCCGCCGAACTCCGGGCGGCTGCGGCGGATCCCACCGGCGTCGGTCGTCCCGCTCGACTGTCCCGCGCCGACCTCGATGCGGTGCTGGCCTTCTACGAGACGCGCGACTTCCGGCCGCTCTGGTCCGACCGCAACGGCTGGACCGCCATGGGCCGGATGCTGTCCGAGCGCCTCGACCGCGCCGAGGAGGACGGGCTCGACCGTACCGATTACGCGGTCCCGGCCGCGACCGGACCGGACGGTGCCCGCGCCCGCGCCGACCTTGCCGCGAGCCTCGCGGCGGTCGCCTATGCCCGCGACGCGCGCGGCGCGCGGATCGACCCCGCGCGCCTTTCGAAGACCATCACGCCGAAGCTCGATATGCCGAGCGTCGAGGCCGTGCTGCGCGAGCTCGCCGCCGCGTCCGATCCGGGC
Organism: Hyphomicrobiales bacterium; assembly: GCA_027483895.1. Lineage (GTDB taxonomy): Bacteria > Pseudomonadota > Alphaproteobacteria > Rhizobiales > Beijerinckiaceae > JAIXZO01. The sequence goes on from JAIXTP010000025.1 coordinate 11,607, forward strand.
GCCGCGCTCGCCGCCTACAATCCCCCGCATGAAGGTTATCGCCTGCTGCGCGCGCGGCTCGCCGAAATGCGGAAAGAGGCTGCCGCCGCCGGCGATGCGGCTCTGGTGACCGGCTCCACCGCCCGCCCGGCCGCCGGCAAGCAAGCGGGCGCGTCCGCGCCGCCCGCTCCGATCACCATCCCCGACGTCGTCGCCAATATGGAGCGCTGGCGCTGGATGCCGCGCGATCTCGGCGCGCGCCGGATCGAGGTCAACATTCCCGAATACACGCTCCGCGTGGTGGAGGACGGACGGGCCGTCCATACCGCGCGCGTGGTCGTCGGCAAGCCCGGGACGCAGACCCCGATCTTCTCCGAAACCATGGAATACGTGGTCGTGAACCCGTCCTGGAGCGTTCCGCAGTCGATTCTCCGGAAGGAGTTCCTGCCGAAGCTCGAAGCCGATCCGGACTATGCCGCGCGCAACGGCTATCAGGTGATCCGCAACGGCGACCGCATCTCGATCCGCCAGCCGCCGGGCGAGCGCAACGCGCTCGGCTTCATCAAGTTCATGTTCCCGAACCAGCACGCGGTCTACATCCACGATACGCCGCAGCGGAAGCTGTTCGCGCGCGACGAGCGCGCCTTCAGCCACGGCTGCGTCCGCGTGGATCAGCCCTTCGCGCTGGCCGATGCGGTGATGGCCGGAACGGGCTTCGATGCCGAGCGCCTGCGCGGGATGATCGGCAAGGGCGAGAAGACGATCTTTCTGGCCAAGCCGCTGCCGGTTCACATCGGCTACTTCACCATCGTCGCCGACGAGACGGGCCGCCTGAAGCGCCTGCCCGACATCTACGGCCACGACGAAAAGGTGCGCACCGCGCTCCGTCAGGGCGGAAACCGCTTCGCGGCGAGGTGAGGCGCCGCTGCATCGCTCGCGTAAAATCGGGGTCGCCGCAACCGGGCGTTAAGGATTTTCGGCAAAACTTCGCTCAACAGTCCCGAAAGTTCCGGCGCACTCCGTCGGCCCGTCTGCAGGTAGAACAGTCTTGCGATTCTTGCGTAACCTGAACGGGCGCGGCCTCGCCGCTCATGCCCGCCGCGCCTTTCTCGTCGGTGCGGGCGCCCTCGCGATCCTCGTGCTCGGCACGCGTGCGGGCGGCGATCTCGTCGCGAACGGCGACACGCGCACGATCACGATCTACCACACGCATCTCGACGAGACGACGCGCGTCACCTTCAAGCGCAACGGCCAATTCGACCGCGACGCGCTGGAAAAGCTCAATTACGCGCTGCGCGACTGGCGCCGCGACGAGCCGACCAGCATGGATCCGCGCCTGTTCGACATCGTGTGGGAGACCCATCGCGCCGTCGGCTCCGAAGAGCCGATCCACGTGGTCTCGGCCTATCGCTCGCCCGAAACCAACGCCATGCTCCGCCGCCGGTCCAGCGCGGTGGCGAAGCATTCGCAGCACATGCGCGGCAAGGCGATGGACTTCTACCTGCCCGACGTTTCCATGGCGAAGGTCCGCGATATCGGCCTGCGCCTGCAGCGCGGGGGCGTCGGCTATTATCCGACCGCCTACAACCCCTTCGTCCATCTCGATGCCGGCAGCGTCCGCCATTGGCCGAAGATGTCGCGCGATCAGCTCGCCCGCGTCTTCCCCGACGGCAAGACGGTGCATATCCCGAGCGACGGCAAGCCGATGCCGCGCTTCGAGGAAGCCTATGCCGAGGTGACCGCCAACGGCGCCACCGTATTCGGGGCGACGAGCTATGCGGATGCGTCGGAGAGCGCGCCTGCGGCGACGACGGGCAAGAGCAAGGGCTTCTTCGCCTGGCTCTTCGGCTCCAAGGACGACGAGGACGAAGAAGAGGTCGTGCGGCCGCGCGGCCGCGGCAACCGCGCCATCGCGCGAAAGCCCGCCCCGGTCGAGAACGAAGAGAAGGCGGCCGAAACGGTCGTCGCCGCCAAGCCCGCGCCGCGCGTGCCGTCGGTCGTTCTGGCCGAGAAGTCCGCGCCGAACGCTCCGCTTTCGCGCCTCGAGCCCGCCATGCCGCAGCTCGTATGGCAGAACGGTCCCGCGCCTCTGCCGCCGACCGGTCGCGTCGGCACGGCGCCGACGGTCGCAGCCGTGCTCACGTCGCTGGCCGGATACAAGCCCGCCGACGTCCCGCTGCCGCCCGTGAGCGAGCGGCCCGGCGCGGCGCCTGCCGCAGCGCCCGTCGCAGTCGCCGCTCTCGCCGGAAAGCCCGCGGACGTTCCGCTGCCGAGCGCGCGGCCCGCGGAATTCCGGATCGCGTCGGCGGCGGAGCCGACGGTGGTCGGCGCGGTGCGCAGTTCCGGCGCGGTGCCGCTGCCCGCCGCCATCACCGGCCCGGCGGACAAGCCCGTCGACGGCGCCGTCATGGCCTATGCGGGGCAACCCGCGCCGATGCCGCCGGTGCGGCCCGGCGTCTCCCGCCCGCAGGCCAAGGCGGAGCCCGCCCGGCCCGAGCCCGCCAAGAAGGTCGAGAAGGTAAAGACGGCTTCCGCCCCTGCGGCGGACGTGACGGGCACCGTGCGCCCGTCCGGCTCCGGTCTTCTGGCCGGCACGCCGACCGCGACCGCGGGCCTCAAGCCCGCACCGGGCGCCCTGCCGACGGATCGGTTCGGACGCTGAGCGTCACTCCATGCCGAGCGCTTCGAGGTAGAGGTCCAGAATGGCCTCTTCCTCCTTGCGCTCCGCATGATCCTTCTTCCGCAGCGCGACGATCTTGCGGATGATCTTCGTATCGAAGCCGTTGCCCTTGGCTTCCGCGTAGACGTCGCGGATATCGCCCGCGAGCGCGGCCTTTTCCTCTTCGAGGCGCTCGATGCGCTCGACGACGGCCTTGAGTTCGTCCGCGGCGACGGAATTCTGCATGGGTCCGGATCCTCGATCTCTCACTGTCCGGCCTCGTGTCGGACAAGGCCGCGCCCTGGTCAAGACGACGCGGGCGAGGAACCGGTCGCAGCCTGTGGACGACGGGGATCAGCCCGCCCGTGCGGCGGCCCCGATCTCGTCGGCGAGCACGAGCGGCGCGAGGATGCGCGCGAGGCGCGAGCCCCAGGCCTCGGCCGAAGCGCGGTCTCCGATCAGGTCCTGCCGCACCTCGATGAGCGCGTCGGGCAGCCCCCGCCGCGTCGCGTGCCGGTCGACCGTGTCGCCGGGCAGACCGCCGCGATAGGGCTCGTTGTCGCCGACGGTCAGATCCGTTTCGGCCGCCAGCGCCGCCAGCAGCGGAAGAGCGAGAGCCGGATTGCGGTCCCACAGCACGCCGACATGCCAGGGCCGCGGCCGCCCTTTCCAGACCGGCGTGAAGGAATGGATCGAGACGATCGCGGGCAGCCGCCCCGCCGCCAGCGCCGCCTCGACGGCCGCCGTCACCGCGCGGTCGTACGGCCGGTAGAAGCGGGCAAGACGACGCTCGACCTCGGCGTCGTCGGCCCGGGCGTTCCCCGGCACGATCGCGCCGTCGGACAGCTTCATGACCAGCGTGGGATCGTCCTCGCCCCTGTTCGGGTCGATCAGCAGCCGGGAAAAGTCGGTCAGGACCGCCGGCGCGCCGAGATCGCGCGCGAGCCGGCGCGTCAGGTCCGCCGCGCCGATGTCATAGGCGATGTGCCGTTCCAACTGCGCCTTCGGCAGGCCGAGATCGGCATATTCCGCCGGGATCGCGTTCGAGGCGTGGTCGCACAGGATCAGCACCCCGCAGGCGGGATCGCCCGGGATCGTTTCGACCGGATGCCCGCAGTCTTCGGGCGGCGCGGCGGGAGAGTGCGTCGGCATGTTCATGCGGCTCGGGAGGAGGCTTCATCATAGTGACGGAGCCGGGTCCGTACCATAGGATCCCGCGCAATCTCGCCCGATCCGGTGAATCGTGACCTCGTTCCCCCTTTCCCGCGCGGCGGCCTCCGGCCTGCTGCTTCCGTTCGTCGCGCTCGTCGCCGGCGCGGTCGCGATGGGTGCCTCGCCGATCTTCGTGCGCCATGCGGCGGCGGCCGAGGTGGGGCCCTTCGCCTCGGCCTTCTGGCGCGTGGCGCTCGCGCTGCCGTTCCTCTTCGCCTGGGCCGTCCGGGAAGACCGCGGCCGTCCGAGCCGGCCGACGCTGTCGAAGCCCGCGATCCTCGCCGGCCTCTTCTTCACCGGCGATCTCGTCTTCTGGCATCTGTCGATCCTCGCCACGACGGTCGCCAACGCCACCTTCTTCGCGACGACCGCGCCGCTCTGGGTCATCCTGATCTCGTGGCTCGTCTTCCGGGAGCGGATCTCGCGCGGCATGCTGGTCGGCATCTCGCTCTGCCTCATGGGCGGCGCGGCGCTGATCGGCAATTCGCTCGCGGTCGATCCCGCGCGGATCCGCGGCGACGCCTTCGGCCTCGTCACCGCGGTGTTCTTCGCCCTCTATTTCTTCGGCGTGAAACGTTCGCGCGCCCATGCCGGCCCGGGACGGGCGACCCTCGGGGCCACCCTCGTCACGTCCGCGGCCCTGTTCGTGGTGGCCTTCGTCGCGGGCGACCGCTTCATCCCGAATTCTTACGCAGGCTGGGGCGCACTTCTCGGCATGGCGCTGATCAGTCAGGCGGCGGGGCAGGGGCTTCTTGCGGTAGCGCTCGGCCGGTTGCCGACCACCTTCAGCTCGCTGGTGATCTTCCTCGAAGCGCTCGCGGCCGCCGCTTTCGGCTGGATCCTGCTGGGCGAGGCCCTTGCCGCGTTGCAGGCCGCCGGCGGCGTGCTGATCCTGGCGGGGATCTGCGCGGCGCGGCCGCGTGACGGAAAGGATGCAGCATGACGGATCGTGATCTTCTGCGCGCGATGTACGACGCGGCGGTCCGCGCCGCGCATCCGTCCTTCTGCCTCCCGCCCCATCTGCCGCCGCCGCCCGAGAAGGGGCGGATCGTGCTGCTCGCCGCGGGCAAGGCCGCGGGCAGCATGACGCGCGTCGCCGAGACCTTCTATCGCGAGCGTTACGGCCTGGGCCCCGACCGGCTGACCGGTCTTGCCGTGACGCGCATCGGCTATGCCGAGCCGACGGCGTTCCTGCGCGTGGTCGAGGCGGGTCATCCCGTCCCCGACGCGGCGGGGCTCGCCGCCACCCGCGAGACCTTGGACCTCGCGTCCGGCGCGGGCGAAGACGATCTGGTGCTCGTGCTCCTGTCCGGCGGCGGTTCCGCCAACTGGATCGCGCCCGCGGCCGGCATTTCGCTCGAAGACAAGCAGGCCGTGACCCGGGCGCTTCTGCGCTGCGGTGCGGATATCGGCGAGATCAACGCCGTCCGCCGCCGCTTGTCCGAGATCAAGGGCGGGCGGCTCGCGCGGCGTGCAGCGCCCGCCCGGGTCCTCACGCTCGCGATTTCGGACGTGCCGCATGACGACCCGGCGGTGATCGCGTCGGGTCCCACGGTGCCGGATCCCACCACGCGCGAGGATTCGCTGGCGGTGATCCGTAAATACGGGCTCGAACTCCCGGCCGCCGTGCGGGCGCGGCTCGACGACCCCGCGAGCGAAACCCCGAAGCCCGGCGATCCCGCCTTCGCGCGGACCGAATACCTGCTGGTGGCGCGGCCGGCCGATGGCGTGGCCGCGGCGGCCGAGATCGCCCGCGGGGCGGGCTATGAGGTCGTCGACCTCGGGGCCGATGTCGAGGGCGAGGCGCGCGAGGTCGCGGCCGCTCACGCCGCGGTCGCGCGTGAAATCGCCGCGGCGGGGCGCAGGGCCGTGGTGCTCTCGGGCGGGGAACTCACCGTCACCGTGCGCGGAAACGGCCGCGGCGGACCCAATCAGGAATATGCGCTGGGGCTCGCGGTCGCGCTCGCGGGTGCGGACGGGATCCGGGCCGTCGCGGGCGACACCGACGGCACCGACGGGGGCGGCGGCAAGGCCGACGATCCGGCGGGCGCCTTCGTCGATCCCGCGACGCTCCGGCGCGCCGCGGCCGCCGGCGTCGACCCGGCCGCCGCGCTCGCGGCGAACGACGCGACGGGCTTTTTCGAGCGGCTCGGTGATCTTCTCGTCCCCGGGCCCACGGGCACGAACATCAACGATCTCCGCGCGATCCTGATCGGTTGACAAAGCAGGAGGCGAAGGAGCGAATGCGGTCGATGAACATCGACCGTCTCCTGCGCCCGATCCTGCTGCTTGCGGGGCTCTGGATCGCCCTTCATCCCGTCGACGCCTCGGCCGATCTGCGCCTGTGCAACATGACGACGAGCCGCGTCGGCGTGGCGATCGGCTATCGCGATCCGCAGGGCTGGGCGAGCGAGGGCTGGTGGAACCTGAAGCCCAACGCCTGCGAGACGCTGATCAAGGGCGCGCTGACGTCACGATATTATTACGTCTATGCTCAAGACTATGATCGCGGCGGCGAATGGACGGGCCAGACCCCGATGTGCACGCGCGACAAGGAGTTCCAGATCCGCGGCGTCGAGGACTGTCTCGCCCGCGGCTTCGACCGGACCCGGTTCTTCGAAGTCGATACCGGGGAACAGAAGCACTGGACGGTCCAGTTGATCGATCCGGCCAAGGCGGCGCCCCCGCGCCCGTGAGGACAAGATGCGTCATATGAAGCGTACCAAGATCATCGCCACGCTCGGCCCCGCTTCGAGCGACCGCGCGATGATCGCCCGCCTGTTCGAGGCGGGGGCCGACGTCTTCCGCATCAATATGAGCCACGCTTCGCACGACCTGATGCGATCGCTCGTCGCGATGATCCGCGACGTCGAGAAGGAATATTCGCGGCCCATCGGCATCCTCGTCGATCTTCAGGGACCGAAGCTCCGCGTCGGCACCTTCGGCGCGGGCCCCGTCGATCTGCCGGAAGGTGCGCGCTTCGCGCTCGATTCCGACAAGAAGCCCGGCGATGCGGCGCGCGTGCATCTTCCGCATCCGGAAATCCTGCGCGCCCTCCGCCCCGGCCATACGGTGCTGGTCGACGACGGCAAGGTGCGGCTGCGCGTGGTGGAGGCGACCGCCAAGCGCGCCGACTGCGTGGTCGAGGTGGCGGGCCGGATTTCCGACAAGAAGGGCGTGAGCCTGCCGGATACCGAGATCCCCGTCGCCGCCATGACCGAGAAGGACCGCTCCGATCTCGAGGCCGCGCTCGATGCCGGCATCGATTGGGTCGCGCTTTCCTTCGTGCAGCGCCCCGAAGACGTCGCGGACGTGAAGAAGACCGCTCGCGGCCGCGCCAAGGTGCTTTCCAAGATCGAAAAGCCGCAGGCCATCGCGCGGCTCGACGAGATCATGGAGATCTCCGACGCGCTCATGGTCGCGCGCGGCGATCTCGGCGTCGAAATGCCCCTCGAAAAGGTGCCGGGTCTGCAGAAGCGCATCACCCGGATGGCGCGCCGGCTCGGCAAGCCGGTCGTCGTGGCGACGCAGATGCTCGAGTCCATGATCAATTCGCCGGTGCCGACGCGCGCCGAGGTCTCGGACGTAGCCACCGCCGTGTTCGAAGGCGCGGATGCCGTCATGCTCTCGGCGGAATCGGCGGCCGGGAAATATCCGATCGACGCCGTCGCCACGATGAGCCGCATCGCGGCGGAGGTCGAGACGGATCAGGTCTACCGCGCCGTCATCAACGGCCAGCGCGCCGCCCCGGAACCGACGGGCGCCGATGCGATCGCGGTCGCGGCGCGCGACGTGGCCGAAACGCTCGATCTCAAGGCCGTCATCGCCTGGACGTCCTCCGGCGCGACCGGCCTCAGGCTCGCGCGGGAGCGGCCGCAGCCGCCGATCCTCGCGATCACGCCGAACGTGACGGCGGCGCGCCAGCTCGCGCTCGTCTGGGGCGTGTATCCGACCGTGGCCGAGGATGCGAAGGACGTCGACGACATGGCCGACCGCGCCGCCCGCATCGCGGGGACGGAAGGCTTCGGCGTCACCGGCGACCGCGTGATCATCGTTGCGGGCGTACCCTTCGGCACGCCCGGCGCGACGAACATGGTGCGCATCGCCTACGTGATCTGATCAGATGTCCCGGCCTTCGACATCGGGGCGGAGGCGTTCGAGCGCTTCGCGCACCGGGGCGAATTGCGGATAGAGGGCGTGGGCCTTCTTGTAGGCTTCGTAGGCGGCCTTCTTCTCGTCGTCCCGCATCAGCATCGAAGCGAGGCCGAACAGCGCGCCGAAATGGCGCGGCTCCCGCTTCAGCGTCTCGGCGATGTCGACGCGCGCACGTACCGTATCGCCCATCATGAAGAACACCGTCGCCCGCTTGTTCCAAGCCTCGGCCCAGCCCGGGCGGAGCGCGATGATCCGGTCCAGGATCTCGACGGCGAGCGGGTGGTCGGCGTTTTTCATCGCTTCCAGCGCGCGGATCATCAGCAGGTCCGCCGTGTCGCTGCCCGAACGCAGCCAGCGCCGTTCGATCTGCTGCGCGATCGGGCGTGCCTCGGCGGGCGAACCCGCCGCCGCGAGCCTTTCGAAGAGTTCGTCGAGCGTGGGCGCGCGCCGCGGCGGCTCGGTCTTCTCGGTCCGCGGCGGACCACGCCGCTCGGGCTCCTGAGCCGCGGCGGGCCCGGCGGCGAGGAGACCCGCCGCGAAGACCCCGACCATCGCCTTCGCCAACCTTGCACGCATCCCGAGAGGATGGGGCGGAACCCGCCGGGGCACAAGAGCGTACGGCGTCGCGGGCCGGCGGTTCCGCCATTGATGCGCTCGAGTCGGGAGGCCATATAGACGGGGTTCGTCCCTGCCGAGGATCAGTTCCAGAATGGCTTCCTTCCGTTCCCGCGCCCTTCCGTCCTTCGCTCCGCGGAGCCCCGCCGAAGCCGTCGCGAAGGAGGCGGGGCGCATGCCGGAACTCGGCGATCTTCCGGAATGGAATCTCGCGGATCTCTATCCCGGCATGGACTCGGAGGCCTACAAGGCCGACCTCGCCCGTGCCGAAAAGGAAGCCAAGGCCTTCGCCGAGACCTATCGCGGTCGCCTCGCCGACATCGCCGCCTCCGCCGACGCACCTGCCGCGCTCCATGCCGCGATCGCCCGCTACGAGGCGCTCGACGACGTGCTCGGCCGCGTCATCTCCTATGCGGGGCTGATCTATGCGGGCGACACCACGGATCCCGTCTGCGCCAAATTCTACGGCGACGCGCAGGACAGGCTGACCGCCATCTCGACGGATCTCCTGTTCTTCACGCTCGAACTCAACCGCATCGACGACGCCGTGCTCGACGCCGCCGCGGCGAAGGCGCCGCTTTCGCATTACCGCCCCTGGCTCGAGGACATCCGCCGCGAGAAGCCGCATCAGCTCTCCGACGAGGTCGAACAGCTCTTCCACGAGAAGTCGGTGACCGGCCACGCGGCCTGGAACCGCCTCTTCGACGAGACGATGTCGGCCCTGCGCTTCGATTTCGACGGCGAGAAGCTCTCGATCGAGCCGACGCTCAACAAGCTGCAGGACGCCGACGGCGAGATCCGCCGCAAGGCGTCCGACGCGCTGGCGACGACGTTCCGCGAGAATCTGCGCGTGTTCACGCTGATCACGAACACGCTCGCCAAGGACAAGGAAATCTCCGACCGCTGGCACAAATTCTCGGACGTGGCGGACTCGCGCCATCTCGCCAACCGGGTCGAGCCCGAGGTGGTGGAGGCGCTGGTCTCGGCCGTGCGCGAGGCCTATCCGCGCTTGTCGCACCGCTATTACCGGCTGAAGGCGAAGTGGTTCGGCCGCGATGCGCTCGACCATTGGGACCGCAACGCGCCGCTGCCCAAAGTGGAGCAGCGCGTGATCCCGTGGAACGAGGCCAAGGACACGGTGCTGTCGGCCTACCGTACCTTCTCCCCGCGCATGGCGGACCTCGCGACGCGCTTCTTCGACGAACGCTGGATCGACGCGCCGGTGCGTCCCGGCAAGGCGCCCGGCGCCTTCGCGCATCCCACGGTGCCGTCGGCGCATCCTTATGTATTGGTGAATTATCTCGGCAAAAATCGCGACGTCATGACTCTCGCTCATGAACTCGGCCACGGCGTGCATCAGCTGCTCGCCGCGCCGAACGGCGCGCTGATGGCGCCGACGCCGCTGACGCTGGCGGAGACCGCCTCGGTCTTCGGCGAGATGCTGACCTTCCGCAGCCTGCTCGCCTCCACCACCGACCCGCAGGCCCGCAAGGCCATGCTGGCGGGCAAGGTCGAGGACATGATCAACACCGTCGTGCGGCAGATCGCCTTCTACGGCTTCGAGCGGAAGGTGCATCTGCGCCGGCGCGAGGGCGAGCTGACCGCCGACGATCTCGGCGCGCTCTGGCTCGAAGTGCAGACCGAGAGCCTCGGCCCGGCGATCCGGCTCGGTCCGGGCTACGAGACCTTCTGGTCCTATATCCCGCACTTCATCCATTCGCCCTTCTACGTCTATGCCTATGCCTTCGGCGACTGCCTCGTGAACTCCCTCTACGGGGTCTACGAGAAGGCGTCGGACGGGTTCGTGGAGCGCTATTTCGCGATGCTGTCGGCGGGCGGTACCAAGCACCATTCGGAGCTTCTGGCGCCCTTCGGCCTGGACGCGCGCGACCCGGCATTCTGGTCGATCGGCCTGTCGCTCATCGAGCGCATGATCGGCGAGCTGGAAGAGCTGGGCTGATCCGCCTTCGAACCGCCGCGGTTCCCGCATCCGATCCGTTTCCGCCCGGCGACGTATCAAGTCCGGGACAGGGAAGAAGCGCATGAGCACGGACGACCGCGAAGCCAACCGCCTTTCGGCGCGCGTGAGCCGCTACGCCAAGGTCGGAGCCAATGTCGGCGGCGTGGCCGCCCGCATGGCGGGCGCGCGGCTGATGGGCGTCGACATCGGCGACCGCTCCAATGCGGAGACGCTGCGGCGGGCGCTGGGCGGCCTCAAGGGGCCGATCATGAAGGTGGCGCAGCTGCTCGCCACGATCCCGGACGTTCTGCCGCCCGAATATGCCGAGGAACTCGCGAAGCTGCAGAGCGAGGCGCCGCCGATGGGCGCGGCCTTCGTGAAGCGGCGCATGCAGGCCGAGCTGGGGCCGGACTGGCAGAAGCGCTTCGCCTCCTTCGACCTGCATCCCTCCGCCGCCGCCTCGCTGGGGCAGGTGCACCGCGCCGCGGCGCATGACGGCACCGCGCTCGCCTGCAAGCTCCAATATCCGGACATGCAATCGGCCGTGGAGGCGGATCTCAGGCAGCTCGACCTCCTCTTCGCCGTGCATCGCCGCATGGACCCGGCCATCGACACGCGCGAGATCGCCAAGGAGATCGGCGCGCGCGTCCGCGAGGAACTCGACTACCGCCGCGAGGCGAAGCATGCCGCGCTCTATTCCGCGATGCTGGCAGCGACGCCGCGCGTGCGGGTGCCGGCCGTGCATCCCGAGCTTTCGACGGACCGGCTGCTGACGCTCTCCTGGCTCGAGGGCAAGAAGATCCTGACCTACAAGGACGCGGATGCCGAGACCCGCAACCGGCTGGCGACCGCGATGTTCGAGGCGTGGTGGCTGCCCTTCAGCCGCTTCGGCGTGATCCACGGGGATCCGCATCTCGGCAATTACACCGTGTTCGCGGACGAGGGCCGCGCGGGCGGCATCAATCTGCTCGATTACGGCTGCATCCGCATCTTCCCGAAAAGTTTCGTCGGCGGCGTCGTGGATCTCTATCGCGGGCTGCTGGAAGGCGACGCCGAACGGGTGGTGCATGCCTATGAGGTCTGGGGCTTCCGCGGGCTCAACCGCGAGCTGATCGACGTGCTGAATATCTGGGCCCGGTTCATCTACGGCCCGTTGCTCGACGATCGCGTGCGCACCATCGCGGACGGGGTGAGCCCCGGCGAATACGGGCGGCGCGAGGCCTTCACCGTCCACAAGGCGCTGAAGGAAAAGGGCCCTGTGACGGTGCCGCAGGAATTCGTGTTCATGGACCGCGCGGCGATCGGGCTGGGCGGCGTCTTCCTGCATCTGCGCGCCGAGCTCAATTTCCATCGGCTCTTCGAAGACGCGATGGCGGATTTCTCGGTCGAGACCGTGGGCGCGCGGCAGGCGGATGCGCTGAAGGCCGCCGGTCTGCGCTGAGGCTCAGCCGACGACGAGCTTCACCGGCTTTTCGAGAACCGCGAGCACGCGGGCCAATTCATGCCCGCGCTTGAGCACCTGACCCGCCGCGCCGGTGACGCTGTAGGCGCCCTGACGCCGCGCGAGCTTGGGGGTCTTCTCGATCCGGTAGAGCGGATATTCGTGCGACCGGCGGAAGACGGAGAAGACGGCGCGGTCCTTGGTGAAATCGAGCGCGTAGTCGCGCCATTCGCCGCAGGCGACCATCCGACCGTAGACGGAAAACAACTCGCGCAGTTCGTGGCGGTCGAAGGCGACCTGCTGCGGGGGGGAAGGCGACCGGAGCGGAACGACAGCGGCCGCGCTCCGCGATGCGGACGCCCCCGGCGTGTTCTCGGCTTCGCTCATGCCGCCTCCGGACGGTCGCCATGCATTCCGTCATCATCGCTCCGGACTCGCGCTGCGGCAAGCGCTGCCGAGGGGAGAAAAAGCGCGCGATTCCACGATTTTGCCGCGATCCCGCCCTTCCGTCGCCAAGTCGGACGGCCAAGCTTCGATCGTTGCCAAAGGGTCCGTCCGCCGTTCCGCTTCGATTGCCCCCCAAGCCCCGCGGAACGAGGACGGATCCGACTCCGCGATGTCCCTGCATCGCCGAGGGCCGGTGTGAGCCGGCCCTCTTTTTTTGCGCTCCGGTCAGCGCGCTTGGGCGTGGTATTCGGCGTTCGGACGCATATCGACGGCGGACGCCATGCGGTTCGTCATGTTGTAGAAGGCCGCGACCGCGGCGATGTCCCAGATGTCGCGCTCGCCGAACCCCGCATCGCGCAGCGCCTGCCGGTCCGTTTCCCCGATCGCGAAGGACTCCCGCGTCATTTTGACCGCGAAGGCCAGCATCGCCGCGTGCCTCTCCGACAGATCGGCCGCACGCCAGTTCATCGCCATCAGCTCGCCGAGCACGGGGTCGCCGGACAGCTGACGGACCGCCGCGCCGTGGGCGGCGAGGCAGTAGAAACAGCGGTTCTCCGATGAGACGGCGACGGCGATCATCTCGCGTTCGAGCTTCGAAAGGCCCGAAGGCGCGAGCATGAGATCGTTGTAGAAGTCTGCGAAGATGCGGAGCTTGGCGTCGTCATGCGCATAGGCGGCGAGGACGTTCGGCACGAAGCCGATCTTCTCGTCGCATTTGGCGAAATAGGCCTGCATCTCCGGCGAAAGCTCGGCCCGCGGCAGGTCGAGAGCCATCGGTCGGGACGGCGCGTCCTGCCGCTTCGGTGTTTCCCCGGCATTCGTCTTGCCGTGCTTCATCGCTTGTCCTCCCCGTCGACCCCAGCCTAACCTGAGGCGCGGGCTCCCGTTCCGTCAATGCGTCCGGACGTTGCCGGGCCCCCGCCGAGAGGGAGAGGCCATGTCCGACGCCGCCACCGAGCCGCCGATCGTCGATGCCGTTCTCGCCGCGCTCGGGCCCGACGAGACCCTCGCACGTGCCGTTGCGCCCGCCGTCACGGCGGCGGCGATCCCCGCCGATCTCGACGTCTACGGCGCCGCGGGCTTCGCGGAAGCCGTGCGGATCGCCGCGTCGCATCTCGCGACCCCGCGTCGGGCGGGCGCCGGGCCCTCGATCCGCCTTGCGGATCTCACGCTCCGCCGCGGCGAGACGCGCCGAGAGCTGACGGTCTTGCAGGTCGTCAATGACGACATGCCGTTCCTGCTCGATTCCACCCTCGCCGAACTCGATCATCAGGGCCGGGCGGTGCGCTTCGTGGTCCATCCGGTCCTCGTGGCGGAACGGGATGCGGAAGGGCACGGGAAGGCCTTCGTCCCCGCGGTGGGGGCCGACAGGACGCGGGAGCCGCGCGAAAGCCTGATCCACATCCATCTCGACCGGATCGACTCGGCGGAGGAACGCGAAGCGCTCGCGGAAGCCCTCGAAGCCGTCTATCGCGACGCCCGCCGTGCGGTCGCCGACTGGCCCGCGATGCTGGAGCGCCTCCGCGGCGCGGTCGACGATTATCGGGCCTCGCCGCCGCCTCTGCCGAAAGCGGAGGTCGACGAGGCCGTGGTGCTGCTGGAATGGCTCGAAGCCGGGCATTTCACCTTGCTGGGCATGCGCGAATACCGGATCCGCGACGCCGAAGCGCCGATGGAACTCGTACCCGGCAGCGCGCGCGGCATCCTCACCGATCCCTCGCTCAACGTGCTGCGGCGCGGCAGCGAACTGGTGATGGTGACGCCCGAGATCCGGGCCTTCCTGAACGCTCCGGTGCCGCTGATCGTGACGAAGGCCAGCGTGCGCTCGCGCGTCCATCGCCGGGTCCATCTCGACTATGTCGGCGTGAAGCTCTTCGAAGACGGCCGGCTCGCGGGCGAGCTCGTGCTGGTCGGCCTGTTCACGGCGACGGCCTATACGCAGTCGGTGGTGCATGTCCCCTTCCTGCGCCGCAAGGTCGCGCGCGTGCTGGAGAAGGCGGGCTTCGATCCCTCGGGCCATTCCGGCCGGGCGCTCATGAACGTGCTGGAGAACTATCCGCGCGACGAGATCCTCCAGCTCGACGACGACACGCTGCTGCGCTTCGCGCGCGAGATCCTCGGCATCTACGAACGGCCGCGGGTGAAGGCGCTGGCCCGGCTCGACCCCTATGAACGCTTCGTCTCCGTCCTCGTCTTCGTGCCGAAGGACCGTTACGACACGGAGGTGCGCCACAGGGTCGGCCGCCTGCTGGCGGGGCTCTACGGCGGGCGCGTCTCCGCCTCCTACCCCGCACATCCCGAAGGGCCGCTGGCCCGGACGCATTACATCATCGGGCGCGACCGTGGCGGCATCGTCGGCCCGTCGCCCGAGGCGCTCGACGACGCCGTGGGCGCGGTCGTCAGGACATGGGCCGACGCCCTGCGCGACGCGCTCGACCGGACGGTGGGCGGGCCCCGAGGCCGCGCTCTCGCCGCGCGTTACGAAACCGCCTTTTCGGGCGGCTATCAGGAGGCCTTTTCGGCCGACCGGGCGATCGCCGACATCCGCACCATCGAAGGCCTCTCGGAGGAGCGCCCGCGGGCCGTACGCTTCGGCCGCAGGGAAGGCGACGAGGGCCGGATCGATCTCGCGATCTTCACGCGCGGCGAAGCCCTGCCCTTGAGCCTGCGCGTTCCGCTGCTCGAAAGCATGGGACTGCGTGTGCTCAACGAGCGGACCTACGGCATCGTGCCCGCCGGACCCGGCGCGGCGGACCGCATCCGCCATTACGACATGCTGCTCGAACGTGCGGCGGGCGGAACGGTCGACGTCGAGGAGGCGGCCCCCCGCCTGCAGGCGACGCTCGAAGCCCTGCTCGACGGGCGTGCCGCGGCCGACGGCTACAACGCGCTGACCTTGGAAGCGGGCCTCGACTGGCGCGACGTCGACCTTCTGCGCGCTTTGTCCCGCTATCTCATCCAGATCCGCGTCCCGTTCAGCCACGACTACATGGCCGCGACGCTCGTGCGTCATGCGCCGATCGCGGCCATGATCGCGGGCCTCTTCAAGGCGAGGTTCGACCCCGCGGCCGAGGGCGATCGCGCGGGCGTGCAGCACCGCTGGGCCGGGGAGATCCGCACCGCGCTCGACGGGGTCTCCGGTCTCGACGACGACCGCATCCTGCGGCACTTCCTCAATCTCGTCGAAGCGGCGGAGCGGACGAATGTCTTCAGGCGGGGCCCCGAGGGCGGCGCGCCGGAGATCATCGCGATCAAATTCGCGAGCCGGGCGGTGGACGGCATGCCGCTGCCCAAGCCGCTGCACGAAATCTTCGTCTACGGGCGCAAGGTGGAAGGCGTGCATCTGCGCTTCGGCCCCGTTGCGCGCGGCGGCCTGCGCTGGTCGGACCGGAAGGAGGACTACCGCACCGAGGTGCTGAGCCTCGTGAAGGCGCAGCAGGTGAAGAACGCCGTGATCGTGCCTGCGGGCGCGAAGGGCGGCTTCTTCCCCAAGGAATTGCCGCCTCCCTCCGACAGGCAGGCCTATATGGCCGAAGGCATCGCGGCCTATCGCGCCTTCGTGGGCGCGCTGCTCGAACTCACCGACGATCTCGCCGAAGGCGGCACCGTTCCGCCGGTCGACGTCGTGCGGCACGACGGCGACGATCCCTATCTCGTCGTGGCGGCCGACAAGGGCACCGCGACCTTCTCCGACATCGCCAACGGGCTCTCTCTCGAACGCGGCTTCTGGCTGGGCGACGCCTTCGCCTCCGGCGGCTCCAACGGCTACGACCACAAGGGCATGGGCATCACCGCCCGCGGCGCATGGGAAGCGGTGAAGCGGCATTTCGGCGAAGCGGATGTCGACGTGCAGACGATGCCGGTGACGGTTGTCGGCGTGGGCGACATGTCGGGCGACGTGTTCGGCAACGGCATGCTGCTGTCGAAGGCGATCCGTCTCGTCGCGGCCTTCGACCATCGCGACATCTTCATCGATCCGGACCCGGCGGATCCGGCGGCGTGCTGGGCCGAGCGCAAGCGCCTCTTCGACCTGCCGCGCTCCTCCTGGGCCGATTACGACCGGGCGCTGATCTCGCGGGGCGGCGGCGTCTGGTCTCGCGCGCTGAAGACCGTTCCGCTTTCGCCGGAAATGCGTGCGCTCCTCGATCTCGAAGCGGAGGAAGCGACGCCGCAGGAGGTGATTTCCGCGATCCTGCGGGCGCGCGCCGATCTGCTCTTCTTCGGCGGGATCGGCACCTATGTCCGAGCTTCGGACGAGACGGACGCGCAGGCGGGCGACAGGGCGAACGATGGCGTGCGCATTCCGGCGGCGCAGTTGCGGGTGCGGGTGGTCGGCGAAGGCGCCAATCTCGGCATGACCCAGCGCGGCCGCATCGAAGCCGCGGAGCGCGGCATCCGCCTGAACACCGACGCCATCGACAATTCCGCGGGCGTGAACACCTCCGACGTCGAGGTGAACATCAAGATCGCGCTGGCGCGCCCCGAGCGGGACGGGCGGTTGGAGCCGGATGCGCGCAAGGCGCTGCTCGCGGCCATGACCGACGAGGTCGCCGCGCTGGTGCTTTCGAACAACCGGCGCCAGACGCTCGCTCTGTCGCTCGCCGAGCGGCGTGGCGCCGCTCTCATGCCGGACCTCGTTCGCTCGATGCGGGCGCTGGAGGCCTCGGGCCGGCTCGACAGGGCGGTCGAATTCCTGCCCGACGATGCGCGGCTCGCAGCCCGCGAGCAGGCGGGCCGAGGCTTCACGCGACCCGAGCTCGCGGTGCTCCTCGCCTATGAGAAGATGGCGCTGAAGGATGCGCTGATCGCGGGATCGGTACCCGACGACCCGTTCTTCGCGAGCGAATTGCGGGACTATTTCCCGACGACGCTGTTCGAGCGCTTCCCCGAGGCGGTGAGGGAGCATCGGTTGCGGCGCCATATCGTCGCGACGCGGCTGGCCAATCTCGTCGTGGACCGCGGCGGGCTCGGCTTCGTGACGGCGGTAGAGGGCATGACCGGCGCCGAGCCCACCGAAACCGCCGCCGCCTTCGCCGCCGCGTGGTCGCTGTTCGGCATGGAGCGGCGGGTCGAAGCCGTCGACGCGGATGCGCGCCGATCGGGCGCCGAAAAGCTCGCTCTCCATGAAACGCTGGCCCGCTTCGTCGGGGATCGGACGGTACGGCTGGTTCGCGCGGGCGGGGCGGGCGCATCGCCTCTCGAAGCGCTCGTCGCGCGGTTCCGCCCCG
Source organism: Hyphomicrobiales bacterium (assembly GCA_027483895.1). Lineage (GTDB taxonomy): Bacteria > Pseudomonadota > Alphaproteobacteria > Rhizobiales > Beijerinckiaceae > JAIXZO01. Next base: position 29,303 of record JAIXTP010000025.1, read on the forward strand.
CGGTCGCGAGCCTCTTCGACGGCCCCGTCGACGGGGATCCGGCGGCAGGGCTCGACGAGCTCGCCCATGCGCTCGATGCCGCAATTCTTGCGGAGGATACGGGCGTCGACGCCGCCACGGCCTTCCGGGGCTTCATGGAGGCGGGTCGCGAAAGCGGGCTGGAGCGGATCGTCGCGGCGGGGCGGAGCCTTCATCCCTCGGATCGCTTCGAGCGGCTGGCGGTCCATCAGGCCGTGGCCCGGCTCGAATCCGTGTGGCGGCGCATCGCGGCCGCGCGCCTCGGCGGTGCGGACGGCGAGACCGCGCGCGCGGCGGCCCGCCTCGTCGAAGGGGCTGCGTCCGGCGCCATGACGCAGGCGCGGCTCACGGTCCTTGCCGCGGCGCTCGAGGAGCGTCTCGGCTGAGGCAAAGAAAAAGCCCCGGTCTCCCGGGGCTTTTCCGTTCTTCGGACGATCCGAAGATCAATCGTTGTTGCGCTGGCCGAAGAGCGACAGCAGCATCTGGAACATGTTGATGAAGTCCAGATAGAGGGTCAGGGCGCCCATCACGGAGGCCTTGCCCATCAGAACTTCGTCGCCCGCGACCAGATCGTACTCTTCCTTGAGCTTCTGCGTGTCCCAAGCGGTCAGGCCCGCGAAGACGAGCACGCCGATCGAGCTGATGACCATCTGCATCATCGAGCTCTGCAGGAAGATGTTCACGAGGCTCGCGAGCACCAGACCGATCAGACCCATGATGAGGAAGGAACCGATCGCCGAGAGATTGCGCTTCGTCGTGTAGCCGTAGAGGGACAGGCCGCCGAAGGCCGCCGCCGTGATGGCGAGAACCTGAACGACGCTGCCGAGCTTGAACACGATGAAGATCGACGACAGCGAGAGGCCCATCACGCCGGCGAAGGCGAGGAAGGTGCCGAGCAGCGCGCCGTGGCTCATCCGCTCGAAGCGGAAGGAGAGCAGGAACACGAAAGCCAGCGGGGCGAGCATGATCACCCACTTCAGCGGGCTGAGATACAGCGCCTGACCGAGGGAGTTCAGCACGATCCGACCGCCGACCTGATCGGTCGCGGCCATGAAGGTGCCCCACGCGACCAGCGCGGACAGGCCCAGCGCCAAGGTCATGTGGTTGTAGATACCGAGCATGTACGACCGGAGGCCCTGGTCGTACTCGGCCGTTCCGATACGTGCGACGCCCGAACCCCAAGGCGTCGCGGCGTTGCGATCGTAATTCGACATGGTGCGGTTTCCCTTGAACCCGTTCCCGCCGGATTCTTCCGGCTTATGCCGAATATGAGCGGCACCCCTTGGAATTACAAGGGCGCGGCCTTCGCCGCAGCCGACCGCGACGGGATCCAAGTTCCTGAAATACCACAGCTTGTCCGTGTGGTTTGAGCCTTGCGGGGCCTCAGAGGCTGCGCAGATGGCGCGCGGGCTTCTGTCCGAGGACGCGCCATGTGCCGATCAGGCCCAAAACGATGGTCGCCACGGCCGCTCCGGCCGCGGCGAGGAGGGCCGCGGGGGCGAACCAGACGAAATCGAGCTTCATGAGCTGCGTCACCACGACGCGGGCGGTCGCATAGCCCGCAGCCAGTCCGAAAGCCCCGGTGACGAGCCCCAGCAGCCCGTATTCGAGCACATAGGCCAGCACGAGCCGGCCGCGCGTCGCGCCGAGCGCCTTCAGGATCACGGCGTCGTAGATGCGCGCGCGGTGGCCCGCCCCCAATGCCCCCGCCAGCACGAGGATGGCGGCGAGGATGGTGAGCGCGCTCGCTCCGCGGATGGCGACGGCCAGCTTGCCCACGACGTCGTTGACCGCTTCGAGCGCGTCCTTGACGCGGACCGCGGTCACTGCGGGGAAGCGGCGGGCGGATTCCGAGAGGATCGCGGCTTCCCGATCGGGCGCGCCGCCGCCCGGCAGCGTCAGCGTCGCGAGGGAGGTGAAGGGGGCGCCGCGGAAGGTGTTCGGCGAGAACACCATCACGAAATTGATGCCGAGCGTCTGCCACTCGATGCGGCGAAGATTGGCGATCTCCGCCGTGATGGTCCGCCCCAGAACGTTCACGGTGACCTTGTCGCCGATCTTCAGGCCGAGCGCCTCGGCGATCTCCACGTCGAAGGAGACGAGCGGCGGCCCGGAATAGTCCGCGGCCCACCATGTGCCGGCGACCACGCGCGAGCCTTCCGGCGGCGCGGCGGAATGAGTGATGCCGCGATCGCCTTCGAGCACCCATGCGACCCGCTCCGGGGCCTTCACATCCTCGGCGCGGACATCGTTGAGGCGGAGGATGCGCCCGCGCATCAGCGGCGCCCGCGTGACCTTCGCGCCCGGCGCGGCCTCCGTCAGGAAGGTCTCGAAGGCGGAGAGTTCCGCGGCGGGAATGTCGACGAAGAAGAAGCTCGGGGCCCGGTCGGGCAGCGATTTCGCGAGTTGATTCCGGATGTTGGCATCGATCAGTGCGATGGTGACGAGCAGCGTCACGCCGAGGCCGAGCGACAGGATCAGCGAGGGCGTCAGCGCCCCGGGGCGGTGGATGTTCGCGATCGCGAGGCGCAGTTCGGTCCGCCCGGCACGCGGCAGGCGCCGTGCGAGGGCGGCGACGGCCCAGGCCACGCCGCGCAGCAGCACGAAGACGACCGCCGTGCCGATCACGGCCGAGACGGCGATGCGCCGGTCATAGGAAAACAGGATCGCGGTGGCCGCTAGGCCCGCGACCGCGAGGACCGTGGCGACGACATAGGCCGCACGCGGACGGCGGACGTTCGGGGCGACTTCGTCGCGGAACAGCGCGGAAACCGGCACGTCATGCGCGCGGCCGAGCGGCCAGAGCGAAAAGGCCAAAACCGCCATCAGGCCGTAAAGCGCCCCGAGCGCCCATTGGCCCGGATGCAGATGCGGCTCGATGGGCAGCGGCAGGACGGGCGCCGCGAGCCATGCGACGACGAAGGGCAGGGCGGAGCCGACGGCGAGGCCCAGCGCCGTGCCGACGGCGCCGATGAGCCCGACTTCCGTGAGCGCGAGCGCGAAGACGCGTCCGCCCGAGGCGCCGAGGCTCTTGTAGACGGCGAGGGTCTTGCGCCGCCGGTCGACATAGGCGGTCACGGCATTGGCCACGCCGACCCCGCCGACGACGAGTGCCGTCAGGCCGACGATGACGAGGAACTGCGTGAAGCGTTCGAGATTGCGCACGAAGGCGGGCGCCGCATTGGCGCGGGAGCGCACGTCGAAGCCGGAGTCGGGGAGGGCGGCCTTCGCCTCCTCCTCGAAGCGGACGAGATCCTCGTCGGTCGCGCGGCCTTCGGGCAGGCCGATCCGGTAGGTCCAGCGCACGATGGTGCCGGGTTGCAGCAGCCCGGTGGCGGCGAGCGCTTCCTGCGACAGCATCACGCGCGGGCCGAAGGTGACGCCGCCCGCGAGCTTGTCGGGCTCGGAGCGGAGCGCCGCGCGCAGTTCGATCTCGGTTTCGCCGATGCGGATGCGCGATCCGAGCGAGGTTTCGAGCCGTGCGAGGAGCGCGGGGTCGACCGCCGCGCCGTATGCGCCGTCGCGCCGCGCCAGCACCTCCGCGACAGGAGCGTCGGGCTCCAGCACGACCCGGCCCACGGCGGGATAAGCGCCGTCCACGGCCTTGATCTCGACGAGACCCGCCTTGCCGTTCGGGGCGGAGGACATCGCGCGCATGGTCGCGACGCTCGTCACGGTGCCCCGCGACGTCATGAAGGCGCGTTCGTTCGGCTCCGCGGGCCGGTGGATCCGGCTCAAAGAGACGTCGCCGCCGAGGATCAGGCGGCCCTGCGCCCCGAGGCCGTCGCGCAGCGACATCGACAGCGAGCCGACGCCGACGATGGCGGCGACGCCCAGCGCGATGCAGGCGAGGAAGACGCGGAAGCCGGAAAGCCCGCCGCGCAGGCTTCGCAGCGCGAGCCGGAGGATCACCAGATAGCCGGGACGGAAGGTCGGACTGGGCGCGAGCACGGGGTCAGACCGTGGCGGGAGTGCGGGAGTGGTCGCTCTCGATCATCCCGGACCGGAGCCGGATGGTGCGGTCGCAGCGTGCGGCGAGGCCCGGATCATGCGTGACCAGCACCAGAGTGGCGCCGCGGCGCTCCTTGAGTTCGAAAAGCAGATCGACGATCTGCCGCCCGGTGGACTCGTCGAGATTGCCCGTGGGCTCGTCGGCCACGAGGATCGCGGGATCGGCGACCAGAGCCCGGGCCAGCGCCACGCGCTGCTGCTCGCCGCCGGACAATTCGGCGGGGTAATGGCCCAGGCGGGCTCCGAGCCCGACCGCATCGAGTTCGACGCGCGCCCGGTCGAAGGCGTCCTCGACCCCCGCGAGTTCGAGCGGAACCGCGACGTTTTCGAGCGCGGTCATGGTGGGGATGAGATGGAAGGACTGGAAGACGATGCCGATCCTCCGGCCGCGGAACCGCGCCAGCGCGTCTTCGTCGAGGCCCGAGAGATCCTGCCCGTCGATGCGGATGCGGCCGGAATCCGCCCGTTCGAGACCCGCCATCGCCATCAGCAGCGTGGATTTGCCCGAACCCGAAGGCCCGACGAGGCCCACGGCCTCGCCATGCGCCACGCTCAGGCTGATCCCTTTCAGGATATGGACGCGCGAGGCTCCCCGTCCGAGACTGAGCTCGACGTTTTCGATCTCGATCGCCTTGACCATCCGGGGGGCTCTCCCGATCTCTGAACAGCAATGACGCAACGAAATCCCGCCCCCACGGTTCTTCCGCGCCCTCCTCACGAATATGGGGACGCCGGCCGACGCGTAAAGGCATGCCGCCCTGCGGCATGGCTGGTCATCATCGCCGCACTGTTCGCCCTGCTGCCCGGAGAGGCCATGGCCCGCACGATCCGTCTCGTCGCGCTCGGCGACAGCCTGACCGCAGGCTACGGCCTGCAGCCGCGCGACGCCCTGCCGGCGGCCCTCGAACGGGCGCTGAAGGAGCGGGGCTGGTCGGTGACGATCGAGAATGCGGGCGTGTCGGGAGACACGAGTTCGGGCGGCCTCGCCCGGGTCGACTGGTCGGTGCCCGACGGCACCGACGGCGTGATCCTCGGGCTCGGCGCCAATGACGCGCTGCGCGGGATCGATCCGCAGGTGACGCGCCGCGCGCTCGACGAGATCGTCCGCAGGCTCAAGGAACGCGGCATTCAGGTGATGCTGGCGGGCATGCTGGCCCCGCGCAGCTACGGGCCCGAATATATCGGCTCCTTCGACGCGATCCATCCCGAACTCGCGCGCCGCTACGACCTCGTGCTCTATCCGTTTCTGCTCGACGGCGTCGTGGGAGACCCCAAGCTCAACCTGCCGGACGGGATCCATCCGACCGCCGAAGGGGTGCGCCTGATCGTCGAGCGCATCCTGCCGAGCGTCGAAAACTTCCTGAAGCGCATTCCCGCATCCTGAACGCCGGGGTGGCATTGCGGCCGCGTTCATGCTTTTGAACGAGGCGGAGTCCCCCGGGAGTAGCATGCGATGGAATACGGAACCCTCGGCCGCACCGATCTCAAGGTCAGCCGGATCTGCCTCGGCACCATGACGTGGGGCGAGCAGAACACCGAAGCCGAAGGCCACGCGCAGATGGACTACGCGCTGGAGCGCGGCGTCAATTTCTTCGATACGGCCGAGCTTTATCCGATCCCGCCCAAGGCCGAGACCCAAGGGCGGACCGAGTCCTATATCGGCAACTGGTTCAAGGCCCGGGGCAATCGCGACAAGGTGATCCTCGCCTCCAAGGTCGTCGGCCGGACCGAGAACAACTGGTTCCGCGACGGCGCCATCCCCGCGCAGCTCACGCGCGCGCAGATGACCGAAGCGCTCGAAAAGAGCCTGAAGCGCCTGCAGACGGACTATATCGACCTCTATCAGATCCATTGGCCCGACCGGCCGATGCCGTGGGGCTCCAATCCCACCCATTTCAACTGGTCGCTGATGGACGGGCCGTCCAATCCGATCGAAGAGACGCTCGAAGTGCTGGGCGACTTCGTGAAGCAGGGCAAGGTCCGGCATATCGGCCTCTCCAACGAGAGCGGCTGGGGCACCATGAAGTATCTGCATGCGTCCGAGACGAGGGGCCTGCCCCGGATCGCGACCGTGCAGAACGCCTACAGCCTCATCAACCGCACCTATGAAGTGGCGATGGCCGAGATCTCGATGCGCGAACGCGTCGGCCTTCTGGCCTATTCGCCGCTCGGTCAGGGCTATCTCACGGGCAAATATCTCGACGGCGCCCGTCCGCCCGGCGCCCGCACCACGCTGTTCAATCGCGGCCAGCGCTACGAGAAGCCGGGTTCGGAAGAGGCGATCCGCGCCTATGTGAACCTCGCCAAGGAATTCGGCCTCGATCCCGCGCAGCTGGCGCTCGCCTATGTGAATTCGCGGGTCTTCGTGGATTCCAACATCATCGGCGCGCGGACCATGGAACAGCTCGCCGTCTGCATCGGCTCGATCGACGTGAAGCTGACGCCCGAAATCGAGGCGCGCATCGACGCGATCCATCAGGTGCATATGAACCCGGCTCCGTGATCGGCCGGGTTGAGAATCGCGGGCGGTCCGATCCATCCTGATGCGCGACGGCTCCGGCCGTCCGCATCATGGTTCCAGATGGAGGGGGCCGCCATGCCCCGCCTGTTCACCGGCCTCGAAATTCCCGACGACGTCGCGGGGGCGCTGTCGATGATGCGGGGCGGGCTGGGCGGTGCCCGCTGGATCGATCCCGACAATTACCACGTCACGCTCCGCTTCTTCGGAGACATCGACGACCGCGTCGCGCGGGATCTGCACGAGCTTCTGTTCGACGTCCGCCCGCGGCGGCTCCGATTGAAGCTCGAAGGCTTGGGCGCCTTCGGGGGCGACCGCCCGCGGGCGATCTTCGCCAAGGTCGTGCCGACGCCCGAACTCGCCGAACTCCAAGCCGATCACGAGCGCCTCGCCCGTCGCGTCGGCCTGCCGCCCGAGACCCGGAAATTCACGCCGCATGTGACGCTCGCGCGCCTGCGTTCCGCCTCGGCACGGGACGTGGCGGATTTCCTGTCGGACTACGGCCATTTCCCGACTATGAATTTCGAGCCCGACCGCTTCGTGCTCTTTTCCTCCCGCGACTCCGTGGGGGGAGGCCCTTATGTGGTCGAAGAGGCCTATCCGTTGGCGTGAGGCGCCGCCGCCCCATATGCGCGGCAGGAGGTGCACCATGAAGACGCTGCTCACGGATGCCGAACGCGCCCGTTTCTTCTCCGACCGTCCCGGCTGGTCGCCCGTCGAAGGACGCGACGCGATCCGGAAGCGGTTCGTCTTCAAGGACTTCAACGAGGCCTTCGGCTTCATGGCGCGCGTCGCGCTCGTGGCGGAGAAGATGGACCACCACCCCGAATGGTCGAACGTCTACCGCACGGTGGACGTGCTGCTCTCGACCCATGACGCGGGCGGGCTGACGGCGCTCGATGCGGAACTCGCCGCGGCGATGGACCGAACGGCCGGCTGACAGCGGGGCCTCCGCTCGGCATGGTGGGGGCGGAGATTCGCCATGCCGCCCTTCATTCCCGATTTCATGACCGTCGCGACCTTCGCGCTCGCCTCCTTCGTGCTCGCGATCACGCCCGGGCCCGACATGGGGCTCTTCCTCGCCCGCACGGTGGCGGGGGGACGGAAGCTCGGCTTCGCGGCGATGCTCGGGGCCTCGACCGGCCTGATCGGCCACGCGCTGCTCGCGGGCCTCGGCCTTTCCGCGCTGCTCGCGGCCTCGGCGACGGCCTTCATGGTGTTGAAGGTGATCGGCGCGCTCTATCTCGTCTGGCTGGCGTGGCAGGCGATCCGCTACGGCTCCGGCTTCTCGGTCGATCCGTCCGGCGTGCCGCGCCAGAGCTTCTTCGCCACCTGGCTGACGGGGCTAGGGGTGAACCTGACGAACCCGAAGGTCATCATGTTCTTCGTGACCTTCCTGCCTCAGTTCGTCGACGCGGCCGACCCGCATGCCTCCGGCAAGCTGGTCTTTCTCGGCTTCATGTTCATCGTGATCGGCATCCCGACCGGCGCCTTCATCATCCTGATCGCCGAGCGCTTCACGGAATTCATGCGCTCGTCGAAGCGCGCGATGCGCATCTTCGACTGGTCCTTCGCGGGGATCATGGGCGCGTTCGCGGTGAAGCTTCTGTTCGCGCAGGCGCGCTGATCAGTCGTCCGACACCGCGCCGTAGACGCCTTCCGCCCCGATGCCGCTTTCGGCCATCAGGCGGGCGCGGGCGCGCAGCTTCTCGGTCTCGCTCTTGAGCTGTCCGCAGGCGGCGAGGATGTCCCGGCCGCGCGGCGTGCGCACCGGCGAGGCATAGCCCGCGCGGAACACGATCTCCGAGAAGCGCTCGATCCGCTCCCAATCCGAGCACGCGTATTTCGTGCCGGGCCACGGGTTGAAGGGGATCAGATTGATCTTGGCGGGGATGCCCTTGAGCAGGCGGACGAGTTCGCGGGCGTCCGCGTCGGAGTCGTTCACGCCGTCCAGCATCACATATTCGAAGGTGATGCGGCGTGCGTTGGAAAGGCCCGGATAGGCGCGGCAAGCGTCGAGCAACTCGCGGATCGGGTATTTCTTGTTGAGCGGAACGAGCTCGTTGCGCAGATCGTCGCGCACCGCATGCAGGGAGATGGCGAGCATCGAGCCGATCTCGTCGCCGGCGCGGGCGATCTCGGGAACGACGCCCGAGGTCGACAGCGTGATGCGCCGCTTGGAGATCGAGAGGCCCTCGCCGTCGGAGGCGACTTCCATCGCGTCGCGGACGTTCTCGAAATTGTAGAGCGGCTCGCCCATGCCCATCAGCACGATGTTCGAGACGGCGCGCTCGGCATCCGGGATCAGGCCGTCGGTCGGGCGTTCCGCGCCGGGCCAATCGCCGAGGCGGTCGCGCGCGACCATCAGCTGGGCGACGATCTCCTGCGCGGTGAGGTTGCGCACGAGCCGCTGCGTGCCGGTATGGCAGAAGCTGCAGTTCAGCGTGCAGCCGACCTGCGAGGAGATGCAGAGCGTGCCGCGGTCGCTTTCGGGGATGTAGACGGTCTCGATCTCCGCGCCCTTGTCGAGGGGTCCCGTCGAAGGCATGCGCATCAGCCATTTGCGCGTGCCGTCCTTGGAGACCTGTTCGGAGACGACCTCCGGGCGGTCGAGCGTGTAGAGCGCTTCGAGCTTCGCCCGCAGATGCTTCGACACGTTGAGCATCTCGGAAAAGTCGTGGGCGCCGTAGTGATAGAGCCAATGATGGAGCTGGGACACGCGCATGCGCAGTTCCCGCTCGGGTACCTCGGCGGCCCGCAGCGCTTCGGCGAGACCGGCCCGCGTCAGGCCCGCGAGCGAGCGGCGACCCGCCGTCTGCACGGGGGCCGTGATCAGCGGGGCCTTCTCGATTCCGTCGAGGGCGGCGGGCGCGGAAGTCGCGGCCGCGGAATGTTCGGGGGCGTGCATGGCGTCTCTCTCGCCGGCGCTTCGCGCGGCGCGGCTCCATAGCACAAGGATCCGGGCACGACTATGGCGGGGCGCCGAAACGAAAACGGCCGAGAAGACCCGGCCGTCCTTCAGCCTCGGAGCGCTCGGCTCAGGGGCAATCCTTCTTGAGGCGCTCCAGCGCCTGCGCGAGGCCCGCGAGATTGTAGCGGTCGGTCGTGGCGTTGCCGCGGGCGGAACTGGCCTTCACGGTCAGCGACTGGCCCTTCTTCATGGCCTCGACCACGGCGGGGTCTTCGGCGGCGTTCTTCAGCCAGGCGGAAGCGCCCTTGGTGACGAGCGCGTATTTGGTGGAGCCGATGGTCAGCTCGCCCGGCGAATTGTCCTTCGTCGGGTAGCCGAGAATGATGCTGATCTCGTTGCGGACGTTCTCGCTCGGCCGGGTGGACACGAACAGGAACCCGTCGTCGCGCTTCAGCTCCTTGGGCAAGCGCTCCTTCGGCTTCGACAGCGCGTAGCAGACGCGGCCCTTCGGGGTCTCGGACGCATAGGCGCCCCAGTCTCCGAAAGAAGCGACCAGCACGGGACCGGCGGGTGCCGCAGGCGCCGCCGCGGGGGCGGCCGGCTTCGCGGCGGGCTTGTTCTGGGCGAGAGCGCCGGAGGTCGCGAAAGCGACCGCCATCAGCGCCGCAAGCCCGGCGGGGCGAAACAGGGACGGGCGAATCATGCTCGGTACCTTACTCCGGAACGGGCCGCGCAACGATTCCCTCTTGCGGCCGGAATGGTTAAGGAACCGGAAACACGGGCGGGAAGAGGGCGAAGCCTTCCCGTTTACGGCTCTTGAAGAACCGTGCCACAATGCCGAGCTTATGAAAGAAGGGGCCGCGGCTTGCGGCTCGCCTTCGGCGCGGCCGTCGTCTCCGCGATCCGTCAGGAGAATGCAGGGTTGGAATCGAACACGGAGTTCGCGACGCTCGTCGCGGCCGTTGCCGAACGTCGCGACCGCGACGCGTTCGCGCATCTGTTCGACCATTTCGCCCCGCGCCTCCAATCCTATCTCGTCCGTCTCGGCTCCGACTCCGGCATGGCCGAGGAGATCACGCAGGACGTGATGGTGACGCTCTGGCGCAAGGCCGAGCTGTTCGATCCCGCGAAGTCCTCCTTGGCCACCTGGCTCTACCGCATCGCGCGGAACCGCCGGATCGACTCGCTGCGCAGGGACCGGCACGAATACACCGACGACATGGCGGTCTTCGACGTGGACGCCGAGAGCCTCGACGTCGACGGGGTGATCGACATGCAGCATCGCGAAGACCGCGTGCGCGTCGCGATGGAGACATTGCCCGTCGAGCAACTGCATCTGGTGCGACTCGCCTTTTTCGAAGGTCTCTCGCACAGCGAGATCGCGGACCGGACCAAATTGCCGCTCGGCACGGTCAAGTCGCGGATCCGCCTCGCCTTCACGCGCCTGCGGCGGACGCTCGAGGCGGACGGCGTGGTCGAAGCGGGATAGCCCCATGAAAGCCTTGCTCTGCGAAGCCTTCGGACCACCGGAAACGCTCGTCGTCCGTGACCTGCCCGATCCGGAGCCCGGCCCCGGCGAGGTCGTGGTGAGGGTGGGCGCGGCGCCCCTGAACTTCTTCGACACGCTGATCATCGAGAACCGCTACCAGTACAAGCCGCAGCCTCCCTTCTCCCCCGGCGGAGAGATCGCGGGGACGGTGGCCGCGGTCGGTGCGGGCGTGACCGATTTCGCGCCGGGCGATCGCGTGGCGGCCTATGTGACCTGGGGCGGATGCCGCACCCATATGGTCGTCCCGGCCGACAAGCTCATCCGCGTGCCCGACGGTTTGTCGGACGAGACGGCGGCGAGCCTGCTGATCACCTACGGCACCTCTCTGCACGCGCTGAAGAACCGCGCCGCGATGCAGCCCGGCGAAACGCTCGCGATTCTCGGCGCTTCCGGCGGCGTGGGATTGGCGGCGGTCGAACTCGGGGTCTTGATGGGCGCCCGCGTGATCGCCTGCGCCTCTTCGCCGGAGAAGCTCGAACTGGCGCGTCGGCACGGCGCTACCGATCTCGTCGACTATGCGGCGGAAGACCTGAAAGCCGCTCTCAAGCGCCTCGCGCCCGAAGGCGTCGACGTCGTGTACGACCCCGTGGGCGGCGACTTGGCCGAGCCCGCGCTCAGGGCGCTCGGCTGGAAGGGGCGCTTTCTCGTGGTCGGCTTCGCGGGCGGGGGCATTCCGCGCATGCCGCTCAATCTGCTGCTGCTCAAGGGCTGCGACATGCTCGGCGTCTTTTGGGGCGTCTTCACCGAGAAGGAACCCGCGGCGAACCGCGAGAACGTCGAGCAGCTCTTCGCATGGGCGCTCGCGGGCAAGCTCCGCGTCCATATCGGCGCCACCACGGACCTCGCCGGCGCCCCGGCCGCCATCCGCGCCATCGCCGACCGCAAGGCCGAGGGAAAGATCGTCGTCCGTCCCTGAAGCGCTGTCCGCTGCGCAGAGCGGTCCGTGCATTCCTGCACCGAAAGTCCCCTTTTTCGAGCGGTGCCGGTCGAGCTAAATCGCCTTACGGACGAAAACGGGGCGAAGGGGGACACGCCATGAAGATCGAAGGTCATGCCGCAATCGTGACGGGCGCCGCATCGGGACTCGGCGAAGCGACAGCGCGCATGCTCGCGGCGCGCGGCGCCAAGGTCGCGGTCTTCGACATGAACGCCGAGCGCGGCGGACGGGTCGCCGAGGAGATCGGCGGCGTGTTCTGCCGGGCCGACGTCGCGGACGAGGCTTCCGTGGATGCGGCGCTCGCCGCGGCGCGCAAGGCTCACGGGGCGGAACGCATCCTCGTCAATTGCGCGGGCATCGCGCCCGGTCGCCGCACGGTGTCGAAGAACCGCGAGACGGGCGAATTCGTGCCGCACGACCTCATGACCTTCGCCAAGGTGGTCGCGGTCAATCTCACCGGCACCTTCCACATGGTCGCGAAATCGGCGGCAGCCATGGCGGGTCTGGAGCCCGTGACCGCCGACGGCGGCCGCGGCGTCATCGTCTGCACGGCGTCGATCGCGGGCGAGGACGGACAGATCGGGCAGGCGGCCTATGCCGCGTCGAAGGGCGGCGTACTCGGCCTGACGCTGCCGGTCGCACGCGATCTCTCGGGCTACGGCATCCGCCTGATGACGATCATGCCGGGGCTCTTCCACACGCCGATGTTCGAGAGCGTGCCGGAGGACGTGCGCAAGGCGCTCGAAGCGAACGTGCCGTTCCCCTCGCGGCTCGGCGACCCGGCGGAATACGCCAAGCTGGTCGCCGCGATCGTCGACAACGACATGCTCAACGGCACCGCGATCCGTCTCGACGGCGCGATCCGCATGCAGCCCAAATAAGGACGATCGTGCGGGAGACGCGGGCCGTTCTCAGCCCGCGATCCCCTTCGACTTCAGCGACGCGGCGATCTCGTCGAGAACGGCGGGATCGTCGATCGTTGCGGGCATCGACCAGCTGTCGCCGTCCGCGATCTTCTTCATCGTGCCGCGCAGGATCTTGCCGGACCGCGTCTTCGGCAGCCGGTTGACGGTGATCGCGATCTTGAAGGCGGCCACGGGGCCGATCTTGTCGCGGACGAGGCCCACGATCTCCTTCTCGATCTCCAGCGGCGAACGGTTCACGCCGGCCTTGAGCACCACGAAGCCGCAGGGCTGCTCGCCCTTGAGCGAGTCCTTGATGCCGATGACGGCGCATTCGGCCACGTCCGGATGCGAGGCGAGCACTTCTTCCATGCCGCCCGTCGAGAGGCGGTGACCGGCGACGTTGATGATGTCGTCGGTGCGGCCCATGATGAAGAGATAGCCGTCCTCGTCCACGAAGCCCGCGTCGGACGTGTTGTAGTAGCCCGGGAACATCGTTAGATAGCTTTCACGAAACCGGTCGTCCGCATGCCAGAGTGTGGGCAGGTTGCCCGGAGGCAACGGCAGCTTGATGACGATGGAGCCCATCGTGTTCGGGCCGACCGGTTTTCCGCCCTCGTCGACGATCTGTACGTCGTAGCCCGGCATCGGAACCGTCGGCGAGCCGTGCTTGACGGGCAGAAGCCCGAGGCCGACCGGGTTGCCGGCGATGGCCCAGCCCGTTTCCGTCTGCCACCAGTGGTCGATGACCGGAACCTTCAGGATGTCCTCGGCCCATTTGACCGTATCGGGGTCCGCGCGCTCGCCTGCCAAGAACAAAGCGCGGAAGCCGGACAGGTCGTATTTCGCGAGATATTCGGCCTTCGGGTCTTCCTTCTTGATCGCGCGCAGCGCGGTCGGCGCGGTGAAGAGCGCCTTCGCGCCCGTCTCCGCGATCACGCGCCAGAAGGCGCCGGGGTCGGGCGTGCCGACCGGCTTGCCTTCGTAGACGACCGTGGTCGATCCGTTGATGAGCGGGCCGTAGACGATATAGCTGTGTCCCACGACCCAGCCGACGTCGGAGGCCGTCCAGAACACTTCGCCCGGCTGGATGTCGTAAAGGCCGCGCATCGACCATGCGAGCGCGACGCAGTAGCCGCCGGTGTCGCGCACGACGCCCTTCGGCTTGCCCGTGGTGCCCGAGGTGTAAAGCACGTAGAGCGGATCGGTCGCCTTCATCGGCACGCAGGGCGCCTTCTTGCCCGACGCCTTCGCCGCGGCCACGGCCTGCGCCCAATCATGGTCGCGGCCCGGCTTCATCGCGGCTTCGGCCTGCGGGCGCTGGAACAGCACGACCGACTGCGGCTTCACGGACGAAAGCTCGATCGCCTCGTCGAGAAGCGGCTTGTAGGCCACCACGCGGTTCGGCTCGATGCCGCAGGAGGCGGCGAGGATCAGCTTGGGCTTGGCGTCTTCGATGCGGGTGGCGAGTTCCTTGGCCGCGAAACCGCCGAACACGACCGAGTGAACCGCGCCGATGCGCGCGCAGGCGAGCATCGCGACGACGGCCTCCGGGATCATCGGCATGTAGACGATGACGGTATCGCCCTTGGCGACGCCCTGATCCTGCAGCACCGCGCCGAGCGCTTCGACCTCGCCCTGCAGTTCGCGATAGGTGATGCGGCGCTGCGAGCCGGTGACCGGGCTGTCATAGATGATCGCCGTCTGCGTGCCGCGCGTCGCGACATGCCGGTCCACCGCGTTGAAACAGGCATTCAGCTCGCCGTCCGGGAACCAGCGACCGTAGACGCCTTGGTTCGCGTCGAAAGCCTTGCTCGGCGCCTTCGTCCAATCGATCGCCTTTGCGGCCTCGCTCCAGAAGGCTTCGGGGTCCTTGCGCGACGCGGCGAACACTTCGGCGTAACGGCTCTTTCCCTGCATGGTCATGCTCGGTTCCTCCCCGGACTCGGGCGGCATCGCCTCTTTCGATCGGCTCTAGCACCGGCAGTCCAGCACGTCAGGAGAGACTTTGGAACGACCGGATCATTGCGGAGGCGACCGTCCGAGACATGCCGTGCCCGCAGGGCGGTATCGTGCAGTCTCAGGTTGCCCGGGAGCGCCAAGCGTGAACATTGTCCCCCGCGTCGCGTAAAAACCGGTCCCCCGCCTTGGTTCTCTCCACCGATCCCCTCTTCTACGTCGTCGGCACGATCGCCGTGGTCATCGTCGGTCTGGGCAAGGGCGGATTTTCCGGGCTCGGCCTGCTGTCGACGCCGCTTCTCGCGCTGGTCCTGCCGCCCATTCAGGCGGCGGCGGTGATGATGCCCATCCTCGTCGTTCAGGACGCGCTCAGCGTCTGGGTCTATCGGAAGACCTTCGACCGCAGGAATTCGCTGATCCTGATCGTCGGCGGCCTGATCGGCGTCGCGGCCGGGTGGATCCTGGCCAAGGCCGTTCCGGAATCGGTCGTCAGCCTGATGATGGGCCTCGTCGCGGTGGTCTTCGTGCTGCTCTACTGGAAGAGACGCCACGGAACGACGTCCCACGCCAAGGCGGGCGGCGTGGCGTCCGGCGTCTTCTGGGGCGCGGTGGGCGGCTATACGAGCTTCGTCGCGCATGCGGGCGCGCCGCCGTTCCAAGTCTACACGATGCCGCTGCGGCTTCCCCCCACGGTCTATGCGGGGACGTCGACCATGTATTTCGCCGCGATCAATGCGTTCAAATTCGTGGCCTATGCCCAGCTCGGACAGTTCTCGTCCGCGAATATCGGAATGTCGGCCGTGATGCTGCCGATCGCCATCGGGTCGACCTTTCTCGGCGTCTGGCTGGTCAGGCGTATCGATGCGGCGCGTTTCTACGACATCATCTATGCGCTCACCGGCGTCATCGGCCTCAAACTGATCTGGGACGGTTTCCGCGACCTTCTCTGATCGTCTTTCGACGCGTTGAAGCCGCGTCGCGGCAAGCATAGGCTCTCCCCGTCTCAATGATTTCGGGAGCCGGGGCCGTGCCTACTTCGATCTACGACGTCGATCTCGACCGGAACCCGGCCAATCACCGGCCCCTCACGCCGCTCGACTTCCTCGAACGGGCGGCCGCGGTCCATCCGGACCGGACGGCGATCGTACACGGCGCGCTCCGCCGCGATTATCGCGGCTTCCACGCCCGTGCGAAGCGGCTGGCCTCGGCGCTCGCGGCCCGCGGCATCGGCCGCGGCGATACGGTCGCCGTGATGCTCCCGAACACGCCCGCGATGCTCGAATGCCATTACGGCGTGCCGATGACGGGGGGCGTGCTCAACACGCTCAACACCCGCCTCGATCCCGCGATCATCGCCTTCTCGCTCGATCACGGCGAGGCGAAGATCGTCATCGTCGACCGCGAATTCTCGAAGACGATGAAGGACGCGCTGGCGCTGTGCAGCGTGAAGCCGCTCGTGATCGACTACGACGATCCCGAATATGCCGGGGCGGGCGAGCGGATCGGCTCCCTCGAATACGAGGACTTCCTCGCCGAGGGCGGCGAGGCGTTCGAGCGCGCCGCGCCGAGCGACGAATGGGACGCGATCTCCCTCAACTACACCTCCGGCACCACGGGCAACCCGAAGGGCGTGGTCTATCACCATCGCGGCGCGGCGCTGCTGGCGCAGGGCAACGTCATCACCTGCGGCATGGGCCGGCACCCCGTCTATCTCTGGACGCTGCCGATGTTCCACTGCAACGGCTGGTGCTTTCCGTGGTCCATTTCGCTCGTCGCGGGAACGCATGTCTGCCTTCGGCAGGTCCGCGCCAAGGCGATGTACGACGCGATCGCCGAGCACGGCGTGACGCATCTGTGCGGCGCGCCGATCGTCATGTCGACGCTTCTGAACGCGCCCGAGGCCGAGAAAAGGCCGTTGCCGCATCGCGTGGAGTTCTTCACCGCCGCGGCTCCGCCGCCCGAGGCCGTTCTGGCCGCGATGCGGGAGGCGGGCTTCAACGTCACCCATCTCTACGGTCTCACCGAGACCTACGGCCCCTCCGTCGTGAACGACTGGCACCTCGAATGGGACGCGCTGGCGCCCGGCGAACAGGCGGCGAAGAAGGCGCGGCAGGGCGTCCGCTACCCGGTGCTCGAAGGGCTCGCCGTGAAGGACCCCGTCACGATGCAGGACGTGCCCGCCGACGGCGTCACGCTCGGCGAGGTGATGATGCGCGGCAATGTCGTGATGAAGGGCTATCTCAAGAACCGGAAGGCCTCGGACGAGGCCTTCGCGGGCGGGTGGTTCCGTTCGGGCGATCTCGGCGTGATGCATCCCGACGGCTACGTGCAGCTCAAGGACCGCTCCAAGGACATCATCATTTCCGGCGGCGAGAACATTTCCTCGATCGAGGTGGAGGACGCCCTGTTCCGCCATCCGGCCGTGCAGGCCGCGGCGGTGGTCGCGAAGCCCGATGAGAAATGGGGCGAGACGCCCTGCGCCTTCGTCGAACTTAAGCCGGGGGCCGCGGCGACGACCGACGAGATGATCGAGTGGTGCCGGAAGCACCTTGCCGGCTACAAGATCCCGCGCACGGTGGTGTTCACCGAATTGCCGAAGACCTCGACCGGCAAGATCCAGAAATTCCGCCTGCGCGGGATGGCGCGCGAGGTCTGAGCCGACCCCGAAAAAGAAACGGAGCGCCTTCGCGCTCCGCCGCATTCGCCTCGAGGTTTTTCGTGGGCCTCCGGGGGGCCGTGCTTCACCGGCTCAATGCAGCGTGGGCTGTTTGGCCGAGGCGCGGAGCTTCTCGATCTCTTCCTTCAGAGCGAGCTTCTTGCGCTTCAGTTCGGCGACGCGGAGGTCCGACCCTCCGGGATGCGTCAACTCCGTCTCGATCTGCCGTTCAAGCGCCTTGTGACGCTTTTCCAGTTCTGCGAGATGGGCCTGCATCGACATGCGGTTCCTCCCAATGCGGGTGTTGACTTCACGAGTGTGACACGTCCGTGACGGCTGTCGAGCCCCGAAAGGTCGTGAACGCGTCAAAGCCGAGTTCAAGCACGTGATCCCGGCAAAAGGGTGAAGGCTTTCGGGAAGAGTTGCGGCGAATGCCGGAGTTCGGCCTTGCAGGGCGAGGGCCTCGAACGGCATACTCGACCGAACCGAAATCGCGCGGCACGGGCGATGCTCGACTTCACGGCACCGGACAAGGTCGAACTGGCAGCGGAGCTGGCACGCCTGCGCGTGGAGCACCGCGATCTCAACGACGCGATCGCCGCGCTGGAAGCCGTGGGACCGGCCGATCAGCTGCAGATCCAGCGCCTCAAGCGACGCAAGCTCCAGCTCAAGGACCGCATCGGGGCGATCGAAGATCAGCTGACGCCGGACATCATCGCCTGATTTACCCGCGCGGCGGCTTGCGGGAGCACGGCCTTTTCCTATACTCCGCGCTCTTTTTCCGGGGGCGCGCGAATGAACGGCTCGAACAGGCCCGTGGCCATCATCATGGGCAGCCAGTCCGATTGGGCCACGATGCGCCATGCGGCCGAGACGCTCGATGCGCTCGGCATCGCCTATGACGCGCGGATCGTCTCGGCCCACCGCACGCCCGACCGGCTCTACGATTTCGCGAAATCCGCGAAGGCGAACGGCTTCAAGGTCGTGATCGCGGGTGCGGGCGGCGCGGCGCATCTGCCCGGCATGGCCGCGGCGATGACGAGCCTGCCGGTCTTCGGCGTTCCGGTGGAGTCGAAGGCGCTCTCCGGTCAGGACAGCCTGCTTTCGATCGTGCAGATGCCGGGCGGCATTCCCGTCGGCACGCTGGCGATCGGCAAGGCGGGCGCCATCAATGCGGCGCTGCTGAGCGCGGCCGTGCTCGCGCTGCAGGACGAGGCGTTGGCCGAGCGGCTCGACGCCTGGCGCGCCCGCCAGACCGCGTCCGTCGCCGAACGCCCGAGCGACGACGCGTGATGCTGCGTCCGGGCGATACGATCGGCATTCTCGGCGGCGGCCAGCTCGCGCGGATGCTCTGCCTCGCCGCCGCCCCGCTGGGCTTGCGCTGCCATGTCTACGCGCCCGAGATCGACGGCCCGGCCTTCGACGTGTGCGCCTTCCGCACCGTCGCGGGCTATGACGACGAGGCGGCGCTGGCGCGTTTCGCGGCCTCGGTCGCCGTCGTGACCTACGAATTCGAAAACGTGCCCGCCGAAACCGCCGCCTTTCTGGCCGCGCGGGTGCCGGTGCGCCCCGATCCCGCCGCACTCGCGCGGACGCAGGATCGGCTCGTCGAGAAGACCTTCGTGCGCGATCTCGGCCTCGACGTGCCGGACTTCGCCGCCGTCGATTCCGTCGCCGATCTCGAAGCCGCCCTGGCGCGGCTCGGGCGACCCGCCGTGCTGAAGACGCGCCGCTTCGGCTATGACGGCAAGGGACAGGCGATGATCCGCGAGACGACGGATCCCGCCGACGCATGGGCGGCGGTGGGCCGCCATCCCGCGATCCTCGAAGCCTTCGTGCCTTTCGTGCGCGAAGTGTCGGTCGTCGCGGCTCGTGCGGTCGACGGCTCGGTCGCGGAATTCGATCTCTGCGAGAACGTCCATCGCGACCATATCCTCGCCGAGACGCTTCTTCCCGCCGCCGTGCGCCCGGAAACCGCGCGCAAGGCGCTCGAAGCCGCGGCGAAGATCGTCACGGCGCTCGATTATGTCGGGGTGCTGGCGGTCGAGATGTTCATCCTCGAGGAGGAGGACGGCACCGAGCGGGTGCTCGTCAACGAGATCGCGCCGCGGGTCCACAATTCCGGCCACTGGACGATCGAGGGGGCCGTCACCTCCCAATTCGCACAGCATGTCCGCGCCGTCGCGGGCTGGCCGCTCGGCTCGCCCGAGCGACTCGGGCGCATCCGGATGCTCAACCTCGTCGGCGCGCAGGCGGACGACTGGGCGAACATCGCCGCCGATCCCCGCGCGCGCCTGCATCTCTACGGCAAGGGCGAGGCGCGGCGCGGCCGGAAGATGGGCCACGTGACCTATGTGGAGAAAGACTGAGCGGCGGTTCCGGTTCGAGTGGACATGCCGGATTCGATCTGGTAGTTCCTCCGCAACATCGCGACGCAGGGATGCGGCGCCGGACCACTTTTTATCGAAATCGAGACACGGGAAAACGACGCGTGCAGGTTCTCGTTCGTGACAACAATGTCGATCAGGCGCTCAAGGCGCTGAAGAAGAAGATGCAGCGCGAGGGCATCTTCCGCGAGATGAAGCTCCGCGGCCATTACGAGAAGCCGTCCGAGAAGCGCGCCCGCGAAAAGGCCGAGGCCGTCCGTCGCGCCCGCAAGCTCGCGCGCAAGAAGATGCAGCG
>JAIXTP010000020.1 GCA_027483895.1 Hyphomicrobiales bacterium
AGGTGGAGGCTTCTGTTGCCAGGCGCCTCCGGGCCCCGCCTTACGCGGCTAAACGCAAGGGCTTTGATTTCGGTACCTGCACCGCATTACGCGGCGACGGCCACCGGAGCATAGTTGTCGTTGGCAACTATAGATTCGGCCCGATGACGGCGGAACCATGCCGAGCGAAAGAGCACCCTTTACACCCTCGTCGATCCTATTTCGCCCCCGCCGGAAGCCGTCCCGTTCCGAACGGATTCTGGTGGAGGCGCCGGGTACCGCCCCCGGGTCCGATAGGCTTATTCCGATGTCCGTTTATCGCCGTATCCGCCTTGCGGCGGCGAAACGAATATAAGCGTCGAAACGTCCGGGCGGAAGGGCTTCCCGGCGAGCCGAGGCGGCATTGTTGCTCAGGGGGCGTCGTACCGGGCGGCGAAGCCGACCCGGGATCCGCGAAACGGTCGAGCGTCGAGCGGATCGGCGGTTCACCGGATCCCGGCTCTCCGCTTCGCTGCGGCCGGGACGACACCGAGGAGGGCGAGGCGGGCGGGCGCCTTTCGCCGATGGGGCGAACCGCCCCCCTTGCGCTGTTGAAAAGGGCCGCCGCAGGGGTCCCGTCCGGGGCGCGGGTCCTCTAATCTCGCGGTCCCCTCCCGGGAGAGAGCGCATGCAGGCCTATCACGACCTTCTCAGTCGCGTCCTGAACGAAGGCGTCGCCAAGTCGGACCGGACCGGCACCGGCACGCTCTCGGTCTTCGGGCACCAGATGCGCTTCGACCTGAACGAGGGGTTCCCGCTCGTCACGACGAAGAAGCTGCATCTCAAATCGATCATCCACGAGCTTCTGTGGTTCCTCGCGGGCGATACCAACGTGGCCTATCTCAAGGCCAACGGCGTCACCATCTGGGACGAATGGGCCGACGAGACGGGCGATCTCGGCCCCGTCTACGGCAAGCAGTGGCGCTCGTGGCAGAAGCCGGACGGCGGCACGGTGGACCAGATCCGCTGGGTGCTCGACGAGATCCGTCGCAACCCGGATTCGCGGCGCCTCGTGGTCTCGGCCTGGAACCCGGCCGATCTCGACCGCATGGCGCTGGCGCCCTGCCATTGCCTGTTCCAGTTCTACGTCGCGGACGGCAAGCTCTCCTGCCAGCTCTACCAGCGCTCGGCGGACATCTTCCTCGGCGTGCCGTTCAACATCGCGAGCTACGCGCTCTTGACCCATATGATGGCCCAGGCGACGGGGCTCGGCGTCGGCGACTTCGTGCATTCCTTCGGCGACGCGCATCTCTACTCGAACCATATCGAGCAGGCGAAGCTGCAGCTGACGCGCGACCACCGCCCGCTGCCGAAGTTGAAGCTCGACCCGGACGTGCGCTCGCTCTTCGACTTCACCTTCGACGACATAGCGATCGAGGGTTACGACCCGCATCCCGCGATCCGCGCGCCGGTGGCGGTCTGATGGAGCCCTGCGCCCGATGATCCCGCTCGTTCTCGTGGCCGCGGTGGCGGACAACGGCGTGATCGGCGACGACGACCGCCTGATCTGGCGCCTCAAGACCGACATGAAGCGCTTCCGGGCGCTGACCATGGGCCGGCCGATGATCATGGGGCGGAAGACCTTCGCCTCGATCGGCAAGCCGCTGCCCGGGCGGGAGACGATCGTGGTGACGCGCGACCGCGGCTTCGCGGTCGAAGGCGTGCATGTCGTCCACGACATTCCCGCAGCGGTGGCGCTCGGCCGGGCGCTCGCGGAAAAGGCGGGGTGCGACACCTTGCCCGTGGTCGGCGGCGCGGAAATCTATCGGCAATTGCTGCCCGAGGCCGAGGCGCTGCTGCTGACGCTGGTGCATGCCTCGCCACCGGGCGACGCCGTGTTCCCGCCTTGGTCCGTCGAGGAGTTCAAGGAAACCGCGCGGGAGGAACACCCCGCCGGACCCGAGGACGAACACGCCTTCACCTTCGTCGATCTGCAGCGGATCCGGACGGCCGGATACGCTTCCGCTCCGTTGACTAAACCCGACCGGATGACCAATTGAGGCGGAATGTCCGTGTCTTCGACGCGGAAAGACGTAAAAAAGACCGGCAAGGGGACGGCTGAATGTCTTGGAGCAATCAGAGCGGCGGAGGAGGCCCTTGGGGACCCCGCAAGCAGGGTCCGTGGGGCGGAGGTCCGACGGGCGGCGGCGGAGGCGGCTCCGGACCGGGCGGCCAGCCCGATCTCGAGGAACTCCTGCGCCGCGGGCAGGACCGTCTGCGCACGATCATTCCGGGCGGCGGACCGGCCTCGGGCCGCGGCTTCGCGGCGCTGGCGGGCCTTCTGATCGTCGGCTGGCTCGCCACCGGCATCTATGTGGTCCGGCCGGACGAGATCGGCCTCAACCTCGTCTTCGGGCGCTATGTCGGCTCCTCGCAGCCCGGCCTGAACTATAATTGGCCCTTCCCGGTCGGCTCCGTCTCCAAGCCGCAGGTCACGCGCGTCAACACCACCGATGTCGGCATGACGGCTGCGGCGGGCGATATGCGCATGCGAGCCGAGAACAATCCCAGCCTGATGCTGACCGGCGACGAGAACATCGTCTCGATCGAGTTTCAGGTGCAGTGGCAGATCAATCCGGCCCGCGCGGCGGATTACGTGTTCAACATCCAGACGCCGCAAACCTCGGTGCGCGCGGTCGCCGAAGGCGCCATGCGCGAGGTGGTCGGCCGGCGCAACATCCAGCCGATCCTGACGACCGACCGGTCCGTGATCGAGCAGGAAGTCCGGCAGCTCATGCAGGAGGTGCTGAACGGCTACGGCGCGGGCGTCGAGATCCGCCTCGTGCAGCTGTTGAAGGTCGACCCGCCGTCGCAGGTCATCGACGCGTTCCGGGACGTGCAGGCGGCGCGGCAGGACCAGGACCGCCTCCGCAACGAAGCGGAGACCTATGCGAGCCGCGTCGTGCCCGAGGCGAAGGGCGAGGCGGCCCGGATCCTTCAGGAGGCCGAGGCCTATCGCGAACGCGCGGTGGCGGAAGCCAACGGTCAGGCGAGCCGCTTCAAGCAGGTGTTCGAGACCTATCGCGCCGCGCCCGACGTGACGCGCGAGCGCATGTTCCTCGAGACGATGGAACGGGTGTTCGGCGGCGCCGACAAGGTGATCGTCGACCAGAACGGCAGCGGCGTGGTGCCCTATCTGCCCCTTCCCGAAATCCAGAAGCAGGGAGCCGCCCGATGAACGGAGCCGTCCGCCTCGGCGCCGTCATCGTCGCCGGCATCGCCGCCCTCACGCTCTATGCGGCCGCCTTCACGGTCCATCAGACGCAGCAGGCCCTCGTGTTCCAGTTCGGCCGGATCGTGCGCGATCCGATCACCGCGCCGGGGCTCTATTGGAAGATCCCGTTCGTGCAGAACGTGATCATGATCGACAAGCGCATCCTCGACCTCGAGCTTCCCGAGCAGGAAGTCATCGCGGCCGACCAGAAGCGTCTCGTGGTCGACGCCTTCACGCGCTACCGGATCACCGATCCGCTGCGCTTCTATCAGGCGGTCAACAACATCACGGGCGCCAATCTCCGTCTCACCGCGATCGTCAACTCGACGGTGCGCTCGGTGCTCGCGGATGCGAGCTTCGCTTCGGTGGTCCGCACCGAGCGGTCGCAGCTGATGCACAAGATCCGCGATGACGTGAACCGGCAGGCGCAGGGCCTCGGCATCGAGGTGGTCGACGTGCGGCTGCGGCGTGCCGACCTCCCGGCGCAGAACAGCCAGGCGGTGTTCCAGCGCATGCAGACGGAACGGCAGCGCGAAGCGGCGGACATCCGCGCGCAGGGCTCGCAGTTCTCGCAGACCATCCGTGCGAAGGCCGACCGCGACGTGACGGTCATCCGTGCCGAGGCGTTCCGCCGGTCGGAAGAGCTGCGCGGCGAGGGCGACGCCGAGCGCAACCGCATCCTTGCGGAAGCGTTCAACCGCGATCCGGAGTTCTTCGCCTTCTACCGGTCGATGCAGGCCTATGAGGTCGGCCTGAAGCCGAGCGAGACGCGCATGGTGATCACGCCGGACTCGCCCTTCTTCCGGTTCTTCCAGGATCCGTTCGCCCGTTCTCCGCGTCCGGCGCAGAACGGAGCCGCGGCTCCGCCCTCGCGTCCCTGAGTTCTCTTCGATGCGCGATTTCCTCGTCGGCCTCGGCTTGGTCTTCGCCATCGAAGGTCTCGTGCTCGCGGGTTTCCCGGGCTTCATCAAGAACCGGATTCAGGAAATGCTGGAGGCGCCCGACGGGCGCCTCCGCGTCATGGGGCTGATCTCGGCCCTGATCGGCCTGGGCATCATCTTCTACGCCCGACGGTCGATGGGCTGATGCGCTCTTTACGCCGCCCTCGTCCGGCCCCAATTGAATCGTCGATAGCCGACATGCGTTCTTCCGTCCCGGAGACGACCCGATGATCCGCTCGCTCTTCCCGTCCTTCTCCCGCGCCGCGCTCGCGGGCGCGCTCGCGGCGGGCCTGCTGCTGCAGGCGCCCGCCCAAGGCTTCGCCGCCCGCGGCCCCGAATCCGTCGCCGATACCGCGGCCGCGGTGATCGACGCCGTCGTCAACATTTCGGCCGCGACGACCACCGCGGACGATCAGCGCGGCGTGCAGATGCCGCAGCTGCCCCCGGGTTCGCCGTTCCAGGAATTCTTCGACGAGTTCTTCGGCCAGCAGGGGCCGAACGGCCGCAACGGCCAGGGCCAGCGGCCTCAGCGCCGGTCGAGTTCGCTCGGCTCGGGCTTCGTGATCGATCCCGCGGGCATCGTCATCACCAATCACCACGTCATCGGGGATGCGAACGAGATCACCGTGATCTTCACCGACGGCAAGCGGCTGAAGGCCGAGGTGGTCGGCAAGGATCCCAAGGTCGACCTCGCGGTTCTTCGCGTGAAGCCCGACAAGCCGCTCAAGGCCGTGAAGTTCGGCGACAGCGAGAAGATGCGCATCGGCGACTGGGTGATCGCGATCGGCAATCCGTTCGGTCTCGGCGGCTCGGTCTCGGCGGGCATCGTCTCGGCGCGCAACCGCGACATTTCCGACCAGTCCTACGGCCAGTACATCCAGACCGACGCGGCCATCAACAAGGGCAATTCGGGCGGCCCGCTGTTCAATCTCGACGGCGAGGTGGTCGGCATCAACACCGCGATCCTCTCGCCCACGGGCGGCTCGATCGGCATCGGTTTCGCCGTGCCCTCGACCATCGCCCGGCCGGTGATCGACCAGCTGCTGCAGTTCGGCGAGACCCGCCGCGGCTGGCTCGGCGTACGCATCCAGAACGTGGACGACTCCATCGCCGAGAGCCTCGGGCTCGGCAGCCCGCGCGGCGCGCTCGTGGCGGGCGTCGACGACAAGGGCCCGGCGAAGCCCGCGGGCATCGAGCCCGGCGACGTGATCGTGAAGTTCGACGGCCGCGAGGTGAAGGAATCGCGCGATCTGCCGCGGCTCGTGGGCCAGACCCCGGTCGGCAAGGACGTCGAAGTCGTCGTGATGCGCAAGGGCAAGGAAGTGGCCCGCACGGTGAAGCTCGGTCGTCTCGAAGAGACGCAGCAGGCGAAGGCCGAGCCCGGCCAGCCCGGCGGGCGCAACGGCGGCTCCGTGACCGCGAAGGCGCTCGGCCTCGAGCTGTCGCCGCTCAACGATGATCTGCGCAAGCGCTTCTCGATCAAGGACGGCGCCAAGGGCGTGGTGGTGACGCGCGTCGACCCGAACTCCTCGGCGTCCGACAAGCGCATCGTTCCCGGCGACGTGATCGTCGAGGTCCAGCAGGAGGCGGTGACGAGCCCCGAGGCCGTCACCCGCCGCGTCGAGCAGCTCAAAAAGGACGGCCGCAAGAGCGCGCTGCTGCTGGTTGCCAACGCCCAGGGCGACGTGCGCTTCGTGGCGCTCAATCTCGATTGACCGCCTCGGGCTGGATGAACCGAAAGGCCGGTCCGGTGGACCGGCCTTTTTTCGTTTTCGGGGGTCGGGACGGGCGCCGGGCTCGTTCCGTCATTGCGAGGAGCGGAGCGACGAAGCACAGGAAAGGCCGGAATCGTGCTCTACGCCGACCTTTTCCGGATTGCTTCGCTGCGCTCGCAATGACGGCGAGGGGTATCTCAGCGAACGAAATCGGCCGAGCGGTAGCCCTGCGCATACAAAAGCGCGGTGAGGTCGGCGTGGTCGATGCGGGCGTGGGCGGCGGCGGCGACTGCGGGCTTCGCGCGGAAGGCGAGGCCGAGGCCGGCTTCGCCGAGCATCGCGAGATCGTTGGCGCCGTCGCCCACCGCCATCGTCGCGGCCGGCGACAGGCCCCGCGCGTCGCGCAGTTCGATGAGGCTCGCGAGCTTGGCTTCCTTGCCGAGGATCGGCTCGGCGACGCGGCCCGCGAGCTTGCCGTTCTCGGTGAGAAGGATGTTGGACCGGTGCTCCTCGAAGCCCAGCGCCTGCGAAACCGGACCGGTGAACAGCGTGAAGCCGCCCGAGACCAACGCGGTATAAGCGCCGTTCGCGCGCATGGTCATGACCAGCTCGCGGCCGCCCGGGGTCAGCGTGATCCGGTCGGCGATGATCGTGGCGATGACGGAGACGTCGAGGCCCGCGAGCAGAGAGACGCGCTCGCGTAGGGCGGGCTCGAAGGCGAGTTCGCCGCGCATGGCGCGCTCGGTGATCCCGGAGACCTTGTCCTTGAGCCCGACGAAATCGGCGAGTTCGTCGATGCATTCCTGCCCGATCATGGTGGAATCCATGTCGGCGAGGAACAGCATCTTGCGCCGGCCGGCGACCGGCTGCACCACGACGTCGATCGCAGCGCCGTCGATCGCGGTGCGGACCGCCTCGGCGAGGGCGCGACCGTCGGCGCCTTCCGGGGCGTCGAAGAAGAGATCCGCCGCGATGCGGGCGTCGAGCGTCTCGATGCGGGGCGCGCCCGCCGCTTGCGCCGCGCGGGCGATGAGGGCATCGGTGAGCGCGGGCGCGGCCGGGTTCGAAACGAGGGTCGCGACGTAAGGGATCATGGCGGCTTTCGAAAAGGCGGAGAGCGTGAACGGCGAAGTCGAGGCCATCCTCATCGCAGGACCGACGGCGAGCGGCAAGTCCGCGCTCGCCATCCGGCTGGCCGAACGGCTTCGCGGCACCGTGATCAATGCCGACTCCATGCAGATCTATGCGGATCTGAGGATCATCACGGCGCGGCCGACCGCGGAGGAGGAGAGGGCGGTGCCCCATCTCCTGTTCGGCCATGTGGACGCGGCGCGCCTGCATTCCGTCGCGCAATGGCTGGAAGACGCGCGGGGCGCGATCGCCGCCGTCCGCGCTGCGGGGCGGATGCCGATCGTGACGGGCGGGACGGGGCTTTACTTCCGCGCGCTGCTCGAAGGGCTGTCCGACGTGCCGCGCGTGCCGGACGAGATCCGCGCCCGGGTGCGCGCGGCGGCCGAAGGGCGGGCGCCGGAAGAGCTGCATGCCGAACTCGCCGCCCGCGATCCCTCGACGGCGGCGCGGCTCCGGCCGACCGATCCGCAGCGCATCCTGCGCGCGCTCGAAGTGTTCGAGGCGACGGGCCGCCCGCTCGCCGACATGCAGGGGCCGCGCAGCGGCGCGGTGCTCGATCCCGCCCGCGCGGTCTGCATGTTCCTCGCCCCGGACCGCGACCTGCTGAGGATCCGCATCGACGCGCGTTTCGACGCGATGATGGAGGCGGGCGCGCTCGACGAGGTGCGCCGCCTCGCCGCACGCGATCTCGATCCCGCGCTGCCCGCGATGCGGGCGCACGGCGTGCCGGGGCTGATCGCGGCGCTGCGCGGCGAGACGGCGATGGAAGAGGCGATCGAGCGCGGGAAGGGCGATACGCGACGCTATGCCAAGCGCCAGCACACCTGGTTCCGGCATCAGGCGCCGGACTTCGTTTGGTCCGCGCCGGAGGAGGCGGAGGGACGCATCCTCGCGGCGCTGGACGAGAACGGCCGGACATCGTGAGTTTTTGTTGCGGGCCGCGCTTGACGGGAGGGGCCCTCACGGGTAGCGTCCCGAAACTTTCGAAATGAGGGAGCGCATCGGTGCGCAACATCCTTATCGTATGCGTAGCGCCGGAGACGGGACGGTCCTGAGGACCGCGATCCTGCCGACCGGCGCTGACCGAGGTCCCTTCCGGGGCCTTTTTTGTTGCCCGAAACGAACCCGAACGATCGACGACCCCAGGAGCGGACCATGAAGGAGATGACCGGCGCGGAAATGGTGATCCAGGCCCTGCAGGATCAGGGTGTGGAGCACATCTTCGGCTATCCGGGCGGCGCGATCCTTCCGATCTACGACGCCATGTTCCATCAGGAGAAGGTCAAGCACGTCCTCGTCCGCCACGAGCAGGGCGCGGTGCATGCGGCCGAAGGCTATGCCCGCTCGTCCGGCAAGGTCGGCTGCGTGCTGGTGACCTCGGGCCCCGGCGCGACCAATGCCGTGACAGGCCTCACCGACGCGCTGATGGACTCGATCCCGATGGTCTGCATCACGGGGCAGGTGCCGACGCATCTCATCGGCTCGGACGCGTTCCAGGAATGCGACACGGTGGGCATCACGCGCCACTGCACCAAGCACAACTATCTCGTGAAGCGCGTCGAGGATCTGCCGCGCATCCTGCACGAGGCCTTCTATGTCGCGTCGAACGGCCGTCCGGGTCCGGTCGTCGTCGACATTCCGAAGGACGTGCAGTTCGCCAAGGGCCTCTACACCCGCCCGACGAACAACCAGCACAAGACCTATCGCCCGCAGCTGAAGGGCGACATGGCCAAGATCAAGGCCGCGGTCGAGCTGATGGCGAGCGCGAAGCGCCCGGTCTTCTACACCGGCGGCGGCGTCATCAATGCCGGTCCGCAGGCGTCCGAACTGCTGCGCGAACTCGTCGATCTGACGGGCTATCCGGTCACCTCGACGCTGATGGGGCTCGGCGCCTTCCCCGCCTCCGATCCGAAATGGCTCGGCATGCTGGGCATGCACGGCACCTACGAAGCGAATCTGACGATGCATGACTGCGACGTCATGATCTGCATCGGCGCGCGCTTCGACGACCGCATCACGGGCCGGCTCGACGCCTTCTCGCCGAATTCGAAGAAGATCCACGTCGACATCGATCCGTCCTCGATCAACAAGAACGTCCGCGTCGACGTCGGCATCGTCGGCGACTGCGCGCATGTGCTCGAGGACATGGTGCGCCTGTGGCGCTCCTCGGGCGCGATGCCGGACAAGAAGGCGCTGGCCGACTGGTGGAAGACGATCGACGGCTGGCGGGCGCGCAAGAGCCTCGCCTACAAGCCGTCCTCGACCACGATCAAGCCGCAATACGCGATCGAACGGCTTTACGAGCTGACCAAGGACCGCGACCCCTTCATCACCACGGAAGTCGGGCAGCACCAGATGTGGGCGGCCCAGTATTTCCACTTCCACAAGCCGAACCGCTGGATGACCTCGGGCGGCCTCGGGACGATGGGCTACGGCCTGCCGGCCGCGGTCGGCACGCAGCTCGCCCATCCCGGCGCGCTGGTCATCGACATCGCGGGCGAGGCCTCGGTGCTGATGAACATGCAGGAGATGTCGACGGCGCTGCAGTATCGCCTGCCGATCAAGATCTTCATCCTGAACAACGAATATATGGGCATGGTCCGCCAGTGGCAGGAGCTGCTGCACGGCTCGCGCTATTCCGAGAGCTATTCGGAGGCGCTGCCCGACTTCGTGAAGCTGGCCGAGGCCTATGGCGGCCACGGCATCCGCTGCTCGGATCCCGCGCAGCTCGACGACGCCATCCGCGAGATGATCGACACCCCGCGGCCGGTGATCTTCGACTGCATCGTCGAGAAGATGGAGAACTGCTTCCCGATGATCCCGTCGGGCAAGGCGCACAACGAGATGATCCTCGGCGACGCCGTGGAGGACATCGGCTCCGTCATCGACGCCAAGGGCAAGATGCTGGTGTAACGTCGCGCCGCTCTCCCCGGCGACGGGGAGGGCGCCCGCCTTTCGAGGAGCGGACGCCGTGATGAAGCTCGCGATCGCCAACAAGGCCTATTCGTCCTGGTCGCTGCGGCCGTGGATGCTGATGACCATGCTGGAAATCCCGTTCGAGGAGGACGTGATCCCCCTCGACACGCCGGAATTCCGCACGCGCGTGCATGCCTACGGCGCGGGAAACACGGTTCCGATCCTGGTGGACGGCGACGTGGTGGTCTGGGAGTCGCTGGCGATCGTCGAGCATCTCGCCGAGCGCTTCCCCGAGCGCGGCGTCTGGCCCGCCGACCCCAAGGCGCGCGCCCATGCCCGCGCGATCTCCAACGAGATGCATGCAGGCTTCCGCGCGCTGCGCTCCGCCTGCCCGATGAACGTGCGCAAGCAGCACCCGGCCCGCGACCGCGACGTCTCGATCATGAAGGACGTCGGCCGCATCCGGCATCTGTGGAACGAGGCGCGCGAGCGGTACGGCGAGGGCGGACCGTTCCTCTACGGAGCCTTTTCCGCCGCCGACGCGATGTATGCGCCCGTGGTGACGCGGCTCGTGACCTATTCGCTCCCGGTCGACGACGTGTGCCGCGCCTATATGGACGCGGTGCTCGGCACGCCCGCCTTCCGCGCCTGGCATGCGGCCGCGATGAAGGAGCCGTGGACCGTGGCCCATGACGAGGCGGACGAGCCGGTGATCGGCCCGTTCCCTCTGCCCGCCTGACGCGCGCGGCTCCTTCCCGCGAACAACGAAAAAAGACACCAGACCAGCCGAGAGACGATCAGAAATGAAGTCGCACTACTCCGAACCGCCGCAGGGCCAGATCCAGGCCCGGCATACCCTCTCCGTGCTGGTCGACAACGAACCCGGCGTGCTGGCGCGCATCGCGGGCCTGTTCTCGGGCCGCGGCTACAATATCGAGAGCCTCACCGTCTCCGAGACCGAGCACGAGCAGCATGTCTCGCGCATCACCATCGTGACGGCGGGCACCGCGAACGTGATCGAGCAGATCAAGCATCAGCTCGATCGTCTCGTGCCCGTGCACCGCGTGACGGACCTCACCGCCTCGGGCGACGCGGTGGAGCGCGAGCTCGCGCTGGTGAAGGTGGTCGGCAAGGGCGAGCAGCGGGTCGAGGCGCTGCGCCTGTCGCAGGCCTTCGGCGCGCGCACGGTCGATGCGACGCTCACGTCCTTCGTGTTCGAGCTGACCGGCACGTCCGAGGAGATCGAGCGCTTCATCCGCCTGATGGCCGGCTGCGGCCTTGCGGAAGTGTCGCGCACCGGCATCGCCGCGATGGGCCGCGGCGCCGAATCCATGTGATCGACCTCCGCGGACGGGCCGGAGCCGCGCCGCTCCTGCCCGTCGGCGGAACGATCTTGCTTGATTCTCTTCACCGCGCCGCTTAAGCGCACCCCACCACACCGATAAGGACTGCCGAGGAGCCTGCCCACATGCGCGTTTATTATGACCGCGACGCCGACATCAATCTGATCAAGAACAAGAACGTCGCCATCGTCGGCTACGGTTCGCAGGGCCATGCCCATGCGCTGAACCTGCGCGACAGCGGCGTGAAGAACATCGCGGTCGCGCTGCGCGCGGGCTCGCCGACGGCCAAGAAGGCCGAGGCCGAGGGCCTCAAGGTCATGACCGTCGTCGAAGCCGCCAAGTGGGCCGACGTGGTGATGATGCTCACCCCGGACGAGCTGCAGGCCGACATCTATCGCGACGAGCTGCACGCCAACATGAAGAAGGGCGCCGCCCTCATGTTCGCGCACGGCCTCAACGTGCATTTCAACCTCATCGAGCCCCGCAAGGACCTCGACGTGCTGATGGTCGCCCCGAAGGGCCCCGGCCACACGGTGCGCTCCGAGTATCAGCGCGGCGGCGGCGTGCCGACCCTGATCGCGATCCATCAGGACGCTTCGGGCAACGCCCATGACCTCGGCCTCAGCTACGCCTCCGCCAACGGCGGCGGCCGCGCGGGCATCATCGAGACGACCTTCAAGGAAGAGTGCGAGACGGACCTCTTCGGCGAGCAGGTCGTGCTCTGCGGCGGCCTCGTCGAGCTGATCCGCGCCGGCTTCGAAACGCTGGTCGAGGCGGGCTACGCCCCCGAGATGGCCTATTTCGAGTGCCTGCACGAAGTGAAGCTGATCGTCGACCTCATCTATGAGGGCGGCATCGCCACGATGAACTACTCGATCTCGAACACCGCCGAATACGGCGAGTACGTGACGGGCCCGCGCATCATCACCTCGGAGACCAAGGCCGAGATGAAGCGCGTCCTCGACGACATCCAGACCGGCAAGTTCACGCGCGACTGGATGCTCGAGAACAAGGTCAACCAGACCTCGTTCAAGGCCGTCCGCGCCCGCCACAACGCCCACCAGATCGAGGAAGTCGGCGAGAAGCTCCGCGCCATGATGCCCTGGATCAAGGCGAAGGCGCTGGTCGACAAGACCAAGAACTGATCGGCCGCGAGGCCCGACACGGAAAAGGCCCCGCGCGAGCGGGGCCTTTTTTCGTTGCGGAGGCGGGATCCGTGCGTCGAGCTTGACCGTTCGGTCCAGGACCCGTGGAATGCATCGCCCGTGCCTCGGAAACGTCGATGACAGTCACGCCCCCCGCCGTCGCGCTCGACGGGATCTCGATCGCCTACGGCGACTTCGTCGCGGTCGCGCCGACGATGCTGCATGTCGCGGAAGGCGAGTTCGTCGCGATCGTCGGGCCGACCGGTTGCGGGAAATCGACCCTGCTCAACGCGGCCGCAGGCCTGCTGGCGCCCGCCGCGGGCACGGTGACGATCCGCGGGCGGCGGCTCGCCGGGCTCAACGGCGAGGCGGGCTATCTCTTCCAGCAGGACGCGCTGATGCCGTGGAAGACGGCGCTCGACAATGTCGCGATCGGCCTCGAAGTGGCCGACGTGCCGCGCGCCGAAGCCCTCGCCCGGGCCCGCGACTGGCTCGCCCGCGTCGGGCTCGCCGCCTTCGCCGACCGCTATCCGCATCAGCTCTCGGGCGGGCAGCGCAAGCGCGTCGGCCTCGCGCAGGTGCTGATCCGCAATCCGAAGATCCTTCTGATGGACGAGCCCTTCGGCCCGCTCGACGCGCAGACGCGGTTGATCATGGGCGGCCTGTTGCTTGATCTCTGGGCGGCGGAGCGCAAGGCCGTGCTGTTCGTGACGCATGATCTCGAAGAGGCGATCGCGCTCGCCGACCGCGTGGTGATCATGTCCTCCGGGCCGTCGGCCACCATCATCGGCGACCATGCGATCGACCTGCCGCGGCCGCGCGACGCGATGGACGTGCGGCTCGACGCCCGCTTCCACGAGCTGCATCACGAGATCTGGGGGCAGTTGCGCGGCGAGGTGCTCAAGGCCTACGGGAGCGCGGCATGAGCGGGGCCCCGATCTCCCGCCCGAAGCTCCTTGCGCTGCAGGTTCTGGTGGCGGCGGCCATCATCGGCATCTGGCATATCGGCTCGACGGTACCGATCTTCGGCGTGCATTTCCTGCCGAAATTCTTCTTCTCGACGCCGGGCGACGTGGCGGCGCGGGTGGTGAAGCTGTTCGCGACCGGCACGATCTGGAAGCATCTGTGGATCACGCTGTCGGAGACGATCCTCGCCTTCGTGATCGGCTCGGTCGGCGGCGTGCTGTTCGGCTTCTGGTTCGCGCGGCGGCCGCTCGTCGCGGCCGTTTTCGACCCTTACGTGAAGATGGCGAACGCGCTGCCGCGCGTGGTTCTGGCGCCGATCTTCATGCTGTGGCTGGGGCTCGGCATCTGGTCGAAGGTGGCGCTCGGCGTCACGCTCGTCTTCTTCATCGTCTTCTTCAACGTCTACCAGGGCGTGAAGGAGGTGAGCCCGGTTGTGCTGGCCAATGCCCGCATGCTCGGCATGAACGAGCGCCGATTGTTCCGCCACGTCTATTGGCCCTCGGCGCTGAGCTGGATGTTCTCGTCCCTGCACACCTCGGTCGGCTTCGCGCTGGTGGGCGCGGTGGTGGGCGAATATCTCGGTTCGGCCGCGGGTCTCGGCTATCTCATCCATGAGGCGGAAGGCGTGTTCGACGTCACGGGCGTCTTCGCGGGCATGGTCATTCTTGCCGCCTTCGTCCTTCTGGTGGACGCTGCGGTGACGCGCATCGAAAGACGGCTGCTGGTGTGGCGCCCGGAAGCGGGCGGACGCGGCTGACCGCAAGGGGAACAGGGGGAAACGAGATGAAGCTGAAGATCATGCTGGCGGCGGCGGGGCTGGCGCTCGCCTCGATGTCCGGAGCCTTCGCGCAGAGCCCGGAAAAGCCCAAGCTGACATTGGGCGTGGGCGGCAAGGCCCTTCTCTACTATCTGCCGCTGACGATCGCGGAGAAGAAGGGCTTCTTCAAGGAGCAGGGTCTCGACGTCGAGATCAACGACTTCGCCGGCGGCGCCAAGTCGCTGCAGGCGCTGATCGGCGGCTCTGTCGACGTGGTGACCGGGGCCTATGAGCATACGCTGCGCATGCAGGCCAAGGGGCAGGACATCCGCGCGGTGATCGAACTCGGTCGCTTTCCCGGCATCGCCATCGGCGTGACCAAGGCGAAGGCCGCGGCCTACAAGTCTCCTGCGGATCTCAAGGGCATGAAGATCGGCGTCACCGCGCCGGGCTCCTCGACCAATATGCTGGCGAATTTCGTCCTCGCGACGGCGGGCCTCACGCCGCAGGACGTGTCCTTCATCGGCGTGGGCAGCGCGGCCTCCGCCGTGGCGGCGGTGAAGAACGGGCAGATCGACGCGATCTCGCATCTCGAACCCGTGCTCTCGATGCTGGAGAAGAACGGCGACATCCGCATCGTCGTCGACACCCGCACGGAGGAGGGCACGCGGGCCCTGTTCGGCGCCACCAACCCGGCGGCGGTGCTCTATGCGAAGAAGGACTTCATCGACAAGAACCCGAACACGGTGCAGGCGCTGGTGAACGGCCTCTACAAGGCGATCCGCTGGATCGACACGGCGAGCCCGGAAGAGATCGCCGCCACCGTGCCGCCCGAATATCTGCTCGGCGACAAGGACCTCTACGTCCTCGCGGTGAAGAACTCGAAGCCGTCCTATTCCAAGGACGGGATCATCGCCGAAGCGGGCATGAAGAGCGTCAACGACATGCTCGTGAAGTTCGACGACGAGATGAAGACGGCCAAGGTCGACGTCTCGAAGTCCTTCGATGACCGCTTCGCGCGCAAGGCCGCGACGACGGTGAAGTGAACTCCCGCCCCGCCGCCTTCGCGCGGCGGGGTTCGACCCCGTCGGGGATCGTCCGCGCATTGCTCCGCCCGCGGTCGGGGCCTAACCTTGCGGCATGAACATCCTCTCGATCCAGTCGCACGTCGCCTACGGGCATGTGGGCAATGCGGCGGCGACCTTCCCCATGCAGCGGCTCGGCTGCGAGGTCTGGCCGATCCATACCGTCCAGTTCTCGAACCATACCGGCTATGGGCAGTGGACGGGCCGCGTCTTCGACGGGCCGATGATCGAGGAACTGGTGGACGGCATGGCCGCGCGCGGGGCGCTCGAGCGCTGCGACGGGGTGCTCTCCGGCTATATGGGCTCGGCCGATATCGGGACCGCGATCCTCGGCGCGGCGGAGCGGGCGAAGGCCGCGCGGCCGGACGCGCTGTGGTGCTGCGATCCGGTGATCGGCGATGTGGGGCAGGGCGTGTTCGTGCGGCCCGGAATCCCGGAATTCATGCGGCAGAAGGCTCTGCCCGCCGCCGACGTGATCACGCCGAACCAGTTCGAGCTCGAATATCTGGCGGAGCGGACCTGCGGCACGCTCGCCGACCTGCGCAAGGCGGTCGAGATCGTGCATGTACTCGGGCCGAAGGTGATCCTCGTCACGTCCGTGCTGACCGAGGAGACGCCCGCGGATGCGGTGGACCTCGTGGCCTCCGAGGGCGGGCGGATGTGGCGGGTGCGCACGCCGCGGCTCGATCTCGCCGTGAACGGCGCGGGCGACGCGATCGCGGCGCTGTTCTTCGTGCATCGCATGCGGACGGGCGAGACCGCGCGGGCGCTGTCGATGGCGGCGTCCTCGATCCACGGGCTCCTGCGCCGCACGGCGGAGGCGGGATCGCGCGAGATTCTGCTGATCGAGGCGCAGGACGAATTCGTGACGCCGAGCCGCGTCTTCGCGGCCGAACCGGTCGGGGGCGCCGCGTGAAGCTCCGCATCGCCTCCTTCAATGTCGAAAACCTCTCGACCCGCTGGCGCTTCTCGGAAAGCGCGCGGGCGCAGACGGCGGCCGCCATGGCCATGACCGACATCGTGCATCCGCGCGAGCGCGAGGCGATCGAACGGACGATGGCGCTGGTGCTGGAAGACGACAAACGCCAGATGACCGCGCTCGCGCTGGCCGAGGCGAAGGCGGACGTGCTCGCGCTGCAGGAAGTCGACAGCCTGCGCTCGCTCGAAGCCTTCTTCGCGAATTACGTGCACCGCATGAGCGATGCGCGCTACGGCCATTTCGAGCTGATCCCGGGCAACGACCGGCGCGGGATCGACGTCGCCTTCGGCGCGCGGCGGGACCTGTTGCGGCCGGACGCCGTGCGCGTGACCTCGTGGAGGGAGGCGACCTTCGCGGATCTGGGCGTGCATGACCGCGACATCGCGGAGCTGGGCATTCCGGCGAACGGCCGCGTGTTCAACCGCGACTGCCTGACGGTCGATCTCGATTTCGGCAAGACCACGCTGACGCTCTTCATCTGCCATCTGAAATCCATGAACAACGGCCGCGACGACGGCCGCAAGGCGACGATGCCGCTGCGCCGCGCCGAGGCGCGGGCGGTGCGGCGCATCGTGGTCGATCATCTCGGCCCGGAATGGCGGTCGATGAACTGGGTGATCGCGGGCGACCTCAACGATTATCGCGAACTGATCGGCGCGGGCGGGGAGGCGCGCGACATGCGGCCGAGCGGCATCGACGTGCTGTTCGATCGTTTCGCGGTCAATCCGCTGGAGAGGCTGCCCGCGCACGAACGCTGGACGCATTTCCACCGTGCCCGCATGCCGGACGAAGAGCGCATCCGCGAGGAGCATGTGCAGCTCGACTACGTGCTGCTCTCGCCCGCGCTCGCCGACCGGGTGACCGGGGTGGAGGTGATCCGCCGCGGGCTGCCCTATCGCGTGCCGCTCGATCCGCGCGACCCCGACCGCTCCGTCGCGACGCTGGCGACCCGCGCCGACCGTTATCCGCGCGTGGGATGGGATCGTCCGAAGGCCAGCGATCACTGCCCCCTCGTGGTGGAGGTCGACCTGCCGGCCGGGCGGCCCTAATCTCGGCGGGCCGACGCAAGGGGAGGAGCCGATGCCGCGCCGTTTCTTCACGCTCGACGTGTTCACCGACCGGGCGCTGGCGGGCAACCCGCTGGCCGTGGTGCTCGATGCGCAGGGGCTCGGCGACGGCGGCATGCAGGCGATCGCCCGCGAGTTCAACCTGTCCGAGACGGTTTTCGTCCTTCCGCCGGAGGATCCGCATCAGCGCGCGAAGCTGCGCATCTTCACGCCCGCGCGCGAACTTCCCTTCGCGGGCCATCCGACCGTCGGCACGGCCGTTCTGCTCGGGCTGCTCGACCATGGCCATCACCACGGAAACCTCGCTTTCGGGCTCGAGGAAGGTGTCGGCATCGTGCCTTGCGCCGTCGAGATCGAGGGCGAAGGGCAGGGCAGTGCGACCTTCACGCTTCCCAAACTGCCGTGGGAGGAGGCCGGGGCGCCCGAGCCCGAACGGATCGCGGCGGCGCTCGGCATCGGGGCGGACGCGATCGGGTTCGACGCGCATCGGCCGAGCCTGTGGTCGGCGGGGAACGCGTTCATCTTCGTGCCGCTGCGCGACCGGCGGACGGTCGACGCGCTGGTGCCGAACGCGGCCGAATGGGCGGCCCTGCGCCCCGGCGAGCGGGCGGCCGTGTTCGCCTATACGCGCGAGACGGCCGAGGCGGGCAGCGCCTTCCATGCGCGGATGTTCGCGCCGGGTCTCGGCGTCGGCGAGGACCCCGCCACCGGCTCCGCCGTCGCGGCCTTCGCGGGCGCGGTGACGACGTTCGACAGGCCGGCGGACGGCGAACATGTGCTGGTGATCGAACAGGGCTATGCGATGGGGCGTCCTTCCAAGATCCGCCTGCTGCTGACGGTCGCGGACGGCGCCTTGGCGAAGGCCTCTATCGGCGGGCGCGCGCTGGTGGTGACCGAAGGCGCGCTCAGGGTCTGACCGCGGGGGCCGCATCCGCACGACGGCGCAGCAGAACCGAGCGCAATCCGTGGCCGACGGGTTCGTATTCCGCGAGCAGATCGAGAAGGGTCGGGCTTTCCGACGCCCATTCCTTCCAGTCGTAGCCGTCGAGCATGATGATGAGATCGGGCGGACGCCGCGCCCACGCCTCGGCCACTTGTTTCGCTTCCGCGCGACGGTGGGCGTCGAGACGGGCGATCTTTTCGGGATCCGTCGTGCGCGCCAGTCCGTAGTTCGCGCCCCATGTCCGCCAGAGCAGCAGCGACGGATTGCCGAGAGTGCCTCCGATGTTCCGGATGAGCGGATGCATGAGGGACATCTCGAAGGAGAGATGGCCGATCACCGGGTTCGGGGGAGCCGTGCGCCGGGCGGTTTCGGCGAGCGTCTCGTCATACACGGGCTGCCACGAAGCGAAGGCCGCGGCCGTCATGGCAAGGCCCGCCGAGGCGAGCAGCAGGCCCTTGTCGGACGGCTCTCGCCGGATCGGCAGGAGAAGCGCGAGGAGCCCGGCGGACAATGCGGGGATGCCTTGATAGGGCCAGCCTTTTCCGGTCATCAGATAGGCGACCGCGAAGCCGGCCGCGGCGGCCGCGAGAATGCCGGGCGAACCGCGCCGGCGGCGTGCGACCAGAATGGTGAGCCCGATGACGCCCAGAAGCGCGCCGCCCCTGATCAGAAAACGCGGCGTCGTTATCGGGGCGTAGACCTCCAGCGCGATCGGCAGCGTGTCGACGAAATAGGTCCGGTGCGCCGCCGGCATCCATAGGCCGAGCACGAGGCCGGACAGGACGGCCCCGGCGACTTCCGGCGACGCGAACGGCCTCAGGCTGCGGCGGTGCAGGAGGACGACGAGAAAGGCAAAGGCCGGCCCCAGAACGAGATGAGGCTTCAGCGCGAAGCCGATCGGCGCGAGAAGGCCCGCCGCCAAGGCGGCCGCGACGGGAACCGCTTCGCCCTCGCTGCGGCGCATGAAGGCGGCGAGCAAGGGCCACATCACGACGAAGGCGATATGGTCGCGCTGTGAAAAGGTCGAGGACGGCATCCAGACCATCACGATCAGCAGGGCCGCGATGCGGTGCGCCCTGAAGACGGCATCCTCCCGCTCGTCGCGAAGCAGTGCCTCGCCCAGCAGCACGGAGCCGATGATCAGGACCGTCGTCACCAGATGGGCGGCGGTTTCGGCCCGCAGGCCCGTCAGGGACTCGATGAGGACGGCGGGAACGTAAAGGTAGAAGGCGAGCGGCGGATTGGCGTCGTGAAGGTCGACATGCGGCCGCGCGCCTTCGAGCACCATCTGCGCGAAGAGGACGTTTCCGGCGATGTCGGATTCCGGGTTCTCGAACCAGCGCAGGAGAAGGCCGCCGGCCACCAGAACGAAAAAGGTCGCCGCTCGAGCGGCGGGCGTCGTGAAAAGCTTCATTCTTGCGGCAACGGATTATCGAAATCGGAACCGCATTGTAGGGTCGCGACAGGCGGCCCGGCAATCGGCGCCGCGAAGGAAGGTCAACGCCCGGGCATGAGGATCATCACGGTCAGCCGTCTCGAACTCCCCGTCATCGAGCATGACTGGGAATGGCGGGGCAGGGAGGCGGACGCGATCGCGGAGCGCTGGGCGCGCGCCCGCGCCGCCAAGCCCGCTCTGTTCGACGGGCGCGTGTTGATGATGCGGGGCGGCGTCGTCACGGAGGATCTCTACGGCGCCGCCTTCTTCGAAACCGATTTCTCGGCCTTTCTCGCATGGCGCGACCTCGATTTTCCCGATCCGTCGGTGCGCAACGGCTTCGGCATGGCGGCGCTGCGGGGATCGGACGGCGCCTATGTGCTCGGCGTGATGGGCGAGCACACGGCCAATGCCGGGCAGATCTATTTCCCGTCCGGCACGCCGGACCGCTCTGACGTGCGCGAGGGCGCGGTCGATCTCGCGGGCAGCGTGGAGCGCGAACTCTGCGAGGAAACCGGGCTCCGTGCCGCGGATGTCCGCTTCGAGGATCGCTGGCACGTCGTGGACTACGGCGCACGCACCGGCTTCCTGCGGCCCGTGGCGGTGGATGCACCCGCCGCGGAGATCGCGCGCGAGATCGAGGCGCGGCTGCGGCATGAAGCGCGGCCCGAGCTTGCGGGCATGCATGTCGTCCGCCGGCGCGCGGACGTCGATCCCGCGCGGGTGCCCGATTTTCTGGTGCGCTGGTTCGAAGGCGTTCTGCCGGCGTGAGGCGCGGCACGGGCTTGCCCGGCGGCACGCGCTTCTGTATGCACGTCCTTCAAGCGGGCCGGAACGCCCGC
Source organism: Hyphomicrobiales bacterium (assembly GCA_027483895.1). Taxonomy (GTDB): domain Bacteria; phylum Pseudomonadota; class Alphaproteobacteria; order Rhizobiales; family Beijerinckiaceae; genus JAIXZO01. The sequence goes on from JAIXTP010000020.1 coordinate 20,498, forward strand.
CTTCGGGAGAGAAACGTGGCCGCATTCGCCGCCTGCGACGTGACGGATCGGGAGACGCTTCGGGCGGCTCCTGCGACCGCGCGCGCGCTTCTCCCGCTTCTCCTTCTCCTTAGCCGCCCCTGAGGGCCGACCGGGCGCGCGCCTGGGCACTCAGGGGATCGTCGACGAGGCCGAAGGATCAGGCCCGACGGGCCGCAAGAGAGAAGGAAGCACGAGGCATGTCCGCCACCGTATCCGGGTCCGACAAGGACCGCGTCATCATCTTCGACACCACCCTGCGCGACGGCGAGCAGTCGCCCGGCGCCTCCATGACCTTCGAGGAAAAGCTCGAAGTCGCCGATCTGCTCGACGAAATGGGCGTGGACGTGATCGAAGCGGGCTTCCCGATCGCCTCGACGGGCGATTTCGAAGCCGTGTCGGAAATCGCGCGCCGCGTGAAGCGCGCCTCGGTCTGCGGCCTCGCCCGCGCCGGGGAGAAGGACATCGACCGCGCCGGCGAAGCCGTGCGCCACGGCGTGAAGCCGCGCATCCATACCTTCATCAGCACCTCGCCGGTGCATATGAAATACAAGCTGCAGATGGAGCCCGAGGCGGTTCTGCAGAAGGTGATCGACTCCGTCTCCCGTGCCCGCAATCTGGTGCCTGACGTCGAATGGTCGGCCGAGGACGGCACGCGCACGGAGCACGACTTCCTGTGCCGTTGCGTCGAGGCCGCGATCCGCGCCGGCGCGACCACCATCAACATCCCCGATACCGTCGGCTACACGGTTCCGGAGGAGTATTACGCGCTGATCGCGATGCTGCGCGAGCGCGTGCCGAATGCCGACAAGGCGATCTTCTCCGTGCATTGCCACAACGATCTCGGCATGGCGGTGGCGAATTCGCTGGCCGGCGTGAAGGCCGGCGCGCGGCAGATCGAATGCACCGTCAACGGCATCGGCGAGCGTGCGGGCAATGCCGCGCTCGAAGAGATCGTCATGGCGATCAAGACGCGGGGCGACGTGCTGCCCTTCGACACGGGCATCGAAGCCGCGATGCTGAACCGCGCCTCGAAGCTGGTCGCGGCGGTGACGAGTTTCCCCGTGCAGTACAACAAGGCGATCGTGGGCCGGAACGCCTTCGCGCATGAGAGCGGCATCCATCAGGACGGCATGCTCAAGAACACCCAGACCTACGAGATCATGACGCCTGAATCGGTCGGCGTGCTGAAGACCTCGCTGGTGATGGGCAAGCATTCCGGCCGCCACGCCTTCCGCGAGAAGCTGAAGGAACTCGGCTACGAGCTGGGCGAGAACGCTTTCGAAGACGCCTTCAAGCGCTTCAAGGACCTCGCCGACCGCAAGAAGCATGTCTATGACGAGGACATCGAGGCGCTGGTCGACGACGAGATCGTGACCGCCCACGACCGCATCAAGCTGGTCTCCCTGACCATCGTGGCAGGCACGCAAGGCCCGCAGCTCGCCACCATGACGCTCGACGTCGACGGCAAGCATTCCACGGTGCAGTCCACGGGCAACGGCCCGGTCGACGCCACCTTCAACGCCGTGCAGGCCATGGTGCCTCACGATGCGAAGCTGGAGCTCTATCAGGTCCATGCGGTGACCGAGGGCACCGATGCGCAGGCCGAGGTGTCGGTGCGTCTGTCGGATGCCGACGGCCGCTCCGTGACGGCCAAGGCGGCGGACCCCGATACGCTGGTGGCTTCGGCCCGCGCCTATCTCGGCGCGCTCAACAAGCTGCTCTCGCGCGCCGCGCGCGGCGAGATCCGCGAGCGGATCCACTCCACCGCGCCGATGTCGGTCTGACGATCAGGCTTCTGCGGGCGGGATCTCGATCCCGTCCGCGAACCGGACGACGTCCATCTTGGCCAAGGCCGCGACGCCGAGAACGGAGTCCTTCATCGGCAGTCCGGTCCGGCGGGCCAGTTCCGCCACCGCGAGCGGCTCGTCCGCCGCTGCGGCGGCGAGAGCTTCGAGCCCGGCGGCCCGCGCAGCCGACAAGCCCGCGGTGAAGAGCGCCGAATTCATCGTTTCCGAGATCCTTTCGCGCCCCGGCCCCGCGGCCACGAGGGTATCGGGCGTGATCCTGCGGCTGGGATAATGCGCGAAGGCCCGGAACGGATCGGGCCAGGCCGGGGAGGTCCGCGGCGCGCGCTCCACGAGCATTCGGATGGCGGGATCGGTCTTCGCCTTGGTACGGATGTCGCCCAGTTCGGCGAACAGGTCGCGATAGGCGCTCATGATCCGCGACCAATCATAGACCGTTCGGGCGCGTTTGCAGCCTTCTGCCCCCATGCGACGACGCAGTTCCGGATCTCGCACGAGCCGGGCGATGCTCTGCGCGAGCGCGTCATGGTCCATCGCCGTCGTCTGGGAGGTGAGGGCGCAATAGGTGTCGTAATCGATGCGTCCGGCCTCGAAGAAGCGCGCGAGTTCCCCGCCGAAGCCCGCATCGGGCGCGGAGGTGGGGATGCGGAAGCCGTCGACCTCGTGGCGGACCAGTTCGCGATAGCCGTCCCAATCGCTGACGACGACGGGCAGGCCGGCCGCCATGGCCTCGATCGGCACGAGGCCGAAGGTCTCCTGGATGTTGTCGGACATGGAGATGAAGAGATCGCCGGCGGCCCATGCGGCGCGGCGCTCGTCGGCCTTGCGGCCGTCGGCGAACAGGCAGCGGACGGAGGGACAGAACCGTTCGGCGCCGTCCTTGAAGGCGCGCGCGATGGCGTCGTTGGCGAACCAGCCCGATTGCACGAGCACGAGCTTGCGGCCGGTGGCCCGGGCGGCCCGCTCCAGCGCGATATACATCGGGAAGGGGTGGGCCTTGGCGTGGAAGCTGAGGCGGCCCACGAAGAGCGCGACCGTCTCGTCGGCCTCGATCCCCAGCGCCCGGCGCGCGTCGTCGCGCTCCGCATCCGAAAAGACGAAGTCGTCGCAATGGACGCCGAGCGGAATGATCGGGAGGCTCGGCAGCCAGATCCGCGGCGAGCCCGTGCGCCAGGCGAGCATCGAGGCGGCTTCGCCGAGCACGCTGCGCAGCGTTTCGAGAACGGATTTCGACGTGCAGATGAGTGCGTCCCACGGCATCACGGGGGCCGTGAGGAGCCCCGTCGCCAGCGCCATGGCCCCGGAGCTGGCCGTCGTGTGGGTCACGCCGACGATCGACCATGCATCGACGCCGTAGGGAAGGCGAAGGCCCGCAGGCTGCGCGATGCCCGCATCGGGCGTGTAGAGCGTGCCGACCTCGGCGATCGCGGGCCCCGCGAGATTGGGGATCCAAGCCGTTCGCGGCGCACGCTCCCGGACCGGAAGCATGCGCTCGAACGCCTCGAAGGAGCGGGCGAAGGGCGTGCAGCAGAGAAGGTCCCCGCCCGTCGCCGCATGCACCGCGGCGCGGAAGAAGGCGTTGCCCGCCGATTGCCTCCCCATGAGACGGGGGCCGTCGAGCGCGTAGCCGTCCGGTTCGAAGCGGAGGGCGAGGCGCAGGGCCTCGGAGGGTCGCGGGGCGTCGGCAACGGCATTTTCTGAAACGGGCATGGATCGAAACCGGGGATCGAACGAATCGCCGGATCTTCTCGCGGGAAGGTGAAGGCTCCGTTTCCGGTCAGCGGAGGGCGGCACGCAAAGCGCGCGCGGCGCGTGCGGCGGGCTCTTCCGGGCCGTCCCCCTCGAAATCGCCGCGCAGGAGCTTGAGCGCGACCCGCTCAGTGTCGATCTCGCGCGCCGTACGGAAGCCGAGACGACGCAGGACGGGGAGCGGCGGACACCAGCCCTGCAACGCGTGCTGGAACAGAAAGCCGCCCACGACCAGCGGGATCACCGCCCTGCGCCGACCCCCGAGAAGAGCGAGGAGCGCCCCCAGCCCGGCCAAGGCGCCGGCATTGGCCTCGAGCGCGCGCTCGATGTCCCATTCGGCGTCGAGCTCATGCAACCGAAGGGCGATCTCTTCCGGATGCGCGGCATAGTAGTGGAGATCGCGCTCCGTCCTGCGCCGGATCCCACGTTGGACATCAGGATCGGTGTGGATCGAAACGCGCTCCGCACTCGTCGGGATCATGGGTAGGACTCCTTCGCACCCGACCGTCGAATGATCCGGGCGGGGAAGGGTTCCGGCAACCGAAGCGTGCAAAAGCGACCGGCACAGGTTGGTTGTGCCGAAAGAAAGCGCTACCTTGGGTGTGCTTTTCCCTTCGAGGTCCCGCCTTTGCGTGCCGTCATTCTCGCTTCGGTTGTGGTGCTGGCGACGATCGGTTCTCCGTTCGCGGGCGAGAACCTGCTGACCGGCCGCGCGCTGGTGATCGACGGCGACACGATCGAGATCGCGGGCGAGCGGGTCAGGCTGCACGGCATCGACGCGCCCGAACTCGACCAGTCCTGCATCGACGAGGGCGGCCGCACGGTCGCCTGCGGACGCATGGCCCGGGAGCGGCTGAGCGAGATGATCGGCCGCTCGGTCGTGGCCTGCGAGACGCGCGAGCGCGATCGTTACGGACGCCTGATCGGCAAATGCCGGATCGACGGCGCGGATCTCCAGAGCCGCATGGTGCGCGAAGGTTGGGCGGTCTCCTTCCTGCGCTATTCGCATGACTATCAGGCCGACGAGGCGGTCGCGCGCAGCGCGGGCGCGGGGCTCTGGTCCGGCCGGTTCGCGATGCCGTGGGATTGGCGTCGCCGCTCCTGAACTCCCGGGATGACAGCCGGCCTCCGATCGTCCGATGATGCGGGGGAAGACCGCGCGACGACGGTCGTTTCGGGAGAACGGACACAATGCGTCTCAAGGACAAGGTCGCCCTGGTGACGGGCGGTGCATCGGGTTTCGGTGCCGAGATCGTGCGCGTCTTCGCGCGCGAGGGCGCCGCGGTGGCGGTCGTCGACATCAACGAGCAGGGCGCGGCCGAGGTGGCGCGCGGCGTGAACGGCCCCGCGGTGCCGATCCGCTGCGACGTGACGCGCCGGGCCGATGTCGAGGCGGCGGTGAAGGCGACGGTCGAGCGGTTCGGGCGCGTCGACATCGTGGTCAACAATGCGGGCTGGAGCCACCGCAACAAGCCGCTGATGGACGTGACGGAGGAGGAGTTCGACCGCGTCTACGACGTCAACGTGAAGTCCATCTATTTCATGACGCAGGCGAGCGTGCCCGTGATGCGCAAGCAGGGCGGCGGCGTGATGATCAATATCGGCTCGACCGGCGGCATCCGTCCGCGGCCCGGCCTGACCTGGTACAACGGCTCGAAGGGCGCGGTGAATCTGCTTTCGCGCTCGATGGCCGTCGAACTGGCGCCCGACCGGATCCGCGTGAACGGCGTCGCCCCGGTGATGGGAGAGACGGCGCTGCTCGAAAGCTTCATGGGCATGCCGGACACGCCGGAGAACAGGGCGAAATTCGTGGCCACCATCCCGCTCGGGCGGATGTCGAAGCCGGTCGACGTGGCCAATGCCTGCCTGTGGCTCGCCTCCGACGAGGCGGAGTTCATCACCGGCGTGGTGATGGAGGTCGACGGCGGCCGGACGATCTGAGCCCGGCCGTCGGAGGATCAGGCGGGTACAAGGCCGAGGCGTTCGTCGCGCAGGCGGATCCAATGGATCAGCGGCAGGCTGAGGAGCACCATCCACAGCTTGCCGACGATCTGGCCGCCCGCATAGGACAGGTCGCCGAAGGCGAGCTGCAGGAACAGAAGGCTGTCGACGACGAGGCCCGCGGAGCTGCTGAGCAGAACGGCGGTGACGAGACCGCGCTTCTGGAGCGGGGTATAGACCGCGAAATCGGCAAGCTCCGAGATGAAGAAGGCGGCCGCCGAGGCGAGCACCAGCGCCGGAGGCGCGACGGCGGCGGACAGCACGGTGCCCGCGGCTATGGCGCCGAGCGCCCAGACGGCGCCCAGACGGCGCTGCACCAGATCGCGCAGCACCAAGGCCAGACCGACCAGGAGGACGCCGCTCGGCGCGGTCAGGCCCGGCGCGACGGGGATCAGACAGGGGCCGTTCGGCACGCAGACGGTCCCGACATTCCCGATCAGCCAGTTGGCGGCCGGAATGCAGGCGGCGAATGCGGCGAGAAGGGCGAGGCCTTCGACGCGACGACGGACGGCGGGGGTCATGCGGACGGTCCTTCGGTGACGGCCTCCGCACGCCAGCGGGCATGGCCGGCGGCGCGGAGTTCGCAGGCGGGGCAACGGCCGCAGCCGTAGCCCCATTCATGGAGAACGCTCCGGTCGCCGGCGTAGCAGGTATGCGTGCCGACGCGGATCGCCTCGACCAGCGCCGCGCCGCCGATCTCTTCCGTCAGGGCCCAAGTCGCGGCCTTGTCGATCCACATCAGCGGCGTGTGCAGGACGAAGCGCTTCTCCATGCCGAGATTGAGCGCCACCTGCAAGGCCTTGATCGTATCGTCGCGGCAATCGGGATAGCCCGAAAAGTCGGTCTCGCAGACACCGGTGACGATGTGCCGGAGCCCGCGGCGATAGGCGACGGCCGCCGCGAAGGTCAGGAAGATGAGGTTGCGGCCGGGCACGAAACTGTCGGGCAGACCCTCCTTCGCCATGCCGAAGGCCGCCTCGCGCGTAAGGCTCGTCTCCGAGATCGCGCCGAGCGCGGCCAGCGGGACCATGTGGTCCTCGCCGAGCCTTGCGGCCCAATCGCCGCGGAGCGCCGCGAAGGTCCGCCGCAGATCCTCGCGCACGTCGAGTTCGATCCTGTGCCGCTGGCCGTAATCGAAGCCGATCGTCTCGACGCTCGAAAACCGTTCGAGCGCCCAAGCGAGGCAGGCGGCGGAATCCTGTCCGCCGGAAAAGAGCACGAGGGCGCCGTCGGCGGCGGGCATCGGGGCAGCTCCGGAACGAATGACGCCGGAGAGATAGGACGCGCGCCCCGAAAAGCAAAACGCCTCGCCGGGGTTCGACGAGACGTTCGGTGATCGAGCGGGGAACCGCGCCGGTACATCCGCGGTCGCGGTCGCCCGTCGATGATCCCGATATGGGCACGGCTCACCGTTTCCGCAAGGGCGCGGATCGGCCCGTTCGCGCGCGACGCGGCGCATTGAAGCCCGGCGCGGGTCGAGCTACGATTCCGCCATGGCTTCCGACCGTTCCGCTCCGCCGCCGCCGTCCGGATCCGAGCGCCGCGCTTCGCCGCGCATCGATCCCGAAGACCGCGGCGTGATCCTGTTCGACGGCGTGCGCCTCGTCATCGGCGACGTGGCGCGCGGCGGCTTCCGCATTCTCGTTCCGCCGCCGCTGCGGTTTCTGCCCGGCGCGGTCTATGAATTCGATCTTCTGCTGAGACCCAAGCGCAGGTTCCGCTTCGGCGGCGGCACGGTCGCGGCGCGCTGCGTCTGGTGCCGCCCCGGTCAGGCCGGATTCCGCCTCACGGATCCATCCCGCGCGATCGACGTGGCGGACCTGACGTGACGCCATCGGAGGAGGGCGGCGAACTCCGGTTCGGCCGCCATCATGCCGAAGACGACCCCGGGCGGACGGCCGAGGGCGCGATCGCCCGGGTGCGGACCGTCGCGCTGCTCAATCTCGGCTATTTCGGGGTGGAATTCGGCGCGGCCTTCGTCATCGGCTCGGTCGCGCTGTTCGCCGACGGGATCGACTTTCTCGAAGATGCCGCGGTCAATCTCCTGATCCTGCTGGCGGTGGGGTGGAATGCCCGGGCGCGCTCCGCGGTCGGCATGGTCGCGGCCGTGCTGCTGCTGGTTCCCGGGATCGCGGCCTTCTGGACGGCCGTGGCCAAGGCCGCCGATCCGGTGCCGCCCGATCCCGTCGTGCTGACCGCGGTCGGCGCCGGGGCGCTCGTCGTCAACGGCTTCTGCGCTTTCCTGCTCGTACGCTTCCGCGAGGAGGGAAGCCTGTTCAAGGCGGCGTTCCTCTCCGCCCGCAACGACGTCGCGGCCAATCTCGCGGTGATCGGGGCGGGTTTCGTCACGGCATGGACGATGTCGCCTTGGCCCGACGTGACCGTCGGCATCGCCATCGCTCTGTTGAACGCTGATGCCGCGCGCGAGGTCTGGGGCGCGGCGCGGGACGAGGCCCGCAGCGTGCGGAGCTGAGGCTTCTCAGCCCGCGCGTTCCGCAACCGGTTCCGTCGCTTCCGAACGCATGACCCGGTTTCGACCGTCATGCTTCCCGGCATAGAGGGCGCGGTCGGCCCTTTGATAGACGTGAGAGGAGTCGTCGGCGGGACGGACCTCCGCGACGCCGATCGTGATCGAGATCCGCTGCCCGGCGATGCGGCGTGCCGCGACCCGCGCCCGCAGCCGTTCGGCCAAGCGAAGGGCCTCCTCTTCCGTCGTCTCGGTCAGGATGACGGCGAATTCCTCGCCGCCCACGCGGAAGGCGAAGTCCGTCTCGCGCACTTCCCGCCGCAAGAGACGCCCGATGCCGATCAGCACCTTGTCGCCCGTGCCGTGCCCGTGCGTGTCGTTGATCGCCTTGAAGTGGTCGACGTCGATGAGCAGCAGGACGAAAGGCGAACCGTAGCGGGCATGGGCCGCGATCCGCGCCTTCATCCTGCCGTCGAAGGCGCGGCGATTGGGCAGGCCCGTGAGGCCGTCCGTCATGGAAATCGTGCGCAGATCCGCATTGGCCCGCTCGAGCGCGGCGGTGCGCTTGCGGACCTCCTTTTCCAGCGTGCCCGCGAGCGCCTCGGCTTCGGCCTTGCTCGCCGCGAGCCGGTTGGTCGCGGAGGCGAGGATGAAACCCATGACGGCGATGGCGGCGCAGACGAGCAGCCCCACCATGATCATCATGCCTACGCCCGCCGTGATCTCCTCGAAGGCGGCGCTTTTCGAAATGCGCGTCGAGACGACGAGCGGGTACTCGGCCAGACGGAGATAATAGGAGAAATAGCCGTGGCCGTTCTCCGCGTCGCCTTCGATCCAGCCCTCGGGAAATTCGGCGGCCCGCGCCGCCAGAGACGGTCGCGTCTGGCCCTCGGCCAGAACGGCCTCGACGTTCTGAGACGTCATCCGCACGACGCCGTCCATGCCGGTGAGCGCGATCTCGTCTTCCGCCGAAAGGCCGAGCCGGTCCCAGAGCTTCGCCAGATAGGCGGGATCGAGCGAGGCCACGAGGACGCCCGCGAGCGAGCCGTCCTTCTCCTTCACGGCGCGGGTGATCTGGACGGACCATTTCTTGGAGACGCGGCCGAGCACCGGCTTGCCGATGAAGAGGCCGCCCGCCGACGCCGGCAGGAGCCGATCGAGATGCACGCGGATGTGCTCCCGGTCGACGAGCGAGACCGGCTCTGCCGGGCCCTGCTCCGTCTCGCGCACGCGCCCGTCGGCGCCCACCAGCGTGAGCAACACGAGATCCCGGGCGGCGAAGCCGTTCTCGCGCACGAGAGAAGCGAGGGAGGTGCCTTCGGGATTCTGGACGAGATCGCGGGCGGTGACCTTCAGCAGGCTGTCGATGGTGGCGATGGTCGCGGCGACGCGCTCGCCGAAGATGATGGTCGCCGAACGGGCCTTGTCGCGCGCCTCGGCCTCCGCCGCCATGGTGATGCGGGAAATCGTGAAGCCGATCAGGATCGTGAATGCGGCAATCAGCGCCGATGTCACGGCAATGATCGCCTTGGAGGTCGACAGTCGCTGAACGGTCAAAGGCTTGCTCGCACGAATCCCGGGGCCGCGGTCATCTTCGCCTATATTGAGCGATTTAGCCGAAAACAGGCGCGCGATGCAAGTCGAAGATCAATTTTTGCAATTTTCGGATAATCGGATCGATTTCCCGACGGGAACCGATGATTAACTCCGGTCCGTGATCTGAATCGGCATGCAACATCGCGCGACATAGATTAGATGTCGATCCGTCCTGCCGGTCCTACGTGCAGGGGTATCCCGGGGAACGGATCCGAGGAGGTCGCTCGAGAGGGTGGGTACCCGAATGTCAGTCCGGCCGTCGTTGTACCCCGTCGATCGGGCGGGCCCGCCCGATGGACGCTTGTCCGGCGAGGCGATCCGCCTCATCCCTTTCGAACTCGTCGGCCGAGAGGCTCCGGCTTCCGACCGACTGCGTAGAGGCTGCATGCGTGTCGAGACGACCGATCGGAAAGGTGCTCGCTTCTGCCGGGTCGGTCCTGGGCTTCTTCCTGATGCTCGGCAGGGCCGAGGCGGGGCCCGTCTTCGACGTTCTGGAGGCGACCCATCTCGTCGGCGTGAAGGAGGGTTCGCGTCTTTCGGATGTTCCGTTTCGGGTCAGTACGGAATCCTACGAACTGAGCGACGGCACGCCGGTCGATATGGAGAAGTGGTATCGACGCAAGTCGGTCGACATGCAGTTCGACTTTCTCACCCAGACAGGACCGAACACCGGTATCTTGTGGGGCTTCGGAACGGGAGAACGGGGCAAGAAATACAAGATCGAGCCGTCTTTCAGGATCGGCCTGATCGCGATGACGCAGCCCACGCCGATGTTGACGTTGTCGTTTTCGGTGACGACGACTTTGGGCGGCATGCTTCGCGAACGGACCTGTACTGCGGATTACGGGGCGATCGGCGGAATTCAGGTGGTCAATTGCCGGTTGGCCGCCTCGACGCTCGAACCGGCGGAGACGTTGAAATATCTGTGGCGGACGAAGCCCACGGACCACACGCGGCTCGGACTGAGGGTCCAGCTGCAGTTCTGAGGAAGGGTCGGACATCATGACGACGATGAAGCGCTTCACTCTCTCGGTCTCGGCCGCGGCGTTCGCCTGCGGTCTCGCTTCGGCGGCGACGGCCGGCGACGGGGTTCCGGTCTTCGGCTCCGTCTCCGCGGCGCCCCGGTTCTCGACCGGCCCGATCCTTCAGCCCTGGATGAGCCCGGAACTCGGCGATGCGTGGAAGCAGGGCTTCAGCGGCGCCGGCGTGACGATCACGGTCGTCGACGATTTCCGCAGCGGGAATTTCTATTACGGCAATCTCGGCAACGGCACGCAGCTGCGGCGCCACGGCGAGTGGACCTATCTCGAGACCAACATGGTCGCGCCCTCGGCGACCATGAAGTCGCAGGACTTCACCTCCGGCCAGACGGTGAAGCTGAACCGCGGGCTGAACGTGCTCAATCTCAGCTACGGGATGTATGCCGCGGCGGGCTACAGCGTCGGCCAGATCGGCTGGAGCGCGCAGGAAGGCTCGATCATCTCCTATGCGAAGAACGGGCAGGCGGTGATCGCCAAGGCGGCGGGCAACGATGCCGTCGCCGTAGGCGCCGCGAATGCGCGGGGGCAGGTCGACTATCTGAACGCCTCTCTCGTCGGCACGCCGACCGCGATCTTCGTGGGTGCGCTCGACCGCAACGGCACGGTCGATCAAAAGGCCGTTCTCGCCTCCTATTCGAACTATGCGGGCACGAACACGGCGGTGCAGAAGAACTTCCTGACGGTCGGCGTGCGCGGCGATTTGACGGGGCTTTACGGCACGTCCTTCGCGGCGCCCGTGGTCGCGGGCTATGCGGCGGTGCTGGGCAGCAAGTTCACCAGTGCGAGCCCGACGCAGATCACCAACCAGCTTCTGAACACCGCGCGCACCGACACGATCCAGGGCTATAACGCCGCCGTCCACGGCCGCGGCGAAGCGAGCATCGCGCGCGCTCTCGCGCCGCGGGCCATCCAGTAAGCCCGACCGATCCGGCGGGGCGGCCGAGCCTCTCCCGCCGGTCGGCCTCTCCGTCCGAAAACGGACGAAGGCCGGATGACCAAAGCTGCGCGGAGCGCCGGCTTCGGGTCGCTCGACCGGATCCGGACTTTCGAGGCGGCCGAAATCGTTAAACGGGATCTCGATCCTGCGCCCTCGGATGCGGGAGTCGTTTTTTGCGGCGCTCGGCCTCTCGACCGGGCGCCGCCGACATTTTCGAGAGTCCCGACATGCAGACGCGCTCGCGGCGAACCGGCCCTTACCGGATCAGCCTGCTCATCACGATGCTGACCGCCGCCCAAGCGAGCGCCCAGACGATCAATACGATCGGCGAGACGGATTCCAACAATCTGGGCTGGGGCTATCAGGTGAGCACCACCTGGAGCATGTTCCAGACCTTCCGGACGCCCTCGGGCTACGCGGTTCTGACGACGCTGCGCTTTCCCGCGGCGGGGACCGCGGCGAGCGGCACCGTGAGCGTGCGGGAGTTCACGGGCGGTACTTTCCTGTCATCCGTCTATTCCTCGTCGATCGGCGTGAACGGCTCGACCACGGTGCTGCTGCAGCCCAAGGTCAGCCTCGACCCGACGAAGACTTACGCGCTTTATTGGACCACGAGCTCCGGCAGCTACACGCTCAACGACGTCTACCGGCCGTCCTCCTACTATTACGCGGACGGGCAAAGCGGCTACGTATCGGGGGGAAGCGTCTCCTATATCAGCGACGCCTCGTTCGAATTCTACATGGCGTTCGGCACCGCCGGACCCGACTCCGCCAACACGCTGACGGCGTTGAAATCGAGCGCGGCGGCCGTCCGCAACCGGTTGGTCGCGGGCGAGGCGGTGCTGGCCTCGACGCTGGCTTACGACTCGAACGCATTCGGCGAGGGCGACGTCAGCCTGTCCTTCATCGGGCGCTACACCGCGCTGTCGGACTCGAGCGGGGAAGGGGCGGGGGCTCTCGTCGCCGCCTACCGGCTTCAACCGAACCTCCGCCTCGGAGCGTTCTTCGATTACGCGCCGGGGCGCGACGCCCCGACCGGAACCGCGCTCTCCGAAACGGAGCCGTCGCTCGGCGTCTTCGGCGTCTACGAGCAGAACAAGGACCTCACCGGCCTCAATATCCGCCTCGCCGGCGCTTATGGTCACGGCCGGCTGACGGTGACGCGCGACGCTTCGCTCGCCGATACCGAAGCGGGTTCGGGCAAGGCGGGGACCAACGCCTTCGCCGTCTCCGCCGAGGCGGGCTTCGGCCTGCGCATCGCGCCGACGATCGTCGCGGTTCCCTATGTCGGTCTCCGCCGCACGGACGTGACCCGCAAGGGCTATACGGAAGGCACGACGACGGACGTCAGCGCGCCGCTGACCTACGACGACTACGGCCTGCGGCTCACTACGGCTCTCGGCGGCGTCCGTTTCCACGGCCGGCTCGACGAGAAGATCGCCGCCGTCGTCGGTCTCGGCGCCGAATACGACGTCGGCCGCAAGATGGACGCCTATGCGGGGACGAGTTCGATCTCCGGTCTCGAGACCTTCTCGATCGCCACGAACTCCCACGCGAACCGCCTCCGGCCGTCGGCAGTCGCGGGCGTCGCATACGAGTTCGCCGCGAACCGGACGCTTTCGGCGCAGATCGCGGTGCGCGGCCAGGCCTATTCGGCCGATCCCTCGCTGACTTCGACCGTCAAATATTCCGTGGGGTTCTGAGGGCGGGGCGCGCTTCGGCCGTGACCCTGTCGCGGGGCTCTTCCGACGGCCAGCGCCGAAGGCGCGTCCTCAAAAAAAGGCGCCCCGGGTTTCCCCGGAGCGAAGTCGACCTTGGAGGTTCGAGCTTTCAGAACTTGTAGGCGAGACCGGCGCGGATCTGATGGACGTTGGTGCCGATCTTGACGGGACCGAAGACGTCCTCGTTCGAATAGGTCTGCTTGCCGTAGCCGCGGAACTGGTATTCGGCGCGCATCACGAAATTCGAGGTGAACGCGTAGTCGAGGCCCGCGCCGACGGTCCAACCGACATGGGTCTTGGACTTGCTCTCGCTTCCGGTGCCGATGAGCCCCGTGGTGTCCTCGGTGATCGAGGCGGTGCCCTTCATGTCGGCGAAGGCGATGCCGGCGGTGACGAAGGGCAGGGCGTTGCCCATGGCGTAGCCGAGACGGCCGCGGATCGTGCCCGAGACGCGCTCCTTGAGCGAAACCGACGCGCGCACCGTGTCGGTGCCGTCCGTCGCGACGGCCGTATCCTTGCGCTCCAAGGTCCCGAAATTCACGTCGCCTTCGAGGCCGTAGACGAGGTTCGCGGACTGCAGGTTGTAGCCGGCATAGAGGCCGCCCACGAAGCCGTTGAAGTCGCCCTTGTTGCGGGAATAGGTGGCCCCGACGAGGTTCGCGGTATCGGCCGCGGCCTGATCGAAGGCGCTCAGGATCCCGTTGACCCCCGAAACGGTGCCGAAGCCGTAGCCGGCATGCGCGCCGACATAGGGGCCGGCCCAGGAATGAACGCTCGCCGCCTTGGGCGCCTGAGGCGCGATCGGCGACGTACGGGCCGGGAGATCGGCCGCGAAAGCGGCCGGAGCCACGAGAATGGCGGCCGCGGAGGCCATGGCGAGCGACTTCAGTTTCATTGCGATCCTCACGGAATGCTCTTTTCAAAGCCCAAAATGGGCTGTACGGCTCGTTACATAGTTCACTTTGATGCGGTAAGTCTAGAGGAACCCAAAATGAGTCAACAGGGTGTGTTCTATGTGCAACAAGGCAATTATCAAAAATCAAAAATATCGGAACGTGATACGTGGTGTATGAAGGCAAGCAAGATGACAATATAAAAGCTGAAAGCAAGATCGAAGATCAAAAATATAGTTTTTGATAGTTCGCGAAGAATGTGGAAGCCTTGGAAAGGCGTTGCGTGGTGGTGTGAAGTGTTATCCGAATGGTTCGGTTCGATCGTGGTCCTGATTCGGCGTCCGCTCGGCGGCCGGCCGAAGCGCCGCGGCCTGCGTTCTGAAGGGTTGCGGGCGTGTTCTCGGAGCGCCGAGCGGCGGGCCGCGCCATGATCGTCGGATACGCGCGCATATCCGCCGTCGAGCCGAAGGCGGCCTTGGATGCTCAGAAGGACGAGCTCGCGGCAGCCGGTGCCGAGAAGATCTTCGCCGAATCGGCGGGGTCCGAGGGACTGCGCGTCGAATGGGATGCGGCCTCGGCATTCGTCCGCGAAGGCGACGTTCTGATCGTCACCGCGCCGGGTCGGCTCGCCCGCTCGGTCCTGCATCTGGGCGAGATCGTCGCCGATCTCGACCGACGCGGCGTCTCGCTCCGCGTGCTCTCGCTCGGCGCGGATACGGCCACGCCCGAAGGCCGGCGCATGGTCGACTTCCTTGCCGCGCTCGTGCGGTTCGAGCGGGAGGCGATGCTGGAGCGTCGGCGCGAGGGGATCGCCAAGGCGCGGCAGGAGGGGCGCGCGAGGGGCAGGTCGCCCACGGCTCGGGCAAAGAGCGACGACGTTCTCAGGCTCGCTGCCGACGGGATGAAGCGCGCCGCCATCGCGAAGTTGCTCGGGATCGGCGTCGCGAGCGTCTATCGGATCCTGAAGGACCGGCGCGCGCAACAGTGACGGCGTCCGGCGCTCCTGCACGCGACGGGCGGGCTCGACCGCGGACCGCCGGAAGAACCTCGGAGGGACGCGCCGGCTGCAGGATTTCGTCGGATTTTTTTATCTGGAAGATGGTGCCCAGGGGCGGAATCGAACCACCGACACTGCGATTTTCAGTCGCATGCTCTACCAACTGAGCTACCTGGGCGTGCCCGGGCCGACACCGGAGCGTCGCGGACGAACGGGCTTATAGAGACTCGAATCGGGACTGTCCAGCACCGCGAGGCCGGGTTCTTCGTCGCAGTGCGAAGGGCGCCTCGGGGGCGGGGGCGAGGGCCCGGGACGGGGCGCGGAACCTCTGCCGGGCGGCGGCGCCGCCCTCGGTACGGCCCGGATCGGGCAGGCAAGGCGGCGGAGATCGGCGGGGTGCGGGAGAGCGGGCTTCCGACGCCTTGGCGCGGCGGGGTTCGGGTGCTATGGCGATGCCTTCGCGGGTGCACACGGGAATCGGCCCCGCTTTCGTCTTCCGCGGACGCGTTCCGGACCGGGTCGTCGCTTCGGCCCCGGCGGCCGCTCCGCACCAAGTGCGAGGAGATCGAGCGATGAGCGCGCAGGCCGCCGGACGCCCCAACCACATGACGAACAGCTTCTTCGCCGCGTCGCTCGCCGACCGCGACCCGGAGATCGCCAAGGCCGTCGAACTCGAACTCGGCCGCCAGCGCGACGAGATCGAGCTGATCGCCTCCGAGAACATCGTCTCCCGCGCCGTGCTCGAGGCGCAGGGCTCGGTGATGACGAACAAATATGCGGAAGGCTATCCGGGCCGCCGCTATTACGGCGGCTGCCAGTTCGTCGACATCGCCGAAAACCTCGCCATCGAACGCGTGACCAAGCTGTTCGGCTGCCGCTTCGCCAACGTCCAGCCGAATTCCGGCAGCCAGGCGAACCAGGCCGTGTTCCTCGCGCTGCTCCAGCCGGGCGATACCTTCATGGGTCTCGACCTCGCCGCGGGCGGCCATCTCACCCACGGCGCGGCGCCCAACATGTCGGGCAAGTGGTTCAAGGTCGTCAGCTACGGCGTCGACCGCGAGACGCATACGATCGACATGGACGAGGTCGAGCGCATCGCCAAGGAAACCCGGCCGAAGCTGATCATCGCCGGCGGCTCGGCCTATGCGCGGCATTGGGACTTCGCGCGCTTCCGCGCCATCGCCGACGAAGTGGGCGCCTTCTTCCTCGTCGACATGGCGCATTTCGCCGGTCTCGTGGCGGGCGGCTCGCATCCCTCGCCGTTCCCGCATGCGCATGTCGTGACGTCGACGACGCACAAGACGCTGCGCGGCCCGCGCGGCGGCCTGATCCTGACCGACGACGAGGCGATCGCGAAGAAGATCAACTCGGCCGTGTTCCCCGGCCTGCAGGGCGGCCCGTTGATGCATGTCATCGCGGCGAAGGCGGTCGCCTTCGGCGAGGCGCTGACCCCGGAATTCAAGCTCTATGCGCAGGCCATCGTAGAGAACGCCAAGGCGCTTGCCTCGACGATCGCGGACGGCGGCTTCAAGATCGTGACGGGCGGCACCGACAACCATCTGATGCTCGTCGATCTGAGGCCGAAGGGCCTCAACGGCAAGATCTCGGAAGCCGGGCTCGGCCGCGCGCACATCACCTGCAACAAGAACGGCGTGCCCTTCGACACCGAAAAGCCGATGATCACCTCCGGCATCCGTCTCGGCACGCCCGCCGCCACCTCGCGCGGCTTCGGCGTCGCGGAGTTCAAGAAGGTCGGCGAGCTGATCGTCGAGACGCTGGATGGCCTCGCCAAGAACGGCGAGGAAAACAATGCCGCGGTCGAGGCCTCGGTGAAGGACCGGGTGCACGAACTCACCCGCCGCTTCCCGATCTACGCCTGATCCGGACCTTCGGGAGAGAGCGTCGTGCGTTGTCCTTATTGCGGCGGTCTCGAAACGCAGGTGAAGGACTCGCGTCCGAGCGACGACAACGCCGCCATCCGCCGCCGCCGGGTCTGCCCGGATTGCGGCGGACGCTTCACGACCTTCGAGCGGGTGCAGCTGCGTGAACTGACCGTGGTGAAGCGGTCGGGCCGGCGCATCCCCTTCGACCGCGACAAGCTGCAGCGCTCGGTCGAGATCGCGCTGCGCAAGCGGCCGGTCGATGCGGAGCGCGTGGAGCGGATGGTGAACGGCATCGTGCGGCAGCTCGAAAGCTCGGGCGAGGCGGAAGTGCCCTCCGAGACGATCGGCGAACTGGTGATGGAAGGGCTGAAGGGCCTCGACGACGTCGCCTATGTGCGCTTCGCCTCGGTCTATCGGAATTTCCGCGAGGCCAAGGACTTCGAGGACCTGCTCGGCGAGCTTTCGGGCGACGAGGCGGAAGGCGCCTTGCCGGAGAAGCGGGTCGAGCCATGAGCGTCGCCGCCCCGGCTGCGGCGTTGCGCGCGTCCGCGCGCGACGAGGCCGCCGTCATGGATCACGCGCTGGCGCTCGGCCGGCGCGGGCTGGGGCTGACTTGGCCCAACCCCGCCGTCGGCGCGGTGGTGTGGCGGCCGACGCCGCAAGGCCCCCTGATCCTCGGGCACGGCCATACGCGGCCCACCGGGCGGCCCCATGCCGAGACGGAAGCGTTGAAGGCGGCGGGCGAGGCCGCGCGCGGCGCCGTGATGACGGTGACGCTCGAACCCTGTTCCCATCACGGCCGGACGCCGCCCTGCGCCGAGGCGATCATCGCCGCCGGCATCGCGCGCGTGGTCACGGCCATCGAGGACCCCGATCCGCGCGTCGCGGGCCGCGGCCATGCGATGCTCCGCGCGGCGGGGATCGAGGTCGAGGTCGGCATTCGCGCCCGCTTGGCCTTCCTCGCCCATCTCGGCCATATCCGCCGCGTGACCGAGGGGCGGCCGGGCGTGTTCCTGAAGCTCGCGCGCACGGCGGACGGTTTCGCGGCAGCGGAGCCGGGACGGCAGCTGATGATCACCGGCCCGATCGGTTCGGCGCGCGTGCATATGGAACGCGCGGCGGCGGACGCGATCATGGTGGGGATCGGGACGGTGCTGGCCGACGACCCGCGGCTCACCTGCCGGCTGCCGGGGCTCGCCGATGCGAGCCCGATCCGCGTGGTGCTCGACGGCGATCTGCGCATGCCGCTCGATTCCGGCCTCGTGCGCACGGCGCGCGATGTGCCGGTCTGGGTCGTGGCGGCGGAGGATGCGGAGCTTTCGCGCGAGGCGGCGCTGCGCGCGCATGCCGTGGACGTCATCCGGGTGCCGCGCAAGGGCGAGCGGATCGATCTCGGCTGCGCGCTCGGTGCGCTGGGCGAGCGGGGCATCACGCGGGTGATGAGCGAGGGCGGGCCGACGCTCGGCGACGCGCTCGCCGCCGATGGCCTCGTCGACGAGGCGACGCTGATCACGCATGAGACGCCGCTCGGCCGCCCGGGCGTTCCCGCCGTCGGCCCGAACCTCGCGGCCGCGCTCGCCGACCGGGCGCTGTTCGAGGCTCTTCCCGCCGCCGTTCACGGCCCCGACCGTTTCGAGCATTTCGTGAGGACCGCCTGATGTTCACCGGCATCATCACCGACGTCGGCACCGTGGTTTCGGTCGCCGCCCCGCAGGACAAGCTCCGCCGCATCCGCATCCGCGCCTCTTACGATCCGGCGACGATCGAACTCGGCGCCTCCATCGCCTGTTCGGGCCCGTGCCTCACGGTGGTGGGCTTCGGGCCCGGCGAAACGGGCGGCTGCTGGTTCGAGGTGGACGCGGCGGCCGAGACGCTCGCGCGCACCACGGTGGGCGACTGGCGCGAGGGCACGCGCATCAATCTCGAACGCGCGCTGAAGATCGGCGACGAACTCGGCGGCCATATCGTGACCGGGCATGTCGATGCCGTGGCCGAACTCGTCGCCCGCACCGAGGTGACCGGCGGGGAGGGACCTTGGGCCGCCTCCGCCCGTTTCGACCTGCGCATTCCGAAGCCGCTGGCGGGCTTCGTCGCGGAAAAGGGCTCGGTGACGCTCGACGGCACGTCGCTGACCGTCAACACGGTCGACCGCGACATGTTCTCGGTACTGCTGATCCCGCACACGTTGCAGGTGACGACCTGGGGCGACCGCAAGGCGGGCGACAGGATCAATTTCGAAGTCGACATGATGGCCCGCTACGCCGCGCGGCTTGCATGGGCGCGCGCCGAGGGCTACTGACCTCCGCCTAACGAAGGTCGAGGCTCCATGGTCGCTCAGTCGCATACCCGCCCGGCGGGAGAACCCGTGCCGGGCGCGCGCATTCTCGTCGTCGAGGCACGTTTCTACGAGGATCTCGCCGACGAGCTTCTGAGCGGCGCACGCGGCGCGGCCGAGCGGGCGCAGGCGACGGTCGAGGTGGCGACGGTGGACGGCGCGCTCGAAATTCCCGCGACCATCGCCATCCTGCTCGATGCGGCCGCCGCGGCGGGTCGGCCCTATGATGCGGCCGTGGCGCTCGGCTGCGTGATCCGCGGCGAGACGGGGCATTACGACATCGTGGCGGGCGAAAGTTCGCGCGCGCTGATGGATCTCTCCGTCGCGCGCAAGCTGCCGCTGGGCAACGGAATCCTCACCGTCGAGAACGACGCGCAGGCATGGGCCCGGGCGCGCGTGAGCGAAATGAACAAGGGCGGGGGCGCGGTGGACGCGGCGCTCGCGGTGCTGCGCCTCAAGCGTGCGGCCGAAAGCCGGGGGCGCTGAGATGTCGAAGGGCGAAAAACGCTCCGCCGCGCGGCTCGCCGCCGTTCAGGCGCTCTACCAGATGGACATCACGCACAAGCCCGTCACGGACGTGCTGGCCGAATTCGAGGCGCATTGGATCGGCCGCGAGGTCGAGGGCGTCGAGATGAAGGAGGCGGAGGAGGAGTTCTTCCGCGCGATCGTGCTCGGCGTGGTGAAGGACCAGGTGCAGATCGACCGCCGCATCGACGATACGCTCGCCGAAGGCTGGCCGCTCGCGCGCGTCGAGGCGGTGCTGCGCGCGGGCCTGCGCGCCGGCGGCTACGAACTCCTGCGCCGCAAGGACGTGCCCGCGCGCGTCGTCATCAGCGAATATGTCGACGTGATCCGCGCCTTCTACGAGGGCGAGGAAACGGGCATGGCCAATGCCGTGCTGGACCGGATGGCGCGCGAATGGCGCCCCGGCGAACTCGAGCCGCGCCGCTGAGGTTCGGCCGTCGCCAAGCGGCGACGAAGACGTCATAGTTCCGCGCATGACCGAAGACGATCTCATCGCGCGCTTCTTCGCGCCCTTGGCGGGCGCGGGCGGGCTCGGCCTGAAGGACGATGCGGCCTGCGTGAGCCCGCCGCCCGGCTGCGATCTCGTCGTCACCGTCGATGCGCTCGTCGCGGGCGTGCATTTCTTCCCCGACGACCCGCCGGACTCGATCGCGCGCAAGGCCTTGGGCGTGAACCTCTCCGATCTCGCGGCGAAGGCCGCCGACCCCATGGGCTACGTGCTCGCGCTCGCGCTGCCCGAGGGAACCGACGACGCGTTCCTTTCGGCCTTCGCGTCCGGGCTCGGGCGGGCGGGGCTCGACCATCGCATCGCGCTGCTCGGCGGCGATACGGTGCGCACCCCCGGACCGCTGACGGTATCGGTGACCGCGTTCGGCGTCGTGCCCGGGGGCCGGATGGTGCCGCGGACGGGCGCGCTGCCCGGCGATCTCGTCGCGGTCACCGGAACGGTGGGCGATGCGGCGCTCGGGCTCCTGTCGCGGACGCGGCCGGAACTGTTCGGCGCGGACGGGCCGCCCGCGGCGGCTGCGGCGCATCTGCGCGACCGCTATCTGCATCCGCAGCCGCGAAACCGCTTGGCGCCGGCGCTGCGCATGTATGCGCGCGCCGCGATGGACGTGTCCGACGGGCTCGCGGGCGACTGCGCGAAGATGCTGCGGGCCTCGGGCGCGAGCGGCATGATCGATGTCGGCGCGGCGCCGTTCTCGCCGGCGGCGCAGGCGGTGATCGGAGAGCCCGCGCTGTTCGAGGCCGCGGTGACCGGCGGGGACGATTACGAGATCCTGCTGACCTTGCCGCCCGAGAACTGGGAGAGCTTCCGGCGCGATGCGGAGAGCGAAGGGATAGCGGTGACCGCGATCGGCCGGGTGGAGGAGGGCGATGCCCCGCTCCGTCTGCTCCGCCGCGGCGTGCCCTTCACGCCGGCGAAGACCTCCTTCTCGCATTTCTGAGCGGAGGCCGAGCCCCTCCGCCATGACGAGGCCGTCGCGCGCCATGCGTGCCGCGCGCAGCCGAAGCGACGATTTTGTGCTTACACTCCCGTGCCCGGACCATCCTGACGGAATCGGGCCCATGTCGACCGGCGACGTCGACGGGCGAACGAAAAGCGAAGGCGAGGAAGACGATGACGGCCCATGCGGATGCGGCGGCGACGCCGCTGTCGGGAGACGCGCTCGCGCGTCGGAACGCGCTTCTTCTCGCTGCGGCGACGGCGCTCGCGGGCGCCAACGCCTCCGTGATCTTCGCGACCGGCGCCATCACCGGCGCCGTTCTGGCGCCCGAAGCGGGGCTCGCCACGCTGCCGATCACGGTCTTCGTCATCGGCATGGCCTTCGCCACGATCCCGAACGGGATGATCGCCCGGCGCTGGGGGCGCCGCGTCTCCTTCCTCGTCGGCGCGACCGCTGGCGTGCTGATGGGCGTCATCGGCGCCACGGCCGTCGTGAAGGGCTCGTTCCCCCTCTACAATCTGGCAACGTTCTTCGGCGGCATCTATGCGGCCGTCGCGCAGTCCTACCGTTTCGCGGCGGCGGATTCCGCGTCCCCCGCCTTCCGCCCCAAGGCGATCTCCTGGACGATGGCGGGCGGCGTCTTCGCGGGCGTGCTCGGCCCGCAGATCGTCAGCCTGACGATGAATCTCTGGCAGCCTTATCTCTTCGCCGCGAGCTATCTCGCGCAGGCGAGCGTCGCCTTCGTCGCGATGGGCATCCTGATTTTCGTGAAAGCGCCGTCCCCCGCCGCGGCCGCCGCGGCGGCGGCCGAATCGGCGCCCGCCCGGCCGCTGATCGAGATCATCACCCAGCCGCGCTTCGTCACGGCCGCGATCTGCGGCGTGGCCTCCTACGGCCTCATGAACCTCGTGATGACGTCGGCGCCGCTCGCGATGAAGCTGTGCGGGCATGATCTCACGGCGTCGAATCTCGCGATCCAGTGGCACGTGATGGCGATGTACGGACCGAGCTTCTTCACCGGCGGTCTGATCGCGCGCTTCGGCGCGAGCCGCGTGATCGGCGCAGGTCTGCTCCTCACCGCGGCCGCGGCCGTGGTGGATCTTGCGGGCACCTCCGTCGCGCATTTCTGGGCCGGGCTGATCCTGCTCGGGATCGGCTGGAACTTCGGCTATGTCGGCGCTTCCGCCATGGTCACGGAAACGCACCGCGCCTCGGAGCGCAACAAGGTGCAATCGTTCAACGATTTCCTCGTGTTCGGCACGATGGCGCTCGGCTCCTTCTCGTCGGGCAAGCTCCTTACCTATTTCGGCTGGGACGCGGTGAATCAGGTCGTCTTCCCGCCCGTCGTTCTCGGCATGATCGCGCTCGTCTGGCTGTCCTGGCGTCGCGCACAGGGCCGCCTCGCCTGAGCCCGTCGCCCGTCCACGAGGCGGATTTGCCTCGCTCGCGTCGATTTGCCTAAACTTCGCCACCTCGTTCGGGATCGGGTCGCCGCGGCCGATTCCACCCCCAAGAATCGAGGATCGAAGCCGCGGCGACGGGACACAAGGACGGCAACATGATTTGGTTCATCATTCTCGGGGGGCTGCTCGCGGTCGCCTACGGGGCTTGGGCGATCGCGGACGTGAACGGACGCGATGCCGGCTCGGCCCGGATGCAGGAGATCGCGGAAGCGATCCGCGAAGGGGCGCAGGCCTATCTCGCGCGGCAGTACACCACGATCGGCATCGTGGGCGCGGTGCTCTTCGTCATCATCGCCTGGCTGCTCGGCGTGACGGTGGCGGTCGGCTTCGCGGTCGGCGCGGTGCTTTCGGGGCTTGCGGGCTTCATCGGCATGAACGTCTCCGTCCGCGCGAACGTCCGCACGGCGCAGGCCGCGACCCAATCGCTGGCGGGCGGCCTCGACGTGGCCTTCAAGGCGGGCGCCGTCACCGGCCTCCTCGTCGCGGGCCTCGCGCTGCTCGGCGTGGCCGTCTACTACTGGGTGCTGACCGGCCCGATGGGCCATGCGCCCGCGAGCCGCACGGTGATCGACGCGCTCGTCGCGCTCGGCTTCGGCGCCTCGCTGATCTCGATCTTCGCGCGTCTGGGCGGCGGCATCTTCACCAAGGGTGCGGACGTCGGCGCGGACCTCGTCGGCAAGGTCGAAGCGGGCATTCCCGAGGACGATCCGCGCAATCCTGCGACCATCGCCGACAATGTCGGCGACAATGTCGGCGACTGCGCGGGCATGGCGGCGGACCTTTTCGAGACCTATGCGGTGACGGTCGTCGCCACGATGGTTCTCGCGGCGATCTTCTTCGCGGGCCAGCAGGTGCTGGGCGCGACGATGCTCTATCCGCTCGCGATCTGCGCGGCCTGCATCCTCACCTCGATCGCCGGCACCTTCTTCGTGAAGCTCGGCGCCGACAATTCGATCATGGGCGCGCTCTACAAGGGCCTCTGGGCCACGACGGGCCTCTCCGTCATCGGTCTGGGTGCCGCGACCTCGCTGACCATCGGCTGGGGCACGGTCGGCACCGTCGGCACGATGACGATCACCGGCACGAACCTGTTCATCTGCGGCATCATCGGCCTCGTCGTGACGGGCCTGATCGTCTGGATCACCGAGTACTACACCGGCACGGGCAAGCGCCCGGTCGTCTCGATCGCGCAGGCGTCGGTGACCGGCCACGGCACCAACGTGATCCAGGGCCTCGCGGTCTCGCTCGAGTCGACCGCGCTTCCCGCGATGGTGATCGTGGGCGGCATCATCGGCACCTATCAGCTCGCGGGCCTCTTCGGCACCGCGATCGCGGTGACGACCATGCTCGGCATCGCCGGCATGATCGTGGCGCTCGACGCCTTCGGTCCGGTCACGGACAATGCGGGCGGCATCGCCGAGATGTCGGGCCTGCCTAAGGAAGTGCGCCAGTCGACCGACGCGCTCGACGCGGTGGGCAACACGACCAAGGCGGTGACCAAGGGCTACGCGATCGGCTCTGCCGGTCTCGGCGCGCTGGTTCTGTTCGCGGCCTACAGCTACGACCTGAACTACTTCACCGCCAATGCCGACAAGTTCCCCTATTTCAAGAACATCGGCACGGTCTCCTTCGACCTCTCCAACCCCTATGTGGTGGCAGGCCTGATCTTCGGCGGTCTGATCCCGTATCTCTTCGGCGGCATCGCCATGACGGCCGTGGGCCGTGCGGCGGGCTCGGTCGTGGAAGAGGTGCGGCGCCAGTTCCGCGAGAAGCCCGGCATCATGCAGGGCACGGATCGTCCGGATTACGGCCGCGCGGTGGACATGCTCACCAAGGCCGCGATCAAGGAGATGATCATCCCCTCGCTGCTGCCGGTCCTGGCCCCGCTCGTCGCCTATTTCGGCGTGCTCGCCATCTCGGGCTCCAAGGCCTCGGCCTTCGCGGCTCTCGGCGCCTCGCTGCTGGGCGTGATCGTCAACGGCCTGTTCGTCGCCATCTCGATGACCTCGGGCGGCGGCGCGTGGGACAACGCCAAGAAGTCCTTCGAGGACGGCTTCGTCGACAAGGACGGCGTGCGTCACCTGAAGGGCTCCGAGGCCCACAAGGCCTCGGTGACCGGCGACACCGTCGGCGATCCCTACAAGGATACCGCGGGCCCGGCCGTGAACCCGGCGATCAAGATCACCAACATCGTCGCGCTGCTCTTGCTGGCGGTGCTGGCGCACGTGGCCTGATCCGGCGGGGCGCCTCTCGGCGAGGGGCGCCCTTCCGATCGCACGGACAAAAAACCCCGCGGAGCGATCCGCGGGGTTTTTTCTTCCGTCGGGCGAGGGCAGGAGGGCTCAGTAGCCCGGCATCTGCCCGGTGGCGCGCATGAGCTGGCGCACCATGGTGAGCTCGTTTCCGCTGGTCGGGGTCGTGCGCGAGATGAAATCGAACACGACGCCGTCCTGCATGCCGTAATCGGCGACCTTCTCGACCTTGAGGTTCTTGGTGAAGTTGATGGCGACGACGCGCCGGTCCACGATGCGCGGCCCCATGAACTGGAGCTTCACCTCGACCTTTTCGCTGATGTAGTACCAGGTCTGGTTGCCGACCGTGGAGACGGTCGACGGCGTTCCCATGACCTGCAGGACCTGCTGGGCGTCCATGCCGGGCTTCACGGTCGCGAGCGCCTGCTCGTCGAGCAGATAGCCCTGCGTGTAGGTCTCGTTCGCGCAGCCCGCGAGGCCCGCGGAGAGCATCGCTGCGATCATCGCCGCTCCGGCGGTCCGTCCGAAAGTGCGAGTGGTCCGGCGCGTCATGACATCGGTCTCCGCGTTGCGGCGGTCGCCCGCCGCGCTTTTTTCCTTGCGATGGACCGTAGCGATGCCGTAACCCGCGATCAAATGCAAGGACAGCACCGGAGCTCGCGCTTCGGCCTGCGGATGGGCCCATGATCTTCGGACTTTTCGGCGCCGGTCGGCGCAACACGGCGATCATCGAGCGGCTGCATGCGGCCGTGGTCGAGGCCGCGCGGCGCCCCGCCTTCTATACGGATCTCGGCGTCCCCGACACGTTCGAGGGGCGGTTCGACCTCGTCACGCTCCATGCCGCCCTGACCGTGCGGCGCCTTCGCGCGTTGCCCGACCCCGCCTCGGCCCTCGCGCAGGACCTCGTCGACGCCCTGTTCCTCGGCTTCGACCGGGCGCTCAGGGAGATGGGCGTGGGCGATCTCGCGGTGCCCAAGCGCATGAAGACGATGGCCTCCGCCTTTCTCGGCCGCGCCCGTGCCTATGAGGCGGCGCTGCTCTCCGGCGGCGTCGACGAATTGGAGACCGCGCTCGCGCGGAACGTCTACGGCGCCTCGGGCGTCGTTTCTCCCGAGGCTCGACGGCTCGCCGGCTATGTGCGCGCCGCGTCGGCGGCGCTCGAGGCTGCCGATTTCGCGGCCTTCGAAGGGGGGCGGCCGCCGTTTCCCGATCCTCTCGCGACCGAGGAGGCCGCCCGATGACCCCCGAAACCCCGCTGCTGTCGCGCCCGCTGGTCGTCGACGACATCCCGGAGAAGGGCGCGACGGTCGAAGTCGCGGCCGATGCGGACGAGCGCGCGCTGCTCGCGAAGGCCTTCGGCCTGGTCGAGATCAAGGCGCTGACCGGTCGTTTCGAGGTGAAGCGCAAGGGCCGCGAGGCGGTCGCGAAGGGCGAGGTGACGGCGACCGTCGTGCAGACCTGCGTGGTGACGCTCGACCCGTTCGATGCGGAGGTGAAGGAGGCGGTCGACCTGCGCTTCGCCCCCGACGCACCGGCGCTCGACGACGATACCGCGCCGCCCGACGCGCCCGATCCCATCGTGGACGGGCGCATCGATCTCGGCGCGATCACGGCGGAGTTCCTCGCGCTCGGCCTCGATCCCTATCCGAAGAAGCCGGGCGCCTCCTTCTCCTTCGAGGGCGAGGACGACAAGGAGAACCCCTTCGCCGCACTCGCCGCGCTCAAGCGCGACGAAGGCTAGGAGCGTTTCCCCAAAAAGCCGTTGCCTCGGGCGGTCCCTTCGCTATTGTCGCGCGTCCCCGCGGGGGCGGGCCGACCAGCGGTCGACTCGCCGGGGACGGGGTGGGCGATCAGAATTCGATGAACGATACGGTCAGGATATCGGTGGACGCGATGGGGGGCGATCATGGCCCGTCGATCGTGATCCCCGGCGCGGCGCTCGCCTTGGAACGGCACCCGGACATCCGCTTCGTGATCCATGGCGACGAGACCGTCTGCCGGCCGATCCTCGATGCGCATCCGAAGCTCGCCGCCGCCTCGGAATTCGTGCACGCGCCGGTCTCGATCCGCATGGACGACAAGCCGAGCCAGGCTCTGCGGCAGGGGCGCGGCAAGTCCTCGATGTGGAAGGCGATCGAGTCGGTGAAGACGGGCGACGCCGATGTCGCCGTCTCGGCCGGCAATACCGGCGCGCTGATGGCGATGTCGACCTTCTGCCTGCGCACCATGGCCAAGATCGACCGCCCGGCGATCGCGGCGATCTGGCCGACGATGCGCGGCGAGAGCATCGTGCTCGACGTCGGCGCGACGATCGGCGCGGACGCGCCGCATCTCGTCGATCTCGCGGTGATGGGCTCGGCGATGGCCTCCATCATGTTCGACATCCCGAAGCCCAAGGTCGGGCTGCTGAATGTCGGGACCGAAGAGGTCAAGGGCATCGAGGACGTGAAGCTCGCGGGCCGGATGCTGAAGGAATACGACTTCCCGAACCTCGATTATGTCGGCTTCGTCGAAGGCGACGACATCGGCCGGGGGACGGTGGACGTAGTGGTCACCGAGGGATTCTCGGGCAATATCGCGCTGAAGGCCGCCGAGGGGACCGCCAAGCAGATCGGCGCCTATCTGAAGGCGGCGATGTCGCGGACCTGGCGCGCCAAGCTCGGCTATCTGCTCGCCAAGGGCGCCTTCGACGCGCTGCGCGAGAAGATGGATCCGCGCAAGGTGAACGGCGGCGTCTTCCTCGGTCTCAACGGCGTGGTGATCAAGAGCCACGGCGGCACCGACGCCACCGGCTTCGCGGCCGCGGTCGACGTGGGCTACGACATGGTGAAGTACAAGCTTCTAGCGCGCATTTCGGAAACGCTGGCGCGCGGCGAGAACCGGCCGCCGGTCGAGGAGGTCGCGTCGTGAGCGTCCGTCGTTCCGTAGTGGTCGGCTGCGGCCATCATCTTCCCGAAAACGTCGTCACCAATGCCGATCTCGCCAAGCGGGTCGACACGTCGGACGAATGGATCATCGAGCGCACGGGCATCCGCGAGCGGCGCATCGCGGCGGAAGGCGAGACCACCTCGCAGCTCGCCATCAAGGCGGCGCGCGCGGCGATCGCCGATGCCGGCCTCGAGCCCGGCGACATCGACCTGATCGTGCTCGCGACCGCGACGCCCGACTACACCTTCCCCTCCACCGCGACGCAGGTGCAGGCCGGCCTCGGCATCACGCACGGCGCGGCGTTCGACGTGCAGGCCGTCTGTTCGGGCTTCGTCTACGCGCTCGCGACGGCGGACAACTTCCTCAAGGCGGGGTCGCACAAGCGCGCGCTCGTCATCGGCGCCGAGACCTTCTCGCGCATCCTCGACTGGCAGGACCGGACCACCTGCGTGCTGTTCGGCGACGGCGCGGGCGCGCTCGTGCTCGAAGCGCAGGACGGGGAGGGCGGCATCGCCGATCGCGGCATCCACTCGACGCATCTGCGCTCCGACGGCCGCCATCTCGACAAGCTGTATGTCGACGGCGGCCCGTCCTCGACCATGACGACCGGCCATCTCAGGATGGAAGGCAAGGAAGTGTTCCGCCACGCGGTCACGAACCTCGCCGACATCATCGAGGAAGCATTTCGCGCCACCGGGCTCAAGGCCGACGACATCGCCTGGTTCGTGCCGCATCAGGCCAATCGGCGGATCATCGACGCGACGGCCAAGAAGCTGTCGATCGACCCGTCGCGCGTGGTGATCACGGTCGAGAAGCACGGCAATACGTCCGCCGCCTCGATTCCGCTGGCTCTGGCGACCGCCTATGGCGACGGCCGCATCAAGAAGGGCGACCTCGTCCTCATGGAGGCGATGGGCGGCGGCTTCACCTGGGGGTCCGCGCTCGTCCGCTGGTAGTGAAGTTTCAACCGGCGAGTGGGAAATCTCCTACCGAATCATTAACATCGGTTGACGGTCCGAAGGGTGCCGGCTAGCGTTTCGCGGTCGTCTCGCCTCGGCGTCGACGTCGCGCCGGGCCTAGGGGGGCTGGATGTCACAACGCACGATCACGCGCGCCGAACTCGGCGAAGCGGTCTATCAGCGGATCGGTCTGTCGCGCACCGAGTCCGCCGCACTGGTGGAACTGGTGCTCAAGGAAATCTCGGACTGTCTCGCGGGCGGCGAGACCGTGAAGCTCTCCTCCTTCGGCTCCTTCGTGGTGCGCGAGAAGGGGGCCCGCGTCGGCCGCAATCCGAAGACCGGCATCGAAGTGCCGATCGATCCGCGTCGCGTCATGGTGTTCAAGCCCTCGAACATCCTGAAGGCCCGCATCAACCGCGAGGGCGAAGACGCCTGAACGCAGGGGAGGACGCCGTGGAGAAAAGCGCCGAAGCGTTCCGCACCATCAGCGAGGTGGCGGACGATCTCGACCTTCCCCAGCACGTGCTCCGCTTCTGGGAGACCCGTTTCGGGCAGATCCGGCCGATGAAGCGCGGCGGCGGCCGCCGCTATTACCGCCCGGACGACATCGACCTTCTGCGCGGCATCAAGCACCTGCTTTACGGCGAGGGCTACACGATCAAGGGCGTGCAGCGCATCCTCAAGGAAGAGGGCGTGCGGTTCGTGCAGGCCGTCGGCCGCGAGGGAACGCTGACGCCGTCGAGCGTGGCGCCTGCCGCTGAGCCGCCCGTCGACATGCCCGACGCCCCGCGGCCCGCAGCGCCGACGGTGGAGGCCGCGCGTGCCGCCGCTGCCGCTGCGGCCCGGCCGCGCGATCCGCTG
The DNA here is from genome assembly GCA_027483895.1 of Hyphomicrobiales bacterium. GTDB lineage: Bacteria > Pseudomonadota > Alphaproteobacteria > Rhizobiales > Beijerinckiaceae > JAIXZO01. The sequence continues at coordinate 50,379 of JAIXTP010000020.1, forward strand.
CTCGACATGGAAATCCGGCCGACGCCGCTGCCCGCGGCGCGCGAACCCGTGATCGACGAGGAGACGGCGCGTGCGCGGGCCAAGGGTCCCGCGCTGCCGCTGTTCGACGGACTTCCGGGAACGCTCTCGCCCGCGGCGCGCGAAACGCTGCGGCGCGCCTTGGCCGAACTCGAAGCCTGCCGGCGGATGCTGGCGGATGCCGATCCGGCCGAGGCGGTCGATCAGGGGCTCGAAGGCGCCGCCTGATCCTTCAGGCGGGGCGCTTGAGCATCATCGCGTTGCGCCGGCACTCGCAGACGAGCTCGTCGCGCTGGTTGTAGGCGCGGTGCATCAGCGTGACGATGCCCTGCGTCGGCCGCGAGCGGCTTTCCCGCTTTTCGAGGATCTCGGTTTCGGCGCGGATCGTGTCGCCGATGAAGACCGGCTTCGGGAACTTCACGTCCTCCATGCCGAGATTGCCGACCGTGGTGCCGAAGGTCGTGTCGCCGACCGACAGGCCTATCACGAGGCCGAGCGTGAAGATGCTGTTGACCAGCGGCTTGCCGAAATCGGTGCCCGCCGCGTGGTCGTAATCCAGATGGATCGCGGCCGGGTTCATCGTCATGGTCGAGAACAGCACGTTGTCGGTCTCGGTGACGGTGCGCCGGACCGCATGGCGGATCACCGCGCCCGCCGTGAATTCTTCGAAATAAAGCCCCGGCATTCCCGCTCCCCCGCGCCGACCGCATCCGATCGATTCATAGACCGATCCGGAAAGCCGCGCATCGCGCCTCAGTCGAAGTGATGAAATCCCCTCGGGCGATCATGCGGAAAGGGTAAAGGCTCGACTTTTCGGCGGCATATTCTACAACCGCGGGCTGTACAGTTTCGTGAGTGCTCCTTCCATGCGTCGTGCTCTTGCCGCCTTGCTGTTGGTCCTCGGTCTCGGGGCTCCGGCCCATGCGCAGCCCAATCCGCTGGGAGACATTCTGGGCGGAATGATCGGGGCCGCGATGGTCGACAATGCCCGCCGCGAGTGGCTTCAGGTGCCCGAAGCCGAGCGGGGCTGTCTCGAGGTCGGTCTTCGCCGGAGCGGCACTTCGGCGGACCGTCTGGTCCGGCAGGGCATCGGCCCCTCGGACGGACGGCTGAACAACATCCGCAACGTGTGCCGCCAGCTTCTGAGCCGCGAGCTCGCGGCCGACGTGGACTGCACGCTGACGCCGCCGGGCTCCCGGCCCTATGCCACGCGCTGCCGCGAAGTGTTCGCGCGGATCGACAATCGCGGCAATCCGATGCCGATCGGCCTCGACGAGGCGATCGACGACGCCTTCGCCGGCCGTCGGCCGGACGTGAGCCGGTTCGAGCGGCCCGACGCGGCGAACCGCCGGCGCGAGCAGCTGGCCGCCGGCGGCGACCCCTCGCGCGTCGTCGCGCCGACCTGGTCCTGCGAAAAGGCAAAGAAGCCGAGCGAGATCGCGATCTGCAATTCCTATGAGCTGACGCTCTACGACAACCAGTATTCCGAGCTGTGGATGCGGGCGAGGCCGCTCGATCCGAAGGGCGACGTCGCCAAGCAGCTCGCTGCGAACAACCGCAACCGCGACGCCTGCAACGCCTCCGTACCCTGCATCCGCGACACGACGGAGAAGGGCATCACGATCGTCGCCGAATTCCTGCGCTCCAAGGGCCAGACGGTCGCGACGCTGGCCGACGACGCGGCGGAGCGGCGCAAGCGCGAAGCGGACGAACAGGCCCGTCGCGACGAGATCGCCAAGGCGCGAGCCGAGCAGCTGAAGGCCGAAGCCGAAGCCGCCAAGGAGACTGCGCGGCAGCGCGCCGAACAGGCCAAGGCCGATGCCGAGGCGGCGAAGGAAGCGGCCCGCATCAAGGCCGAACAGGCGCAGGCCGATGCCCGCCGCCGGCAGGAAGAGGCCCAGCGGCGCGAGACGGATGCGGCGGACTATGCCGCCAAGCTGCGCGACGCGGTGGCCTCGCGGCGTGCCGCACGCGTGCCGGATCTGCTCGTCTTCCCGCCGCCGCAGAAGGAGGATCTCACCGAAGAGGAGACCCGCCTGGCCGACGGACCCTGCGCCGTGACCCTGCGCAATCCGGATGCGCTGCTCGCGGCCTACCGGCTCTCGCAGGAGACGAAGAGCGACGTGGTGCGCCGCAGCTGCAAGGCCGAGATGGGCTTTTACGAACTCACCTCGGGGCGCCGCGAGGAGGGTCTTGCCTGGCTCGCGGCGGCGGTCGTCGGTGCCGAGCATTCCTCGGGCAGCATGTTCGCGGCTTGGATGCGCGTCGCCAAGGATCTGACCGAGGGCGGCAAGGCGAGCGAGGCTGATGTGTGCGCCGCGATCGACAAGGCCCAGCCGGCCTTCTCGGCCAAGCCGACGCGTCTGCGCGACGGCAAGACGATGATGGTGGCGAGCGTGCCGGCGGCGGCGTCGATCGGGCTCGGCTGCGACAAGCTCGTTCCGCTGCGCACCGTACTCGACCGGCAGAAGGCGCTGTGCGGGCTCGAGGCGCCGAAAGGACCGCTCGAACCCTTCACGGAGCAGGCGCGCAACACCTGCTGGGTGCGGCCGACCGGCTTCGTCGAGCTGCGCGAGCGCACCGGCGCGCGTCTCGTGAAGGAGACGCAGGAGGTCTACGAGGAACAGCGCCTCGCCAAGGTGGTGTCCGCCACATCGGCCGAACGCCGCGCCTTCGCCGAGAAATACGACGAGTGCCGTGCGGCCGTCGAAACCTATGCGGGCAAGACGCCCGGCGATCTTCCGGCGGCGCTCGGCAAGGTCGACGCGCTCTGCCGCGAATTTCTGAAACCCTGAGGACCGCGAAACGATGACGAGCGAGAACGAAAAGAAGGCCGGCGACGCCGGCGCGATGCTGGCGCTGGTGCGCGAAGGGGCCAAGACGCTGGCCTTCGTGGCCGTGGCCTTCACCTTCATCCAGATCGGGCTGAGCGTTCCGACGATCACGCGCGTGGCCGAAGAGCAGGCCAAGCTCGGCGCGCTGCAGACCCGCCAGCTCGAACGGTTGATCGCCGACACCGAGAAGATCTCGGCCGCGGTGAACGACGCCGCGCTGATCTATGCCGCGCGCACCGCTTCGGCGGACAAGTCGATCCCCGCCCGCAATGCCGACCAGATCGTGGACGCGGCCACCGAACGGCTCGCGGGCCGCTTCGGCAAGGACTGGGAAGTCATCATCCGCGGCGCCGTCGCGAAGCTCGACCTGATCTCGCGCCGTTGACGCGCATTCCCGCCCGGCTCAGGTCGGGCGGGTCCGCCCGCACCGCGCGGGTACCGACAAGTCGGCGCGATCGCGCCGCAAGGCCGGATCTCCCACGTCGGACAGGTCTTCCCCGTCGCGACGCGTGACGTCGCCCGCTTCGAAAAATCTCGTCGACGCGCGCTTTTTCCGGTCATCCGGAGCACTGCCGATATTCCCGATTGCGTGCCGAATGCATACACTGTGTTCGTGCAATCTTCGGGCAGGGCGACATGACGGGCCATTTCGACACCATCATCCGCGGCGGGACCGTGGTGACCGCGGGCGACAGCGTGCGTTGCGACGTCGGCATCCGCGACGGAAAGGTCGCGGCGCTCGGCATCGATCTCGGCACCGCCGACCGCGTGATCGATGCGGCGGGCAAGCTCGTGATGCCGGGCGGCATCGACAGCCACGTGCACATCTCGCAGCCCTCGGGCGAGGGCATCGTGATGGCCGACGATTTCGAGAGCGCGACGCGCTCGGCGGCCTTCGGCGGCACCACGACGGTGATGCCCTTCGTGATGCAGGAAAAGGGCGTGCCGCTGCGCAGCACGGTCGAGGCCTATCACAAGCTCGCCGCAGGCGAATGCCATGTGGACACCTCGTTCCACCTGATCGTCAGCGAGCCTTCCGAAGCGGTGCTCGGCCAGGAACTGCCGGCGCTGGTGGAGGACGGCTACACCTCCTTCAAGATCTTCATGACCTATGAGGGGCTCGCGTTGAACGACCGCGAGATCCTCGAAGTGCTGGACACCGCGCGCGGCTGCGGCGCGCTCGTGATGGTCCATTGCGAGAGCTACGACGCGATCCGCTACATGACGGAAAAGCTCGAACGCGAAGGGCGGACCGCGCCGAAGTACCATGCGACCTCACGCCCGAAGCTCGTGGAGCGCGAGGCCACGCACCGCGCCATCGCGCATGCCGAACTCGTCGACGTGCCGATCATGATCGTCCATGTCTCCAACCGCGAGGCGATGGAGCAGATCCGCTGGGCCCAGCAGAAGGGGCTGAACATCCTCGCCGAGACCTGCCCGCAATATCTCGTGCTGACGGAAGCCGATCTCGACGGGCTCGGGATGGAGGGCGCGAAATATGTCTGCTCGCCCCCGCCGCGCGACCGCGACAGCCAGGACGCCTGCTGGGAGGGGCTGCGCACGGGCGTGTTCGGGGTCTTCTCGTCCGACCATTGCCCGTTCCGCTACGAGGACGAAAAGGGCAAGCAGAACCCCAAGGGGCGGACGAGCTTCCGCTGGGTGCCGAACGGCATGCCCGGCGTCGGCGCGCGTCTCGCGATCCTCTTCTCCGAAGGCGTAATGAAGGGGCGGCTGACGCCCGAGCAATTCGTCGCGTTGACGGCGACCAATCACGCGCGGACCTATGGCCTCTACCCGCGCAAGGGCACGATCGCCGTGGGCTCCGACGCCGACATCGCGATCTGGGATCCCGAGCGGAAACTGGTGCTGAGCCACGACCACCTGCGTGACGGGTCCGACTACACGCCCTATGAAGGCCTCGACATCACGGGCTGGCCGATCCTCACCATGGTGCGCGGCCGGACCGTCGTGGAAGACGGACGTCTCGTCGGCGAGAAAGGTCACGGGACCTATCTTCCGCGGGATCGCTCTCCCTATGCGGTACAAGCGAAGGCTGAGGCATGACCGACGACGTCGAGGACGGCCATGCTTCGGGCGCCGGCATCAACCTCTCGAACCTCGCCTACAACTCCATTTCGGAGATGATCCGCAGCCGCAAGCTGCGCGGCGGGGATACGGTGGTGGAAGCGCGGCTCGCCGAGACGCTCGGCATCTCGCGGACGCCGCTGCGCGAAGCGTTGCAGCGGCTGGAAGGCGAGGGGCTCGTCGTCAAGGGGAACGGCCGTTCCTATCTCGTCCGGCAGGTCGATCTGCGGGAATATCTGCACAGCCTCAAAGTCCGCGAGATCCTCGAAGCGGAGGCCGCCGCGCTCGCCTGCGGGCGCATCTCCGGCGCCGACCTCGCGCGGGTGCGCCATGAGATCAACGAACTCAGGCAGGCCACGCGCTACCACACCGACGCGCATTGGCGCTCTGACGACAATCTGCACGGCCTCTATGTGGACGCCTGCGGCAACGAGGTGCTTGGCCAGATGATCCGGTCGCTGCGGGTCACGACGCGGCTTTTCGAGATCGCGCGCCTCGCGGATCGGCTGGAGCCCGACTCGGCCGAGCATCTCGCGATCCTCGACGCGCTCGAAGCCGAGGATACGAAGGCCGCGCGCAAGACCGTCGCGACCCATATCCGGAGCCTCGCCGATTTCGCGCTCGATACCGTGCGCTGATCAGGCGCGCCCTTCGCCGACGCGGAACAGGGCGGCCGGGATCGACGTCACCATCGGCCGGAGCGCATCTCGGGACAGGCCGCAGGTTTCCAGCAGCAGCAGGAATTCGCGGAGCCCGTCGACGGGCGGCGGCAGGAGATAGACGCCGCAATCGCCGTTGAGCACGACCCGCGTCGGATCCGCGGCGCGGATCAGGTCCACCATGAGGGGCGCCGGAACCGGCGTGACCGTATGGGCCTGCGCGTCGACATGGGTGAGGCCCGCCTGCGTGGCGTGGGAGACGAAGAAGAACGAGAACTCGGCATGCGCGCCGAGCCGCGAGACCTCGCGGATCGTCTCCTTGTCGTAATGGGCGCAGGGCACGAGGATGCGGCTGCAGCCCGCCGCGCGCGCCGCCTCCACGAGCCGCACCGCTTCCGGCCCCGAGACGTGCCCGGTGTTGAAGACGACGTCCGCCTTCGCGCAGAGATCGAGGATCTCGGGCAGGGGCTCGGGCATCGGCCCGCGCTCGGGCACCGCGAAGCAGGTTTCGACATAGAGGGGCGAGCGGCCCTCCATCAACGCGATGTTGCGCGTGTGATGCGTGGGGATGGAGATGAAGCGCGCTCCGGTGCCCGGCCCGTAGCCGTAGGCGAGCGCGATCCGCACCGCATCGGCGGAGATGCCGCCCGCGGGCGGCTCCATGATCAGCCCGCCCCAGACATCGACGCCGAGATGGCCGAGATGGCGCATCGCGAGGGCGGCGATCCCGGAGGAATTGGCGAAATTGTCCATGAGGCCGATGCCCGCCATGCCGGCGGCGGCCGCGTCGCGGACCGCGTCGAAGACGTCGATCGAGCGGCCGTTGATGTGCGGGCAGGCATGGACGTGGTTGTCGACCGCGCCGACGAGAAGCTCGGCTCCCGGTCGGAGCCTCGGCGGTGCGGCGGCGAGATCGGGAGCGGCGGTCGGCATGGCAGAATCCTTCAGTGCCGCAGGATCTTCGAGACGAAGTCCCGCGTGCGTGCTTCCTCGGGCGCGTCGAAGATCTTGGCGGGCGTGCCGCGTTCGACGACGCGGCCGGCGTCCATGAACACGACTTCCTTGGAGACCTCGCGGATGAAGCCCATCTCGTGCGAGACGATCAGCATGGTCATGCCTTCGCGGGCGAGCACGCGGATCGTATCGAGCACTTCGGAGACGAGTTCCGGATCGAGCGCGGCGGTCACTTCGTCGAGCAGCAGGATCTCCGGGCGGAGCGCGAGGGCGCGCGCGATGGCGACGCGCTGCTGCTGGCCGCCGGACAATTCGTCCGGATAGCGGTCGAGCTTGTCGGCGAGGCCGACCTTGGCGAGGAGCCGCACGGCCTCCTCGCGGACCTCGGCGGCGGCGCGCTTCTTGATCTTGGTCGGGGCGATCATGACGTTCTGAAGGACCGTCATGTTCTGGAAGAGATTGTATTGCTGGAACACGATGGCCAGCCGGTCGCGCAGACGGCGGACGTCGCCGGGCTTGGCATAGTCGATATGCTCGCCGTCGATCTCGACCGAGCCCGCGGCGGGCGGCGTGAGCCCGACGAGCGTGCGCAGGATCGTGCTCTTTCCGGAGCCCGACGGACCGATCAGCCCGACCACGTCTCCCGACGCGACGTCGAGATCGATGCCGTCGAGGACCTTGAGCGAGCCGTAACGGGCCTCAAGGCCGTTGATGACGAGGCGAGGCAAGGCGCTGCTCCAGATGTTTGCCGAGCCGCGACAGCGGCCACGACACGAGGAAATAGGCCACGAGGATGGTGCCGAAGACGAGCACGGCCGAGAAGCCCTTGTTGTTGAGGACCTTGCCCGCGAAGGTCAGTTCGATGACGCCGATCTGCGAGGCGAGCGCTGTGTCCTTGATGAAGAGGACGAAGAAGCCGAAGGCGGGCGGCAGGATGATGCGCCAAGCCTGCGGCAGCACGACGTAGCGCACGGTGTCGAGCAGCCCGAAATTCATCGCCGCCGCCGCATCCCATTGGTTGCGGTGCACGGATTCGAAGCCCGCCCGCACGATCTCGGCGAGGAAGGCCGAGGCGATGAGCGTGACGCTGACGGCCGCCACCCAGAACATCGGCAGATCGACCTTCGAGAGCTGGAAGGCGAAGAAGACGAGCATCAGCGTGACGAGGAAGGGCACGCGGCGGAAGATCTCGGTGTAGAGCGCCGCGATCCAGCGCAGCGGCGCGAGCGGCAGGCGCGTGGTGAGGCGGAGCAGGGCGACGAGACTGCCCAGAACGATGCCGATGATGCAGCCCAGAGCGGAGAGGGCCACCGTCGCCAGCGCCGCCTTTCCGAGGAAGACGAGGTTGTAATAGCCGAAGAAGCGCGGGGCTTCCTCGATCAGCCGCTCCCACATCAGAACATCCTCATGCGCGCGCGGAACACGGTGGTGCCGATCACCGCGAGAAGCGCGGACGCGACGAGCGTGACCGCGATGTAGAGCAGCGCGGTGACGGAGAAGATCTCGAGCGAGCGGAACGTGACCGAGTTGATGTTGAGCGCCTGACCCGTCAGCTCCTCGACGCCGAACACGGCCGCCATGGAGGTGCCGAGCGTCATCAGGATGAAGTGGTTGGACAGCGGCGGGAACAGAACGCGCGCGACATGCGGCAGGATCACGTAGCGGATCTGCTGGACGCGAGAGAAGCCGAGCACTTCGGCGGCTTCCATCTCCGACTGCCGGCGGCTTTCGAACCCGGCGCGCTGGATCTCGGTGAGATAGGCGCCGGCATTCAGCGTCATGCCGAGCAGCACGGCCGTGAAGGACGACAGCACGATGCCCATGTCGGGCAGCGCGAAATAGAGGAAATAGATCTGCACGAGCTGCGGCGTGTTCGTAAAGAAGCTGACGTACCAGCCGATGATCCGCCGCACGACGCCGCCCGCGAAGGTGAGGAGCGCCGCGCCGACGGTGCCCAGAAGCAGGCCGCCGCAGAAGGAGAGAACGGCCAGCTCGAGGGCCACGACCGCCCCGTCCAGAAGACGGGGCAGGTAGGGCACGATCTGGCCGAACTGGAACGTATAGTCGAGCACGTGGTCTCGTCCCGGTGTCCGTGAGGAAGCGCCGGGCCGAAGCCCGTCGCCCGATCAGAAATAGGGGGTGAACCCGGTCGGATAGATCATCTTCATGCCGAACCACTTCTCCCACAGCGCATCGGTCTTGCCGCGGCGGTGCATTTCGAAGATGGCGACGTTGAGCCAGTCCTTGAGGCCGGTGGAGTTCTTCGCGACGCCGAGGCCGCAATAATAGACGTCCACCGGCGTGGGAACGATCTTCCACTTCACCTTGTGGCTGTTCATGTGCTCGCCCATGAAGTCGAGCACGTCCACCATGGCGTCGCCGCGGCCCTGAGCGAGCGCGCGGATCGCGTCCGGATAGTTGTCCAGAAGCGTGACCTTGGCGTTCTTCAGATTGTCCTCGATGTACTTCACCGGGGTCGAGCCGCGGACCTGGACGAGATTGATCGTCGGCTTGTCGAGGTCCTTCACGTCGTTGATCGGCTTGCCGTCGATCGTGAGCACGCCGAAGACTTCCGTATGCGCCGGAACGGTGAAGTCGATCACCTTGGCGCGTTCCGGATTGCGCGTCATGGCGCCCATCACGAAGTCGATCTTGCCGCTGACGACGAAGGGAATGCGGTCGGGCGAGCCCACCTGCACCACTTCGAGCTTCACGCCGAGCATCTTGGCGATCTCGGCGGCGAAATCGACGTCGAAGCCGACGATCTCGTTCTTCTCGTTGAACTTGCCGAGCGGCGGCAAGGTCGGATTCACGCCGACCCGGATCGTCCCCGACTTGATGATCTCTTCGAGCGGCCGCGCTTCGGCGACCGATCCCCAAGACAGCCCAACCATCGCGACCGCGGCCGCGAAACCAGCCATCCAACGCTTCATGTCCCGATCCCCTTCCGAAAACGCCTTTGCCCGTCCCCGCGAGCGCCGGCCGTTTGCATTAACGTGGACACTATGTATACGATCTGAAGACATGTAAAGGCCGCGCCGCACCCGCATGACGCGTGCGGCGAAGTTGCGCAGGACTGCAGAATGATCGAGCGGGACGGAGCATTCCACAGGCGTGCGGCCCCGGGCGCGCGCATGGTGGAATTGACCGTGGACGGCCGCGCGGTGACGGCCCCCGAGGGCGAACCGCTCGCCACGGCGCTCGCGGCGGCGGGCATTCTGCTGCTGCGCCGGAGCCCGCGCGCGGGCGCTCCGCGCGGGGCCTTCTGCTTCATGGGCGTCTGCCAGGAATGCGCGATCTTCGTGGACGGCGCGCTTCGGCAGGCCTGCATGACGCCCGTCGCGGCGGGCATGCAGGTCGAACTCAGGGGCGTGCCGTGAAAAGCGATCTCATCGTTCTCGGCGGCGGGCCCGCGGGCGGCAACGCCGCGCTCGCGGCCGCGGCGGCGGGCCTGTCGGTGGTTCTCTTCGACGAGCAGCCCGCGGCGGGCGGGCAGGTCTGGCGTGCGCCTTGGGCCGGCAAGGCCGATCCTCATGATTCGCCGGAACGGCGTGAAGGCGACGCTCTCAGGGACGCCTTGGCGTCATCGCCCGTCGATCTCCGATTCGGTCGTCGCGTCTGGTCGGTCGGCCGCGCGTTCCGCGTCGATGCGCTCGGCCCGGACGGAAACGAATGGGTGGAAGCCCCGCGGCTGATCGCGGCCACCGGCGCGCATGAGCGCGTGGTGCCTTTCCCCGGCTGGACGCTGCCCGGCGTGATCGGCCTCGCGGCCGCGACGGTGCTGTTGAAATCCCATGCCGCGCGGCCCGCCGGGCCCGTGGTGGTCGCGGGTTGCGGGCCTCTTCTCGCCGCGGTCGCGGCGGGAATCCTGAAGGCGGGCGGCGACGTGGCGGCGGTAGTCGATCTCGCCTCCGCACGCGACTGGCTGGTCGCCGTGCCGCATCTCGCCTCGCGGCCGTCCCTTCTGGCACAGGGGCTCGGCTGGACGCTGAAGATCGCCGGCCGCGGCGTGCCGGTGCTGTTCCGCCATGCTGTGCGGCGCGTCGAGGGCGCGGAGCGGGCCGAGCGCGTCGTGATCGCGCCGGTCGATGAAACGGGCGCCTTCACCGGCGGGTCGGAGCGGAGCTTCGAGATCGGTTCGCTCGTCGTCGGCCACGGCCTCGTGCCGGGCGGCGAGGTGCCGCGCCTGTTCCGCGCGAAGACGCGATTCGATCGCTTGCGCGGCGGGCACGTGCCCGAGCTCGATGCCGACGGGCGCACCAGCATCGCCGGCCTCTATGCCGCGGGCGACGGGGTGGGAATCAAAGGCGCCGCGGCGGCGGTGCTGAACGGCACTCTGGCGGGGCTCGCGGCCGCTCGTGATGCGGGGCGCCTGAGCGAGAGCGAATGGCGGAAACGGGCCGAACCGGCGCGCACCGCCGCCGCCGGGCTTGCGCCGTTCTCGGACGCGATCGCGGGGCTGATGGCGCTGAGGGCCGGGCAGGTCGCTTCCGTGCCCGCCGAAACCGTGGTCTGCCGCTGCGAGGACGTGACGCGCGGCGAAATCGAGGCCGCGGCCGTGGCGGGTGCGACCGAGGTCAACCAGCTCAAGCATTTCACGCGCTGCGGCATGGGCCCCTGTCAGGGCCGGATGTGCGGCGAGACGGCGGCGGAGATCCTCGCGCGCTCGCTCGGCGTCGAGCGCGAGGCGGTCGGCCAATGGACCGCGCGCCCGCCGTTGCGGCCTGTGCCGCTGGCCGATCTCCTCGGCCGCTTCGACTATTCCGACATCCCGATTCCGAAGCCGGCCCCGCTATGACCCGCGTTCATGACCTCGCCGTCGTCGGAGGAGGCGTCCACGGCGCCACGGCAGCGCTGTTCTGCGCGCGCGGCGGCATGGACGTGGCGCTGCTCGACCGCGGCCCGCTCTGCCGCGAGGCCTCCGGCGTGAATGCCGGCACGCTCACGATGCAGATGACCCGCGTGGCGCTGATCCCCTATGCGCTGCGGGCCCATGCGATGTGGGCGTCGGCCTCCGAATGGCTCGGCCACGACGTGGGCGTCGTCGTCTGCGACGGGCTGTCGCTCGCCTTCACGGAGCAGGAAGCCGAGATCCTGACCTATCGCGCCGGCAAGCGGCGCGAGGCGGGGGCGCCGATCCGCATCGTGGACGGGCGCGAGGCGAAGCGCATCGAGCCGGGGCTCTCCGACGAGGTGCTGATCGCGGGCCATTGCGAGGTGGACGGTTATGCGAACGCCTATCTCACCGGGCTCGCCTATCGACGCGCCCTGATCGAGGCGGGCGTCGCGCTGCATGAGAACCGCGCGGTCGAAGGCGTGGATCAGGGCGACGGCGGCTTCACGCTCAGGACGGCGCAGGGGCCCTTGCGCGCACGCCGGATCCTGCTCGCGGGCGGCGTCTGGATCGAGCCGATGCTGGCTTGGCTCGGCGTCGATCTGCCGATCAAGACGCTCATCAACCAGCTCGCCGTCACCGAGCGCGTGGCGCCGGTGATGCAGACCGTGATCGGGGTCGCGAGCGGGCTTCTGTCGCTCAAGCAATATCCGCACGGGACCGTGGTGATCGGCGGCGGTTGGCAGGCCGTCGGCGATCGCGAGCGGGGCGGGGTGGAACTCCTGCCCGAGCGGCTCGTGGGCAATGTCAGGCTCGCCTGCCATGCCGTGCCCGCCCTCGGACATGCGCGGCTCGCGCGCGCCTGGGCGGGACTGGAGGCGGAGACGCGCGACGCGCTGCCCGCCGCCGGGCCGGTACCCGGCGTGAACGAGGCTTATGTCTGCGGCAGCGTCCATTCCGGCTACACGAGCGGCCCGTATATCGCCCGTCTTCTCGCGGACCGGATCCTCGGCCGCGAGCCGGATCTCCCGCTTTTCCCGATCGACCGCCTGCTCGCACCCGATCCGTCCGAAGGAACCGCCCCATGAACGCCTTTCGTCCCGAACGCCTCGACGGGATCCACGCGGCCACGATCGTGCCGATGCGGGCGGATTTCAGCATCGACGAAGCGGCGCTCGCCGAGCACATCCGCAAGGTTTCGCACACGCCGGGCATCCGCGGCCTGCTGATCAACGGCCATGCGGGCGAAAATTTCGTGCTCACGCCGGAAGAGAAGCGCCTCGTCACGCGCACCGCGCGCGCGGTCGCGCCCGCGGACTGCTTCATCTGCTCGGGCGTCAATCAGGAATCCTCGATCGAGGCGGCTCGCGAGGCGCTGGAGATGCAGGAGGCGGGCGCCGACGGGATCCTCGTCTTCCCGCCGAATTCATGGGCGCTCGGCCATGCCGACGAGGTCGTCTTCACGCATCACCGGATGATCGCGGAAGCCGTGTCGCTGCCGCTTCTCATCTACGGCGCGCCTGTGGGCGCGGGCGCGATGGCCTATGAGGCCGACGTGCTGCGAAAACTCGTCGCTGATCCGCATTTCGTCGCGATCAAGGACGGCAGTTGGGAGGTGGCGCGCTACGAGGCCAATCTCCGCCTCATCAAGGCGCAGCGCCCGGATTTCGTGGTCATGGGCTCGGGCGACGAGCATCTCTTGACGAGCTACATCATCGGCAGCGCGGGCAGCCAGGTCTCGCTGGCGGCGGTGGTGCCCGAGGCGCTGTGCGATCTCTTCGCCTGCGCCGCCCGCGGCGACTGGGCGGCGGCGCGCCGGGCGCATGAACGCATCTACGCGCTCGCCGTGGCCGTCTATCGCGACGGGCCGGGAGGCCGGGCGACGGCGCGGCTGAAGGCCTGCCTCAAACTGCTCGGCCGGCTCGATTGCGATGCCGTGCGCCCGCCCCAATACGCGCCGACCGCGGCCGAATACCGCGCGCTGGAACACGCGCTCGTCGCTGCGGGAGCGAAGTGAAGGCGGTCGCGTTCCGGTCGGTTCTTTCGAGACGGGCGCAGATCATGACGGCGCATGTCTGGGTGCTCGACCTTCGCGCGGGTGTTGACACGAACGGCTGAACGAGGTCTTTACCCGAATGTGGATCACTGGCGTTTCCTCAACATGAACATGGGTTGCCGCATGGTCCGTCAGATGAAAAAGAGTTCTCTTGATCGGTTTGTTCGCGGCTTCACGGCGGGCCTTTTTGCTCCGTCGGTTTTGCTGTCGCGTCCTAAGCTCCCCGTTGTCAGGTCGGCGTCCTCGGTGGAGCGGAGTTGGAAAAACGTCGGCAGCTACATCATGAGCGCCGTAATGAAAGAACGGCGCTCGTATGGGCATCGAAAACACTGAAGACGGCACTCCGCACCAAGCTTCCGATAGGACGGCCCAAATCCCGAGTGCCGGTAAAGCTGGTGCAGAAGTGGTCGCTCCTCAGGTGGGTAATGGACACGAGCCCGTTCTTCGGACTGAACTCGTCGCGAAAAGCGTGGCCGTAGAGTTTTCCGGTCCGATCCCGCCGGCGCATATGCTGGAAGACTACGAGAGGGTCTGTCCAGGTGCTGCCGACAGAATTCTCGGGATGGCCGAGCGTGAGCAGATTCATGCGCACGCAATGGATCGCCGGGCAGCGCGGTATCCTGCCATCATCGAAGTGATCGGCCTGATCGGCGGCCTTACAGTCGCCTTGCTCGCAATTGCTGCCAGCGTTTACTGCATCTTGAGCGGGTATGCGTGGGCCGGCGTGGGTCTATTCGGAACGACCACCGTAGCCGTGGTCGGAAAAATCATCCACGGACGTCATCAGAATCAGCCTCCACCTGCGCCTTCAGGTCCTCAGCGGCAACGGAAACGACGCCGCTGAGCCGTCATAGGATGAACTTCGGAGTAGCCTCACGAAGGCGGGGCCCCGGGGCGAGCGACAGTTCGATATTTTCGGGACTTTCTGCGACGAAACCGGCGTTTCCGGTGCTTTCGGTTCGCTTGTCGTTCCAATGAGGCCGACTCCGGTTTCGGCTCTAACCATTGGGAATAAAAAAAGTGGTCGGAGCGAGAGGATTCGAACCTCCGACCCCTAGTCCCCCAGACTAGTGCGCTAACCGGGCTGCGCTACGCTCCGACGAAGCGCGTTATAGTCGGGCGAGGGGGGCGGCGCAACACGCGCGGGGGGTTCTGCGGGCTGTTTTTCGGGAGCGGCGCCGACGACCTCATGCATCCTCGGGGTCGGGGCGTTCCATCCAGCGGATCAGCGGCATCAGCGGCACGATCCAGCCCATGCCGACGACCGCATAGAAGATGCCCTGCCAGAGCTTCGAGGCCTCCTGCAGGCGGCCCTGCGCAACCGCCATGGCGAGGAGCGCGTAGACGCAGACGAAGATCAGGATCGTCACGGCGCCGATGAATTTGCGGGTGCGTCGGTTCATCCCGGCCTCTTCGGGGGTGTGCGGCGAACGGGTCCGTTGTGATCCGTCGCGTCCGCCTCTATGTGTCGCGTCGTTCGTCCCGGATCAAGTTCGGAGCCGCGTTCATGGCCCTCGCCGCCGACCTCGCCGTCACCTCCGCCTCTCCGGAGCCCATGAGCGCCGCCTCGCGGCGCGCCGTGCGCATCTGGCTGTTCGCGTTGGCGGCGCTGGTGCTGTGCATGGTCGTCGTCGGCGGCGCCACGCGCATGACGGGCTCTGGCCTGTCGATCACCGAATGGCGGCCCGTGACCGGCGCGGTTCCGCCCCTGACGGCGGAACAATGGACCGTCGAATTCGAGAAGTACCGGCAGATCCCGCAATATCAGCTGCTCAACAAGGGCATGAGCCTCGACGAGTTCAAGACGATCTTCTGGTGGGAGTGGGGCCACCGGCAGCTCGGCCGTTTCGTCGGCCTCGTCTTCGCGGCCGGCTTCGCCTTTCTCGTGCTGCGCGGCCACCTGCGCGGGCGCAACGCGCTGATCGCGCTCGGGCTCGGTATGCTCGGCGGCCTGCAGGGGGCGGTCGGCTGGATCATGGTCGCTTCCGGTCTCAAGCCCGGCATGACGGCCGTGGCGCCGGTGAAGCTGATGCTGCATCTGACGCTCGCTTCGACGATCTTCGCGCTGCTGATCGCCTGGGCGGTGCATCTGCGCGAGCGCACGGAGCGCGTCGCGCCCCGGCTCGTCACGGCGGCGCGGGCGCTCCTGGTGGTGTGCCTGCTGCAGATCGCGCTCGGTGCGCTCGTCGCGGGCTCGAAGGCGGGCCTCGTCTACAACACCTGGCCGCTGATGGACGGACGGCTGGTGCCGGCCGCGTCGGGACTCTTCGTGGTCGATCCCTGGATCGAGAACTTCGTCGACAACCCCACGCTGGTGCAGTTCAACCACCGGCTCGTGGCCTATGTCCTTCTGGGCCTTGCGCTGTTCCATGCGTGGTCGGTGGGGCGCGCGGCGCCCGGCACCTCGGCGAACCGCCGCGCGACGATCAATGTGTGGCTTTTGACGGCGCAGGCGGGCATCGGCATCGCCACGCTGCTGATGGCGGTGCCGCTCTGGCTCGGCCTTCTGCATCAGGCCTTCGCGATGGTCGTGCTCGGCATGGTCGCGGCCCATGCGGCGGCGACGAAGGCCGCCTGAGCGCTCAACGGTAGACGATCACCGGAAGGGTCGAGTGGGTCAGGACCTTGCGGGTCTGCGACCCGAGCAGCAGCGCGGCGATGCCCCGGCGGCCGTGCGAGGCCATGGCGATCATGTCCGCGCCCGTCTGTGCGGCGGCCTTGAGGATGCCTTCATAAGGATCGTCTTCGGAGACGTGGACCGTATCGCAGGGCACGCCCGCGTCCTGCGCCGCCCGCTCGACCCGTGACAGGACCGCCCGCGCTTTTTCCGCGACGCGGCGGTCATATTCGTCGAGCGTGTCCTCCACCATCGGCACGTCCGCGGTGACGACGTGGAACGGCTCCGAGACCGTGACGCCGGTCACGCGCGCGCCGAGCGCTTTCGCCAGCGCGATGCCCTGCAGCACCGCCTTGTCGGCCAATTCGGACCCGTCCGTCGCGATGAGGATGTTGTGCACCATGATCGTCCTCCCTCGGGCTCCTTACGGCCCGCGACGATCATGGTTCCGGTCAGTCCGCAGGGCAGTTCGGCCATCCGGCCTAGGGGTCGGCCGGTCGGGGAGGGCGGCGGCGCATGAGAAAAGGCGCCCGACCGGGTCGGGCGCCTTTCGGATCGTTTCCTGCGGAGGCGGGCGTCAGATGCTCGCCAGAGCCTCGTCGATGTCGGCGATGATGTCGGCCGCGTCCTCGATGCCGATCGACAGGCGCACCACCTCCGGGCCCGCGCCTGCGGAGCGGAGCTGCTCGGGGGTGAGCTGGCGGTGCGTGGTCGAGGCCGGGTGGATGACCAGCGAGCGCGTGTCGCCGATATTGGCGAGATGCGAGAGCAGCTTGAGGTTCGAGACGAACTTCACGCCGGCCTCGTAGCCGCCCTTCAGGCCGAAGGTGAACACCGCGCCCGCGCCCTTGGGCGAATAGCGCTTTGCGAGGTCGTGATACTTGTCGCCCGGCAGGCCGGGATAGCTGACCCACTCGACCGCCGGATGCGCCTGCAGGTGCTTGGCGACAGCGAGCGCGTTGTCCGAATGCTTCTGCATGCGCAGCGGCAGCGTCTCGATGCCCGTGATGATCATGAAGGCGTTGAAGGGCGACAGCGCGGGCCCGAGATCGCGCAGGCCGAGCACGCGGCAGGCGATGGCGAAGGCGAAGTCGCCGAAGGTCTCGCCCAGCACCATGCCGCCGTATTCGGGGCGCGGCTGCGAGAGCATCGGATAACGGCCCGACTTCATCCAGTCGAACCGGCCGCCGTCGACGATGAGGCCGCCGATGGAGTTGCCGTGGCCGCCGAGGAACTTGGTGGCCGAATGCACCACCACGTCGGCGCCGTGCTCGAAGGGGCGGATCAGGTAGGGGGTCGCCATCGTGTTGTCGACGATGAGCGGAATGCCCGCCTTGTGCGCGACCGCCGCGATGCCGGCGATGTCCATGATGAGGCCGCCGGGATTGGCGATCGACTCGATGAAGATCGCCTTGGTCTTCGGCGTGATGGCCTTCTCGAAGGACGCCGGGTCCTCGCCGTCGGCCCACACGACGTGCCAGTCGAAGTTCTTGTAGGAATGATTGAACTGGTTGATCGAGCCGCCGTAGAGCTTGCGCGAGGCGATGAACTCGTCGCCGGGCTGCAGGATCGTGTGGAACACGAGGAACTCGGCCGCGTGGCCCGAGGCGACGGCGAGCGCCGCCGTGCCGCCCTCCAGCGCCGCGACGCGCTCTTCCAGCACCGCGCAGGTCGGGTTGCCGATGCGCGAATAGATGTTGCCGAAAGCCTGCAGGCCGAACAGCGAGGCTGCGTGGTCGACGTCGTCGAAGACGAAGCTCGTCGTCTGATAGATGGGCGTCGCGCGCGCGCCGGTGGCCGCGTCGGGCGCCGCGCCGGCATGGACGGCGAGGGTGGAGAAACCGGGATTCTGCTCGGTCATGGTCGTGTTCCTCGGGATCGTTCGAGACGCCTTGCGGTCGTGTTCGATATAAAGAACGATTTGTTCTTCGTCAAATTCAGCCGCGGCCGGGGCCGCGCGGAGCGATGGTGAGTTTCTGCACGCCCTTGGTCGAGAGGACCGGCTTCTTTGACGACAGGATGCGCGAATTGATGCCCTGCCAGCCGATCTCGCCGGAGAGGCGGCCGTATTCGATCTTGGGGCAGCGGTTCATGACGACCTGCACCCCCGCGGCCTCGGCCCGTTCGGCCGCGGCGTCGTTGCGGACGGAGAGCTGCATCCAGATCACCTTGGGCTTCCAAGGGAGCGCGAGCGCCTCGTCGGTGATCGGGCCCGCCGCTTCGGAATTGCGGAAGATCTCGACCATGTCGACGGGTTCGGCGAGGTCCTTCAGGCTCGCGACCACCGGCACGTCGAGAATGGTGCCTCCCGCCAGCCCGGGATTGACGGCGACCATGCGGTAGCCGCGTTCCTTCAGATATTTCAGGACGATCCAGCTCGGTCTTGCCGGATTGGACGAGGCTCCGACCAGCGCGATGGACTTCGTCGACCGCAGGATCGTGCGGATCAGATCGTCGGGATAGGCGTCGTGGCGGGCGAGGGGGGCGGGGGTGTCGGACATGGCGCGCACGCTATCCCTCGGCCCCGCCGCGTTCAACCGGTCACGACAGAAGAAGCTTGCCCGCGGCCACCAGCAGCACCACGCCGAGCGCCCGCAGGATCATGGGCGTCGCCAGGCCTGAAATGCCGAGCCGCGTGCCGAGAAGCGCGCCCGCGATCACCGCGCCGGCGAAGACGGGCAGTTCCGCGGGCAGGGCGCCCACCGCCTTCACATTGCCGAGCAGCGCGGCGGTGGAATTGATGAGGATGAAGGTGACCGCCGTTCCGGACGCCTTCCGCACCTCGACCCATTTGCCGAAGATCATGATCGGCGACAGGAAGATGCCGCCGCCCGTGCCGGTGAGGCCGGAGAGGAAGCCCACCGTTGCGCCCGTACCCGTGGCGAAAGGCCAGAACGGACGCTTCGTTTCCTCGGCGGTCGGGATGCGGAGGCCGCCGGGCCACAGGAGCCGGCCGGCCGCGATCAGCAGCACGAGGCCGACCAGCGGACGATACCAATGGCCGGGCAGCATGATGCCGCCGCCGATGAAGGCCAGCGGGGCGGAGCCCGCGACGAGCGCGAGCAGAAGCTTCGGCTCGATCAGGCCCGCGCGCGCGAAACGGACGGCGGACAGGCTCGCGACGATGATGTTGAGGACGAGCGCCGTGGGCCGCATGACCTCCGGCGCGATCCCGAACAGCACCATGGCGGCGAGATAGGCCGAGGCGCCGGCATGGCCGACGCTGGTATAGAGCGCGGCGCCGAGAAACAGCAGGAAGGGCAGAAGAACGTCGGCGGAAAACATGCAGCGGCCGCGTGAGAGGTCGTCCGCTCCCGCCGGAGCATGATGGAGTGCGTCGGGCCCGTCGGCTGCGCGGGAGGGAAGCTAGCCGGCCGCCTCCGAAGCGTCAATGTCCGCCTGACGGACGCCAAGTGTCACTCGCCGCGCCATTCCGGGGCGCGCTTTTCGACGAAGGCGCCGATGCCCTCCTCCGCGTCGCGCGCGAGCATGTTCTCCACCATGACCCGCGAAGCATGGGCATAGGCGTCCGAGAGCGGCATTTCGAGCTGCTCGTAGAAGGCCTTCTTGCCGATCTTCAAAGTGAGCGGCGATTTGGATGCGACGATCCCGGCCATGCGCAGCGCCTCGGCCTCCGCGTCGCCCGGGGGCACGACGCGGTTGACGAGGCCCATGCGGGCGGCGTTCTCCGCCGCGATCATCTCGCCGAGCAGCAGCATCTCCATCGCGTGCTTGCGCGCCAGATTGCGCGAGAGCGGCACCATGGGCGTAGAGCAGAACAGGCCGATATGGACGCCCGGGGTGCAGAAGCGCGCCTCCGCGCCGGCCACGGCGAGATCGCAGCTCGCGACGAGCTGCGCGCCCGCCGCCGTTGCGGTGCCTTCCACGGCGGCGACGACCGGCTGCGGCAGCCGCACGATCGCCTGCATCATGGCCGAGCAGCGGCCGAGAATGTCGGCGAAATAGGCGCGTCCGCGATCGGGATCCGCGCGGCGGGCCGTCATCTCCTTGAGGTCGTGCCCCGCCGAGAAGACCGGGCCGGCGGCCGCGAGCACGACGGCCCGGACGGAGCGGTCATCCGCGATCGCGGCGAATTCGGCGGCGAGCGCATCGATCAGCGCTTCGGACAGGGCGTTGCGCGCGGCCGGACGGTTCAGGCGCAAGAGGGCGACGGCGCCGCGATCCTCCCGCAGGAGGGGCGGGGCCGGGGCGGCGGGGGCGGGCTCGGATCGGGTCATGGCGGAAGGCTCGCGCCGGGCGCGGCGCTCGTCAACAGGTTCACAGGCGCGGGCGCGGGCGTTACGACTGTCGCCGAACCTCCGGGGGAAGTGGACCGATGCGTGAAGCCGTGATGCCGCTGCAGGATCTCGAAGTCTTCCTGCGCAAGGAATTTCCCCAGATCTACATGCAAGGCGACATCTGGACGGTCGAGGAGGTGGGGCACGGCCGGGCGGTGATGCGCATGGCCTATCACGAGACCCAGCTGCGCCCCGGCGGCACCATCTCGGGTCCCGCGATGATGACGCTCGCCGATCTCGCGCTCTACGTCGCGATCCTCGGTTCGATCGGCCCCGTGGCGCTGGCGGTGACGACGAATTTCTCGATCAATTTCCTGCGCAAGCCCGAGCCGCGCGCGATGATCGGGGAGTGCCGGCTGCTGAAGCTCGGCAAGCGGCTGGCCGTGGGCGAGGTCCTGATCCGCTCCGAAGGGTCGGACGATCTCTGCGCGCATGTGACGGGGACCTATTCGATCCCGGCGTGACGCGTGCGCCCCGGCGGGGGGCGGCTCCTCACCATGAGGGCATTTCCGTCATTGCGAGGAGCGGAGCGACGAAGCAATCCATTCGTCGGGCATGGAGCGCGGGGGCGGGCGTTTTTCTGGATTGCTTCGCTTCGCTCGCAATGACCGATCAGGTTCGGATGTGCGGTAAAATAATACCGCTTGTATCAAGTCATTGATTTAAAACATAAAACCCTTTTCTCGGCATCTCGTCCGCCATTGACGCGCGGCCCGGCGTCATGTACTTCACCGCTCGAACGAAGGGCCTCGTCGCCCTCCGCACTCTTTCGGCATGCGGGGCGGTCCCGCATGCGACAACGGAAAGCGATCCATGAAGACCTATGTGGCCAAGCCCGCCGAGGTCGAGAAGAAGTGGGTGCTGATCGACGCGAAGGGCCTCGTCGTGGGCCGTCTCGCGTCCCTGATCGCCATGCGTCTGCGCGGCAAGCACAAGCCCACCTTCACGCCTCACGTCGACTGCGGTGACAACGTCATCGTCATCAATGCCGAGAAGGTCGTGCTGACCGGTCGCAAGCGCGACCAGAAGGTCTACTACCATCACACCGGCTATCCCGGCGGCATCAAGGAACGGTCGGCCAAGTTCATTCTCGAAGGCCGCTTCCCCGAGCGCGTCGTCGAGAAGGCCGTCGAGCGCATGCTCCCGCGCGGCCCGCTCGGCCGCAAGCAGCTCGGCAATCTGCGCGTCTACAAGGGCGCCGAGCATCCCCATGCGGCCCAGGCGCCGGAGGCGGTCGATATCGCCGCGCTGAACCGCAAGAACTCGAGGAGCGCCTGAACATGGCCGACACCCTCCAGTCCCTCGCCGATCTGAAGGGCGCGGTCTCGACCGCCCCCGAGGCTCCCGTGCACGTCCAGAAGCTCGACGCTCAGGGCCGCGCCTATGCCACCGGCAAGCGCAAGGACGCGGTCGCCCGCGTCTGGATCAAGCCGGGCTCCGGCACGATCACGGTCAACAAGCGCGCGGTCGACGTCTACTTCGCCCGTCCGGTGCTCCGCATGATCCTGCAGCAGCCGCTGCTGGTGGCGGACCGCCTGAGCCAGTACGACATCGTCGTCGACGTCGAAGGCGGCGGCCTCTCCGGCCAGGCCGGTGCCGTGCGTCACGGCATCGCCAAGGCGCTGACCTATTACGAGCCCGATCTTCGCGGCATCCTCAAGAAGGTCGGCTTCCTCACCCGCGACAGCCGCGTGGTCGAGCGCAAGAAGTACGGCCGGGCCAAGGCTCGCCGCAGCTTCCAGTTCTCGAAGCGCTGAAGTTTCTTCCTTCGAAGAAATTTCTCCACGACATCGAAAAAAGCCGCCCTTCCGGGCGGCTTTTTGTTTTTCAGGCCGAGCGGCGCGCCGTTCGAGCGCCGCTTGCGAGCGTCAGGCTGACGGGGCCTGATCGTAGAGATCGGCTCGCGTGGCGGGCACGGGGAGAAAGCCCTTCGATTTCCTCGAAGCCAATGTCTGGAAGATGCCGACCGCGCCGCGCTCGAAAGCGAGCGAGCACCCGCCGAGATACATGAGCCACATGCGCGTCTTTTCAGCTCCGATCCGAGCCTCGGCTTCCGCCCGTCGCTCGAGCAGCCGGTCGTGCCACAGGCGCGTCGTGCGCGCATAATGCATCCGCCACGCTTCGACGTCGTGGACCTCGAAACGCGCCCGCTCGAGATTCGCGACCGACATGCCCAGATGGTCGAGTTCGCCGCCGGGAAAAATGTATCGCACCAAGGCCCGATACTCGGCGCGCATCTTCCGGAACTCGTTGTCGCTTCCCTTCGCGGGACGGGAAATGGCGTGGTGCAGATAGAGCCCGCCGGGCTTCAGGAGCCGATGAACGGCTTTGAAGTATTTCTGGTGATTGTCGATGCCGACGGCCTCGAACATGCCGATCGAGGAAATCGTATCGAAGGATCCTTCTTCGAGATCGTTGTAGTCGATGACCTGGACCGAAACGCGATCCGACAGACCGAGCGAAGCCACTTTCTCGCGCGCGAGCGCCGCCTGTTCTTCCGAGAGGGTCACGCCGACCGCAGACACGCCGTAATGCATCGCGGCATGGCAGATGAGCGCGCCCCAACCGCAGCCGATGTCGAGATGACGCCCGCCCGGCTTCAGGCGCAGCTTCCGGCAGATCATGTCCAGCTTGTCGCGCTGCGCCTTGGCGATGTCGTCGTGGAAATCGGGCGTGTAGTAAGCGCAGGTGTAGACCATCTCCGGATCGAGAAAGAGCCGGTAGAACTCGTTCGAGACGTCGTAGTGATGGGCGATGTTCTGCTTGTTCGTCGCGGCGTCGCCGCGCTTGAGACGGGCATCGTCGCCGCGTCCGCGCGCCAAGGTCGGCCGGCCCGGAACCGTAAGCAGGTGCAGCGCCGTTCGAACCAGCGGGATCACGCCCAAGGACTTCAGCAAGGCCCCCGGCTTGCCGACGGGCCTGAGCGCGGCGAGGTCGAAGATCGTCCCGTCTTCCCAATCGAGCCGTCCCTCGGCGTGCAATCGGATGACGGTGTCCAGACGTGGACTTCTCAACAGGCTCGCCAGGACGCCCTCGTCGGCGATACGGATCCGGAGGGGATGCTCTCCCGCGCTCGGCGGGATTTCCGCTCCGTTCCAGAGACGAAATCCGAATCGGAGATCCGACAATTCGCTCACGCGTCGAAGGAACTGTTCGCTAGGCGCCATTCGAATCTCCTCGACGGTCTTCACTGCGCGCGTTCTATAGGGCCTCGCATCGTAGGTGGTAAGTCGTATTGCGGCGGCGACGAATTCAGCAGAGTTTCCGGGACTCGAAGATACCGGCCGAACGCAGTCGTTTGCAGTAATCCGACCGCTCGAAAACGGCCCGTAACCGTTCGCATTTCGTGCAGTCGAAAGGATATTCCGGTCCGAAAGCCGGTGGTGATCCGTCGGGCCGAGCCCGCGGATCATGCGGGCGACGTATTCGATCCCGTCGAGACCCGGATCGCGGATCCGTCGCAACGAAAGGGACGGCTTTTTTCGTCGATGCTCGGGATGTTCAAGCTGCCGGGAATTCTCAACCGAGGGTAGCAGGTGCTATGATGAAGCCATGGCACCCGTCGTTCTCCTCAATCTCATCGCGGCACGTCTCGGCCTTCGCAAGTCCGGGCTGCCGCTCGACCGGCAGGCGCCCGCGGACGAGCCGTCCGTGGACAATCAGCGCGAGATCCTGATCGGGATCGCGATCGTCGTCGTGCTGATTTCAATCGGTCTTGCGGCTTGGCTCGTCGAGAGCGACGGTCCGTTCGGACAGTTCCAGCCATAAGCGCTTCTGCGCCGCGTCGAGCTCCTGCGACCGGGCGATGATCGCGCCGACGGCGGCGCCGTTGGGAAGGGTCGCGAGCCGTTTCAGCTGTTCGAACAGGATGTGGAACTGCGCCGCGGCGATCTCCGGATGCTCGGTCAGGAATTCCTTCGGCATGAAGAGGTCGTTCTTGGCGCGCTCCGTTTGCTGGAACTTCGCCTTCTCGATCAGCACCTCGATCTGGTTGTGCGAGATGTTGAGCCGCTTGGCGAGCTGGGAGACCTTCTCCATCTCCTCGTCCGACAGCACGCCGTCCGACAGCATCACGTTCAGCTCGTTCTCCAATTGCTGCCGCTGCAGCTGCAATTCCTGCATGAAGGCCGAGGAGAGGATCGAGGCGGGGATCGCGAAGATGCCGATCCCGAGCAGCGCCATGATGAGCGTCATGAAGCGGCCCATCGGCGTGATCGGCGAGATGTCGCCGTAGCCGACGCTGGCCAGCGTGATGACGGCCCAATAGATCGCCGTCGGGATGTTCTCGAACTTGTCCGGCTGGGCCTCGTGCTCCAGCAGATAGCCGAAGCTCGCGGCGAGGATCACGAGCAGCATCATCGTGAAGGCGGCGGCACCGATGATGGGCAATTCGCGCCGCACGACCGACATCAAGGTCGACGTCGACCCCGTGTAGCGCGTGAGCTTGAACAGGCGCAGCAGCCGGAAGGTGCGCAGGAAGCGCAGGTCGACGAGATGGTGCAGCAGCACCTCGAGAAAGAACGGCAGGATCGCGAGCAGGTCGATGAGCGCGACCGGGTTGCGCGCATAGCGGATGCGCCCGCCGAGCCAATGCCGGAATTTCGGTTCTTCGACGCAGGAATAGAGCCTGAACGCGTATTCGAAGCAGAAGACCAGAACGGCCAACACGTCGAGAACGACGAATTCCAGAGCCAGATTGTAATAGATGGAGTCGACCGACTCGAGGATGACCGCGAGCACGGATACGAGCACCCAGAACACGATGAAGAGATCGTAATAGTGGTGCAGCGAGCCGCTATGGGGCGAGTCGAAGACGAGCGCGTGGACCTTCTGACGGAAGGTGCGGCCCTTGTTCAGCTCCACGAATTCGTGGATCGCGGGCATGAGCACGCGGAAGAGCTTCAGAAGCCGCAGCAGCCGCAGCACGCGCAGGACGCGCAGGTCCATGGCGAAGAAGGCGCTGAGATAGAAGGGCAGGATCGCGGCGATGTCGATCAGCGCAAAGACGCTGAACATGTATTTCAGGCGCGGCACGCTGCTGTCCGCGAACTCTTCGTCTTCGGGCGCCACATACAGGCGGATCAGATATTCGAAGGTGAAGATGATGATCGAGAAGACGTCGAAGATGTGGAACCACTTCGCGTAGGGCTCGTACAACGACGGGATCAGCTCGAGGAGCATGATCGTGATGTTCGCGATGATGAGGACCGCGATCCATTGCTCGACATGCTCGGCGTAGCTGTGGCCGCCGTGCTTGTCGAAGAGCCAGTGATAGACCGTGCTGCGCAGCGTGCGCCTCTGACGGGCGACGGCGGCCGGAGGGAGCAGGGCGTCGGCTGCGGGGGGCGCCGTTTCGCTCATCTGGGCCTCACAGACTCAACTCGGCGACCACCTTCACGAGGTGGAAGCCGCGACCGCAGACGACGACGCGCACGGTGAGGTCCTTCGCCATGGGTTCGGTCCCGTCGAAGGACGAATAGGTGTAGCTCCCGCTCGCCTGCAGGACGCCCTTTTCGATGATGATCGAGCCGATGTTCTTCCAGTCGGCGGCGTCGCATTTGCGCTGGAGGAGCGGCCGGCCTTCGACGAAGGGATTGAATTTCTCGTGCAGCGGGCCCGCCGCCTCGACGAGGGCGGCGGCGCATTTGCTCCACGTCGCGCCGTCCTGCTTGCGGCAGGCTGCGGGCTCGAAATCCTCCGCGCTTCGCTTCTCGGCGGTGTCCTTCAGCCAGACCACGACGTTCTCGGCTTCGGTCTTCACGTCCTCGATGCGACGCACCTCGCCGATCGAATGCTTGCCCAGAAGGACGATGGCGACGGTGACGCCGCACAGCGCGCAGAGGAACACGACGTCCGGCAAAGTGAGGCTGCGGATGAAGCTCCAAATCTGGCGGGGGCCGAACAGCGGCGGGTGCTTGTGCTTGTGGTCCTGATGGCGCGCGAGCCGGGGAGCGGGCGGTCGCGGGGCGGGGACCGGTTCGGGCAAGGCCTCGCCCGATGCCGCCCGCGCTTCGGCTGCCGCTGCGGCGGCGGCCGCCGCTTCTTCGGCCGCGCTTTGCGCGCCGCGGATGTCGATCCAGATCCGGATAAGGGCGGTGCGGTCGGCGAGCGAGAGCTTGCCGCCGGGCACGCCCGCCCTGTCGTCGGCGATGGCCTTTTGGAATTCTTCGCGGGCGGCGGCACGCTTCGCGTCGTCCCAGGCGGCAGGGTCGCTGCCCCCGTATTTACGTTGCAAAGGATGCATGTCGTTTCCGCGCGGCCGACCCTCGTGATCGGTTCTGGAGAAGTCGCCGTTCCGGAATAAAAACGACTGTAATCAGAAGAATTTTATCTTTGATCGATTGCAATCGGCAAAAGGGCGTATTTCTCGACGTCTTGGCACCATAGAACACGATGAAAAAGGCGCCCGCATCGACGGGCGCCCGACTGTATCGATCGTTTCCGGCGACTTGACGTCACCCCCCGAAAACCGAGCTCCAGAGCGCGGCGAGGCCGTAATAGACGGGCAGCCCGATGATCAGGTTGAAGGGGAAGGTGATGCCGAGCGAGCTCGTCAGGTAGATCGACGGGTTGGCTTCGGGAAAGGCGCTGCGGACGGCGGCGGGCGCGTCGATATAGGAGGCCGAGGCCGCGACCGCGCCGAGCACGAAGGCCCCGCCGACCGAAAGACCCGCCAGGGTTCCCGCGAGCGTCCCCGCGGCGCCGAAGAGCAGGGGGACGACCGTTCCGAAGGCGACCATGAAGGGGCCGACCTTCGTGAATTCCCTGAGCCGCCGCGCCGCCGTCATTCCCATTTCCAGCAGGAAGAGGACGAGCACGCCGCGGAAAAGGTCGACGAAGAAGGGCTCCAGCTTTTCAAAATGGCTCTCGCCGACCGCGTAGCCCATGGTCATGCCGCCGACGAGCAGGACGAGACCCCGGCCCCGCAGCGTTTCGGCGACGATGGCGCCGAGCGCCCGCGTCCGTCCGTCCGCGCCCGCCATGCTGAAGCGCCCGATGAAGAGCGCGACGAGGATGCCCCATTCCATCAGCGCGACGAGGCCCGTGAGGAAGCCCTCGGCGGGCGTGCCTTGCGAGGATGCGAAATTCTGCGCGGCGAGGAAGGTGACGGAAGAAACGGACCCGTAGAGGGCCGCGATGCCGGTGGCGTTCGCCACGTCGAAGCGCCCGAAGAAGCGGGCGATGCCGAAGGCGGCGAGCGGCAGAAGGAGAACGAGGAGAAGCGTCGCGCCGAGCGCGGCGACGATGGAGCCGAGTTCCGCCTCCGCCAGTTCGCGGCCGCCCTGCAGGCCGATGGAGAGCAGGAGGAAGATCGCGAAGATCTTCAGAACGGGCTCGGGAATTTCGAGATCGGAACGGATCGCCGCGGCGACCATGCCGAGCACGAAAGCGAGCGTGATGGGAGAAACGAGGTTCTGAACGATGATGTCGGATGCCATGAGAGCCCCCTCGGCGTGCAAACGCCCGCGTTCATGCCGGCGGCGCGCGGGAACTTGAAACGCGTTTTCCCGATCCGATTTATCGGTGGAGCCGATGAATTCCGGGGAGATGCCCGCGATGATGATCTACGACGTCGATACCGCGCTGTTGAGGAGCTTCGTCACGCTGGCGGAAACGGGCAGTTTCTCGCGGACGGGGCGCCGTGTGGGGCGCTCGCAATCGGCGATCAGCGGGCAGATCCAGAAGCTCGAGGACGCGCTCGGCCGCGTATTGTTCGACCGCACGACGCGCAAGGTGCGGCTGACGCGGGACGGGGAGGCGCTGCTGGGCTATGCGCGGCGGATGATCGCGACGGCCGATGCGATGATCGAGCATTTCCGCAGCGCGGACATCGCGGGCGAGGTGCGCTTCGCGGCCCCGGACGATTTCGCGAGCGCCTATCTGCCGGGCATCCTCGGCGAGTTCGCCGCGGCGCATGAATTCGTGACGCTGCATGTGAGCTGCGAACTCACGCTGCGGCTCATCGAGCAGTTCGAAGCGGGGTTGCACGATCTCGTGATCGTGAAGACCGATCCGGCGCGGCCTTATCCCGGGGCGCGGAAGCTTCGCCGGGAGGCGCTGGTCTGGGTCGGGGCGCCCGCGCTCGCGCTGCCCTTCGAAGAGGCGCGGAGCCGCTATGCGGCGCTCGAACGCGCGCTGCCGCTCGTTCTGTCGCCTGCGCCCTGCGTCTACCGCAGCCGTGCGGCGGCGGCGCTCGATGCGCGCGGCGTGGTGTGGACGCCGACCTACATGACGCAGAGCCTCGCGGGCTCTCTGGCCGCGGTGCGGGCGGGGCTCGGCTGGTCGGTGATGCCGCGTGCGATGGTGCCGGAGGATCTCGCGGTGCTCGACGAGCGGCTCGGTTGGCCCGTGCTCGACCCGGCGGAGATCGCGCTTCTGACGCGCGATCCGGCGTCGCCCGCGGCGGCGGCGCTGGCGGGCTTCATCGAGGAGCGCGTGCCGGGGGACGCCGAGGAGGCGGCGCCCCGCCGCGTCACTTCAGGATCACGAGGCTGAGCGCCAGCGCGGCCATGCCGCCGACGAGCCCGTAGGCCGTCTCGCCGCCTTTCGCGTGCCGGCGCGCGGAGGGCATGAGTTCGTGGAGCGAGAGGAACACCATCGTGCCCGCGATCACGCCGAACACGGCGCCGAAGACGAAGGGGTCCAGATGGGGGCCCAGCACGAGATAGCCGATCAGCCCGCCCAAGGGTTCGGCCGCGGCGGTGACGAGCGTGCCGATCATCGCCTTGGTGCGGCTGCCGGTGGCGTAGAGCAGCGGAACGGCGACCGAGATGCCTTCCGGGATGTTGTGGATCGCGATCGCGGCCGCGAGCTTCGCGCCCAAGGACGGCTCGTTCAGCGTGGCGAAGAACGTGGCCATGCCTTCGGGAAGATTATGGGCCGAGATGGCGAGAGCCGTCAGAAGCCCGGCTCGGGCCACCGCCCTGCGGCCGTCCTCGTCGGGTGCATCGAGATCGGTGCGCGGCAGCATGCGCTCGAACAGGATCACCAGCAGCGTGCCCGCGAAGAACCACAGCGTGGCCATGCGGTGCGCTTCGCCCGGCGGCATCACTTCGGCGAAGGAGGCCTGCCCCTTGGCGAGGATCTCGACGAGCGAGACATAGACCATGGCGCCCGCGGCGAAGGCGAAGCCGAAGGCGAGAAGACGCCGGTCGACCTTTCCCGAAACCACCGCCACCGCGCCGCCCAGAAGAGTGGACGCGGCGGCGGCGGACGTGACCATGAATGCCGTCAGGGCCGCATCGTTCAAGCGGATGTCCTCCTGCAACGCCCGAGATGTAATGCAACCGGAGCGGGCTTGCGAGAGGCTGAAACGAAGACGCCGCCCGTGCGGGCGGCGCGATCGGCGCGAAGGCGCGAAACTCAGAGGGGATGGGCCTCGGGCGTTACGCCGCAGTTTTCGAGAAACTTCTTGATCTGCATGACCTCGGGCTTGGGCACGCTGTGATGGGCGTGGTGGAAGGCGGCCGAATGCCCGTTGAGCGTGACGCCGATGCGGCTGCCGGGCTTGTTCTCGACCTCCGCGCCGAGCGCGGTCAGGAGATGCTCGACGTCCTTGAAGTCGATGTTCGCGCTGACGGGATGCGCGAAGATCGCGTGCAGCGTCTTGGAATGATGGTGGTTCACGGCGTCCCTTCCGATGCTGTTGTGACGACCGTGAGCCTAGCCGCAGGGACGATGCGCGGCTTTGAGATCGGTCAAGCGGAGAGCCGATCCGCGCTTCAGCGGTTCAGCTTCACTTCGCCCGCACGGCTCACGTCGTAGCCGCCGAGATTGTCCGCGCGCCGCCGGAATTCGTGCGTGCGCATGAGGGCGAAGAGCTTTTGCGGGCCGGGTTCGAAATAAGTGCGCCGCCGCATCGCGAGATCGAAGCGTTCCGTCGCCAGCGGAACGAAGGCGAGGCCGGCGGCGAGCGCTGCGGCGCGGGTCGCGATGCCGCAATCCGCATCGCCCGCGCGGATGGCCGCGGCGAGATCCGAGCCCGTGGCGAAGACGTCCGCCGCCGAGGCGACCTCGCCGGCGGCATGGCCGCCGCGCGCGAGGAGCTTTTCGAGGAGGAGCTGCGCGCCGGCGCCGCCCTGCCGCAGGCCGAAACGGGCGCCCGAGCGCACGGCCGCTTCGACGCTCGTGAGCCCGCGCGGATCGTCCGGCTTCGCCAGCAGGCCCTGTTCGCGCTCCGCGAAGACGATCAGCACCGCGTCGTGCAGGCCGTGAGCGGCGAGCAGGGCTGCTTCGTTGGCCTCCTCCGTCTCGGCGGAGTGGAGATGAACGGCGGCGATGGCGACCTCGTCGCGTTCGAGACGGTCGAGGCCCGCGCCGGAGCCTTCGCTGAGAAGCGCGAGGCCCGAACCCGAACGCCGGGCCGCCCATTCGAGCAGCGGATCATGGCTGCCCCCGATGATGGCGGGCGGGGGCGCATCGCGCAGGCCGGCCGGGCGGATCAGGCCGGCTTCGACCCATCGGTCGAGCGCCGCGCGCGGGAACAGCCATTTGCCCGTGACCTTGGAACAGGGGATCGCGCCCTCGGCGACGAGTTCGTAGAGCTTGCGCTCCTTGATGCCGAGATGGGCGGCGGCTTCTTCCGTGTTCAGAAACGTCTTCATCGCGAGCGGAGAATGCCGCGGGCGGCCGGAAAAGCCCAGCCGGAACGAGAGAGAGCCCCGTCGCTGACGGGGCCCCCGATCTTCGGGCGCGAACGGTCCTCAGTCCTTGGCGCGTTTGAGGCCGGGATGGAGCGCCTTCTCGATGATGGTCTCGTCGCGGCCGATCACGTGCTCGGTGGTGCCGACGATCAGCGGATCCGGTCCCTTGATCACCGAACGGTCCTTGTTCGGATAGGGCAGAGACGACAGGAAATGCTGCATGCATTCGAGCCGCGCGCGCTTCTTGTCGTCCGACTTCACGACCGTCCACGGCGCGTCGGCTGTGTCGG
This sequence comes from Hyphomicrobiales bacterium, assembly GCA_027483895.1. GTDB lineage: Bacteria > Pseudomonadota > Alphaproteobacteria > Rhizobiales > Beijerinckiaceae > JAIXZO01. The sequence continues at coordinate 81,667 of JAIXTP010000020.1, forward strand.
TGTAGAAGAACATCGCCTCCTTGGCCTCGGTGTAGTCGTCCCATTTGTCGAGCGAGGCGCGGTCGATGGGCGAGAGCTTCCACTGCTTCAGCGGATCGTTCTCGCGCGATTTGAAGCGGGCGAGCTGCTCGGCGCGGGAGACCGAGAACCAGTATTTGAACAGGCGGATGCCCGAGCGGACCAGCATCTGCTCGAAGAGCGGCGCCTCGCGCATGAATTCCAGATATTCGTTGGGCGAGCAGAAGCCCATGACCCGTTCGACGCCCGCGCGGTTGTACCAGGAGCGGTCGAACAGGCAGAGCTCGCCGGCCGAAGGAAGATGCGCGACGTATCGCTGGAAGTACCACTGCGTGCGCTCGCGCTCGGTGGGTTTGAGCAGCGCCACGACGCGCGCCGTGCGCGGGTTCATGTGTTCCATGTAGCGCTTGATCGTGCCGCCCTTGCCGGCCGCGTCGCGGCCTTCGAACAGGATCACGATCTTCTGGCCGGTCTCCTCGACCCAGCGCTGGCATTTCAGAAGCTCGCGCTGAAGCTCGAGCATGTGAGCCTCGTAGGGCTCGTTGCGCATCTTCGTCCGGTAGGGATATTCGCCGGTCTCGAACAGCCGCCGGATGAGCGCCGGATCGCTCTTCATCTCGGCGATCGTGGCGGCACGGGCCGGGGCATCGCCGGTGGCCGCGGGCTCGGCCGCGCCCCGCGGCGCGGAGGGCGCGGCGCCTGCGGCGCTCATGATCGCGCGGGCGCCGTCCGAAGAGCGCGGCTTCGCCGCGGTGCGGGTGCGCGGCGTCTTCGCGCGGGCGGGGGCGGGACGGGCAGGCGCCTTCGGCTTCGCGGCGGTGCGCGCGGGCTTCTTGGCGGGCAGCGCGATCACGACGGCGGCATCTTCCGCGGGGCCGCGTTCGGCCGGAGCGTCCGCACGTTCGGTCGGTTCGGTGTCGATGGTCATGCGGGTCTCCGTCGAGGGGGCGATTGCGGAAGGATGCGCCCCTGAGCGAAAACCGACATGACGCAGGTCAAGTTGCAGCCCCGATTCCCGGATCTCCGCGATGCTGATCGTTCATGACGGCGCATGCCCGCTCTGCCGGTTCTATGTGCGGCGGCTGCGGCTCGAACGGGCGGCGGGGCCGGTCGAGATCGTCGATGCGCGCTCGGGCGATCCGCGCGTCGCGGAGCTTGCGGCCGCCGGCTACCACCTCGATGCGGGCATGGTCGTCGTGCTCGACGGCCGGATCTTTCACGGCGACGAGGCCGTGCATGCGCTCGCGCTGCTTTCGACGCCGATCGACGCCTTCAACCGGCTGAACCGCGGGCTCCTCGCGCGGCCGGGGATCGCCCGAGCGCTCTATCCGCTCTTCCGGGCGGCGCGCCGCGTCGCGCTGGCGCTGACCGGCGTCGGGCCCTTGCGCCCCGGTCAGAAGGACCCGGCGGCGTAGACGATCGCCGGAAAGGTCGCGGCCCAGGCGAAGACGAAGCGGTTGAGGCCGAAGAAGCGGAAGACGAGCAGGTGGAAGACGAGCGCCACCGCGCAGCAGGCCGCGGCGACCGCGGGCGCGACGAGCGCGAGCGGGAAGGCGCATTCCCAGAGAATGAAGCCCCAGCTGCAGGCGAGCGCCACGGCAGGGCGGCGGAAGACGGAGCCCGGCGGCAGCGGGCCGTAGATGCCGCCGTCCAAGAAGATCGGCAAAGCGCGGCCGGACCGCCAATCGGCATCGAGCAGCTTCACGGCGCCGGAGACGAAATAGGAGGAGATCGCCTGCACCGCGGCGTACCAGAGCGCCGCCGCCGCTCCGGTCTCCGCCCGGCCGAACAGCGCGCCCGCATCGGCGATGACGAGCGCGGTGAGAACCGCGACCGTCATGAAGTCGCTGCCGCCGTTGAAGGCGCCGCGCCAGCGGATGAGGATCGCGAGCGTGCCCAGAAACAGGAACAGGCTCACCGGCAGGCCGAAGCCGAAGGGCAGCAGGAGCGCGGCGACCAGGCGCAGGACGAGATGCGCCGTGTGGACCGGCGGGCGCGAGAGCATGGCGAAGGCGGCGCGCACCGGCGCACCGGCATGGGCGAGGTCGCCCTGCTGGACCGCGAAGCTCCACACGCCCGCAGGCCCCAGCGGGGCGCGCAGGCGGAGGAATTCGAGCGTCTGGACGACGAGGCTCACGGCGCAGAGCGCGCGCATGAGGGCGAGCGCGTCGAAGGCGGAGAGAGCGCTCATGCGGGCAGGCCCGGCGAGAGAAGCACCACGTCTTCCTCGTCGTCCCGCAGGTCCCCGGGCCGCTCGGACCGGATGCGGAACTGGAAGCGGGCGGCGCCCGGCGCCGCAGATCCGACCTTCTCCCGGGCCAACCGTTCGACGAGGCGGTAGGAGACGAGGGCGGAGGGGTCGTCGCCCTCGCACTCGGCGATGTCGGCGGCGAGGTGGTCGACGAGGTTCTGCTCGGTCAGCGCGAGATTGACCTCGGGATTGTGCAGGAGGTTCGCGAGCCGGAAGGGCGCACGCGGATGCATCCGCACCCAGCCGGACCAGTCCTCGCCGGAGGACCAGCGATATTCGAGCCGCGGGGCGCGGCCGAGCGCGTGATAGAAGCGCCAGTTCGGAAAGAAGCTGCGCAGCAGGAACAGCCAGGGCCCGGAGACCGAGCGTCCGCGTGCGACGAGCGCCGTGGCGAGAACGGCGAAATAGGCGAGGAACAGGCCGAGGGTGAAGGACACTGAAAGCGGAACTCCCGCCGCCCTTGGGGCGACGGGAGGGATCCTAGCTTCGGCTCCGCCGTCCGGCCAGCATGATCAGGCCGCGCCGGGCAGGGCCTTGCGGTCGGTGATCATGCGCCAGGCCATGCCGACCCAGACCACCAGCGTGAGCGCGGCGAGAATGCCCGCGATCGGACGCGAGACGAAGGGAAGGATGCTTCCGTCCGACTTGATCATGGAGGTCATGAAGGTCTGTTCGAGCATCTCTCCGAGCACGAGCCCGAGAATGATAGGCGCCACGGGGAAGCCGTTCTCTTCGAGGATCCAGCCCACGACGCCGCCGATCAGCATGATGAGGATGGCGTAGTCGCTGTTCGTGATCGCGAACGAACCCACGATGCAGAACATCAGAATGATCGGCGAGAGCACGTTGCGCGGCACGGACAGGATCCGCTTGGCCGACTTGATCGCGACCCAGCCGATGGGGAGCATCAGCAGGTTGGCGATGATGAAGACGATGAACACCGCGTAGATGAATTGCGGGTTCTGCAGGAACACGCTAGGGCCGGGGTTCATGTTCTTCATGTAGAGGACGCCGATCACGATCGCCGTGATCGAGTCGCCCGGGATGCCGAAGACGAGGGCCGGGATCCACGCGCCGCCGAGAGCCGAATTGTTCGCTGAAGTCGCGTCCACGATGCCTTCGATATGGCCGGTGCCGAATTTCTCCGGCTCCTTCGACGCCCTCTTGGACACCGCATAGGAGACCCAGGCCGCGATGTCCGCGCCCGCGCCCGGCAGCGCGCCGATGACGGTGCCGAGAATCGAGCCGCGCAGGAAGTTCACCCAGTACCGACGGAACACGTCGGCGATGCCGGTGAAGATGTTGCCGATCGACTGCGCGAAGGTGTGGGCCGCATTGTTGATCGTGGGCGCGTTGCGCAGCAGTTCCGAGACCGCGAACACGCCGATCATCACGGGAATGAAGCTCACGCCCGACAGAAGATCCACATTGCCGTAGGTGAAGCGCGGCACGCCGGCGGCCGGATCGATGCCGATCGTGCCGATGGCGAGGCCCAGCAGCAGAGCGATGAAGCCCTTCAGCGCGTCTTCCGTGGCGATGAGGATCGCGCAGGTCAGGCCGAGGAGCGCCAGCCAGAAATATTCGTAGGACGAGAAGTTGATCGCGAGCTCCGCGAGGCTCGGCGCCATGAAGATCAGGGCCGCGACGCCGACGAGGCCGCCGAGCACGGAAAAGACGAGGTTCACGCCGAGATTGAGCTCCGTCTCGCCCTTCTTGGCCATCATGTAGCTTTCGTCGGCATAGGCGGCCGAGGCCGGCGTGCCGGGAATGCGCAGCAGCGTGCCGGGGATGTCTCCCGCGAAGATCGCCATGGTGGTGGCCGAAACGATGGCCGAGAGCGCCTGCACCGGCGGCATGAAGAACGTCACCGGAACCAGCAGTGCCGTCGCCATGGTCGCCGTGAGCCCGGGCATGGCGCCGACGAAGATGCCGAACATCGACGACAGGAGAATGGTGAGAAGCACGTCGGCCTGGAAGACGAGGCCGAGCGCCGTGAGGATCACATCCATGGTCCGGACCTCAGAGGATCGTCGTCAGCACGCCGCGCGGAAGCGGAATGCGGAACAAGGAGCCGAAGAACCAGTGAAAGCCGGCGGTCGCCAGGACGGCGACGACGACGGCGCGCGGGGGAGACACCTTGAACCAGAGGAACAGGCCCAGAAACACCGCGAAGGCGACCGGAATGAAGCCGATCGGTTCGGACAGGACGAGGTAGAACACGATCGCCCCGATGAAGGCGAAGACGTTCAGGACCGCGCGGGTTTCCTTCATCCACTCCTGATGGACGAGGAGAGGTGCGCCCGCCGTCAAGGCCTTGGCTCCCCGCACGATGAGGCCGACCCCGCAGAGGATCAGGCCTATGCCGAGGATCTTCGGAAACAGATCGGGGCCGTATTTCTGCCCCGGGAAGCCGGGCAGGCGGCTCGCTTGTTGGATCAGGGCCCCGCCGAGCGCGGCGAAGACGAGACCCGAAACCGCATCGTTGACGCGCACGGATCGGACCTTTCGGAAATGAAGCGAAGAGGGCGGACCGTGGTCCGCCCTCGTGAGATCGGTCCGGTCAGGACTTGGCGAGGCCCGCGGACTTCATGGCCGAGGCCATGGAGGCGTCGCCCTTCGCCATGAAGTCGGCGAATTCGTTGGCGGGAGCCCAGACGGTGCCGAAGCCGCGCGCCTTCATGAAGTCCTTGAACTCCGAAGAGTCGTAGGCCTTCTTCAGTTCGGCGGTGAGCTTGGCGGCGATGTCGGCCGGCATGCCCTTCGGGCCCGCGATGCCGCGCCACGCGCCGACCGAGTAGTTGATGCCGAGCGTCTCGTTGAGGGTCGGCACGTCGGGGAACAGCGGGTTGCGCTGCGCGGCCATGATGGCGAGGCTCTTGGCCTTGCCGGCGTCGATCATCGCCTTGCCTTCCGGCACCGAGCAGGTGACGAGGTCGATGCCGCCCGCGGCGAGGTCCTGCATGGCCGGAGCCGCGCCGTTCGACGGCACCCACGGAACCGCATCGGCCTTGAGGCCCATGGCGTTCAGCCATCCGACCAGCGCCAGATGCCAGATGCCGCCCTGGCCGGTGCCCGAGGCCTTCAGCTTGCCCGGGTTCGCCTTGATGAACTCGGCGAGCTGCTTGATGTCCTTGAACTGGCCGTCGGCCTTCACCTGCACGCCGGGCGGGTCCTCGTTCATGAGGGCGAGAGGCGTGTAGCTCGTCGGCTTGAGATCGGTGAGACCCTGATGGTGCATCATCGTGATCTCGACCGTGACCATGCCGATCGTGTAGCCGTCCGGCGCCGCGGTCGCGATCGCGGAATGGCCGACCACGCCCGAGCCGCCGGTGCGGTTCACGACGTTGAAGGGCTGGCCGAGATTCTTTTCGAGGATCGCCGCCACGATGCGCGCGGTGGCGTCCGTCCCGCCGCCCGCGCCCCACGGCACGACGAGGGTCACGGGCCGGTTCGGCCAAGCCGACTGGGCGATGGCGGGTTTGGCGATCAGGCCGGCGGAAGCGGCGGCGGCTGCCGACGCGACGAACCCGCGACGCGTAAGATCTGTCATCGTTTCTCTCCCTTGAAAAAAGGCGGATTGTTCCGCTCTTGGGTCCAAGACTAGACATCACCGGACGGCGCCGGCAAGCGGGTGATGAATCGATTTAATTCTCCGCCCGCCCGTCCCTTGTGACGACCGCCGCACGCGCGGTCGTCCCTCGCGAGAACCGTCATGCGAGGGTGCGTTGCCGCGGATCAGTGACGCAGATGCGAGCCCGCGTGTTCGGGGCCCCAATCGCCGTCTCCGGCCGGTTCCTCGTCCGTGTGGGCCAAGGCTTCCTCGGCATAGTCGGCCATGCCGCTGCGCAGCGCCTCCGTCACGGCCGAGAGCAGCGCGAGACTGTCTTCCGACCGATGGGTGAAGCCGACGATATAGGCGAGGTCGACGAGGGCATGAGCGGCGAGTTCCGCGCTCGAGACATGGGCCGCCTCGGCCAGCGCCGGAAGGAGCTGGTCGGAGATGGCCTGGCTCAGCCGCTCCTTGCGGATCTCGTCGTCGTCGGGAAGGTCGGAGAGAACGAACTGCACCGTCTGATCGGCCATGGCAGTACCTCCGTACGCGATGGACCAAGTGGGCCCTCGATTCGCTTAAAGATCAATGACGCTTGCGTCGATCGGATCCGCGCCCTTCGCGCGCCTTGCGTCGGAACGATAGCGCCTCTAGACCGTCGGGACCTTTTCGGCAGGAGGCGGCCATGGCTGCGACGGTGTTCATCGACGGCGAGGCGGGGACGACGGGGCTCGGCATCCGCGATCGCCTGCGCGACGTCGCGGGCATCGAGATCCGCAGCATCGATCCCGCCAAGCGCAAGGATCCGGCCGCGCGCAAGGCGCTGATGGCCGAAGTCGACGCGGTCGTGCTCTGCCTGCCCGACGATGCGGCCAAGGAATCCGTCGCGCTCGCGGCCGAACTCGGCACGAACGCGCCGCGCATTCTCGACGCTTCGACCGCGCATCGCGTTTCGGAAGGCTGGGTCTACGGCTTCGCGGAAATGGCGGCGGGACAGGCCGACGCCATCCGCAAGGCGACGCATGTCGCCAATCCCGGCTGCTATCCCACGGGCGGCATCGCGCTTCTGCGTCCGCTCGTCGAAGCGGGGCTGATGCCCCCCGACCATCCGGTGACGGTGAACGCCGTCTCCGGCTATTCGGGCGGCGGCAAGAGCATGATCGAGGCCTATGAGGCCGGCACCGCGCCTTCCTTCGAGCTTTATGGCCTGACGCTCGAGCACAAGCATCTGCCGGAGCTTCAGCGCTATGCGGGGCTCGCGCGGCGGCCGATCTTCGTGCCTTCCGTCGGCAATTTCCGGCAGGGCATGCTGGTCTCGGTGCCGCTCCATCTCGACGCGCTGAAGGGCGCGCCCAAACCCGCCGATCTCGAAGAGGCGCTCGTCGCGCATTATCGCGGCTGCGAGCTCGTGCGCGTGGTGACGGATGCGGAAGGCGGGCTCGCGGGCGGGCGGATCGAGGCCGAGTCCCTCAACGACACCGACCGTCTCGAACTCCGCGTGTTCGGCAGTGCGGCGCGCGGGCAGGCCGTGCTCGTCGCCAAGCTCGACAATCTCGGCAAGGGCGCTTCGGGCGCCGCGGTGCAGAACCTGAAGCTGATGCTCGGTCTGCTCTGAGCCGACTCTCTGGTTCAACTCGAAACGAAAAACCCCGCCGCAGCAGATGCTTCGGCGGGGTTTTTATTATTCTGATTCCGGGGCGGTCAGCCCTGGACGACCTTCTGGTGCTGCTCGCCGAGGCCGGCGATGCCGAGGCGCATCGCGTCGCCGCCCTTCAGGAACACGGGCGGCTTCATGCCGAGGCCGACGCCCGGAGGCGTGCCGGTGGTGATGACGTCGCCCGGATCGAGCTGAATGAACTGCGAGATGTAGTGCACCAGATGGGCGCAGCCGAAGATCATCGTCTTGGACGAGCCGTCCTGCACCATCCGACCGTTCAGCTCGAGCCACATATGCAGGTTCTGCACGTCGGCGATCTCGTCGGGCGTGACCAGCCAGGGGCCGAGCGGGCCGAAAGTGGGCGCGCCCTTGCCCTTCATCCACTGGCCGCCGCGCTCGATCTGCCACTCGCGTTCCGAGACGTCGTTGCAGACCGCATAGCCCGCCACATGGGAGAGGGCGTCCTTCTCCGACACGCGATAGGCGGTGCGGCCGATCACGATGGCGAGTTCGACTTCCCAATCCGACTTCACGGAGCCGGGCGGCAGGACCACGTCGTCGTTCGGGCCGACGACGCAGTTCGGCGTCTTGTTGAAGAGGATCGGCTCCTTCGGGATGGGCGAGCCCGTTTCGGCGGCATGATCCGCGAAATTGAGGCCGACCGCGATGAAGTTGCCGGGGCGGGCGACGCAGGAGCCGATGCGCACGTCCGCGGGAACGGCCGGAAGCGTCGCCGGATCGAGCTTGGCGAGCTTCGCCAGATTGGCGGGGTCGAGCGCCGCGCCGGCGAGATCGGAGACATGGGCCGAGATGTCGCGGATCGTGCCCTGAGCGTCGAGCATCGCCGGCTTTTCGGCGCCGGGGCGGCCGTAACGGAGGAACTTCATCGGGGTTTCCTTGTCCTTGGCCGACCGTTCTGCGTCGGCAGGCGGGAACTCTGCCGATCCCGCCTCGGCTCCGCAATAGCCGATCGCGATTTCGAGGAGAAGACGCGGCGGGCGGGAGAAGACCCGATCGGGGCGAGGGGCGGGTGCGCGTCAGCTGCGCACGCGCACATATTCTCCGGGCGCGTCGCCGAGCGTCTTGCGGCGTCCGCCCGGCTTTCGCGCCTTCACCTTCTCGGGCGCCTGCGCCTCGATCCAGCGGATCCAATGCGGCCACCAGCTGCCCGGCGTTTCCTTGGCGCCCGCGATCCAGTCCGAAAGCTCGCCCTCGGGCTTGCCGCCGGTCCAGAACTGATATTTCGGCTTGTCCGCCGGGTTCACGACGCCCGCGATATGCCCCGATCCCGCCAGCACGTATTCGACCGGGCCACCGAAGCGCGAGCAGCCGAGGAACACCGATTTCGCCGGCGCGATATGGTCCTCCCGCGCGGCGAGATTGTAGATCGGGATCTTCACCTTCTTCAGATCGAGCGTCTTGCCGCCGATCACCATCTCGCCCTTGGAGAGCTTGTTCTCGAGGTAGCAGTTGCGGAGATAGAAGGAGTGGTTCGCGGCCGGCATCCGCGTCGAATCCGCGTTCCAATAGAGCAGGTCGAACGGGAAGGGCGCCTCGCCCTTCAGATAGACGCTGATCACATAGGGCCAGATCAGGTCGTTGGGCCGCAGCATGTTGAAGGCCGAGGCCATGCTCGAGCCTTCGAGATAGCCGCGGGCATACATCTTGTCCTCGACCTGCCGGATCTGCTCCTCGTCCACGAAGACCTTCAGGTCGCCCGCATGGGTGAAGTCGACCTGCGTGGTGAAGAGCGTGGCGGAGGTGATCCGCTCGTCGCCGAGCTGCGCCATATAGGCCAGAGCGACGGAGAGCAGGGTGCCGCCGACGCAATAGCCGATCGCGGTGACCTCCTTCTCGCCCGAGGTCGCCTCCACGGCGTCGAGCGCGGCGAAGACGCCCTCGCGCACATAGTCCTCGAAGCTCTTCTGCGCCTGCCGCTCGTCGGGATTCACCCAAGAGATGCAGTAGACCGTGAGGCCTTGGGCGACCGCCCATCGGATGAAGGATTTTTCGGGGTTGAGGTCGAGAATGTAGAACTTGTTGATCCAGGGCGGCACGATCAGCAGCGGCCGCTTGAAGACCGTCTCCGTGGTCGGCGCGTATTGGATCAGCTCGATCAGGTCGTTGCGGAACACGACCTTTCCGGGGCTCATCGCGACGTTCACGCCCACCGCGAATTTCGACGAATCGGATTGGCGCAGCTTCAGCGTGCCTTTGCCCGCCTCGATGTCCTCGGCGAGCATCTTCATGCCGCGCACGAGGTTCTCGCCCTTCTGCTTGAAGGTCTCGCGCAAAAGCTCCGGATTGGTCGCCACGAAATTGGTCGGCGCCAGCGCGCTCGACAGCTGGCGGACGTAGAACTGCGCCTTGTGCCGGGTGTGGTCGTCGATGCCGTCGGTGTGCTCGACCAGGTCCTCGGCCCAGCGGCTCGTGATGAGATAGGCCTGCTTGATGAAGTCGAAGACCGGGTTGTCGGACCACTCCTGATCCTTGAACCGCTTGTCGCCACGGTCGGGCTCGGCCACGGGGGCGGCGTCCTCGCCGTTCATGCGCTTGAGCGTGCCGGTCCAGAGGTCGAGGAAGCCCTTGGTCAGCGAGGTCTGCGCAAGGACGAGCTTCTGCGGGTCCTGCACCCAATGCTCGGCGATGGTGCCGAAGGTCTTAACGAGGTCGCCGACCTCTTCGTTCTGCGCCGGGGTACGGCCTTCTTCCAGCGGCTTCAGGCTCGCGGCCGTCGCCTTGCCCATCTCCTCCATGAGTCGGGCCGTGTTGGAGGCGAGTTCCTCCAATTCCGGCGGCGGCATCAGCGGAAGAACGCTCTCGACCTTTTCACCCTTGTCCATCACGTCCCCGATCCACCGCGGCCGGCGGTATTCCGCTCGGTCCATGCTGCTGCGCGCTTCCCCCACGCCGGGTTTTCGGAGATATTAACCCCCGAAGCGCGACCTTCGTGCAAAGAAATTCGTCGTAGTCGGACTACGACCGGAGAACTCCCCGATGAAGCCTTCCGTTCTCGTCTGCCGGGCGCTCTTCGCGACCGCGACGGCCCTGTCCGCGGCCGGATGCGGCTATGTCGCGGAAACGGCCCCCGTGCAAGGCGTGACGACGAGCGCGCCCGCCCGGTTCGTGGCCGAGAAGGCGGGCATGGCGACCGTCGTGCCGGAGCCCAAGCCCTTCGTGGTCGAAAACCGCAAGGAGGTGACGGGCTACATCCCCGTGGGCGTCACGCCGCCGGCCCGGCGCCTTGCGACCCGCGACCCCAAGGCCGTCGAGGATCTGCGAAAGGAACTCGAAGGTACCGCCCGCGCCGCCGAATCGCGCGCCAAGGCCGATTGATCCCATCGTCGCATCATGCGGCGCGTGCATGCGCGCGGGCCGCGTGCTAAACCGCCGCCGCAGCCCGCCGGACCGGGATTCCGAGAAGAACCGAAGGTTCCCATGACGACCGATTTCCACCGCATCAAGCGCCTTCCGCCCTACGTCTTCGAGCAGGTGAACCGGATCAAGGCCGCCGCCCGGAACAACGGTGCCGACATCGTCGATCTCGGCATGGGCAATCCGGATCTGCCGGCACCCAAGCACGTGATCGAGAAGCTGGTCGAAACCGCGGGCAAGCCGCGGACCGACCGCTATTCCGCCTCCAAGGGCATCGCCGGGCTGCGTCGCGCGCAGGCGGGTTATTACGAGCGCCGCTTCGGCGTGAAGCTCAATCCCGACACGCAGGTCGTCGCCACCCTCGGTTCGAAGGAAGGCTTCGCCAATATGGCGCAGGCGATCACCGCGCCGGGCGACGTGGTGCTGGTGCCGAACCCCAGCTACCCGATCCACGCCTTCGGCTTCCTGATGGCGGGCGGCGTGATCCGCTCCGTTCCGGCCGAGCCGAACGAGGAGATGTTCCACGCGCTCGAGCGTTCGGTGATCCACTCGATCCCGAAGCCGATCGCGCTCGTGACCTGCTATCCGGCGAACCCGACGGCCTATGTCGCCTCGCTCGATTTCTACAAGGACCTCGTCGCCTTCGCGAAGAAGCACGACCTGATCCTGCTGTCGGACCTCGCTTATGCGGAGGTCTATTTCGACGACGCGAACCCGCCGCCGTCGGTGCTGCAGGTGCCCGGCGCGATGGACGTGACGGTCGAGTTCACTTCCATGTCGAAGACGTTCTCCATGGCCGGCTGGCGCATGGGCTTCGCGGTGGGCAACGAGCGGCTGCTCGCGGCGCTGTCGCGCGTGAAGTCCTATCTCGATTACGGCGCCTACACGCCGATCCAGGTGGCGGCCGCGGCCGCGCTGAACGGTCCGGACGACTGCATCCGCGAGATGCGCGACGTCTACCGCAAGCGCCGCGATGCGCTGGTGGAGAGCTTCGGCAAGGCGGGCTGGACCTTCGATCCGCCGCAGGCCTCGATGTTCGCTTGGGTGAAGATCCCCGAGCCGTTCCGAGAGCTGGGCAGCCTCGAATTCTCGAAACTCCTTGTGGAGAAGGCGGAAGTGGCGGTGGCACCGGGCATCGGCTTCGGCGAGCACGGCGACGACTATGTCCGCATCGCGATCGTGGAGAACGAGCAGCGCATCCGGCAGGCGGCGCGCAATGTCCGGCGCTTTCTTGAAAGCGCGGACAAAACATTGCACAACGTCGTCCCGTTGACCGCCCGGGGCTGATCCCGGGCGGATTTTTTAGTTTCGGATCGCCTCATGTCTTCTCCTCTCCGCATCGGGATCGCCGGTCTCGGCACGGTCGGCGCGTCGACCGTTCGTCTCCTTGGCGTCCATGCGGCCGCGCTCGAAGCGCGCTGCGGGCGGCCCCTGCGGGTCACCGCCGTCTCCGCCCGTGACCGCAACCGCGACCGCGGCATCGACGTCTCCGGCTGCATCTGGTTCGACGATCCGGTCGCGCTGGCCCGCTCCGAAAGCTGCGACGTCTTCGTCGAACTCGTCGGCGGCGACGAAGGCCCCGCCCGCGCGGCGGTGGAAGCGGCGATCGCGTCGGGCAAGCATGTGGTGACCGCCAACAAGGCGCTGCTGGCCAAGCACGGCGCGGCGCTTGCGGCCGCCGCCGAGGCGAAGGGCGTCGGCCTGTTCTTCGAGGCCTCGGTCGCGGGCGGCATCCCGATCGTGAAGACGCTGCGCGAGTCGCTCTCGGGCAATGCGGTGACGCGCGTCGCGGGCATCCTCAACGGCACCTGCAACTACATCCTGTCGCGGATGGAGCTCGAAGGCCTCACCTTCGCCGATTGCCTCGCCGACGCGCAGAAGCTCGGCTATGCGGAGGCGGACCCGACCTTCGACGTCGGCGGCTTCGATACCGCGCACAAGCTCGCGGTGCTCACGAGCCTCGCCTTCGGCACCGAGATCGACGCCGAGGCGATCCATGTCGAGGGCATCTCCTCGATCGATCCGCTCGACCTGAAGATGGCGGACGAGCTCGGCTACCGGATCAAGCTGCTCGGCGTGGCCGAGCGGACGGCGACCGGCATCGAGCAGCGCGTCCATCCGACGATGGTGGCGAAGACCTCCGCCATCGCGCAGGTGATGGGCGTGACCAATGCCGTGAACGTGCGGGCGGATGCGGTGGGCGAGCTGACGCTGGTCGGCCCCGGCGCGGGCGGCGACGCGACGGCCTCCTCCGTTCTCTCCGATCTCGCGGACGTGGCGCGCGGCCTCCGCGTGCCGCCCTTCGGCCGCCCCGCGGGGGCGCTGCAGCGCGCCGAGCGTGCGCCGATGCAACGCCATGAGGGCGGGTACTACGTGCGCCTGACGGTGCTCGACCGTCCGGGTGCGGCGGCGTCCATCGCCACCCGCATGGCCGAAAGGGCGATCTCGCTCGAAAGCATCGTCCAACGGCGTGCGCCGGGCCGCACTCCGGATGCGGCGGGTCGTTCGGGCGGGCCCGTGCCCGTCGTGCTGATCACCTACGCCACCACCGAATCGGCGATCCGCGCCGCGCTCGACGCCGTGATGGCGGACGGGCATATCGCGGAGCCGCCCCAGCTCATCCGCATCGAGCGTCCCTGAAGAATCGAACCGCCGAGGTTTTCATGTCCGAGCAGAACGACATCACCGTCAGGCCCCGGGAAGTCATCGAGCGCATTCTCTCGATGGAACTCGTGCGCGTGACCGAGCGCGCCGCCGTTTCCGCGGCGCTGCTGCGCGGCCGGGGCGACGAGAAGGCTGCCGACCAGGCGGCCGTGGACGCGATGCGCCGCGAGCTCAACCGTCTCCCCATCGACGGCCGGATCGTGATCGGCGAGGGCGAGCGCGACGAGGCGCCGATGCTCTTCATCGGCGAGAAGGTCGGCAACGGCACGGGCCCGAAGGTCGACATCGCGGTCGACCCGCTCGAGGGCACCACGCTCTGCGCCAAGGACATGCCGGGCGCGATCGCGGTGATGGCGATGGCGCAGGCCGGTTCGCTCCTCTACGCGCCCGACGTCTACATGGACAAGATCGCGATCGGCCCGGGCTATCCGAAGGGCATCGTCGATCTCGACGCCAAGCCCGAGGACAACATTCACGCGATGGCCAAGGCCAAGGGCGTGAAGCCGCACGAGGTCACCGCGCTGATCATGGATCGCCCGCGCCATGCGGAGCTGATCGAAGCCGTCCGCAAGACCGGCGCCTCGATCCGCCTGATCACCGACGGCGACGTGGCGGGCGTGATCTTCACGGCGATGCAGCAGCAGACGGGCATCGACATCTATCTCGGCATCGGCGGCGCGCCGGAAGGCGTGCTGGCCGCGGCCGCGCTGCGCTGCGTCGGCGGCCAGATGCAGGGCCGGCTGATCCTCGATACGCAGGAAAAGGTCGAGCGCGCCAAGACCATGGGAATCACCGATCCGCTGAAGAAGTACGACATGCACGAGCTGGCCTCGGGCGACGTCATCGTCTCGGCGACCGGCGTGACCGACGGCGCGCTGCTGGCGGGCGTGAAGTTCAAGGGCTCCGTGATCGAGACGGAGACCATCGTGTACCGCTCGATCACCGGCACGGTCCGCAAGATCTACGGCGAGCACCGCGAACTGTCGAAGTTCAACCTCGACTGAGGCCGTCGGTTTTCGCGATTTCAGGAAGCGCCCCGGGGACCCCTCCGGGGCGTTTCGCTTTTCGGGGCTTTCCGTCATTGCGAGGAGCGCAGCGACGAAGCAATCCGGAGAACGGCGGGCATGGAGTGCTATGCCGGTCGTTTTCTGGATTGCTTCGCTTCGCTCGCAATGACGGGGAGGGGGCGTACCGCTCCTTCTTCATTCCATTCTCCCCTCGGCCGTCATTGCGAGGAGCGCAGCGACGAAGCAATCCAGAGAACAGCCGGCACGGAGTGCTATTCCGGCCGTTTTCTGGATTGCTTCGCTTCGCTCGCAATGACGGGAGAGGTAGAGTCCCGCCCCTTCTTCATCCCGCCTTCTTCATCGTCCACCCCCTCGCCCTCATCCTGAGGAGCGCCCGACGGGCGCGTCTTGAAGGATGGTTCGAGACGCCGGGCTTTCGCCCGGCTCCTCACCATGAGGGCCGAAGGACGGACAGGCGCTCGCGGTCTTTCCGTGGACGGTCGCCCGGATCGGATCGACCCGACTCGGCGGACGGGTTAAGCGGAACGTCATGTCCCGCGCATTTCTCGGTGTCGAACAGTCGCTCACCGGCCGCCTTTGGCGGGACCGGCTTGACGAGTCCGGCCGGGCGGCGGCGCTCGCCATCGTGCAGGAACAGGGCGTGCCCGACGTCGTGGCGCGCGTGCTCGCGGGCCGCGGCGTGCTCTCGCCCGACGTGCCGCTCTTTCTCGACCCGAAGCTGCGCCTGCTGATGCCCGACCCCGCGGTGCTGACCGGCATGGATGCCGCCGTCGCGCGGCTCGCGCGGGCCGTGCGCGCGGGCGAGACTGTTGCGATCTTCGGCGATTACGACGTCGACGGCGCATGTTCCTCCGCGCTGTTGGCGGAATTCCTCGACCGGGCGGGCACGCCGCGGCTCGTGCATATCCCCGACCGGCTGATCGAGGGCTACGGACCGAACATCGAGGCCTTGCGGGCGCTCGCGGCGAAGGGCGCGACGCTGCTCGTGACGGTCGATTGCGGCACCACGAGCCACGAGGTCTTCGCGGAAGCCGCGCGGATCGGCCTCGACGTCGTGGTGCTCGACCACCATCAGGCGCCCGAGGCGCTGCCCGAGGCCGTCGCGATCGTGAACCCGAACCGGCTCGACGATCTCTCGGGCCTCGGCCATCTCTGCGCGGCGGGCGTCGTGTTCCTCGCCGTCGTCGCGCTGAACCGCGCGCTGCGCGACGCGGGCCATTGGGGCGGGGCGCGGCCCGAGCCCGATCTCTTCGCCTGCCTCGACATCGTGGCGCTCGCCACCGTAGCCGACGTCGTGCCGCTGCGCGGTCTCAACCGCGCCTTCGTGCGGCAGGGGATCGCCGTGATGCGCCGGCGGGGCAGGGCGGGGCTCCGTTCTCTGGCCGACGTCGCCGGGCTCAACGGGCCGATCGAGCCCTACCATCTCGGCTTTCTGCTCGGGCCGCGGATCAATGCCGGCGGGCGCATCGGCGATGCGGGGCTGGGCGCGAGGCTCCTGATGACGCCCGACGAGATCGAAGCCGGCACCATCGCGGCCGATCTCGACCGGCTCAACCGGGAACGGCAGGTCATCGAACTCGCGATGGTCGAACAGGCGGAGGCCGAGGCCCTGGGCCTCGTCGGGATCGACGAGAGCGCGGGAAGCGTGCTGGTGCTCGGTTCCGAGCAATGGCACCCGGGCGTCGTGGGCCTCGTCGCCGCGCGGCTGAAGGAGCGCTTCGGGCGGCCGAGCTTCGCCGTGGCGCTCGACGGAAACGGCTTCGGTACCGGGTCCGGACGCAGCATTCCCGGCGTCGATCTCGGGCGTGCGGTGCGCGCAGCGGTCGATGCGGGCGTCGCCGTGAAGGGCGGCGGGCATGCGATGGCGGCGGGCGTGACGGTCGCCGCATCGGCGCTGCCGGAATTCCGCGCCTTCATGGAAGAGCGCCTCACGGAGGCGGTAGCTGCCGCGCGCGCGACGAACGCGCTCGACATCGACGCGGCGGTCACGGCCGGGGGCGCGAGCCCGGGCCTGATCGAGGAGATCGAGAAGGCGGGACCCTACGGCTCCGGCCATCCCGAGCCGTCCTTCGTGCTGCCCGCGCATCGGCTGATCGATGTCGCGGAAGTCGGCACGGGGCATATCCGGGCGCGGTTGAAGGCGGGCGACGGTTCAGTCATCAAGGGCATCGCCTTCCGGGCGGCCGGGCGGCCGCTGGGCCACGCGCTGATGTCGCGCCGCGATGCGGTGGTGCATGTCGCGGGCGGGCTCGCGATCGACCGGTGGGGCGGCGGTGCCTCAGCCCAGATCCGGATCGGCGACGTCGCCGATCCGCGCTGATCGCTCAGGCCCCGCCGCGCTGCTCGCGGGTGAAGATGTAGAACCCGGAAGCGATGATGATCGCCGCGCCGACCAAGAGCTGCGTATCGGGCAGGTCGCCGAAGATCAGCCAGCCGAACAGGATCGCCCAAGCGATCTGCGTGTATTGATAGGGGACGACGACGGCCGCGGGCGCGAGCTTCAGCGAACGGTTCACGCACATATGCGCGAGCGCGGCGACGATGCCGAGCAGGCCCAAAAGGCCGAGATCGAGCGTGGTCGGCGTGACCCAGCCGAAGGGCGCCGCGACGAGGCCGAAGGCGAGGGCGCCCGCGGTCTGCCAAGTCACCAGCACCGTGTCGCTCGTGCCGCGCAGCAGGCGCGAGGTGATCATCATCAGCGCGAAGGCGAGGCTGCCGAACACCGCGATGAGCGCATGCAGCGTGAGGCTCGCGCCGGAAGGGCGCAGCGCCACGATCACGCCGAGAAAGCCGACGAGCACCGCCGTCCAGCGCCGCCAGCCGATCTTCTCGCCGAGAAGCGGGCCCGCGAGCGCCGTGACCCAGATCGGGCCCGCCAGATAGAAGGCGATGACGTCGGCGAGCGGCATGGCCGAGACGGCCCAATAGAAGAACGCGACCTCGACCGTGGACAGCACGACGCGCAGCGCCTGCAGCCCCGGCCGGGCGGGCCGGAGAATCGGCCCCGCACCCTCGCGCATGATGAGCGGCGCGAGCATGAGGAAGGCGGCGATGCTGCGGATCAGCAGGACCTGACCGACCGTGTAGGTCGCGACCAGCCATTTGCCCATCACGTCATTGAGCACGAAGAGCAGGATGCCGAGCAGCATCATGCCGATGCCGAGCACGGCGGTGTTGCGCTTGTCCACGGCGGGCCGATCCTTGTCGGCTGCCGGCGCCGGGGCGGGCGCCGCGGCGCCGCCGCTGCGGCCTTCGATGTCGTCCGCCCGATTCGCGTCCATTGCGGGGCTCTCCTTCGCGCGACCCTGCGTAGCGTCGGCTGCGGCGCATTGTCCAGCGCGGCCCGCCTGCGGCCTTCCGCCACCGCTTCGGTGCGGGCCCGGCCGAAATGCCGCAATACGGGTCTTGTCGAAGCCTGCGGGACCCCCTATACACCGCCCGTCGCCGCGGCGTTCTCGCCGCCGACCCGAGTGCGGTCTTCGTCTATCGGTTAGGACGGCTGCCTTTCACGCAGCAAAGACGGGTTCGACTCCCGTAGACCGCGCCACTCGCTCCCGACATCCGACGTCACTCTCCGGCCCGGCACGCGAAGGGCGGAAACGTGCTCGCCGTTCCGGCATTCATGGCCAGAACGATCATCGTGTTCGCCACGTCGAATTCGGCGGGAGAGACGGGGCACACGTCGGCACGGCCGGTGCACCCGCCGTCGATGAAGGCCTGATGGCGTTCGAGGAAGACCTTGCCCAGTCCCTGCGTGCCGCGCGCCGCGATCAAACGCGTCCAGCCTTCGCGGTAGATCCGGCATTTGCGCTCGGTCCATGTCTCGCCGGAGGCGGGCGTCGCGGCCGCGAGAACGACGGCCATGACGGCGAATCCTGATGCCGCCGCGACACGCATCGCCGCCCTCAGCGCCGGCCGGCGGAACGGACGCCGCGCGCCGGCGAGCGGGCGGGGGCGTCGCCTTCGGCGGCTTTCTTGCGCCGGACTTCGTGCGCGGCCCAGAACTTTTCCATGGCGAGATAGGTGAAGGACGCCGACCAGCCGATCAGCACGAAGCCTGTCAGCGCCTCCACGCCGACGACGAGCCGGAAGCCGCCGTGCGGGAACAGGTCGCCGACGCCGAGCGTCGTGTAGCTCGTGGCCGAGAAATAGAAGAAGTCGAGCCAGGTGTTCTGAAACTCGCCGCCGATCTCGCCGAGCCCGAAGGCGTTCATCACCGCATAGGCGATCGAGAACAGGCAGACCTCGATGAAATGCGCGCCCAGCACGGCGCCGATCACGACCAGCAGGCGGCTGTGCCGGTTTCCCGAAGAGCCGGACAGGCGTGGCACGTTCGCCGACGTCAGCCGCAGCACCTCGTAGTGCACGAGCACGCAGGCGACGACGAGCAGAAGCGCGATCGCGCCCGACCAGACCAGCGTCATGCAGCCTCCCGTTGCTCCGTCCGATATCCGCCCGCATCCGCGCGAAAAGCGGGAAGCCGAGGGTTCGAGGACGACACGGCGCGGCGGGGGTCGTCAAGTTCCGGAAAACGCGGACGACCGCATGAAAAAGGGCCGGAGGACCGGCCCTTTCCGTCTCGCTCGTCCCCGGCCGCTCAGTCGCAGACGCGCACGCGGCGGCGGGCGATCGTGTCGCCCCATTCGTTGACCACCCGTTCGCGGACGATGCGGCAACGGGGTGCATAGTAATCGTTCACATAGACCTGCGCGTTCTCGACATAGACCGGACGCGGCGCGACGTAGGTCTGCCGATAGGTCGGGGCGTAGGCCGGGGCATAGCCGTAACCGCCGTTGTAGCCGTAGCCCGAATTGTAGTTGTAGCCGGTGTCGTAGCCGTAGGAGGGCGCGGCCCGGACCTGGTTGCCGACGATCAGGCCGCCGAGCACGGCGCCCGCCGCGAGGCCGCCGATCAGGGCCGCGTTGCGGCCGTTCCTGGCTTCCGCCGGAGCGCTCGAAAGCGTGAGCCCGCTCGCGACCGTCAGGGCGACCAGAGCGGCGACGGCGACCTTGCGCAGAGCGTTCATTCCGGGATCCTCGCTTCGGGGTTCCGTTGGGGATGGCGGCACTTCTAGAGGTTGCAAGCTGAACGCAAACTGAACGGCATGACGTGCTCCCCCGCACGTCTCGGACGGAAGGACGACGTCGCGAGCGCTTGACGCATCGGGGGCGCCGCAGCATGGTGCGCCGCATGACGAAGGCGCGGACCATCATCTGCGGGATTATTTGCAGCTAGCGACATCGCCGGCTGCCTTCGTCTTTTGCTCCAAGCGGATCGATGCGGAAGGCCCGGCCGGCGGCGGGGGCGGACGCTTATGAGCTTGAGGCTCTACAACACTCTGACGCGGACGAAGGCGGAGTTCACTCCGCTCGATCCGGCGAAGGTCCGCATGTATGTGTGCGGCCCGACGGTCTATGACTACGCCCATATCGGCAATGCGCGGCCCGTGATCGTCTTCGACGTGCTGTTCCGCCTGCTGCGGCACGTCTACGGCGCCGAGCGCGTGACCTATGTCCGCAACATCACGGACGTCGACGACAAGATCAACGACCGCGCCGCACGCGACTTTCCCGAACTGCCGCTGAACGAGGCGATCCGCCGGGTGACGGAGTCCACGGCCGCGCAGTTCCATGCCGACGTGGCGGCGCTCGGCTGCCTGCCGCCGACCGTCGAGCCGCGGGCGACCGAACATATCGCCGAGATGCGCGACATCATCGAGCGGCTGGTCCGGGGCGGCTTCGCCTATGTCGCGGATGGGCACGTCCTGTTCTCGCCGGCCGCGATGGATGCCGCGAACGGCACGCTGCCGCGCTACGGCGCGCTCGCCAACCGTTCGCTCGACGAGATGATCGCCGGCGCCCGCGTCGACGTCGCGCCCTACAAGAAGGACGCGACGGATTTCGTGCTGTGGAAGCCTTCGAAGGAGGGCGAGCCCGGCTGGCCTTCGCCTTGCGGCATCGAGGGGCAGGGGCGCCCGGGCTGGCACATCGAATGCTCCGCGATGAGCTGGAAGCATCTCGGCGAAGTTTTCGACATCCATGGCGGCGGCATCGACCTCGTCTTCCCGCATCACGAGAACGAGGTGGCCCAGTCCACCTGCGCCTTCGGCCACGGGCTGATGGCGCAGGTCTGGATGCACAACGGCTTCCTGCAGGTCGAAGGGCAGAAGATGTCCAAGAGCCTCGGGAATTTCGTCACGATCCACCAACTTCTGGCCACCGCCGATTTCAGCGGGCGGGCTTGGCACGGCGAGGTGCTGCGGCTCGCGATGCTGCGCACGCATTATCGCCAGCCGATCGATTTTACGGCCAAGGCGCTGGAGGAGGCCGAGAAGACCTTGCTCGCTTGGCGCGCGGATGTCGTTCCGCCGTCCGTCGCCGACGGCGAGGCGATCGATGCGCTGTCGGACGATCTGAACACTGCGGCGGTGATCGCGCGGCTGCACCGCATCGACGATCCGGCCGTGCGCGCGGCGACGCTGGACTTCCTCGGCTTCAAGGCGACCGCCGCGGAGATCGCGGGGCATGATGCGCAGGTGCGCGGCATCGCCCGTGCCGTCGACGAGGCGCTGGTGGCATCTCTGATCGCCGCGCGGCTCGAAGCGCGGCGGCAGAAGAATTTCGCCGAATCCGACCGCATCCGCGACGAACTCGCCGCCATGGGCATCGCGCTCAAGGACGGCAAGGACCCCGCGACCGGCGAGCCCGTGACGACCTGGGATGTGAAACGATGACGGCGCGGGCCCTGACCGCCCCCTCATCCGGCGCTTCGCGCCACCTTCTCCCTCGAGGGGAGAAGGGACCCCTTGCGGCCGGCGGGGCGCGGGCTGCTTGCATTCGAAGAAAAACGACGGACGACCGAGGCGCTCCCTTCTCCCCTCGAGGGAGAAGGTGGACGGCCGGAGGCCGGACGGATGAGGGGGCGGGGGTCGTCATGTCCGAGAAGATCGGCTTCGCGCGTGCCTTGCGGCGCGAAATGACCGAGGCCGAGCGCACGCTCTGGTTCCTCGTCCGGTCCCGTCGGTTCGCGGGTTTCAAGTTCCGCCGACAGGTCCCGATGGGGCCGTATGTCGCCGACTTCCTCTGCTTCGAGCGGAAACTGATCGTCGAATGCGACGGCTCGCAGCATGCCGAGAGCCCGCAGGACGCCGCGCGCGATGCATGGTTCGCCGCCCGCGGGTTCCGCACCCTCCGTTTCTGGAACCACGACGTCCTGAGGCATCGGGAGGTCGTGGCCGATACTTTGTTTGCAGCCCTTTCCTCGGATCCGACCGCATGACCGCCCGCGAACGCCTCTATCTCTACGACACGACCCTGCGCGACGGCGCGCAGACCACGGGGGTCGATTTCTCGCTCGAGGACAAGCGCCGCATCACGCGCATGCTCGACGCGATCGGCGTCGACTATGTCGAAGGCGGCTATCCCGGCGCCAACCCGCTCGATACCGACTTCTTCGCGGAAAAGCGGACGGAGAAGGCCGTGTTCACGGCCTTCGGCATGACGAAGCGGGCAGGGCGCTCGGCCGCCAACGATCCCGGCGTCGCGGCGCTTCTCGACTCCAAGGCCGAGGCGATCTGCTTCGTCGCCAAGAGCTGGGACTATCACGTCCATGTCGCGCTCGGCTGCACGCTGGAAGAGAACCTCGAAGGCATCGCGGATTCGATCCGCGCGGCGGCGGCTTCCGGCCGCGAGGCCATGCTCGACTGCGAGCATTTCTTCGACGGTTACAAGGCGAACCCCGATTACGCTCTGGCCTGCGCCAAGACGGCGTATGAGGCGGGCGCGCGCTGGGTGATCCTGTGCGACACCAACGGCGGAACGCTGCCGCACGAGGTGGAGGAGATCACCCGCGCGGTCACGCGCGTCGTCCCCGGCACGCATCTCGGCATCCATGCGCATGACGATACGGGGCAGGCGGTGGCGAATTCGCTCGCGGCGGTGCGGGCGGGGGCGCGCCAGATCCAGGGCACGCTGAACGGTCTCGGCGAGCGCTGCGGCAATGCCGATCTCGTCACCCTCATCCCCACGCTGAAGCTGAAGCCCGCTTTCGCCGACATCGTGGAGATCGGCGTGGATGATGCGGCGCTGGCCGAACTCACCCCGATCTCGCGCAAGCTCGACGAACTCCTGAACCGCTCGCCCGACCGTCATGCGCCCTATGTCGGCGCCTCCGCCTTCGCGACCAAGGCGGGCATTCATGCGTCCGCGGTGCTCAAGGATCCGCGCACCTACGAGCATGTGACGCCCGATCTCGTCGGCAATCGCCGCCTCGTGCTCGTCTCGGATCAGGCGGGCAAGTCGAACGTGCTCGCGGAACTCGAACGTCTCGGGATCGACGTCCACAAGGACGATCCGCGCGTCGCACGCGTATTGCAGGAGGTCAAGGACCGCGAGGCTCAGGGCTATGCCTATGAGGGCGCCGACGCGTCCTTCTTCCTGCTTGCCAAGCGGGTGCTGGGCGAGGTGCCGGAATATTTCACGGTCGAGCGTTTCAAGGTGAACGTCGAGCGCCGTTACAACGCCATCGGCGAACTCGTCACGGTGGCCGAGGCGATCGCCAAGGTGCGGGTGGGCGACGAGGTGCTGATCTCGGCGGCGGAGGGCAACGGCCCGGTCAACGCGCTCGATCTCGCGCTGCGCAAGGATCTCGGCAAGTACCAGCATTTCATCGAGGGCCTCCGCCTGCTCGACTTCAAGGTCCGCATCTTCCACGGAGGAACGGACGCGGTGACGCGGGTGCTGATCGAATCCGGGGACGAAACCGGCGACCGATGGACGACCGTCGGCGTCTCGCCGAACGTCATCGACGCCTCGTTCCAGGCGCTGGTCGAATCGATCACCTACAAGCTGGTGAAGAGCGGGGCGACGGCCTGAGCCGTCGCCGTCACATCCGTTCGCCGATGGCGGGTACGCCCGCATCCACGCCGAAGCGGCGCGCGGCGTCGCGCAGCATCGGCACGACGTCCTCCGCCTTTTCCGCGACGAGATAGCGGATCTCGAGCCCGGGCCGGATGAAGCCCGCCTCGCGCATATGCTCGACCAGCACGAGGAAGGGCTTCCAGAAGGACTTGGTATCGAGCATCAGGATCGGCTTGGTGTGGCGGCCGAGCTGCGACCACGTCATCTGCTCGACGAGTTCTTCCAGCGTGCCGATGCCGCCGGGCAGGGCCACGAAGGCGTCGGCCTTCTCGAACATCAGGCGCTTGCGGGTGTGCATGTCCGGCACGACCACCAGTTCCTGCGCGCCGTCGAGCATGCGTTCGCGGGACTTCAGGAATTCCGGAATGATGCCGCAGACCTCGCCGCCATGGTCGAGCACGGCGCGCGCGACGGTGCCCATGAGCCCCACGTTTCCGCCGCCGTAGATGAGCCTCAGTCCGTTCTCGGCCATCGCACGGCCCAGCGTGCGGGCGGCTTCGGCATAGACGGGATCGGATCCGTTTCCGGAGCCGCAATAGACGCAGATCGAGCGGATGATGTCGGACATTCCGGTTTTTCGCACCGCCCGTTCCCTTCGGTCAATCGGAGCATGATGCCGCGCCGACTTTTCTTGGCGGCGCGGCGGACGAACCGTTAAAGTCGGATCCGGTCCCGACTCGTCGGGCCGTCGCGCGTTCGAGGTTGCGTCAGATGCCCCGTGGACTTCGGCTGCTGCTTTTCGTCGTTCTGCCGGCCGCCGCGCTGGGCGGGGCGCTCTACCGGTTCGGTTCTCCGGTGGACGGGCTGTTCCCTCGCGGGTCCGAAAAGGTCGCCGAGACGAAGGCCCCCGAGGTGCGGCCGGAACCCCCGCCTGCAACGCCGCCGTCACCGCCCGTCACCGCCCCTCCCGCGCCTCAGCCCGCCGCGCCCGCGCAGGCCGTCGCGCCGCCCGTTTCCTTCCCGCCGGGTCCTGCGCCGGTGCCGCCGGGCGCCGAGAACCGGCCCGCCTTCGACCTCGTCCGCGTGGAGCCCGACGGCTCGCTCGTGGTCGCGGGCCGCGCCGAGGGCGAGCGCGTCGTCACGCTGCTGCGCAACGGCGAGGTCTGGGACCGCGCCTCGACGAGCACGGGCGGCCAGTTCGCGATGACGCCCCGAGCGCTGCCGCCCGGCACGCATGAATTGTCGCTGGTGATGACCTATCCGGACGGCCGGATCGCCACCTCCGAGCAGATCGTCACCGTCGACGTCCCCACGGCCAAGCAGGGCGACGTCGTCGTCGCGCTCGTGGCCCCGAACCAGCCCACCCGCGTGCTGAGCCCGAAACAGGATCTCTCCGCGGCGCCCCTCGTCGGCATGACCGCCCGCGACCGGGCGGGTCCGCAACCCGCGACGCCGGACCGTCCCGGCGTGGAGATCGGCGTGGTCGAGCAGGAGGTGGGCGGCACCTTCTTCGCGGGGGGCACGGCGGCGCCCGGCGCGACGGTGCGGCTCTACGTCAACGATTCCTACCTCGCCACGGCGACGGCGGGCCCCGACGGCAAATGGTCGTTCTCGGTCGGCAAGGGCCTCACGGAGGGCAGCTACCGCGTCCGCCTCGACGACGTGCGCGGCGGCGACGGCAAGGTCCTCTCCCGCGCCGAGGTGCCGTTCGAATTCGCGGCGCGGCCGCCGCTCGCGGGCTCGCAGGCGAAGGCCCCGGATCCGACGACCGTCGTCGTGCCCGAGGTGAAGACCACCACGGTCGCGCGCGGCGACAGCCTGTGGCGCATCAGCCAGCGCGTCTACGGCAACGGCCGCCGCTATATCGTCATCCATCGCGCCAATGAAGAGCAGATCCGCAATCCCGACCTGATCTATCCGGGTCAGGTCTTCGTGCTTCCGGGGGAAAAGACCCCCTGATCCGGTCCGCAACGGATGCGGAGCGGGTGCGGGCGGCCTATATGGGGCCGATCCCGAGAAAGAACCGTTCATGACCTCGTCCGCCGATCACGCCCGTCCGCAATCCGCAACCGGCCCCCGCATCGAGGCCGCGCCCGCGCGCCGGCGGGTGAGCGCGGAAAAGGGCGAGCTCATGTCGACCTTCCGCGAGCTCTGGACCTATCTCTGGCCGCAGGACCGCGCCGATCTGCGCCTGCGCATCCTCTGGGCGACGCTGCTGCTGATCGTGGCGAAGCTCGTCACCATCGTCGTGCCCTACACATTCAAATGGGCGACGGACGCGCTGACCCCCGGCGCCGCCGGCTCCTCCGAGATCCCGATCTCGTGGCTGATCGGCGCCCCCGTGGCGCTGACGCTGGCCTACGGGCTGATGCGCATCCTGATGGCGCTGTTCACGCAGATGCGCGACGCGCTGTTCGCCTCCGTCGCCATGCATGCCGTGCGGCGCCTCGCGCTCGAGACCTTCGAGCACATGCACCGGCTCTCGCTGCGCTTCCATCTCGAAAAGAAGACGGGCGGACTCACCCGCGTGCTCGAACGCGGCCGCGCGGGCATCGAGACGATCGTGCGCATGACGATGCTCACGGCCGTGCCGACCGTGGTGGAATTCGTGCTGATCCTCGGCGTGCTGCTCTACGAATTCGACTGGCGCTACGCCGCCGTCACGGTCGCGATGATCGTCGCCTATATGTGGTTCACCACCAAGGCCACGCAGTGGCGCATCGGCATCCGCCGCTCGATGAACGAGAGCGACACGGAAGCGAACACCAAGGCGGTGGACAGCCTCCTCAATTACGAGACGGTCAAATATTTCGGCGCCGAGCAGCGGGAGAAGGAACGCTACGACCGCTCCATGGAGCGCTTCGAGTCGGCGAGCGTGAAGGCCTATACCTCGCTCGCGGTGCTCAATGCCGGACAGGCGGTGATCTTCACGCTCGGGCTCACGATCTGCATGGTTCTGGTCGTCATGGGCATCCGCGAGGGCCGCAACACGGTGGGCGACTTCGTGCTCGTCAATGCCATGCTGATCCAACTCTACCAGCCGCTCAACTTCATGGGCATGGTCTATCGCGAGATCAAACAGGCGGTAACGGACATCGAGATGATGTTCGACATCCTCGACCGCGCCCCGGAAGTCGCCGACCGGCCCGACGCCAAGCCGCTCGTGGTGAAGGCGGGCGACGTGCGCTTCGAGAACGTGCATTTCCACTATGTGCCCGAGCGCCCCATCCTGCGCGGCGTCACCTTCGACGTGCCCGCGGGCAAGACGGTGGCCATCGTCGGCCCCTCCGGCGCGGGCAAGTCGACGCTTTCGCGTCTTCTGTTCCGCTTCTACGAGCCGCAGCAGGGCGCGGTGCTCGTCGACGGGCAGAACATCGCGGACGTGACGCAGTCGTCGCTCCGTGCCGCGGTCGGCATGGTTCCGCAGGACACCGTGCTGTTCAACGACACGATCGGCTACAATGTCCGGTACGGCCGTTGGGACGCGACCGACGCCCAGGTCGAAGAGGCGACGAAGCTCGCCCAGATCGACCGCTTCATCCGCTCGCTGCCGGAAGGCTACAAGACCTCGGTGGGCGAGCGCGGCCTGAAGCTCTCCGGCGGCGAGAAGCAGCGCGTGGCGATCGCCCGCACGCTCTTGAAGGGCCCGCCCATCCTCGTGCTCGACGAGGCGACCTCGGCGCTCGACAGCTTCACCGAGAAGGACATTCAGGACGCGCTCGAACGCATGTCGCGCGGCCGCACCACGCTGGTCATCGCGCACCGGCTCTCGACGATCGTGAATGCCGACGAGATCATCGTGCTCGACAAGGGGCTGATCGTCGAACGCGGCACGCATGCGGCGCTGCTGGAGCAGGGCGGCGTCTATGCGCAGCTGTGGAACCGGCAGCGCGAGGTCGATCAGGCCCGCGAGACGCTGGAGCGGCGCAGCAAGGAAGAGGAGCCGAGCCTGCGCGTCGGCCTCGTCGACCCCGCCCGCACTTGACCCTGCTTGTCGCAACTGCGAAGAGCTTCGGTCCCTTCACGGCCCCCCGAGAGTTCGGCCCATGACCGTCGTCGATTCCATCCGCCGCCTGATCGTTCCGATCCATCCGGAAGGCTATCCGTTCATCGCGGCCTTCGCCGCGGCGGCGCTCGTGCTCGGCTGGCTTTGGTCCCCGCTCGGCTGGATCGGCGGCCTGCTGACGCTGTGGTGCATCTTCTTCTTCCGTGATCCGGTCCGGACCGTGCCGCAACGCGACGGGCTCGTGATATCGCCTGCCGACGGTCGCGTTTCCATGATCCTGGAATGCGTGCCGCCGCCGGAGCTGGATCTCTCCGACACGCCGCTCACCCGCATCTCGATCTTCATGAACGTGTTCGACTGCCACGTGAACCGCGCGCCGGTCCCGGGCACCGTCTCGAAGGTGGCCTATCGCGCGGGCCTGTTCCTCAATGCCGAACTCGCCAAGGCGAGCGACGACAACGAGCGCAACGGCATCGTGATCGACACGCCCAAGGGCGACCGCTACGGCGTGGTGCAGATCGCGGGCCTCGTCGCCCGCCGCATCGTCGGCTTCGTGCGCGAAGGGGATTCGCTCGATACGGGCGAGCGTTTCGGCCTCATCCGCTTCGGCTCCCGCGTCGACGTCTATTTGCCCGAGGGCGTGACGCCGCTCGTAGAGGTCGGCCAGACGACCATCGCCGGCGAGACGGTGATCGCCGACGCTCTGGCGTCGCGCAAGCCCGCCTTCGCGCGCATCTGAAGAGGGGGGAGGGCCGCGCCGCGCGGGTCATGTCCCGCGCGCAGTTGTGGCCGGCCCCGTCCCCGCCTATCCTCCGCCCCGCATGACCGATCTCTTCCCGCCTTTCGAACCCGGCGACGAGCCGCGTCCGCGCCGCATCCGGCCGGTCCCGTTCCGCGTCCTGCTTCCCAATCTCGTCACGCTGCTGTCGATGTGCGCGGGCCTCACCGCCATGCGCCTCGCGGTGGAAGGCAAGCTCGAGACCGCGGTCGTCGCGATCCTGATCGCCGCGGTGCTGGACGGTCTCGACGGCCGACTCGCCCGAATGCTGAAGAGCACCTCGCGCTTCGGCGCGGAGCTCGACAGCCTGTCCGATTTCCTCAGCTTCGGCGTGGCCCCCGCCTTCATCCTCTACACCTACGGCCTGCATGACCTGAAATCGGTCGGCTGGGTGGTGGCGCTGCTCTTCGCCAGCGCCTCCGCGCTGCGCCTCGCGCGGTTCAACGTGGCGATCGATGATCCGCACCGGCCCGACTGGCAGAAGGACTTCTTCGTCGGCATGCCCGCGCCTGCGGGCGCGCTCACCGGCCTGCTGCCGCTCTACCTGCATCTGATGGGTGCGGGCCGCGTACCGGGCACGGCCTTTCTGGAAGCGGCCTATCTGCTCTTCATCGCCTTCATGATGGTGAGCCGCATCCCGACCTTCGCAGGCAAGACGCTCGGCACCCGCGTGCCGCGGTCCTATGTCGTGCCGCTGATGATCGGCGTCGTGGCCGTGGTCGCGCTGCTCGCGACCCATACCTTCGAGATGCTCGCCCTGATCACCGTCGTCTATCTTGCGGCGGTGCCGCTGATGGTGAAGCGCTATCGCAGCCTCGAACGGCTGCACGGGCGCACCGCGCCCGACGCCCCGCCGCCCGCAACCGCCTGAGCCGGGCTCAGCGTCCCGGCCGATGCGGAGCCGTCAGGCGCCGCGCATTGGCCTTGACGGTCCTCACCCCCGGCGCGGCGAAGGCCGACATCACGCGCCCCCAGCCGTGCAGCATCGCCTCGGCGCTGCGCACCTCGCCCGCCGCGATCGCGAAGGAGAGGCGCATCCAGGCTTCGGCGGCGGCGGTCATGCCGTCCTGCAGCGCCTCGACCTTTTCTGAGACCATGCGCTCGCTCTCGCGCCGGCCCGCTTCGCCGTGCGGGGCGGGCATCATCAGCATGGGGATACGAAGCGCGAGGGTCGTCCAGGTGGCGAGCGCGGTTTCGGCGAGACGGATGGTCGATCGGGTCATGACGGACGGGGTGCTCCGAAGCCTTTCGGCGGTGGTTCACAAATCCCCGGCTATCGATTACGTTCCGCGCCTCGCGAGGGGCCGATCGGCGGCCCGCGCCCGGAAGGTACCGCATGGCGAAGGAAGAAGTCCTGGAATTCCCGGGAGTGGTCACCGAACTGCTCCCGAACGCGATGTTCCGCGTCCAGCTCGAGAACGACCACGAGATCATCGCCCACACGGCGGGCAAGATGCGCAAGAACCGCATCCGCGTGCTTGCCGGCGACAAGGTGCTGGTCGAGATGACGCCCTATGACCTGACCAAGGGGCGCATCACCTACCGGTTCAAGTGAACCGTCCGGCTTCGGCGGCGGGCGCGCGCCTCGTACTGGCCTCCGCGTCTCCGCGCCGGCTCGCGCTTCTGCGCCGGATCGGCATCGAGCCCGATCTCGTTCTTTCCTGCGACATCGACGAGACCCCGCTGAAGGCGGAAAAGCCGCGCGACCATGCGCGCCGGCTGGCCCGCGGCAAGGCGGAGGCGGCGCTCGCGCGCCTTTCGCCCGCCGAGCGGGAGGGCGCCTTCGTGCTCGCGGCCGACACCGTCGTCTCGGTCGGCACGCGCATCCTGCCCAAGGCGGAGACGGAGGCCGACGCGCGCGCCTGCCTCGCGCTGCTCTCGGGCCGCTCGCATCGCGTGCTGACGGGCGTGTGCATCGTCACGCCGCGCGGCGCCTTCCGCGAACGGATGGTGGAGACCCGCGTCGCCTTCAAGCGCCTTTCTTCGGTCGAAACGGAAGGCTACATCGCCTCCGGCGAGTGGCGGGGCAAGGCGGGCGGCTATGCCGTGCAGGGGCTGGCGGCGATGTTCGTGCGGCAGATCGTGGGGTCTCATCCCTCCGTGGTCGGCTTGCCGCTCTACGAGACCGCGGCCGTGCTCGCCGGCGAGGGCTGGCCGTTCTTCACCAGCCCCGCGCCGAGCGAGGACTGAGACCGCGCGCGCTCCGGCGTGCCCGCAAAGGAGGTCCGCGTGACCGATCCCTCCGAAACCGATCCGAAGGGCGGCCCGCCCGCGGGCGCCGACGTGCCGGTGCTGCGCGGCCGTTGCCCGATCTGTTCCAAGGCGGCGGTGCATGCGTACCGGCCGTTCTGCTCGAAGCGCTGCGCGGATGTGGACTTGTCGCGCTGGTTTTCGGGAAGCTATGCGGTTCCCGTCGTGGAGCCGGACGATTTCGAGGACGAATCCGGGGAGCGTTGAGCCTTCCGGCCCGATCCGGGCAAAACCCGTGAGGAAGGTTCGGTAAGTGCTGGACATGCCCGATCGGGCTTGCTAATGACACGCCCGTCGCCGGGGCGTTCCCCGGCGAAGCTTTTGATGGGCGCATAGCTCAGTTGGTAGAGCAGCTGACTCTTAATCAGCGGGTCCAAGGTTCGAATCCTTGTGCGCCCACCATCAAAAGCTCTTAGGATCGACGCGGAAGATCGCTCTGATCCGATCGGTTCTTCCCTTTCGTTACAATATCTGCACAGCAGTGCTACGACGTTCCAGACACGTGTCCGGTACACTCGCCCGATACCCATATCTCGTTCGTGATGTCGAGCGGCTGACATTGGAGCTGTTCGGAACGGCTTGCGGTGATCACGCTTCGCGGTCTACGCGCTGAGCAGGCTGGTTCCGCCGATCGAAATCGGCGGAACCATCGAGGTCTTCAAACGAACCGGAAGTCGTCGGCCGCCAGACTCGCCTTCCGGGTGTCGGTCAGCGTAGTGGATGTGTTCGCGTCGAAGGTGATCAGACATCCGCTCCCGACATCGCTCGTTCGGGCGAGGCTGGCGCGACGGGTCGGGTCCATCCCCGCGTGGGCGGGGGAGCCTCGGCTATTCGAAGCCCGGCGAGGCCTATCGCGGGTCCATCCCCGCGTGGGCGGGGGAGCCCAAGATGCGAAATCCGAAAACCGGTCTTTGAGGGGTCCATCCCCGCGTGGGCGGGGGAGCCCACTGCATCAAAGACCACGACAAGGGGTACGAGGGTCCATCCCCGCGTGGGCGGGGGAGCCGCCGCCGTCGAAGAGTTCGGCGCTGTCGAAGAGGGTCCATCCCCGCGTGGGCGGGGGAGCCAACCGCCCCGGCGAACCCGGAGAGACGCCGAAGGGTCCATCCCCGCGTGGGCGGGGGAGCCTCCGGGCTTTGCGGGAAAGCGATCTTCACGCGGGGTCCATCCCCGCGTGGGCGGGGGGAGCCTTCGAACCGAGTAGGACCAGCGCGTATTCCTTGGGTCCATCCCCGCGTGGGCGGGGGAGCCCCCGTCGCGACGCCAGTCATGATCTGCGTCCCGGGTCCATCCCCGCGTGGGCGGGGGAGCCTCGTGGAACGACTGCGGAATGCGGAGACCTCGGGGTCCATCCCCGCGTGGGCGGGGGAGCCGTCGTGGCCTCCCTGCAGGACGCCGAGGCGATGGGTCCATCCCCGCGTGGGCGGGGGAGCCCGCTTTCATAGGGACGACCCCGCGCGGCTTCCGGGTCCATCCCCGCGTGGGCGGGGGAGCCATATTCCCCGGCTGATCCGCGAAGGCGAAAGCGGGTCCATCCCCGCGTGGGCGGGGGAGCCCGTGCGGGGAGTCGCTTCGATCGATGCCAAAAGGGTCCATCCCCGCGTGGGCGGGGGAGCCGTCAGCCCGTTCGGCGCGATCGGCGTCGACCAGGGTCCATCCCCGCGTGGGCGGGGGAGCCGACGATCACGGAAGAACTATACGAGGCGCGCGGGGTCCATCCCCGCGTGGGCGGGGGAGCCCCCTCACCTTTTCGGAGGTGAGGGAATAGGACGGGTCCATCCCCGCGTGGGCGGGGGAGCCCGCTACAAGCACTTCGTCCTGCGAAACGCCGAGGGTCCATCCCCGCGTGGGCGGGGGAGCCGCGGCAAGAGCCACGGTCAGAACGCGCATGGCGGGTCCATCCCCGCGTGGGCGGGGGAGCCGAGCGCGCAAAAAGTAGGCTTTGAATAGCATGGGGTCCATCCCCGCGTGGGCGGGGGAGCCGGTCTTCGGGTCTTGGCGATACCGGCCCTAGCGGGTCCATCCCCGCGTGGGCGGGGGAGCCAGGTCGGTCCTGATCCGTACCGCATCGCGCACGGGTCCATCCCCGCGTGGGCGGGGGAGCCGGACAAGAACGCCGAGAGAACATCCTTCGGGAGGGTCCATCCCCGCGTGGGCGGGGGAGCCACGCGCACGCGCTGCTCGACGAGCGACACGACGGGTCCATCCCCGCGTGGGCGGGGGAGCCACCCGGTCCCGGAGGACGCAGAGCGGGCCGTCGGGTCCATCCCCGCGTGGGCGGGGGAGCCGCGGGATCTGGTTTTCCAAGAAGGCCGAGCAAGGGTCCATCCCCGCGTGGGCGGGGGAGCCCAGCGGATGACCCTCCGGCAGGCGCGCCTCCTGGGTCCATCCCCGCGTGGGCGGGGGAGCCTCCAATCGGGAGGGGCCGACCCCTTTCGATCCGGGTCCATCCCCGCGTGGGCGGGGGAGCCGCGGCCGCGCCCATCGACTCGCTCGCGGAGGCGGGTCCATCCCCGCGTGGGCGGGGGAGCCGATGCCGAGGCCGAGCGGCGCCGGGAGCGATGGGGTCCATCCCCGCGTGGGCGGGGGAGCCGCTTTATCTCCGGGGCCGTAATGCTCGACGATGGGTCCATCCCCGCGTGGGCGGGGGAGCCGCTATGCGACGGATACAGCCGCGATCAATGCGGGGTCCATCCCCGCGTGGGCGGGGGAGCCAAGAGGGCGAAGCTGCACCCGCGCTCGACCTTGGGTCCATCCCCGCGTGGGCGGGGGAGCCGCTCAAAGCTTCGTAGAGATGATCGGCCTTCACGGTCCATCCCCGCGTGGGCGGGGGAGCCAACCCTGCACCGTGCGGGAGTGGGCAAGATCGGGGTCCATCCCCGCGTGGGCGGGGGAGCCGTGGCGGAGACCAGCGCCCGCTGCTGGAGCCCGGGTCCATCCCCGCGTGGGCGGGGGAGCCCAAGCGGGAGCGCAACGCTTCGGGCAATCCGCGGGTCCATCCCCGCGTGGGCGGGGGAGCCATCCCGCTTCCGGCCGCCGCGAAAAGCCGCCCGGGTCCATCCCCGCGTGGGCGGGGGAGCCGGCTTCTGCCCTGAAGGCCCCCAGTTGAACTGGGGTCCATCCCCGCGTGGGCGGGGGAGCCTCTGACCGGGAAGATACTGCAGTATCTTACGATTTCAAACAGCGTCGCAGCCGGATGCGCTCACCAGACGGACACGAGAACGCCGTCGAGGTCAGCAAGGCGGCGGGGCGGCGTGCCCAAGGCGAGGATGCCGAGCCCGCCCGGACGATCCGCATCGCGCCAAAGCAGGACCACTGACCCCTGTCCGGAGGCAGCATGCCAGTCGCTCAGGGTCGCCCAGATCCGCTCGCGGACGCCCTTGGACAATTCGCCCGCCGCATAGATGCCGGGAGCGGGCTCTGCCATGACCGAGGCGAGATAACCCCGCGTCCGTCCCGGGACGTCACGCGTCACCACGATCGTCATCGGCATCGGATTCTCCTTCTTTCGCCTCGTTCTCTTCCCCAGTCGCGGCCGTCGTGCCCGAGGGCAGCCTTCTTCGGGGAAGTCGCGACGAGGCGAGACGCTCCTCCTCCGGCGAGATGTCGGCGAGAATCGTCTTGATGCGATCGATCAACAGCGGAATCACGCCGTCGCGCCGCATGCGTTCGCCGATCAGTCGACGCGTCACGCGCTCGATGTTCTCGCCCGGGCGGCGGGCCACGATCGCCGCGGCCTTGAACGCGCCGGGAACGGTCACGGTCGCCCGGACGAGATCGGCGACGTCCAGCACGAAGCTCTGGCCCGAATCCTCGTGGATGAAGCCGAGCTGCGGGATCGTTGCGGTCGCCGCGACCGCCACTGCCGCGGCGCCCTCCACGGCGCTCGCGGCATGGTTGAGCGCCTGGTTCGGGAGGTCCGCCGCATTCGGATCGCTGCGGTCGTAACGCCGTCCGTGCCAACGGACACCGGCACGCTCGGCTTCGATCCGGTACGTCTCCTTCATGCGCGCGCCCTCGATGCCGCGCAGGACGGTGATGTCCCGGTGCGGCAGGACCTGCCCGAACCGCAGCGCGTACATGCGACGGGCGACCAGAGATCTGCCCTTTCGTAGGTCCGCCCAGTAGGTCGCCTGCGCGCGTGCGAGGTCGGAGAAGTCCGGCAGAATCGGCTGGGCCGTATAGAAGCGGACCCCGTCCTCGCCCGTCGCGACGATGCCGACATTGTGCCGGGCCAGGATGCGAAGAGCGTCGTGGCTGACGGTCGAGCCCGGGCCGAGGACGACGAGCGACACTGTCTGGTGGGGAAGAGCGTAGCGGCCCGCGGGCGTGCCGCCGCCGCCCGCGCAGTCGAAGGTCACGCAACCGTCCTCCACCGTCAGGCGACCGCGATCGAGATACACGAGCCCGAAGCGATCAGCGTGCGGAAGGCGTGCCGTTTCGAGGCCGAGCCGACCGACGAGCACTCACGCCTCCGGCGGCGACAGAAGCAGCATGCCGAAGCCGAAGCTGCGGTGACGGCCGATGCCGCGGCCCAGCGCCTCGGCGAAGAGGTCCGCATCGCGGATGCGCAAGGTGCCCGCGGCCGTGGCGCCGTGCCCCGGCACGACGCGGAGCGCGCGGGTCGCGTCGCGCCGGAGGGCGGCGGCGTCCTCCTGCCCGTCGAGACGGAGTGCTTCGAGTTCAACGCCCGCGCGGCGCAGGCGGGCGGCGGTCCATTCAAGGTAGATCTCGGCGGGAGACCTTGCGTCGCCCTTCCCTCGTGCATGCACGAGTGCATCCACTTCGCGGACCTTGTCGCGTGAGCCCTCTCGATCGGTCCGGACGACGGGACGGACGCGGACGGAGAAGCCGAGGCGCCGGCCCTCGGTGAACCGCGGCATGGGCTTCGAAGCGGCCGTTTCGACGCCAAGAGCCGCCAATGCCGCAGGGTCCGCGAAGTCGCGGGCTGTCCGCAGAAGCGCATCGCCCGGTTCCGCCGCATAGGCGAGCAGCTGAACGGGCCGGCCGCGCCGCGCGAGGACCCGGAAGGGTTTCGGTGCAGCGGCCTTGCCGAAGACGGCGCAGAGGAGGGCGTGCCAGGCATAGCCGTCGTCCGACAAATCGGCCTTCACGAGGCCTTCTGCGGCGGACCAGCGTTGAACGCGGACGGGATCGGGATCGAAGCGGAGAAGATGCAGGGTCATGAGGTCACCCGGGTCGCAAGCGCGGACAATCTGCCGCGACGGTACACGCGTTGGCCGGCATGGACGCCGCCGCGCCAGTTGCGCATGTCGGTCACGTAATGGCGGGAAAAGCCTTCGGGGCGGCCGGGGCCGTCCCGCAGCACGACGACGGGGTCGTCCTCGCCGCGCTCCGGCAAGGGCGCGACGGAGAGGGCGGCTACCGTATCCTCCGCCTCGACGAAGCCCCCGAAGAGGGGGGCCGAGGGGAGGCAGGGCTTGCGCCCCAGAAAGAGGGGACGGGCGGGCCGTTCGAGGGCTTCGGCGAGATCGTCGAGCGTCGGTGCCGTCTCCGGTTCCGACAGGGCGAGTGCGACCGTGACGAAGACGTCCGCGTAATGGTCGCGCTCGCGGATGTGAGGGGATTTGTACGTGTCCGCGCCGCCCGACCGCTCTTCGGGAATGCCCCGGGTGGTCCAGCCCCTGTCGGCCCCGTCGAGCTGTACGGTCTGGAAATCGCGCAGTATTTCGCCGGGCCGGTCGAGCCGCACGGCGAAGTCGAGCCGGGTCTGCAACGCGTCGTGCGCCTCGCGGTCCGCCCGGTCGTAGCCCAGCGCATTGGCGAGAAGGCCGGTGAGCAGGGAGGCGCCCGGCCAGTCGCGCACGGGGCCGCGTGCGTCGACCATCTCCGCCCCGAAGGCCGCCAGCGGCCCTTCCAGATGAAGGATGAGGATGCGGGGCATGTCAGGCTCCCGTTCCTGCCGCGACGCGCGCGGCCAGCGACGCTGCGAGTTGCGGCAACGGCAGGCCCGCGGTCGCGCCCCGAATCTCGATCGGGTCGAGCGCGGCGAGGAGGCGCTCGCCTTCCGCACCGTACATGGCGTCGAGCTTGGCGACGTGGCCCGCGAGCTTGGCCGTCGCATCCTGAACGCTCGGGCGGCAGGCGTCCCGGAAGGCGCCCGCGAGGGATCGCGGCTGGCTGCGGCCGGCCTCCACATAGATCAGGTCGGCATAGGCGTAGGGCGCGGTCGAGCCGCGCTTCGCGCCGGGGGAGACTTTGGCGATCAGGTGGACCAGGTGTTCGACCACCTTGCCCGCGAGCGCCGCATCGCCGCCGAGATTGGCGACGAGGGCGGGGACGTCCACGACCACGTAGCCGTAGAAGAGCCCCGCCGTGATCTCGGTGTCGAAGATGCCGCCCGCGCCGGTGCCTTCTTCGAGATCGTCGACGACGGTGAAATAGTCGGTCTCGGCCTCCTCGGCGTGGACGGTGAAGGCGTGTGCGACGTGGATGGGCGCATCCGTGTTCGCGTCCGGATCGGACGTCACCATGCGACCGAAAAGGGCGGCTTCGAGACCGGCGTGGAGCGGCCCCTTGGCGACGAGCATGGCCGAGAGGTTCGCCTTCTCCTCCTTCTTGAAGAGCTTCTGCACCGCGGCCTCTGCTGCGGCTTTGTCGGACTCCGCCGCTGCGGCGCGCGCTTTTTCGGTCAGATAGGCGATCTCGGGCTCGCCGATGAGGAGCGCCTGACGGCTGGAGCGATCCTTGGCGGCGTTCTTGCCGTAGAGCGCGATCGCGAAGGCGTCCGACACGGCGGTGCGGATTTCGGGGGTGCCGATCGCTTCCGCTTCGAGCGCCGCCAGGATCCGCTCCTCCGGGATCTTGCGCGAGCGGACGGCCATGGCCGGGCCGATCTCGCGCAACGCCCATTCGTCCTCGACCGTGCGCCAATGGCGCTTCAGGCATTGGGACGAGATGCGGGTGCGGCTCTTCCCGCCATAGGGGAGCCGCTTGGCGAAGCCGGAGTCGTCACGATTGAGAAGGGCGGCGGGGTAGGAGACGAGGGAATGGATCTGGATGAAACGGGTCATGGTTCTTGTCCTGAAATCACTCGGCGGAAGCGGGCTCGGAGGAGCCCGAAGAGGTTCGACGGTCGAGCGCCGTCCAGAAGTCGCGGGCGATGCGCATCCTCACGCGATCGATCCGGTCGTCGTCGCGATCGGCGAGCACCAGTTCGGAGAAATCACGCCAAGGGACGCGACCGTCCCGTGCCAAGCGGCCTGCGAGCATCTGCACCTGGCTGCGCAGGGCCTTGCCTCGGGACGACAGCAGCTTCTGGACGCGGCTTTCGGACACGGCGCAGTCCGCCATCACACGGCCGGCGCCGTCGTCGGTGAGCCTTTCGGGTCCCAAGGCGAGTATCCTGAGGATGTGGGCGTAGTCCCGCATGGCCTCGACCCCCGCTTCCGGAGCCCGACGGGCGATGATGCGATAGAAGGCGGGGCGGTCGGGCACTTCGGGATCGAGCCGACGCAGTTCGGCGAGATCGCCGCGTCTTTCGGCTTTCTCGAGGCGCATCACGTCCTCGCGAAAGGCCGACGGCAGCCCTTCAGGCAGCGTCATTCTTCGTCTCCTTCGGGTAGAGATGCTTGAAATGCTTCATGAACACGCCGTTGAAGGCGCGTCGGGCGCGGACCTGCGCCCGCAGCTTGCGGACGCTCGACATCGATGACCCGGTCTCCGCGGCTTCGAGCAGGCGCGAAGCGCGGCTACGGATCTCGTCGAGCCAATCCTTGATCCGTTCGTGACGGCGCTCTTCCACGGTGTCGGCGATCGCGAAGAGGTGCTCGAAAAAGTCGCGGTCGATTTCGCTTTCGAACCGGTCGAGGACGGGCGAGGCACGCTTGTCGGAGTTCGGGTCCTTCGGCTTCAGGACCTCGGGGCCGTTCTGGTACAAGACGAGAAGCGCCGTCCGGAGCGCGGACCGGACGTGGCCGGCGTCGATTATGCGTTCGGCGGCGAGCCTCGCGAGGAGATCGTCCCGGCCTTCGGCCATCTTCCTGACGACGGAGGAGGGCGCATGGATCCGCCGCTCGTGGAAGCCCTCCGTCTTCCCTTGGCCGCGCACGAGGGCGCGGGCGACGAATTCGGCGCCGCCGGCGAGACCCTCCTCATTTCCGCCGATCCGCTGGAGCGGGGCCGGCTTGAAATTTCGGCCGACGAGGATGTCCGCGAACCGCTTGTAGTGGAAACCGCGCCCGTCGACGGTGAGCGCCTTCGGGGCGCTGCCGATATCCACCGGAGTCCAAGGGTCGCCGGTCAGTCCGCCGCCGTTCTTGTCCGTCGCGATGCGCGCGACCTTGCTGCCCGCGAGCGCGGCGGAGAGTTGACCGTCGTCATCGCTTCGGAGCCGGACCCTCCGGCAGATCTCGATGTAGAAGGGATCGAGAGCGGACGGGGCGAGCGCCGTCGTCCCGTCCCAGGGCTCGAGCCAGACGAGCACGAGAAAGCCGGCGAAGGCGGGGTAGGCATCGACGATGTCGTCGCGCACGCGCAGCAAGCCGACGA
The DNA here is from genome assembly GCA_027483895.1 of Hyphomicrobiales bacterium. Taxonomy (GTDB): domain Bacteria; phylum Pseudomonadota; class Alphaproteobacteria; order Rhizobiales; family Beijerinckiaceae; genus JAIXZO01. The sequence continues at coordinate 120,613 of JAIXTP010000020.1, forward strand.
TGTCGCGGCGGATATGTGCGCCGGTTCCCCCCGGCGGCGAGATCGACAGACCGGGCCGGTTCGAGAACCCGCCGTTCATGCGCGAGATGCCGTAATTTCCTGACCCGAGAAAGCCCTCGGTGGTCTGCAGCGTCACCAGCGCGAAAAGCCATTCTTCCGGATCGGCGAAGACGAGGCGAGATTGCTTGACGTCGTGGTTCTTGGAGGTGACGAGCACGTCCAGTTCGTCGGGCGTGGCGGCGGTCTTGAAACCGGTGCCGAGGGACGCGACGGGCTGCAGAAGAGCGGGCCGGTCGTCGGGCGCGACGAGGCTCCAGGGGGAATCGTCCGGGTGGTCCGGCGTGAGCCGCCTGAGCGCCTCGCGCCATGTCTCGGGGTCATCGGGCGGTTCTTCGAGCTCTGCCGCCAGCATCGCGTTCACCGCGAGGAGAACCACGAAGGAGTGCCATGCGTGGCGCTGATGCGGGCGCAGGCCGGGGAACGACACGAGATCGTCCGCGGCGGCCTTCGCAAGGAGTTCGGGCAGCGTGACGCGGATGACCGTGCCCGAGGCCGTTTCGATGCGGATCAACGGCTCGATCAATATATTGAACATCGCGCTCTCCGTGTGCTTGCCCGATCCGGACGCCGGGCATGACGGGACGGTCTTCACCGCGCGGGCGGTGGACGGCGGCTCACGAGAGCCTCGATCAAACACAGTCAGGGAACATCCCCGGTATCCCGGGGTAATCAGCACGCGGCACGCGACGGATGTGCGGCGAATGGGGCTGCATACCCGATCGCCCGTACGCCCTACGCCGATAGTCAAGATCAAGCCGGGCTTAAACGCAACAGTGAACTGTCGGGTTGATCAATAAAACAAAGTTAGTTTCGATGTTCTCCACAGACACGACGATCGATCTTCGTCGAATCTACTCTAGATAGTAAGTATTATACGTTGCAACCCAAACCGGGAATAATCGAAGCGGTTGCGTCCCAGCGAGAATGAGAACCCGTTCTCGGAGACGGCGATGTCCGATGCCGGCGGGTCGGGATCGTCGAAAACGCCTCCGAGCTGGTGATGCGGGATCGCGCAGGCGTCGATGCGAGCCGATCCGGGGAACGGGCTTTTCAGGGGCGGATGAAAGGCGACGCGGCGGTCGCCTGCGCCGAGGCGGGTGCCGAGCCGGAGCTCGCGCTCGGGCCGGAACTCGCAGGCCGGGGCGTTCCATGTGATCACCGCGGCGTCGGCGGCTCCGTTCTTCGCAAGGGCGCCGCCCTCTTCGTTCGCGCGCATATTCGCCCAGCGCGGGTCCATCGCGCTCAGTCGTCCCTCCAGGGCGCCGAGCGCCTCGGGATGGGTGGCGCGCTCGACGAGGTCGCGGTTCATTTCGGGAATGCGCCATTCGACTCCGTCCCCGATCAGTTCCCGCGTCGCGGCGAGCCCGAGCCGCCCCTCGTAGACGGTTCCCCACCCGTGCGGCGCATGGGCCGCGGGCAGGACGGCTTCGAGGTCCGGCACGGTGAGGACGAGACATTGCGGCTCGTCGAAGCCTTTCGGGCGTGCACGGTCGTGGCGGTGCAGTCGGCCGATCCGCTGGAGCAGGACGTCGATCGGAGCGAGATCCGTGATCATGAAATCGGCGTCGATGTCGAGGCTCTGTTCCAGTGTCTGGGTGCCGATGACGACGACGGGACCATCCGGCGATTTTTTCCCGAGCCGTCGTTCGACTTCGTGGTCCAGCCTGATCCTGTCGCTTTTCGCGAAACGGCCGTGGTGCAGCGTGTTTACGCCGTCGAGCGAGAAGCCGAGGTCTGGTGCGTCGGCTTCCAATGCGCGTGCGGCGGCGACGGCGGCCGAGACCGTGTTGCGGATCACGAGCACGCGGGCGCCCATGCGAGCGGCCTCTGCCGCCCTCCGAGCGATCGTCGTCGGGTCATTCGCCAGCGGCTCGGCACGAAGCCGCACGGCCTTTTCTCGGGAGCGTCCTTTTCGAAGGATCGTCACGGCCTTCGATCCGTCGAGATAGGATATCGCCGGATAGGGCGTATCGACGGCGGCCTTCAAGTTCGGAAGGCCGCGGGGGGCCGCCCGCCCCGTCAGCAGGCGCGTGCGGGCCGGCGCACCGAGTGTGGCGGACAGGAGAATCGCTTCTCCGCCGGCGCGGCGATGCTGATCCAGAAGGCGACGTAGAAGCGCTTCCATATAAAAATCCGAGGAATGAACTTCATCGACGACAAGAAGCGACTTCGAGAGGCAGAAGCTCCGCATCTGCGCATGGGGGAGGCGGACGGCTCCCAGAAGCGCCTGATCGATCGTTCCCACGGCGATCGTCGACGCGAGGAAGCGCTTGGGCCGTTCCGCGGCCCAGCGGCTTCGCTTGAGGAGCTCGTCCGGGTCGTCGCTCCATTGGACGTCGAAACCGGGAAGCGCCGTCGGGGCGGCTTCGTCGGACAGGACGTCGCCCGGGAGCGCACGCACGACTTCGGGTGCGGCATTGCCGAACATTCGGGCGGCTACGTCGCGCAGCCGTGCATGCATCTGCGTAGCGGCGACACGGGTCGGGAGAGCGAAATAGAGCCCGTCGACCTTGCCCTCGGTGAACAGCCGAACGAAGCGCCAGAGCGCGGCTTCGGTCTTGCCGGAACCCGTTTCTGATTCGAGGACGACGACGGGACCCGGAGCTGTGGCTGCGGCGAGCTGGATCTGGGTCGGCCGATGATCGCTGATCAGGCCGAAGTCCGTGGATTTCGGAAGGACTGCGCGGAGCGCATCCACCCCGAAACCTATCCGTTCGAGGAGTTCGGTCGCACGCCGGCGTGCGAAAGGAACGCGAGGGCCGTCGGTTTCCTTCGAAAAGGGGAAGGCGTCGGCCGCACTGTCCGAGCCGACCCAGTCCGCCAATTGCAGGAGGCCGAGAAATGCATGCCAGAACGGGGAAGAGGCTCCCGGCAGAACAGGGCCGCCGGAGACGAAAGCTTCGGGCCAGTGAGTGCGTGCCGCCGCGACGAGCCCCTCCACGTCGGCGAGCGGATCACGGCCGTCTCGAGGTTCCCACGCGTACACGTAGCCCTGCTTGCCCTCCGGTGCGGCACCGTGATGGGCCAGGCAGAGTGCGAGAAGAACGCTTCGGTGATCGTCCGACCAGTCGTCCAGCGCCGTCAGTCCGGCCTTTCGGGCGAAATGATCGACAGCCAGGAGGTCGCCCGTCTCGGCGATGTGTCCGCCTTTCCGCCTCCGGAAGGCGTGGTTCGCCTTTCCGAAGTCGTGGAGGAACGCCAGCACGATGAGCCGCGCGATCCAGAGTTCCGGGAGATCGGACACGCCGGCCAGAGCGGCCAGTCGACTACGGACAAGAGGTCGGGCGAGAAGAGCTTCCACGCAGGCCGCGACGTCGCAACAGTGATCGTGCAGGGGATGCCATTCGAGCGGCTCGCCGTCGCGGGGTGAAAGTTTCGCCCATAGATGCAGGCTGACATCAGTGACGATCATGGAAATGCTTTTCGACCAAAACCGTTTGAAAATGCATCCGAGTGTAGGCTTCGCGCTCTCATCGGTGCAACGTGGTCGCCGGACGGAGACCTTCCCCCCAGACAGCACGGCTTTGGTCGAACTCGTGATTTCGGACGGGGTCCGCCCACCATCAAAAGCCTCGGAACGGCCGAGCCGGTCGTTCCTCTTCTCCTGTTCCCTTCCGCAAAGACTTCGGAGTCGGACCTCGCCCCGACCTCGTACGCGGGGCATGTCGATCACCGAAGAATTATGCGGCGCCGTCGCCTCCTCCGCCGCAGGTGCATCAATACGAGTGGGAAGTCCGGGCGCTGGATGCGGGCGGAAAAGTGCTTTCGCTCACGAAGGCGTCGCGCAAATTCCCGAAAAAGTGATCTGGAGCCGGGCGCAGCGAAGCGGCATTACCGGCAACGGCTCGTCGGCGAGAGCGTCACGGTCGGACGAGAGCCGTCGCTCATCGTGAAGGAATAGATCTCCGCACCCGTCGCATCGATCAGCGTGGTCCTGTCGCCCAGCGCCGTCCAGATCGTCTTATCCGCGGGGAGGAAATTCCGGCTGTTCGGTCCGAGCTGAAACACCTCGTCGTATTTCGGCTCGATGACGACGGTGCCGTTCCGATCGACGAAGCCCCAGCGCTTGTCGCGCAGGATTGCGGCCAGACCGCCGGAAAAGCGCAGTGCCGCTTCTGCCGCGACTTCGAATTTCACACGACCGGTCTTGTCGATGAAGCCCATCGTCCGGTTGCCGAGAACCACGGGCGCCAGGCCCTCGTTGAAACTGTCGGCGCCCAAATAGAATCGGCTCGAAAGCGCGACCTCGCCTCGGGCGTCGATGAAATTGTGCACGGGAATCACGCTTCGCCTTTCATCATCGATGATGACGGGCGCCAGGCCCTCGCTGAAATAGCCGGAGCTGGTGAAGCGGGACGGGAAGGCCCGTTTTCCGTCCTTGGTGACATAGGCCGTCTTCGGGGTGTCGCGATGGCGGGACGTGTCGTTCTTCCCCTCCAGCCTGATCGCTGCAAGTCCCTCGCTGAAACCCATGAATTCCGATGTTTCCCGGGTGCGTTCCATCTCTCCCGGAATGCTCGGATCGTCGAAGCCGTGAGTGATGAAGGAGGCGTCGGCGAGCCGGAACGCCACCTTCCCCTCCTTCGTGATCGCGAGGCAATTCGCGTTTTTCCCGTTCAGCGCCAGCAGACCGTCGCGGAAATAGAAATGCTTCGGATCGAGCATGCGTTCGGCCAGGATCTCGATCAAGCGATCGCGCGTGATCGCGATCTCGCCGTTCTTGTCGATGAAGCCGCCTTCGGCGGGGCGATCCGGCCCGGACGATACGGCCGCCATGCCGTCGCTGAAGGAGAGGGCCCTGCGGTAGCGGGCCGGCACGGCGATGCGGCCGCGCCTGTCGACGAAGCCGTATTTGCCGTCGATCGCAACCTTCGCCAAGCCTTCCGAGAACGGATAGGCTTCGTCGAAGATGGGATCGGTGACCCAGCAGCCCTTTCGATTGATGTAACCGAACTTCTCCCGCTCCGTCCGCGGGTCCGGAACCGCAATCCACGCCTCGTCTTGGTCGGACGAAGGAGAGTTCGCGTAAGCAGGAAACGTCGCCGCCGCCGTCATGGCCAAGGACAGGCCAAGAAATCCACGTCGGTTCATCGGATGCCCCCCGGTATGCGTGAGGAATATCGTCGGGCATACCGTTCAGAAATCAAGACTTCGACAGGCTCGGCGGGCGAACGGACCGGAGACTGGCGCAGCCGATCTACGCTCCTTTCGCCTCCGAGCGGGCGCTCATCTCGTGATCCCGTAAAGCACGAACCCCGCGGCGACCGCAGCGGTGACGGCGAGACCTTGGAAGATGTAGAACGGGTCGAATTCCACGCGGCGCCCCGGGACGGAGTGACCCGTCGAGCATGAGGGCGAAGGGGCGCGGAGGCCTTTCGGGAAAACGGAGCGGGCGGTCCGCCGGAAGGCGGCGCGCCATCCGCCCGACGGTCCGGGCGGAAGCCGTCGCCGACGCTCCCGGCGCTCAGAGGATGAAGACGGCTTCGCCGAGCGAGGCCGCGGCGACCCGCTGGAACACCATGGTTTCGTTGCCGACGGTCAGCACGGCATAGCCCGATGCATCCGTGGACAGGAGGGCCGCGACCTCGGCATAGGTCGTGAGGCCGGAGCCGCGAAGATCCACCCGGTCCTCCGCGACGACGAAATCGGACAGGACGGAGCGGGACGGCGCGCCTGCATCGGCGAAGACGAAGACGTCGGCGCCCGCATCGCCGGTGAGGGTGTCGGTTCCTGCGCCGCCTTCGAGCGTATCGTTGCCGGTGCCGCCGTTGAGCCGGTCGTTTCCGGCCGATCCGAACAGACGGTCGTCGCCCGCGCCGCCGATCAGCGTATCGTTCGCCGCGGTTCCGGTGATCGTGTTGGCGAGCCCGTTGCCGACGCCGCGAGCCGCGACGCTGCCCGTGAAGACGAGATCGTCGAGATTGCCGGCGAGCGTCCATGCGGCGAGATCGGTGCGGACTTCATCGCGGCCCGCTCCCGCGGCTTCCGAAAGAATGTCTCCTTGGCCGACGACATAGACGTCGTCGCCCGTCCCGCCGATCAGGGTGTCGATGCCGGGGCCCCCTTCGAGCCGGTCGTTGCCGTCCCCGCCCAGCAGGGAATCGTTGCCGTCCCCGCCGATCAGGAGGTCGTCGCCGCCGCCGCCGTCCAAGGTGTCGTCGCCGTCGCGCCCGTCGATCGTGTCCGGCCCGGCGGTGGGATAAAGGGCGCCCGGCAGGGTGCGCACGGGCGTGATGAGGTCCGCTTCGGCCGTCCCCGTCACGACATTGCCGGGGCCGCCCGCCCAATAGCCTTCCACCGTGATCGTGAAGGTCTTCTGCGTCGTGAGCCCGCCGAAATCGGTCGCCGTGACGCCGACGTCGAAGGAGGGTGCGTCGAGCGGACCGATCACGACGAGCTTGCCGTCGGTGATGGTGAAGCGGCCGCCCGGGTTGGCCGACAGGGAGAGGATGGGCGCGTCGCCGAGATCGGGGTCCTTGACGGTGAGCAGGCCCACCGTCGTGCCGGGCTTGCTGCCGGCCGGGAGGACGTTCGCCGAAAGGGCGAGGCCGAAGGGGGCTTCGTTGGCGTCGGTGACGAGGAGGTCGAGCGTCCGGTCGAAGGTTCCGCCGGCTTCGTCGGTCACGCGGATCGTGACGCTGCGGGCCTTGGCGGCTTCGTGGTCGAGCGCGCCGTTCACCACGAGCGTCCGCCCGCGGATCGCGAACAGGCCGCCCGCATCGTCGAGGAGCGCGTAGGACAGGGCTTCGCCCGCGTCGGGATCCGTGCCGATCAGCACGGAGACGGGCGTGCCCACCGCGGAGTTTTCGGCGATCCGGCGTTGGGGCAGCGTGAGGCCCGTCGGCGCGAGGTTCTCCGGCGCGGGGCCGAAGAGGAAGTCGCTCTCCACGAGCGAGCCGGGGGCGACGCCCTTCAGCGTGACCTTTTCGTCGCCGGCGGTGATGACGGCCTGGCCGAGACCGTCCGCCGAAAGCGCCGAGCGGACGGCGGCGAAATCGGCGAGGCCGAGGCCGCGCATGTCGAGCCGGTCGCCTTCGGCGTGGCGGAAATCGTTGACGAGCGTGGCGGAGGGGCCGGCGCCCGCGGCGAAGACGAAGACGTCGGCGCCCTCGTCGCCGTTCACGGTGTCATAGCCGGATCCGGCCACGAGCCGGTCGTTGCCGAGGCCGCCGCTCAGCTTGTCGTTGCCGGCGCCGCCGTGGATCGTGTCGTGGCCCGCGCCGCCCGCCAGCACGTCCGCGCCCTCCGACCCGACGATGACGTTGGCAAGGCCGTTGCCCACGCCGCGGAACGCGCCCGTGCCCGCCGATATCAGCGTCTCCACATTGCCCGCGAGCGTGTAGGCCCCGAGCGAGGTGTGCACCGCGTCGAGGCCCGCGCCCGAGCCTTCCACCGCGCGGTCTCCGAGATCGTCGACGACATAGACGTCGTCGCCGATGCCGCCGACGAGCGTGTCCGTCCCGCCGCGTCCCCAGAGCGTGTCGTTGCCCGCAAGGCCGAGAAGCGAATCCGCGCCCGCATTGCCGACGATGAGATTGCCGAGCTCGTTCCCCGTGCCCTTGGATGCGGCGTCGAGCTCGAAGATCAGCGCCTCGACGTTCTCGGCCAGCGTCCGGACCGAGTTCGTGGTGCGGATCGTGTCGAAGCCGCCTCCCGCGGTCTCGACGATGCGGTCAACCGGATCGTCGGCGATGTAGATGTCGTCGCCCGCGCCGCCTTCGAGCGTATCGGCGCCGATGCCGCCGTCGAGCATGTCGTTGCCGGCGCCGCCGACGAGGCGGTTCGCGTAACCGCTGCCGTAGAGCTCGACGTCGCCCGTGCCGGTGAAGATCACGGTTTCGACGGCGCCGCCGAGCGGGTTCTTCGAAAGCCGGAAGGCCGCGGCCGAGACCAGCACCCGGTCGTTGCCGCCGCCTTCGGCCTCCCAGACGATATCGCCGGGATCGTCGACGATGTAGAGGTCGTCGCCCCTGCCGCCGAGCATGTAGTCGGCGCCCGCGCCCCCGTCGATCGTGTCGGCGCCCGCATCGCCGGAGATGCGGTCCTTCCCCGCGCCGCCCGACAGGGAATCGTCGCCAGCGCCGCCGCCGAATGTGTCGTTGCCGTCGAGGCCGAGGATCGTGTCGCGCGCGTCGCCGCCCGCGAAGGTGTCGTTGCCCGCCGTGCCCGACAGGGAGCGCGGGGCCGCCGTGCTCGTACGGTCGGCATCCTGCCAGACGCGGATCCAGTCGATCAGCACGGAGGAGGGGAAGGGCGTGTCGGCATTCGGATCGCCCGCCCACAGCCCGCCGACGGAGAGATTGGCGAGGAGATACATCGTCGCCTTCAGCGCATCGGGCGTCGTGACGCTGCCCGTCACGACGCCGTCGATGGAGAAGGTGATGGTCTTGTCCGTCCAGTCGAGCCCGTAGGTATGGAAGCCGACCGAGAGATCGGTGACGGTCGAGCGCACGACCTCGTTCGAGACCTGCGTGATCCCGTCGTTCGAGTAATGGATGGTGGAATTCGCCGTCGTGGTGGACTGGCCGAGGATCTCGGCGATGTCGATCTCGCCGAGCGCGCCGGAATCGGTCCGCAGCAGCCAGAAGGCGGGCCAGAGGCCCTTGCCCGCCGGCATCTGCGCGCGGATCTCGACATAGCCGTATTGGAAGGAAAAGCCGTTGAAGCTCGACAGGAGGCCGCCGGTATAGGGGCGGCGCTCGAGCTCGGGCAGCAGCTCGGTCGGCGTGCGGTCCGCCGTGATCGAGAGGACGCCGCCGTCTATCGCGAAGGGGTCGATGCCCGGCATGCCGCCCGAGGCGGTGACGTAGTCGCGGTCGATGAAGAACTGCTTCTGGTAGAGCGTGGGAATGGTACGCCCGCCATAGAAGAAGCTCGTGTCCCAGAAGGCCTGATCGTAGAAATCGGTCCGGTCGAATTCATCGGCGAAAACGAGCGTCATGTCCGGGCGCGGTGCGGGCATCGGCGATCATCCGTCGGTAAGGGAGGGGGACGGATGCGAACGCCCGGCTTGCGGGAATGTTCCTCGCCCCCCTCGCGCGGATCGCGCGACGCGCCTGCGGACTTCACTCCTGCAGACGGGAAACGTACTCGACGAGAGCCAGCACCCGCGCTTTCACATAGGCCTCGCCCGTAACCTCCCTGTAGCCGGGGCCGTAGACCGATTGCGCCCGGCCGGTGAAGACGTCGCCCCAGATCGGCATTTCGCGCGAGCCGTGCGCGCCGACATCCGCGGTGCCGATCACGACGTCATAGGCGCGGGAGAAGGGGAAGACCCCGCCGTTGTTCTTGGCGAGCACGCTGAGATCGGGAATGCGCTTGTTGAGCATCATCGTGAAGGGGCCGTTCCCCTTGCCGTCTGCGCCATGGCAGACGGCGCAGTAGGTCTCGTATTCGTAACGCCCGATTTCGACGCCGCGGGGCGGCGTGCCCGGGGTCGCCTGCAGCCCGGGCGGCGGAGCGGGCGCGGGCGCGGTCTGGGCGAGGGCGGGCGCGGCCGCCGAGGCCGCAAGCAGAACCGCGACGGCGGCGGAGCGGCGGAAGGAAGAAGGGTGCATCGGCATGGTTCCACCTCGTTACGGAAAGGAAGAAAGGGTCCGACCGCCCATGGCTCGGAGCAAGGCACGGGCGCACGGCAATTCGGGCCGAAGACGACGGGAGTTCGGAGATCTCCCGTCCGGAAGGAGGGGCGCCGACCCTCCGAAAGAGGCAGAGCGGTGAAGGACTTCCTTAACGCCTTCCGGGTTTGATCGGTTCATCTTGAGCGTGACCGTCGGGAGGCATGCATGCCCATGGACGCCGTCGAAACCTTCTTCTCCGTCACCTCCGTGGCCGGCGCCGGAGCGATCTTCCTCGGCGCGATGCTGCAGGCACGCGGTTCGCGCGGGCCTTCGGCGCGCTGGACGGCCTTCCGGGTCGCCTTTCCGATGGGCGCGGGCGGACGCTCGCGTCCTCTCACCGATGCCGAGCGCCGCCGCGTGATGCAGGCGCTCGAAGAGCTTTCCGCGGGCCAGGGGCACCGCGCGGCGGCCTGATCCGTCGCTCCGGCTTGCCCGGCGACGCGCGGGCGGGGACGATGCGGAACCGCCGGATTCGCCGGCCCGCACGGAACCGCCGATGAGCCTCTTGCATCCTGCGCAAAAGCGCATTCTCGACACCATCGCCGCGGCGAACCCGCCCGATCTCCTGTCCTTGCCGCTCGACGCGGCGCGCGCGGCCTTCGAGGCAGGCCAGCGCGCCTGGTTCGCGACCGCGGGCGACATCGCCGAAACGCGCGACATGGAAGTCCCCGGCGCTGCCGGGCCCCTGCGCGCGCGCCTCTTCGTGCCCGAGGGGGCGGGACCGTTCCCATTGCTCGTCTATGTCCATGGCGGCGGCTGGACCTTCGGTTCGGTCGATACGCACCACCCGATCACGCATCCGCTGGCGGCCTTTTCCGGTCGGGCGTTGCTGAGCTTCGACTATCGGCTCTCGCCCGAGCATCCGTTCCCGGCACCGCTCGACGACGTGCTCGCGGTGCTCGCCTTCGTGCGCGACGGCGGGCTCGGCCCGCGCTTCGAGGCGGGGCGGATCGCGATCGGCGGGGATTCGGCGGGCGCCAATCTGGCGCTCGGCGCGATGCTGACGCTGCGCGATGCGGGCGGGCCGGTGCCGGAGACGGCGCTGCTCTTTTACGGCTGCTTCGCGCCGCTCTTCGACACGCCGAGCCAAGCGCGGAACGGGGCGGGGAATTACGGGCTCTCGACGCGGCAGATGCGCTGGTACTGGGCCAATTTCCTCGGGGCCGCCGCCGACGCGCCGCCTGCGGCCGCAGCCCCGCTGGAGGCCGATCTCGCGGGTCTCCCGCCGCTCTATCTGAACGCGGCGGGTCTCGACCCGCTGCTCGACGACACGCTGCTGCTCTCGGCCAAGCTCTCGGCGGCGGGGGTACAGCATCGCTTCGACCTGTGGCCGGGCGTGGTACACGGCTTCCTCCGCTACGTCCGCGACCTTCCGCCCGCCGTGGAGGCGCTGCAGGCGGCGGGCGCGTTCCTGCGGGAGCGGTGAGGGGGCTCCCTCCTCCGAGGATCACGCGCCCCTCATCCTGAGGAGGCCCGCAGGGCCGTCTCGAAGGATGCGGCTTTTCGGCCGGGATGCTTCGAGACGCCCGCGTTCCGCGCGCTCCTCACCATGAGGGGCGCTTGGGCGGGGCAGGTCGTGCCGATGCTTCGCCGACACCCGGGATCCCGCCGTCATTGCGAGGAGCGAAGCGACGCGGCAATCCATGCCGGGCATGGAGCGCGATGGCGGGCGTCGTACTGGATTGCTTCGCTTCGCTCGCAATGACGGGGAGGGGAGCTGGGGCGGGGCAGGTCGTGCCGATGCTTCGCCGACACCCGGGATTCCGCCGTCATTGCGAGGAGCGAAGCGACGCGGCAATCCATGCCGGGCATGGAGCGCGATGGCGGGCGTCGTACTGGATTGCTTCGCTTCGCTCGCAATG
>JAIXTP010000004.1 GCA_027483895.1 Hyphomicrobiales bacterium
ACCTATCCGCGCTATTCGCGCTCCTCGCCCTATCCGTCGGACGTGGCGAAGATGATCGAGGCGCCGATCTTCCACGTGAACGGCGACGATCCGGAAGCGGTGGTCTTCGCGGCCAAGGTCGCGACGGAATTCCGGCAGAAGTTCCACAAGCCGGTCGTCATCGACATGTTCTGCTACCGGCGCTTCGGCCACAACGAGGGCGACGAGCCCGCGTTCACGCAGCCGCTGATGTACAAGAAGATCCGCTCGCACAAGTCGACGCTGGAGATGTACGCGGCGAAGCTCGTGGCCGAAGGCGTGGTCACCGAGGGCGAAGTCGAGAAGATGAGGGCCGATTGGCGCCAGCGCCTCGAGGCCGAATTCGAAGCGGGCCAAGCCTACAAGCCGAACAAGGCCGACTGGCTCGACGGCCGCTGGGCCGGTCTGCGCACCGCCTCCGACAGCCAGGATGACGCCCGCCGCGGCCAGACCGGCGTGGACGTGGCCGTGCTCAAGGAGATCGGCGACAAGATCACCAAGGCGCCCGACGGCTTCAACGTCCACCGCACGATCCAGCGCTTCCTCGAAAACCGCCGCAAGGCGATCGAGACGGGCGAGGGGCTCGATTGGGCGACCGCCGAAGCGCTCGCCTTCGGCTCGCTGCAGATCGAAGGTCACCGCATCCGTCTTTCGGGTCAGGATTGCGAGCGCGGCACCTTCTCCCAGCGCCATTCGGTGCTGATCGATCAGGAGACGGAAGCCCGCTACAAGCCGCTGAACCACATCCGTCCCGGCGCGCAGGCGAAATACGAGGTCATCAACTCGATGCTCTCGGAAGAGGCCGTGCTCGGCTTCGAATACGGCTACTCCATGTCCGAGCCGAACACGCTCACGATGTGGGAAGCCCAGTTCGGCGACTTCGCCAACGGCGCGCAGGTGGTGTTCGATCAGTTCATCTCCTCGGGCGAGCGCAAGTGGCTGCGCATGTCGGGCCTCGTCTGCCTGCTGCCGCACGGCTATGAGGGCCAGGGGCCCGAGCACTCCTCGGCCCGCCTCGAGCGGTTCCTGCAGATGTGCGCCGAGGACAACATGCAGGTCGCGAACTGCACGACGCCGGCGAACTACTTCCACATCCTGCGCCGGCAGCTGAAGCGCGACTTCCGCAAGCCGCTGATCCTGATGACGCCGAAGTCGCTGCTGCGCCACAAGCGCGCGGTCTCGCGGCTCGACGAGCTGGTCGCCGGCACCTCGTTCCACCGCATCCTGTGGGACGACGCGCAGGCGCTGAAGGGCGAGAAGATCAAGCTGGTGAAGGACGCGAAGATCCGTCGCGTCGTGCTGTGCACCGGCAAGGTCTATTACGACCTTTACGAGGAGCGCGAGAAGCGCGGCATCGACGACGTCTATCTGCTGCGCGTCGAGCAGCTCTACCCGTTCCCGGTCAAGGCGCTCGCGCAGGAGCTCTCCCGCTTCAAGAACGCGGACGTGGTGTGGTGCCAGGAAGAGCCCAAGAACATGGGCTCCTGGAACTTCGTCGAACCGTATCTCGAATGGGTCCTGAGCCATGCGGGCTCGAAGGTGAAGCGCGCCCGCTACGCGGGTCGCCCGGCTTCGGCCGCCACCGCCACGGGCCTCATGTCCAAGCACCTCGCGCAGCTGCAGGCCTTCCTCGACGAGGCCTTCGCGGCCTGATCCATCCTGCCGGGGAGCGAGCCTCCCCGGCCTCTCGTTTTTCAAGGGCCTTCAGAGCCCGTCCAAGTCGGAAGCGAACGACCATGGCGACAGAGATCCGCGTTCCCACCCTCGGCGAGTCCGTGTCCGAGGCCACCATCGGCAAGTGGTTCAAGAAGCCCGGCGACGCCGTGAAGGCGGACGAGCCGCTTCTCGAGCTCGAGACCGACAAGGTGACGCTCGAAGTGAACGCCCCGGCCGCGGGCGTGCTCGCCGAGATCGTCGCGAAGGACGGCGACTCCGTCGGCGTGGGTGCGCTGCTCGGCTCCATCTCCGAAGGCGGCGCGGGCGCCGCGGCGGCTCCCGCCGCCGCTCCGGCTCCGGCCGCTCCGGCCGCCGCCCCGGCCCCGGCCAAGGCGGCCTCCGCCGATCACGGCCCGGCCGTGTCCCGTCTCGCCGCCGAGACCGGCGTGAACCCGGCCGCCGTGGCCGGTTCGGGCAAGGACGGCCGCGTGACCAAGGGCGACATGCTCGCCGCCGTCGCCACGGGCGGCGCCGCCGCCGCGGCTCCGGCCGCCCCGATCACGGTGCGCGCGCCGTCCGCGCCGGACGACGCCTCGCGCGAAGAGCGCGTGCGCATGACCAAGCTGCGCCAGACCATCGCGCGCCGGCTGAAGGACGCGCAGAACACCGCCGCCATGCTCACGACCTTCAACGAGGTCGACATGAGCGCGGTCATGGCGCTGCGCAACAGCTACAAGGACGTGTTCGAGAAGAAGCACGGCACCAAGCTCGGCTTCATGGGCTTCTTCGTGAAGGCCTGCGTGCAGGCGCTCAAGGAGCTGCCCGCCGTCAATGCCGAGATCGACGGCACCGATCTCGTCTACAAGAACTACTACCACGTCGGCATCGCCGTCGGCACGGACAAGGGCCTCGTGGTCCCGGTCGTGCGCGACGCCGACCAGCTCTCGATCGCCGGCGTGGAGAAGACCATCTCGGACTTCGGCCGCCGCGCCCGCGACGGCCAGCTGAAGATCGACGAGATGCAGGGCGGCACCTTCACGATCACCAACGGCGGCATCTACGGTTCGCTGATGTCGACCCCGATCCTGAATGCGCCGCAGTCGGGCATTCTCGGCATGCACAAGATCCAGGAGCGGCCGATGGTCGTCGGCGGCAAGATCGAGATCCGCCCGATGATGTATCTGGCGCTCAGCTACGATCACCGCATCGTCGACGGCAAGGAAGCCGTGACCTTCCTCGTCCGCGTGAAGGAAGCGCTGGAGGATCCGGCGCGCCTCGTCCTCGATCTCTGATCGAGCCACTCGTTCCCTCGCCGGCTCAGCGCGGTCCCTTCTCCCCTTGCGGGAGAAGGTGGACCGCCGAAAGGCGGGCCGGATGAGGGGTCTCGCGATGTCCGAAGGGGCGCTTCGCGCGCCCCCTCATCCGCCCCTTCGGGGCACCTTCTCCCGCAAGGGGAGAAGGGAAAGAACGGCCCGGCCGACGCGCTTCGGAGCCCGGGCAGGGGGAACCAAGCATGTCCTACGATCTCGTCGTCATCGGCACCGGCCCCGGCGGTTACGTCTGCGCCATCCGCGCGGCCCAGCTCGGCCTCAAGACCGCGGTGGTGGAAAAGCGCAAGACGCATGGCGGCACCTGCCTGAACATCGGCTGCATCCCCTCCAAGGCGCTGCTGCATGCCTCCGACCTCTTCGAAGAGGCGGGCCATGAATTCGCGCATCTCGGCATTCAGGTCGGCAAGCCCAAGCTCGATCTCGCCGCGATGATGAAACACAAGGACGACACGGTCGGCGCCAACGTGCAGGGCGTCGCCTTCCTCCTGAAGAAGAACAAGGTCGACGCCTTCGTCGGCACGGGCTCGATCCCGGCGGCGGGCAAGGTGCTCGTCACGGCCGAGGACGGCTCCACGCAGACGCTCGACGCGAAGAACATCGTCATCGCCACCGGCTCCGACGTCGCGAGCCCCCCCGGCGTGAAGGTGGATTTCGACGAGAAGGTCATCGTCTCCTCCACCGGCGCCATCGCGCTGGAGAAGGTCCCGGCCAAGATGCTGGTGATCGGCGCGGGCGTGATCGGCCTCGAACTCGGCTCCGTCTGGCGGCGTCTCGGCGCCGAAGTGACGGTGGTCGAATATCTCGACCGCATCCTGCCCGGCATGGATTCCGAGGTCGCCAAGCAGTTCCAGCGCATGCTGGAGAAGCAGGGCATCAAATTCCTGCTCTCCTCGAAGGTCACGGGCGTCGAGAAGGCCAAGTCCGGCGGCACGGTCACCTTCGAGCCCGTCGCGGGCGGCGAGGCGACGACGCTTTCTGCGGACGTGGTGCTGGTCGCCACCGGCCGGCGTCCCTATACCGACGGTCTCGGCCTCGAAGCCGCGGGTGTGGCGCTCGATCGCGGCCGGATCGTCATCGACGACCATTTCCGCTCATCGGTGCCCGGCATCTACGCCATCGGCGACGTGGTGCGCGGCCCGATGCTGGCCCACAAGGCGGAAGACGAGGGCGTGGCCTGCGCCGAGATCATCGCGGGCAAGGCCGGCCACGTGAATTACGACGTCATTCCGGGCGTGGTCTACACGATGCCGGAAGTCGCTGCCGTGGGTAAGACCGAAGAGGAGCTCAAGGCCGCGGGCATCGCCTACACCGTCGGCAAGTTCCCCTTCACCGCCAACGGCCGCGCCCGTGCGATGCGCAAGATGGACGGCTTCGCCAAGGTCCTCGCCTGCGCGCAGACCGACCGCGTGCTCGGCGTCCACATCATCGGCGCGGGTGCCGGCGACATGATCCACGAAGCGGCCGTGCTGATGGAGTTCGGCGGCTCCTCCGAGGACCTCGCCCGCACCTGCCACGCCCATCCCACGATGAGCGAAGCGGTGAAGGAAGCCGCCATGGCGGTCGAAAAGCGCGCGATCCATATCTGACGCGCCGCACCTCGATCGAATGCATAACGGCCGGGCCTTTGCCCGGCCGTTTCGTTTTTTTAAGCTCGATGTCGAATTGCGTCCCTGAGTTGATTGTCCGTTCGTAGCTTATAGGTTACAAATTGATCGTCATCGAGCAGACGAAGGCCTTTCGGCAGTGGTTGTCCGGTTTGAAGGATGCGCGCGGCAAGGCCTCGATCATCATCCGGATCCAGAGGCTGGCCGGCGGACATGCGGGCGATGTGGCTTCGGTCGGCGACGGGATCAGCGAAATGCGCATCCATGTCGGCCCTGGCTATCGCGTCTATTTCCGCCAACGAGGTCGTCACGTCATCCTTCTGCTCGCAGGCGGAGACAAAGGGTCCCAACGCCGGGACATCGAAGCGGCGAAACGTGCAGCGATGGATCTCGACCCATGAACGATCGACCCGAGACGATCCCCTTCGATCCCGCTGCCTTCCTCGATGACGACGAGGTCCGTGCGGCCTACATCACCGAAGCGTTCGAGACGGGCGACGTCGCCTTCGTCGCCGAGGCGCTCGGAACGGTCGCGCGCGCCAAGGGCATGACCGCGGTCGCGCGCGAGGCCGACGTGGCACGCGAGTCCCTCTATCGCGCGCTGTCGGCGGGCGGAAATCCCGAACTCGGCACCGTCCTCAAGGTCATGGACGCTCTCGGCCTCAAGCTGACCGCCCGGCCGGCGTGAGCCTCCGCGGCTCCGCCGCGCTCCTCACCATGAGGGTGAAACCCGAGAACTCCGGATCGACGAAAATGCCCGCCTCTCGGCGGGCATCTTCATTTCGCGGAACGCCGTCTCAGCGGACCGTCGTTCCGCCCGTCTGCGCCTGAGCGGTCTGCGTGGTCCGGGTCTGCTGCGCGGAGGCGCTGACGGCCTTCGAACCGCAGCCGCCCTCGGCGAGGGCGGGGAGGGACGCCGCAGCGAGCAGCGCGGCGGACAGCGATACGGCGAGCACTCTCTTCATCGGGGATCTCCCTTCAGGAACGTCGGCTCGCGACCGACCCGATGAGAATGACGCGGACCCCGGCTTCCGTCATCCCCTCCGCGACCCCATATCGCGGGCGTCATGCGTCGGCTCGCCCGCCCCTTCTGGTTCCTGCTCGCCGTTCTGTTCCTCGCGGAGGCGTGGCTGTGGGAGCTCTTCGCGGCCTTATGGGCCCGCGTGCTGGCCCGCATCCCGCTCGACGCGCTGCGGGCGGCGCTGTCCCGGGCGATCTGCCGGCTGCCTGCCGCCGTCGCCCTTCTCGTCTTCGTGATCCCGGGTCTCGTGCTGCTGCCCTTCAAGGTCGCGGGGCTCTGGCTGATCGGCACCGGGCATCCTTTCGCAGGCCTCGCCACCTTCATGGCAGCGAAGACGGCGGGCCTCGGCTCTGCGGCCTTTCTCTATGAGGCGACGCGCCCGAAGCTCATGGAGCTGGCGTGGTTTCGGCGCGTGCAGGAAGCGGTGAGCCGCGCGCGGATCTGGGCGCGGCGGCAGACGGAGCCCTTCCGCAGCCGCATCCGTGAGATCGCCGCCGCCATCCGGCGGGCCGTTCTCGCGCGCGGCGGCGTCGTGGGCCGCATGATCCGCCGCCTGCGGGCCCGCGCCCGCCGGCCGACGACTTGAGGGCACTCAGGTCTCGACGAGGCCCGTCGTGTCGCCCGAGGCCTTCGAATCCCTGCGGCCGTGCGGCAGGGCGAGATAGTCGGTCGATCGCATCTCGATGAGGCGCGACACCGTGCGGTCGAATTCGAAGACCTCACGGCCGTCCTCGGCGCGGTAGAGTTCGGTCGCCTCCGCCTCGGCCGAGGCGATCAGCTTCACGTGGTTGTCGTAGAGCGTGTCGATCAGCGTGATGAAGCGCTTGGCCTCGTTGCGCTTCGCGATGTCCATCACGGGGATGGCGTCGAGGATCACGGTATCGAACTCGTCGGCGATGGCGAGATAGTCGGAGGCGCCGAGCGGCTGCTCGCAGAGATCCTTGAAGGAGAAGCGCGCCACGCCCGCCGCGGCGAACGGGACGGGCACCGAGCGGCTCTTCACCGTCAGCGTCGTCGGCGCCGCGTGAAGCCCGCCGGTGAGGCGGCGGAAGGCGTCGTCGAGCGCCGCACGGGCCTTGTCGTCGGCCGGCCAGTGATAGACCGGTGCGCCCGCGAGCTTTTCGAGCCGGAAATCCGTGCGGCTGTCGAGGCGCAGAACCTCCACGCGCTCGTCGAGCAGCTTCAGGAACGGCAGGAACAGCGAGCGGTTGAGGCCGCCCTCGTAAAGCCGGCTCGGCTCGACGTTCGACGTCGCGACAAGCACGACCCCGCGCGCGAACAGAGCGGTGAAGAGCCGGCCCAGGATCATCGCGTCCGCGATGTCCGTCACCGTGAATTCGTCGAAGCACAGCAGTTGCGCTTCCTGCGCGAGCGCGTCGGCTACGGGCACGATCGGGTCCGTATCCTTCACCTCGCCCCGCTTCACGCGTTGGCGATAGGCGTGCACGCGCTCGTGCACGTCGGCCATGAAGGCGTGGAAGTGGACCCGCCGCTTCGTCGGGCCGCGCACGAAGTCGTGGAACAGCTCCATCAGCATCGTCTTGCCGCGGCCGACGGAACCCCAGACATAGAGGCCCTTCGGGGCTTCGGCCGGCTTGTTCCGGCCGAACAGCCAGCCCAGCGGGTTGCTCTTGCGCGCAAGCGCACGTTCCGCGAGCTCGGCGGCGAGACGATCGAGGTGCCTAACGGCCGCGATCTGCGCCGGATCGCGCTCGATCGAGCCGGAAGCGACGAGGGCCTCGTAGCGATGGAGGATGGACGGCACCGGACGGACGACTCCCGTGGGATTTCCAGGACTTAGCGGGCCCCGTGTCCGCGCACAAGTCGGCCTTCGGCGGAGCCGGGATGCGCCTCCCGAAGGAGCGGAACGGACGGCCCGACGCCTTTTCCGTCCGATCGACCTGAACCGTTCGGCCTTTTGCGCCGTAGAACAGCGCAGTTCGAGCCGGAGCAGGATCATGATCACGGCATTCTGGTGCGTACTCATCGCGGCCCTGTTGCCCTACGCGGCGGTCGGCATCGCCAAGGCCGGGCCCGACTACGACAATCGCGCGCCGCGGGCTTGGGCCCGGACGCTCGAAGGCCGGCGGGCGCGTGCTTATGCCGCGCATCAGAACGGGCTGGAGGCCTTTCCGTTCTTCGCGGCCGGCGTGGTGATCGCCACCATCGCCGACGCGCCGCCGAATCTCGTCGATCTGCTCGCGGCGATCTTCATCGGGGCCCGCGTCGCCTACATCTATGCCTATGTCGCCGACCTCGCGACGTTGCGCTCGGTCGTCTGGGTGCTCGGCATCGCCTGCGTCATCGGCCTCTTCGTCGCGCCGCTGACCGTCTGACCGACGACAGGCCACGAAAAAAGGGCGCCCCGAAGGGCGCCCTGATCGTCGTCCGCGCGATGCGCGCTCAGACCTGACGCGCGACCATCATCTTCTTGATCTCCGCGATCGCCTTGGCCGGGTTGAGACCCTTCGGGCAGGTGTTCGCGCAGTTCATGATCGTGTGGCAGCGATAGAGGCGGAACGGATCCTCGAGATCGTCCAGACGCTCGCCGGTCGCCTCGTCGCGCGAGTCGATCAGCCAGCGATAGGCCTGCAGCAGCGCGGCGGGACCCAGATAGCGGTCGCCGTTCCACCAGTAGCTCGGGCACGAGGTCGAGCAGCAGGCGCACAGGATGCACTCGTAGAGACCGTCGAGATGCTCGCGGTCCTCGCGCGACTGCTTCCATTCCTTCTCCGGGGCCGGAGTGGAGGTGTGCAGCCACGGCTCGATCGAGGCGTGCTGGGCATAGAAGCGGGTGAGATCGGGGACGAGGTCCTTGATCACCGGCATATGCGGCAGCGGGTAGATGCGGATCGGGCCCGAAACCTCGTCCATGCCCTTGGTGCAGGCGAGCGTGTTGGTCCCGTCGATGTTCATCGCGCAGGATCCGCAGATGCCCTCGCGGCACGAACGGCGGAAGGTGAGGGTGGGGTCGATCTTGGATTTGATCCAGATGAGCCCGTCGAGGATCATCGGCCCGCAATCGTCGCGATCGACCCAATAGGTGTCGGTCCGCGGATTGCTCTCGCCGTCCGGATCATAGCGATAGATCCGGAATTCCTGCAGGTTGTTCGCGCCCGCGGGCTTGGGCCAGGCCTTGCCTTCGACCACGCGGGAGTTCTTGGGAAGCGCGAGTTCGACCATTTTTGCTTGTCCTCGCCCGACCTCAGTACACGCGAGCCTTGGGCTCGATGTACTGGACGTCGTTGGTCATCGTGTAGGTGTGCACCGGACGGTAGTCGATCGAGACGTCCTTCTTGGTCTCGTCGATCCACGCGAGCGTGTGCTTCATCCAGTTCTTGTCGTCGCGGTCCGGATAGTCCTCGCGGGCCTGGGCGCCGCGCGATTCCTTGCGGTTCAGCGCGCCTTCCATCGTCACGACGGCCTGCGTGATCAGGTTGTCGAATTCGAGCGTCTCGATGAGGTCCGAATTCCAGATCAGCGAGCGGTCGGTGACGGCGATGTCGGCCGAGCCCTTCCAGACTTCCGTGATGAGCTTCTTGCCCTCTTCGAGCACCTCGCCCGTGCGGTAGACCGCGCAGTTGTTCTGCATCGTGCGCTGCATGCGGCCGCGCAGTTCCGCGGTCGGCGTGCCGCCGTCGGCGTTGCGGAACTTGTCGAGACGCGACAGCGACAGATCCGCCGAGTCCTTGGGCAGCTCCGCATGCTTCTCGCCCGGCGTGACGAGCTCGGCGGCGCGCAGGCCCGCGGCGCGGCCGAACACGACGAGGTCGATGAGCGAGTTGGAGCCGAGACGGTTCGCGCCGTGGACGGACACGCAGGCCGCCTCGCCGATCGCCATCAGGCCGGGGACGACCGTGTCCGGATCGCCGTTCTTCTTGGTCAGCACCTCGCCGTGGAAGTTCGTGGGGATGCCGCCCATGTTGTAGTGCACGGTCGGAAGAACCGGGATCGGCTCCTTCGTCACGTCGACGCCCGCGAAGATCTTGGCGCTTTCCGAGATGCCGGGCAGACGCTCGCCGAGTATCTTCGGGTCGAGATGGTCTAGATGCAGGTAGATGTGGTCCTGCCCCTTGCCCACGCCGCGGCCCGCACGGATCTCCATGGTCATCGCGCGCGAGACGACGTCGCGCGAGGCGAGGTCCTTCGCCGAGGGAGCATAGCGCTCCATGAAGCGCTCGCCCTCGGAGTTCGTGAGATAGCCGCCTTCACCGCGCGCGCCCTCGGTGATGAGGCAGCCCGCGCCGTAGATGCCGGTCGGGTGGAACTGCACGAATTCCATGTCCTGCAGCGGCAGGCCGGCGCGCAGCACCATCGCGTTGCCGTCGCCCGTGCAGGTATGGGCCGAGGTCGCCGAGAAATAGGCGCGGCCGTACCCGCCCGTCGCGAGGATCACGAGATGCGAGCGGAAGCGGTGGATCGTCCCGTCGTCCATCTTCAGGGCGACGACGCCGCGGCAGCGGCCTTCCTCGTCCATGATCAGGTCGATGGCGAAATATTCGATGAAGAACTCGGTCGAGTTCCTCAGCGCCTGGCCGTAGAGCGTGTGCAGGATCGCGTGACCCGTGCGGTCCGCCGCGGCGCAGGTGCGCTGGGCGGTGCCCTTGCCGTATTCGGTGGTCATGCCGCCGAAGGGACGCTGATAGATCTTGCCTTCCTCCGTACGGGAGAAGGGCACGCCCCAATGCTCGAGCTCATAGACGGCAGCCGGAGCGTTGCGGCAGAGATATTCGATCGCGTCCTGGTCGCCGAGCCAGTCGGAGCCCTTGACGGTGTCGTACATGTGCCAGCGCCAGTCGTCCGGGCCCATATTGCCGAGCGAGGCGGAGATGCCGCCCTGCGCCGCGACCGTATGCGAGCGGGTCGGGAAGACCTTGGAGATGCAGGCGGTACGCAGGCCGGCCTGCGCGCAGCCGACGGTGGCGCGGAGGCCCGCGCCGCCGGCGCCCACCACCACCACGTCGAAGGTGTGGTCGGTGATCGGATAGGCCGTGCCGTTGACGGCCGGCTTGGCGGTTCCGTTCGTGGTCGATGCCATGGACTTACGCTCCGAAGCTGAGCTTGAGGACCGCGAAGATGCCGGCCAGGCCGACCGCGATCGAGAAGAACGTGTTGAGCGCGAGGAGGAGGACCTTGGGGCCTTCCTCATGCACGTAATCCTCGATGATCACCTGCATGCCGATGCGCATGTGGATCATCGTGGAGACGAAGAAGAGAATCACGGGAATCGCGACGAGGGGATGCGACACGACCGCCTTGGCGGCCGTCGCGTCCTTGCCGACGAGCGCGATCGCCACGGCGACCATCACGATCGTCAGCGGCACGCCCGCCAGCGCGGTCAGGCGCTGCTTCCAGAAATGGTCGGTTCCCGACTTCGCGGAGCCGAGGCCGCGGACCCGCTTCAGCGGGGTCTTCATCGACTGGGTCGTATCCATGATCCGGTCTCCTCAGCGCACGGCGAAGGCGATGACCCAGACGAGGACCGTTAGGGCGATCGAGCCCGCGAGCGTCGCATGGGCGAGGAAGGAACGCTGCTCGGCGCCGTAGCCCCGGCCGGTGTCCCAGATGAAATGGCGGATGCCGCCGAGCATGTGGTGCAGCAGGGCCCAGGAGAAGCCGAGCATGACCAGCTTGCCGAACCAGGACGTCATCACGCCGTGGACGGTCTCGAAGGCCGAAGCGCTCGTGGCGGCGCTGACCAGCCAGGCGACCAGAAGCAGCGTGCCGAAATAGAGGGCGGAACCCGTGATGCGGTGCACGATCGACATGATCATGGTCATCGCGGGCTTGTAGATCTGAAGATGCGGGGACAGCGGACGTTCGCTGCGAGCCTTGGAGTCGGCCATGGTCTTCCCTTTTCCGGACAAGGGTTTGAGGCTGTCTAAACAATGTCGGGGCCGTTCGCAACGCAGAGCAGACCAGACGTTCGGAGCATGCCGCCTCCCGCGCGGCGCTCACTCGGGTTCGCGGAAGCCTCCGCGCAGGGATTTCACGGTCGATCGCCGGGCCTTTCCTTCCAGCCGCCGCTTCTTGGAAGCGAGCGTCGGGCGCGTCGGACGGCGGATTTCGGGTCGCACGGCGGCCTGACGGATCAGCTCGAACAGGCGCTCGCGCGCGTCCTCGCGATTGCGCTCCTGCGTGCGGAAGCGCTGGGCGGTGATGACGATCACGCCCTCGGTCGTCAGCCGCTTTCCCGCGAGCCGTTCGAGCCGCTCGCGCACGTCGTCCGGCAGCGACGGCGAGGACCGCACGTCGAAGCGCAATTGAACGGCGGTCGAAAGTTTGTTGACGTTCTGCCCGCCGGGGCCCGAAGCGCGCACGAAGGTCTCGACCAGTTCGGTCTCGTCCAGCACGACGCGCGGGGCGATTCGGATCACGGGGCCTCTCCGGCAGCGGAAACGCGGGTCCTCAACGCGGGACCAGCACCCACAGATCGAGATCGAGCACGACCGAAGGGTCGTAGGCGTCTCCGTCCATGAGCGGATGGTCGGCGCAGGGGCGATTCTTGGTCGCGATCATGCGCAGGCGCAGAGCGCCGACATCGTCGCGGCCGGGCAGGTCGGCCTTTTCCAGCACCTCGCTCCACGCAAAGACCGTATCGCCCGCGAAGAGCGGCGCCACATGCCGGCCCGCATTGATCGCGGCGATGTGGAAGGCGTTGCCGAGGCCGTTGAAGGACAGAGCGCGGGCGAGCGAGATCACCACGCCGCCATAGATCAGCCGCTTGCCGAACCGGCCCTGCGCCTGATGATAGCCGTCGAAATGCACTTTCGCGGTGTTCTGGTAGAGGCGCGTCGCGATCTGGTGCTCGGCTTCCTCGACCGTCATGCCGTCCACATGGTCGATCTTCTCGCCGACGGCGTAGTCGTCGAAGCGGAAGGGCGAGCCCGCAAGCGCGAGGTCATAGGCCTCGACGTCGATGTTCGGGCAGGCGTCCCCCAGCGCTTCGGGCGAGACGACGCGCGGCAGATGCGGCACCTGTGCGACGGGTGCGGGCGAAGTCTTGTCCCGCTTGCGCACCATCACCCAGCGCACATAGTCGAGCACGGCGGTGCCGTCCTGATTGAAGCCGGTCGAGCGGACATGGACCACGCCGCTCTCGCCGTTCGAATTCTCCTTGAGCCCGATCACTTCCGAGACGGCCGACAGCGTGTCGCCGGGATAGACGGGCGCGAGGAAGCGGCACGCGGCATAGCCGAGATTGGCGATCGCGTTGATCGAGACGTCGGGAACCGTCTTGCCGAAGACGACATGGAAGACGAGGAGATCGTCGACGGGCGCGCGCGGATAGCCGAGCGCGG
Source organism: Hyphomicrobiales bacterium (assembly GCA_027483895.1). Classification (GTDB taxonomy): domain Bacteria; phylum Pseudomonadota; class Alphaproteobacteria; order Rhizobiales; family Beijerinckiaceae; genus JAIXZO01. Next base: position 12,932 of record JAIXTP010000004.1, read on the forward strand.
CGGCGAAGGCGTCGGACGACTGCACCGCGAAGCGCGGACCGTACAGCGCGGTGTAGAGCGCCACGTCGCCCGTGGTCACCGTGCGCGGCGTGGCGTGACGGATCACGTCCCCGACGGCGAAATCCTCGAAGAAGCGTCCCGGACTGGTCTTCGGAACGACGGTGCGCGCGGTCATGCTGGCCTCCTGGCGGCCCGCAATCTCGCAGACTTTGCCGCAATGCAGCAAGAGCGCGGCGCGGAGACCTTCGTCGAGCGCGCGATCAGGCGGAGGCGAGCAGGACCGCCGTCGCATACATGCCGATCGCGAAGACCGTGTGCCCGACGAGATTGAGGATGCGGATCTTGCTCGCATTGGGCCGCTTCGACGCCGCCCAGCCCGCGCCCATGCCCGGCTGCAGCAGGAACCAGCCCGCCCCGACGGTGACGATGCCGAGGATCCAGGCGGGGAGGAAGGTCGGCGCCGCGAGCCAGCCCGCGCCCGTGAAGGCCAGCAGCACGAAAGCGTAAAAGATGCCGATCGCGTAATGCGCGATCCAGCCGATCGCGAGTTCGCCCGACACCGGCGCGGCCGCGGTGATGTCGTCGTGAAACACCTTGCCGCGCGGCAGATGCGCGAACCACCGCCCGACCAGCGCCCAGTTCGGCGGCGGGAACGCGATGGTGCGTTTGAGCACGAGGGCCCACACGTCCATCAGGGCCGTCGCCCCGAGTCCGACCAGCGTCGCCTTGATGATCACGTCCATCGTCGTTCCCCCCTCCCGCTTGCGGCTCTTTTTGTCCTTGTTCTGCATCAATTCGGGAACCGGTCGCCGCGCATGCGACCCATGCCGGCACGGACCGACTCGACCGTTGCCCCGTCCCGCCGATCTATTTATCACTCGATCAGCTCAAGCGAAGCGGCGAGGCGCCACGATGACGGAAATTCTGGCCAAGGCCGGTTGGATTCTGGTCGCCCTGCTGATGGGGCTCCTGCTCACATGGCAATCGCCCGTGAATGCCGAAGCCGCCCGCCGCTTCGGCTCGCCGGTGCTCGCGGGCATGCTGTCGATCGGCGGCAGCCTTCTGCTGCTCACGATCTTCGCGCTGCTGACGGTGCGGACGTTCCCGACGCGGGCGGATCTCGCGGGCATGCCGTGGTGGGCCTGGATCGGGGGGATCACCGGCGCCGTCTTCATCATCGGCGCGATCTTCGTCGTCCAGCGCACCGGCAATTTCGTGCTGGTGGCCTCGGTCATCGCGGGGCAGATGATCGGTGCGCTCGCGGCCGACAAATTCGGGATGTGGGGCCTGCCGCAGGTCGAGATCAACGCGACCAAGCTCGCCGCGGTCGGGCTCGTGCTGTCGGGCGCGCTCGTCTTCCATCTCTCCGAATAGCGCGCGGCCTTTCGGCCCCGGAGCGGACGGGCCGCCCCGGGGACCGTTCCATCTCAGACCTTGCCGAGCGCCTTCAGGATCACTTCCGGCGTCAGCGGGATTTCGGTGATCGTCACGTCGAAGGGCGAGAGCGCGTCGTTGACGGCGTTCGCCACCGCCGCGGCGGCGCCCGCCGTTCCGGCTTCGCCCGCGCCCTTCGCGCCGAGTTCCGATTCCTTCGTCGGCGAGACGACGTGGCCGATCTCGATGTCCGGCATCTCCGCCGCCATCGGCACCAGATAGTCGGCCATGCTGGCATTGGTGAGCTGGCCGCGCTCGTCATAGCGGCAGTGCTCATAAAGAGCCGGGCCGATTCCCTGCACCACGCCGCCGCGGATCTGCTCGTCGACGAGTTGCGGATTGATGATCGTTCCGCAGTCCTCCAAGCACCAATGCTTCAGCAGCGTGACGAAGCCCGTATCCGTGTCGACTTCGAGCCACGAGGCCTGAATGCCGTTGGTGAAGGCGAAGGGATATTCGCGCGGCACGAAATGGCGGACGGTCATCAGCTCCGCCTGGAAGCCGGGGGGCAGCGTGTCGGGCCGGAAATAGGCGATCCGGCCGACTTCTTCGAGCGGCATGCGCTCGGTGCCCGTCGCCTTGTCGACGACGATCGCGTTCACGACGTCCAGCGTCGCCGCGTCCGCCTGCAGGATGCTGGCCGCCACCGCGAGGATGTTGGCCTTCAGCGCCTTGCCCGCTTGCCACGCCGCTTCGCCGCCGATGCCCGCCGCGCGCGACGCCCAGGTGCCGCCGCCGTAAGGCGTGTTGTCGGTGTCGCCGAGGATCACGCGCACGCGCTCCATGGGTACGCCGAGCGCATGCGCCGTCACCTGCGCCGTGATCGCCTCCGATCCCTGCCCCTGCTCGGTGATGCTGGTCTGGACGATGATCCGGCCCGTGGCGTCGAGCCGGACGGCCACGCCGTCCTGCGAGGAGATGCGGGCGCCGCCGACGCCGTAGAAGGCCGCGCTCGGATTGGTGACCTCGATGAAGCTCGCGATCCCGATCCCGCGATGGATGCCCTTCTTCCGCAGCTCGGCCTGTTCGGCGCGGAGTGCGTCGTAGTTCATCATCTTCAAGAGCTTGTCGAGCGAGGCATGGTGCGAAAGCGCCTCGAATTTGAGGCCCGAGGCGGACGCCGTGGGATAGGCGTCGTCCGGGATGAGGTTCTTCCGCCGGATCTCGGCCGGATCCATGCCGATCGCCCGCGCCGCCAGATCGACGAGACCTTCGGTGACCGAGCAGGCGATGGGGTGGCCGACCGCGCGGTACTGGCAAGTCACGTTCTTGTTCTGGAACACCACGCGGGCGCGGGCCCGGTAGTTCATGTTCGTGTAGGGGCCGCCGACGAGGTTCACCACCTGGTTGGCTTCGATGGCGCTGGTGCGCGGATACATCGAATAGGGCCCGATCGCCGTCATGTCGTCGATCGCGAAGGCGGTGATCGTGCCGTCGGCCTTCACCGCGATCCGGCCCTTGCAGCGATGATCGCGGGCGTGGATGTCGGTGGTGAAGCTCTCGATGCGGTCGGCGACGAACTTCACCGGCCGCCGCAACAGCTTCGACAGCGCCACCGTCGCCATCTCGTCGGCATAGACATGCACCTTGATGCCGAAGGAGCCGCCCACGTCGTGGCAGATCACGCGCACCTGCGCCTCTTCGAGGTCGAGATGCTTGGCGATGATGTTCTGCATCATATGGGGCGCCTGCGTGCCCTGATGTACGGTCAGGCGTTCCTCGCCCGGGTTCCAGTCGCCGATGATGGACCGCGGCTCGAGCGTGACGCCGGTGTGGCGGCCGAAGACGAACTCCGCCTCGGCGACCGCATCCGCCTCGGCGAAGGCCTTGTCGACCTCGCCCGCATCGAGATTGCGCTCGAAGGCGAGATTGTCGCCGAGTTCGGGGTGGATGACGGTTGCGTCCGGCTGCAGCGCCGCGACCATGTCGGTCACGGGCTCCAGCTCCTCGTAATTCACGAAGACCCGTTCGGCCGCGTCTTCGGCGAGCGCGCGGGTCTCGGCGACGACCGCGCAGACGGCCTCGCCCTGCCAACAGGCGCGGTCGACCGCGATCGCGTGCTGCGGGGCGGATTTCAGTCCCTTGAGATGCGAGAGCACGCCGACCCAGGGCGTACAGACCTCGGCGAGCCGCTTGCCGGTGACGACGGCGATCACGCCGGGCATGGCCTCGGCTTCGGCCGTGTCGATGCCCAGGATCCGGGCATGGGCGTAAGGCGAGCGGACGAAGACCACATGGCCCATGCGCGGCAGGGTCATGTCGCTGACATATTGCCCCCGGCCGCGCAGCAGGCGGGTGAGGTTGGGGCGGGGAACGGCACGGCCGATATAGGAATTCGGACGGTCGAGTTCGGTAAGCGGGTTCCGAGCGGTCATCGCGTTCTCCTCAGCCCCGAGCGGCGGCGCGATTGCGCGCGGTCGTCTCGACCGCGTCGACGATGGCCTGATAGCCGGTGCAGCGGCAGTAATTGCCGGACATGTGCTCGCGGATCGTCTCGCGATCCGGCACGCCGCCCTTGGCGAGCAGCTCCTGCGCGGTGAGCAGCATTCCGGGCGTGCAGTAGCCGCATTGCAGCGCGTTGCGCTCCCTGAATGCGTCCTGCAGGTCCTGCAACTCGCCCGAATCCGAGGCGCCCTCGACGGTCTCGACGCTCATGCCGTTCGCCTGCACCGCGAGCACGAGGCAGCCGCGGACGATCTCGCCGTCCAACCTTACGGTGCACGCGCCGCAGACGCCGTGCTCGCAGCCGATATGCGTGCCCGTCAGCGCGAGGCGCTCGCGCAGGAAGTCGGCCAGATGCATGCGGGGCGGAACCTCCGCCCGCACCGTCTCGCCGTTCACGGTCAGGGTGATGGAAACGGTCGCGGTCATGCCGTAGCCCTCCCGGCAAGCGAGGCGTCGCCCGTCAGCACCGCGATGGCGCGCGCGAGAACGACGCGGGACAGATGAAGACGCGTGGAGCCCGAAGCCTGCTGGTCGTCCTGCGGGCTGAGATCCTCGGCCAAGGCCGCCTGCGCCGCGGCAAGGCGGGTCGCGTCGACCGGCCCCGCGCCCAGCACGGCGGCCGCGCGTTCGGCGAGCGTCGCCTTGTCGCCGACCGAGAAATAGGCGAGCCGGAGATCCGCGAGAGCATTGCCGGAACCCGTCGCCCGGGCGGCGAGGCCCACGATCGCGTAGTCGCCGCTGCGGCGCGAGAATTCATGGAAGAAGATGCGCTCGTCCTTCGCGGCGACGGGCGCCTCCACGGCGACGATCATCTCGCCGTCGCGCAACGCCGTCTCATAGATGCCCGTGAAGAAGTCCCGCGCCGCGATGCGGCGCTCGCCGGAGGCGTCGCGGACGACGATCACGGCGTCGATCGCCTGCATCACGGCCGGAAGTTCCGACGCCGGGTCCGCATGCGCCAGATTGCCGCCGATCGTTCCGCGGTTGCGGATGGCGGGATGGGCGATGTGCGGCATGGCCGCAGCGACCAGCGGCAGTTTCTCGGCGATCACCGGCGAGCCGAGCAGGTCGGCATGGCGCGTCATCGCGCCGATCCGGACCGTCGCGCCCTCGACCGTGATGCCGCGCAGATCCGCCAGACCGCCGAGATCGATCAGGATCTCTGGTGCCAGCAGGCGCAGATTGAGGGCCGGGACGAGGCTCTGGCCGCCCGCGATCAGTTTCGCCGCGTCGCCGTGCCGTCCGAGAAGTTCGAGCGCCTCCCGCACCGAAGCGGGGCGCGCATAGTCGAAAGCCGAAGCCTTCATGCGGGTCGTCTCCCCTGAGGATATTCTTCTCGTTTCAACGTCAGATAGATCGTCCCCGGCTCGGATCAAGCCGCGCGCGAAGTCGGGATTGCGCCCATCGGAGCATCCGTTTATCGATTGATCAATAAGGCCGATCTTCATCACGGCCGAATATCGAGGAAACGACAATGGACAAGACCGTCGGCATCATCGGACTGGGCATCATGGGCGGCGCGATCGCGCGCAATCTGGCCGAGCGGGGCTGGACGGTGATCGGCTTCGATCTCGACGAGGGCAAGCGCGCCGAGGCCGCCGCGGCCCGCGTGACGCTCGCTTCGAGCGCCGCCGACGTCGCGCGCCGCGCCCCGATCCTCTTCACCAGCCTGCCGAGCCCCAAGGCCGTCGTCGCCGTGGCGCAGGAAATCGCGGCGAGCGGCGCGCCCTCGCGCATCGTGTGCGAATTCTCGACCCTCGCGCTCGCCGACAAGATGAAGTTCAAGGAGATCCTCGAAGCGGCGGGCCACACGCCGCTCGACTGCCCGCTGAGCGGTACGGGCGCTCAGGCCGCGGTGCGCGATCTCATCGTCTATGCGAGCGGCGATACCGCCGCGATCAAGGCCTGCGTGCCCGCTTTCGAGGACTTCTCGAAGCAGAACGCGGATCTCGGCGCCTACGGCAACGGCAGCAAGCTGAAATTCATCGCGAACCACCTCGTCGCGATCCACAACGTCGCCTCCGCCGAGGCGATGGTGCTGGCCAAGAAGGCCGGTCTCGACGCCGAGCAGGTCGTGGCCCTCGTCGGCCCCGGCGCGGGCGGCTCGCGCATGTTCCAGGTGCGCGGCCCGATGATGGCCTCGAACGTCTACGAGCCGGCGACCATGCGCTGCTCGACCTGGCAGAAGGACATGCAGGTCATCGGCGACTTCGCCAAGGATCTCGACTGCCCGACCCCGCTCTTCACGCTCACCGAGCCGATCTACAAGAAGACGCTCGAGATGGGCCTCGGCGATCTCGACACCGCCGCGGTCTGCGTCGTGCTCGAGGCCGAAGCCGGCCTGCGCAAGTAAGCTCTACGCGGCGCCCCGCGCCGGGTCCGGCTCCATCCGGTCCCGGCGCAGCGCGGCCGTCCGCTCGGCCTCGTCGCGGACCACGTCCGCGAAGAGGCGGGCGGCGGGCGTCATCGCCCGGCGCGCGGGTTCGATCAGGACGAAATCGGAGAAAAGCGGCGGATCGGCGATCGGCCTCACTTCGAAACGTTCGCCGTCCACGTCCCGCGCCATCATCACCCAAGGCAGCACCGCGGCCCAGTCCGAGGTCTCGACGAAGGCCAGCGTACCCATCATCGCGTCGAGTTCGAGCCGCCGGTCCACCGCGATCCCGTTCACGGTGAAATAGGTCTCGAGACTGCGCCGCCGCGCATTCTGCAGCCCCGGCAGCACCAGCCGCAGCCCGTCGACTTCGTTGAGACGCACGGGCTCGAGATGACGCCCCGTCCGTCCCTTGGCGGTGATCAGCATTTCCCGGTCGCGCAGGACGAGGGTGGAGGTCAGCCCCACCACGGGCTCGGCGCCCGGAACGACGGCGAAATCGAGATCGCCTTTCAGCACCAGATCGGTCAGCACGCCCGAATAGGCTTCCGTCACATGCACCTCGGCGGCGGGCGCTGCGGCGATGAAGCGTTCGAGGGCCGGGGCCAGCACCACGCGGGTGAAGGTCGGCATCAGCCCCACACGGACGGTGCCGCCCAAAGGACCGTGACTGCGCAGTTCACGCTCGGCGATTTCGAGCCGGCGCAGCACCGCGACGCATTCCTCGTAGTAGCGGCGGCCCGCCACCGTGGGCCGCACGTCGCGCCCGTCGCGTTCGAACAGACGGGTGCCGAGCGTCTCCTCCAGCTGCCGCACATGCTGAGACACGCCGGATTGCGTCGCGCCCTCCCGCTCCGCCGCGCCGGTGAAGGAGCCTTCCTCGAAGACGGCGATGAAGGAACGGATCCGGCGGAAGGAGGTCATGTGTCCATCAAGAAAATTAATGCACCCAAGTAGGAATAATCATTTTTCCGTGTGCGCGCGCAAGCCTACACTCCGTAAAACTGCGTGCACCGCCGACCCGAGGAGACATCATGAAGCTCGGCTTCTTCACCATGCCGATCCATCCGATGGACAAGGATTGGCGCCAGTGCCTGCGCGAGGACCGCGAGGCCTTCCTGCTGGCCGACGAGCTGGGCTTCGTCGAGGGCTATGCGGGCGAGCACGTCACGGACAAGGCCGAGAACATCACGTCCTGCATGGCCTTCGTCGCGTGGATCGCCGCGGCGACGAAGAACATCAAGCTCGGCACCGGCACCGTGAACATGCCGAACGCGCATCCGGCGGCGGTGGCCGGCACGGTCGCGATGCTCGACCACATGCTCGACGGCCGCTTCATCTTCGGCATCAGCCCCGGCGGACTGCTGTCGGACGCCGAGGTGTTCGGCAATCTCGACGCGGACCGCAACGCGATGTTCGTCGAGGCGATCAACACCGTCCTGAAGATCTGGGAAAGCGAGCCGCCCTACAACATCGAGGGCAAGTACTGGAAGATCTCCACCGAGCGCACGCTCTACAAGGAGATCGGTCAGGGCTTCATCCCCAAGCCGCTGCAGCGTCCCCATCCCCCGATCGTCGTGACCGCCGTGGCGCCGTTCTCGAAGGGCGTGACCGAAGCCGCGTCGCGCGGTTGGGATCCGATTTCGGCGAACTTCCTGATGCCCGTCTGGGCCAAGACGCATTGGCCGAGCTATGTCGAGGGCTGCGAGCGCGCGGGCCGCAAGGCGGATCCGGCGAATTGGCGCGTGGCCAAGAGCGTGTTCGTCGCCGACGACCTCGCGACCGCCAAGCGCTATGCGATGGACCCGAACGGCCCCTACGTCTCCTACTACCGTTCGCTCTACACCAAGCTGAAGAAGAACGGCCGCATCAATCTGTTCAAGACCTATCGCGACCAGCCCGACGACGAGGTCACGCTCGATTTCGTCTGCGAGAAGCTGATCGTCTGGGGTACGCCCGACAAGGTGGCCGACGACATCCTCGCGCTGCGTGAAGAGGTCGGCGATTTCGGCACGCTCCTTTACGCGGGCAAGGACTGGACCGACTACGAACTCGGCCGCCGGTCGATGATCCTCGCGGCGGAAAAGGTTCTGCCGCGCGTGAACGCCGCCCTGCCGCGCGCCGAGGCCGCGGAATGAGCGGCGTGACGATGGTCGATCGCGGCGGCTTCCGCCTCGCGACCCGCATCACCGGTCAGGGCGAAGGCGCGCCCTGGCTCGTGCTGTCCAACTCGCTGGGCGCCTCCATGATGATGTGGGACGACCAGCTGGAGCTGCTTGGCCGCACCTATCGCGTCCTGTCCTACGACACGCGCGGTCACGGCGCCTCCGACGCGCCGAAGGGGCCCTATTCCTTCGACGATCTGGTCGCCGACGTCGTCGCCGTGATGGATCGCTACGGCATCGCCAAGGCGACCTATATGGGGCTCTCGCTCGGCGGCATGACCGGTCTCGGTCTCGCCCTCAAGCATCCCGACCGCTTCGAGCGGATCGTCTGCTGCGATGCCCGCGCCGACAATCCCGAGCCCTTCGTGAAGAGCTGGGACGACCGCATCGCTGCCATCGACGCGAACGGGCTCGGGTCCATCGTCGGGCCGACCATGGAGCGCTGGTTCGTCGAGCCCTGGCGGACCGCGAATCCCGACCGGCTGAAGGCTTTCGAAGCCGAGTTCCTGAAGACCTCGGTCGAGGGCTACAAGGGCTGTGCGGCCGCGCTCAAGACCTTGAATTATCTCAAGGATCTGGGCTCGGTTAAGGTGCCGATGCTCTATGTCTGCGGCGAGCAGGACATGGGCGCGCCCATCGCCGCCATGGGTGCCATGTCGGCGGCGACGCCCGGTTCCGCGCTGGCGGGCATTCCCAACGGCGCGCATCTGCCCAATGTCGACAACGCGGCCGCCTTCAATCGCGCGATCGCACCCTTCCTCCGGCTCGCCTGAGCCGGAGTTTTCCTTTTCCACCTCCGCGCCGGCGCTCCGCCGGCGCGTCTTCGTCAGGATCCTCCGTCCATGGCTTTGTCCGACCGCATTCCCTATCAGGCCATCGTCGACCGCCCGAAGCTCAAGCTGCCCGGCAACAAGCGTGTGGCGGTGTGGGTCATCCTCAATGTCGAGGAATGGCGCATCGAGCGGAACATGCCGCGCACCGTGCTGCCGCCGCCCATGGGCCAGCCGCTCCTGCCGGACGTCCCGAACTGGTCGTGGCATGAATACGGGATGCGCTCGGGTTTCTGGCGCCAGTTCGACGCGCTCACCAAGCGCGGCATCCCCACGACGCTCGCCATCAACGGCAATGTCGTGAAGTCCTATCCGCGCATCGCCGAAGCGGCGCGCGAGGCGGGCTTCGAATTCATGGGCCACGGCTATCTGCAGGGCCCGATGCACAAGGTCGAGAATCAGGACGACGCGATCCGCCGGACGGTCGAGAACATCGCCGCCTTCACCGGCAAGGCGCCGCGCTCTTGGGAAAGCCCCGGTCTCACCGAGACCGAGGAGACGCTCGACCTGCTGCGCAAGAACGGCATCGAATACGTCGCCGACTGGGTCATCGACGACCTGCCGCAGGAGGTCGATACGCCCCACGGCGTCATCACCACGATCCCCTACACGGTCGAGACCAACGACATCACGGTCTTCGCCCTCCAGCAGCACGAATCCGACGTGTTCCTGAAGCGCGGCAAGGACCATTTCGACCGCCTCTATCAGGAAGGCGCGGACAACCCCCGCGTCATGGCGATCTCGCTGCACCCCTACATCACCGGCGTTCCGCACCGGATCCGCTATCTCGAAGAACTGCTCGATTACGTCACCGGCCATGACGGCACGCTGATGATGACCGCGAGCGACCTCGGCGACTGGTATCGCGACCAGATGAAGGCGCATCGCTGACGCCTCCCGGAGACCCGGTCCGCCGGGTCTCCTCCGCCCCGTTTCGGGCGCATTCCGAGACCCCGGATGCGCGCTCCCGCTTTTGCGCGCCCGCTTAAGTTATCGGATGATAATTTCGCTTATTTTTCGCTTGATAAATTGTCGGGTCGCCCGTTAGTGTTGTATACAAAGCAGGCCGGATCACGGCCGCGCGTTGCAAGGGGCAGGACACCATGGCGACCAGCACGGTTCAGGACGGAATGATCTTCGACTTCGACGTCGAGATCCGGATGGACGACGGCCTCGTCCTCAAGGCGGACGTCTTCCGCCCCATCGAGCCCGGCCGCTACCCCGTCCTGCTCACCTACGGTCCCTATGCGAAGGGCCTCTCGTTCCAGGAAGGCTATCCCAGCGCCTGGAACCGCATGATCCAGGAACATCCCGACGTCGCCTACGGTTCCACGAACAAGTACCAGAACTGGGAAGTCGTCGACCCCGAGAAGTGGGTGCCGCACGGCTATGTCTGCGTCCGCGTCGACTCGCGCGGCACCGGCCGTTCGCCGGGCTTCGTCGATCACTTCTCCCCCCGCGAGACGCGCGACTTCTACGAGTGCATCGAGTGGGCGGGCGTGCAGGGCTGGTCGAACGGCAAGGTCGGCCTGAACGGCATCTCCTATTACGGCATCAATCAGTGGCACGTGGCCTCCATGCAGCCGCCGCATCTCGCGGCGATGTGCATCTGGGAAGGCTCGGCCGACTGGTACCGCGACATGACCCATCACGGCGGCATCCTGTCGACGTTCTGGGCCAATTGGTACGACATGCAGGTCAAGACCGTGCAGTACGGTCTGGGCGAGCGCGGCCCGCGCTCCAAGGTCAACGGCTCGCTCGTCTGCGGCGACGAGAACTTCTCCGACGACCAGCTCGCGAAGAACCGCTGCAGCTTCGGCGACGACATCCTCGCGCATCCGCTGGACGACCAGTATCACCGCGACCGTTCGCCGATCTGGGACAAGGTGACGGTGCCCTTCCTCTCCGCCGCCAACTGGGGCGGACAGGGCCTCCATCCGCGCGGCAATTTCGAGGGCTTCGTGCGCGCCGCCTCGAAAGAGAAGTGGCTCGAATGCCACGGCCTCGAGCACTGGACGCATTTCTACACGGACTACGGCCGCGAGCTGCAGAAGCTGTTCTTCGACTACTATCTGAAGGGCGAGCAGAACGGCTGGACCGAGCGTCCGAAGGTCCAGTTGCAGGTGCGCCATACCGACAAGTTCGTCGAGCGCTTCGAGCCGGAATGGCCGCTGAAGAGCACGAACTGGACGAAGTTCTATCTCGATCCCGAGAAGCAGACGCTCTCGCTGGAGCCGCCGAAGAAGGCCGCGAAGCTCTCCTTCGACGCGCTGGGCGACGGCCTGACCTTCATGTCGGAGCCGCTGACCGAGGAGACGGAGATCACGGGCCCGCTGGCCGCCGGCCTGCGCGTATCCTCCAGCACCGAAGACGCCGACATCTTCCTCGTCTTCCGGGTGTTCACGGCCGATCTGCGCGAAATCACCTTCGTGGGCGCCATCGACCCGCATACGCCGATCGCACAGGGCTGGCTGCGTGCCTCGCACCGCAAGCTCGACCCGAAGCTGTCGAAGCCCTATCGTCCGTACCACACGCATGACGAGAAGCAGCCGCTGACGCCGGGCAAGCCGGTCGATCTCGACGTGGAGATCTGGCCGACCTCGATCGTGGTGCCGAAGGGCTACCGCATCGCGCTCAGCGTGCGCGGCAAGGACTACGAGTGGCAGAAGACCACCGGGGCCAAACTGTCCAACTTCAAGAACGAGCTGCTCGGCTGCGGCCCGTTCCTGCACAATGATCCGCGCGATCGTCCCGCCAAGATCTACGGCGGCACGACGACCCTTCATGTGGAGCCGGACGGCGCCAATTACGTTCTGGTGCCGGTGATCCGCTGAAGCTTCACCGATCCGCCCCGCCCTTCCGGCGGGGCCAATAAGAAAACGTCCCCGAACGGGGCGGAAGAAGATTGGACGGCGGACGACCCGCCGCCGTCGGGGAGACGCAAGAGGAGCAGACGATGACGATCTCTCGTCGTAATTTCGTAAAGACCGTCGCCGGCGCGGGCATCGCGACCGTCGCCGCGCCCTACGTGGCCCGCGCGCAGGCCGAAGCCATGCGCCTCGGCCTTCTGACCGTGAAGACCGGTCCGCTGGCTTCCGGCGGCATCGACATGGAACGCGCCCTGGTCATGTACCTGAAGGAGCGCAACTACACGCTCGCCGGCCGCAAGGTCGAGCTGATCGTGGCGGACACGGCGGGCGTCCCCGCCACCGCGCGCACCAAGACGCAGGAACTCGTCGAAAAGAACAACGTGCACTGCCTCGCCGGCCCGCTCGCGGCCTTCGAAGCGCTCGCGGTCGACGACTACATCAAGCAGGTGCAGATCCCGACGATCGCGGTCGCCGCGGCCGAGGACATGACCCAGCGTTCCGCGAACCCCTGGTTCGTGCGTCCGACGGCGACCTCCTCGCAGTGCGCCCATCCGATGGCCGACTACGCGGCCAAGGAACTGAAGTTCAAGCGCATCATCACCATCGCCGACGACATCGCCTACGGCCATGAGATGTGCGCGGGCTTCCAGCGCGTGTTCGAAGAGAACGGCGGCATGGTCGTCCAGAAGCTGTTCCCGCCGCTC
>JAIXTP010000027.1 GCA_027483895.1 Hyphomicrobiales bacterium
GAGAAGGTCTCGAGGTCCGTGATGGCGCTGGTGCCGGTGTAGCGGTCCATCTTCCGGCTCACGTCGAACTCGGCTCCGAGGCCCACGAAGGCGCTGACCTTCTCGCCGAACTTGCCGTGAAAGCGGATACCGCCGAGAGCCGTCGTCAGCTTCTGGCCGTAGTCGTTGTAGGTCAGCGGTTCGGTGACGGCATCGGAAGTTCCCTCGGTGTAGCCCTTCCGGGTGGCGTCGGTGTAGCGCATGCCGAGATAGGGAACCGCGACGAGCTCGGGAGCGATGCGCACGCCGTAGCCGGCTTCGGCGGTCAAGCCGAAGGCGCTGATCCCTGCCTTGCCCGAACCCGCCTCGGTGTCGGTCAGCGAGGCATCGCGGGTGACGGTCATGCGGCCGTGATTGTAGGCGCCTGCGACACGCGTGTTCAGGCCGGTGAGGTCAGCGTTCTCCTCATAGACCGCGAAGGCGCCGACCGTGGGCATCGTGTCGCTGTGCTTGACGCCGGTCGGGGTATCGCGACCGGGTGCATAGTCAACGAAGGCGCCCAGACGGACGTTCGGGTGAACCTTGTAGGCGGCGACGATGGCGCCTGCACCCTCGCTGGTGGAGTCGGAAAGGCCCGTATAGCGGCCGACGAAGGACACGCTGATGTCGTTGCTCCCGAAATCCTTGGAGTCGTAGCCGAGCGCAGTGGTCAGGACGGCTTCACGGGCGATGAGCTGGTTGCGGATCGCACCGGAGGAGATGCTCAGGGCGATCCGGGTGTTTTCGGCGCTGACCGTCGCTACGACCTCTTCGGAGAAGGCTCCGGGGCCCACGGCATAAAATACTTGCGTCGTTCCGAGTTCGCCGCCTGCCGAATAGGTGGTGATTACGATCGTGTATCTCTGGCCCCTTACGAGAAGGTAAGCCACCTGAGGGCAGTATTCAGACACGCCGCCGCACGAAATAGCTGCACTCGAATCTGATAGAACCGCCTGGTGATCCGAGCTGTCCGTATCATCGTTCAGAACGAGCTTGCCGGTGCCCGGCGACGTAGGATCGTATACGCCGGAATAAAGGATCATCACGGTGTCCCGCGAGGATGTCGTTTGTCCAAAGTAATATGTTTGATTGGCAGTGGCGGTCCACGGAACGGCCAGATAATTGTAGCTGTAAGAACCTGACGCATCGAGTTGCGAAAGATCATATAGATAACGTTCATTCAGCGAAAAAGTTGATGAGGTCGAATTGGTGCCATTTGCCTCAAGAGTGGTAACTTCGGAAAATACCGGAGTGGCCAATACGCTGAAGAGGCCTGCAACGGCAACAAGGTGACGTGCCGAAAGACCACGGTCGGTCGACTTGGCTTTGATTGACGACATCCGGTATCGGAAGTGCATCGACTCCCTCCTTGGTGGTTAATTATTTTTAAGACCTCGTACGATGATCGGTTTCCGTGCGATATCCATTGTACGTAAACCGGTATAGTTGAGCGGTTTTATTCAAATTCAGCGGGGCATATCTCGGGGGCTGCGGCTGAAGAGGCGCGCAAGAGCCGCCGCTTTGCCCGAGAGCCGTCGAGGATCGGACTCCGGCGCTTCATCGCCCGGAACGCAGATCCGGTACGTCCGGACGCGCCGCGCTCTCCTGTGCGGAGTTCATGCAGGATCCGCCCGGATTCGCGCTTCGGATAGATCGGCCTTCCGACTTGCGGCAAGAACGCCGCGTCCTTTCCCCGAACCGGTTCCGTTCGGGAGAAGGGCGGTGTTTGCGTTCGGAGCCGGAATGCCTTCTCCCCTGCGCGTCATGCGTGATCTGGCGACCGCCTTGGCCGAAAGGCTGGACGGCTCCGCGTCCGCACGGCCCGAGCGGCTGCGTGCGGAACTGGCGGCGCGCGGGATCGATTTCGACGCTCTGCCGCCCGTTCTGCAGCGCGGGCTGATGCGGGAAATTCAGGACGTCCACAAGGTCGAGACGGTGGCCGAGACATTCGAGCGCGACGTTTTGTCGGTCCGGACCCGAGCGCAGACGGACCGGGCGCGGTTCCGCCTTCTGGCGGATCTCTATCGCGAGCGCCGGCGGCCCTACTGAATGACCGCCGAGGTCACGGCCGGGTCTCGCATTCCGCGCTCGTACCGTTAGAGTGGCCGCATGATCGATGAATCCCGCCTTCTTCTTTTCATCGCGGCCGCGTTTCTGCTCGCCGTCACGCCCGGTCCGGGCATCTTCTACGTCGCCGCGCGGACCCTCGTCGGCGGGCGGGCGGAAGGTGTGGCGTCGAGCTTCGGCACGGGCGTGGGGGGAATGTTCCACGTCTTCGCCGGGGCCCTCGGCGTCTCGGCCTTGGTGCTGGCGAGCGCCGAGCTTTTCGCGGTCCTGAAATTCGTCGGGGCGGGCTATCTCGCTTGGCTCGGCCTGCGGACCATCCTCGCGGCGCGGCGGGATGCGGCTTCCGCCCTCGAGGACGCTCCGGCGAGCCCTGCGATGGGGACCGCCCGCGCCTTCCGCGAGGGCGTGTTGGTGGAAGCGCTCAATCCCAAGACGGCCGCCTTCTTCCTCGCCTTCGTCCCGCAATTCGTCGATCCGCAGGCGGGAAGCGTCGCGCTCCAATTCGTTCTGCTCGGCACGATCTCGGTGGCGCTGAACACGCTGGCAGACATCGTCGTCGCCTTCGCCGCGAGCGGCATCCGCGGCGGTGCGGCCGCCCGACCGGTCCTGGTGCGCCGGCTCAGGGAAGGTTCGGGAGCTGCCATGATCGCGCTCGGCCTGGGCCTCGCCTTCGCGAAGCGGCCGGGCTGAGCCGCGCTTCGGCCTTCAGCGCCTTTCCACGGTCGGAGCGCGCCCGGTCTCCGCGACCTGTCTTTCAAACCGTGCGGGACGGGCGACGATGTCCCGCACCGCGGCGCGCAGTCGGCGCATCCGTCCGATATGGTGGAGCGCATAGGCACCCCACGGCACGGGGCGCACATACTCCGCGATGTTCTTTCGCGCGGTCGCGGCAGGGTCGATGGCCGGGGGCGGGTCCCCGGGCAGGGTCTTGCGGAGCACCCATGACGTCGGCGCCAGTTCGGCGATCTCCGTGAAGCCCGCGCGGTGCGCGGCCAACAGCAGATTGTCGCGCGAGAAGCCGAGCACATGGGCGAAATGGAAGTGCTCGAAGCATTTCAGCGGATAGCCCTGCAGGTTCGGCACTTCGAGGAAGAGCCGGCCGTCGTCGGCCAGCCATTCCCGGATCCGGCGGAGCGCCGCCACGGGCTCCCGCAGATGTTCGAGCACGTGATAGGCGGTGATCACGTCGAAGGACCGGGGTGCGTAATCCGCCTCGCGCCAGGTGCCGCCGTCGATCCGGACGCTGCCGAATTCTCGGCCCTGCGCCGCCGCGAAGCTGGAAAAGCTGCGGCCGGGTTCGAGGCCCGTCGCGGCATGGCCCTCGGCGGCGAGACGCCGGACGAGTTCGCCCGATCCGCAGCCGAAATCGAGCGTGCGCCGCCGATCGCGTCCGGCATGAGCGAGAATGTCCCGCACGCGCCGGTCGGCTTCGTGCTCCTTCTTGCGGACGTGGTTCGCCCGCGGACGCCGGAAGGCGAACTGGTAGTCGGCGCGGTATTCGTCCGCATAGTAGCGCGCGAGCTCCGCCTCGGTCGGCATCGGGTCGGTGTAGAAGAGGCCGCAATCCTCGCAGACGACGGTGCGCAGCGGCTTCAGGCGGCGGTCGAAGGTCGCGGCGGTGAGGCGGTCGGCGCTGCCGCAGACCGGGCAGTCCACGCGCTCGCCCCGGTAACGGTATTTCAGAAAGGGGATCATGTTCCGCTGCAACGAGAACGATCGAGGCACGAAAATCTCCGAAATACGTCGAACACCTTGGAAATACGAAAATCGAAAAATCCGGATCATACGGAAGATTGTTGTATAAATCAGAATAGCGCCCATGCAAGGGCGATGAAATCGGTCGATATTCTTGGCGATGCGGTCGAGCCGGGGGGGCGGCTTGATCGCCGCGGGGTTTTCCTCCATGCCGAATGCACCGGAACGCGGTCGGTCGGAGATGTCCTGTTGAGCCCGAGGTCGGGAGCATCCAAGCGGTGGTTCGTCCTGCGCCTTTTGCCGGCGCTGGTCTTCGTCCATGCGCTCGCGCTTCAGGTCATGCTGGCCCCCGCGGCGCATGCGGCGCTCTCGGCTCATGCTGCGGCATGGTGCGCGGCGGGCGGCGATACGCCGGAAACCCCGTCGGGCGACGGCGACTGTTGCCTTTCCGGCTGTTCGGCCTCGCCGACGGCCCTCCTCGGATCGAGCGGCCGGGACCGCGATGAACCGGTTCCGGTCCATGATGATAGCCCGCGTCGTGACGTCGCATCCCTGAACGCCTTTCCTCCGGCCGTCATGGCCGTTCCGCGCGCTCCGCCTTCGGACTTCGGACGTTCCTGAACCGAATTTCCGTCTTCACGGGCCCGTCCCGTCTTCCGGAGCAGACACATGCGTTCCTTCATTCTCGCCGCGGCGCTCTCCGCCGCCGTCTCTTTTTCCGCCGTCGCCCATGAGGCCAAGCTCGGCGATCTTCTCGTCGAGCACCCCTGGTCGCGCGCCACTCCGGCGGGCGCGCCCGTCGCGGGCGGCTTCTTCGCCGTGGCCAATCGCGGCACCGCCGCCGACCGGCTCGTTTCCGCCCGCTTCGAGCGTGCGGGACGCGTCGAGATCCATGAAATGGCGGTGAAGGACGGCGTCATGGCGATGCGCGAATTGCCCAAGGGGATCGAGATTCCCGCAGGCGGGCGCATCGAGCTGAAGCCCGGCGGCCATCATCTGATGTTCATGGAGCTCAAGGCGCCGCTCAAGGAAGGCGAGATGCTGAAGGGCACGCTCGTCTTCGAGAAGGCGGGCTCGGTCGATGTCGAGTTCAAGGTGGAACCGGTCGGCGCCCGCAAGTCGGACGCCGGGGATCATTCGAAGCACTGAGCGCGTCGACGCGGGCGGGAGGGGCGATGCACCCCTCCGTCGTCAGGTGCGGAGCGGCAGAAGCTCTTCGACGGCCTCGATCAGCCGGTCGTAATGGTCGACGAGGCGGTCGGGCGCGAGTTGCGCCATCGGCACGTCGGTGTAGCCGAAGGGCACGCCGACGGCGCCGGCCCCGGCCGCTCGCGCGGTGTCGACGTCCGTCCGCGAGTCTCCGACGAGGATGCACCGCGCCGGATCGCCGCCCGCACGCTCGACCGTCATCGTCAGATGGCGCGGATCCGGCTTGAACCAGGGGAAGGTGTCGCGGCCGCAGATCGCCGCGAACCGGTCCGAGATGCCGAGCTTCTCGAGCAGCAGCAGAGAATGGGCTTCCATCTTGTTCGTGCAGACGGCGAGGCCGTAGCCGCGCGCCGCGAGCCCGTCCAAAGCCTCGGTGACGCCGGGAAAGAGCGTGGTCCTCTCGCAGATGTTCTCCGCGTAATGTTCGAGAAATTCGAGGAACATGCGTTCGAGGCGCGCGGCCGAGACCTCCTCGGCCGAAAGCCTCAGGCCGCGCTCGATGAGCGCCCGCGCTCCCGCGCCGATCAGGTCGCGCGCTTCCTCGTAGGGAATTCCCGGCAGACCTTCGCGGGCGAGGACGACATTGAGCGTCGCCACGAGGTCCGGTGCGGTCTCGGCCAAGGTTCCGTCGAGGTCGAAGACCACCGTCGGCTTCAGGAAAGGAACATGCTTCGTCATGCCTGAAGCAGTGCGGGCGTCCGCCGCGTCCGTCAAGGGCGCGTCACGACCAGGCAAAGGCGAAGTCGGCCTCCACGAGACTGGCCTTCTTCACGCCGACGAGCGTCAGTACGGTCGCCTCGTCGAAGGTGATCACGGTATCGCCGCCGACGTCTCTGGCCGCCGACAGAACCCGTTCGAACGTCCATGGCGTCGTGTCGCGGAACACGATCAGATCCCGGGCCGCGGAGCCGGGGTTGAAGTCCATGATCCGGTCCGACCCGTCTCCGGCCGTGAAGAGGAACGTGTCGCCTCCGGCGCCGCCGTAGAGCACGTCGTTGCCGCGCCCGCCCTCGATCCGGTCCATGCCCGTCCCGCCGCGCACGACGTCGTCGCCGTCGCCGGCGCGGATCGTGTCGTCGCCCGCCGCCCCGTCGATCCTGTCGTCGGCCCAGCCTGCGAGCGAGGAGCCGACGATCAGGTCGCCCGCCTTCGTTCCCGTGGTCGTCAGGGCGAGTTCGCGGATCTTGTCGAGCCGCCAGGTCGTTCCGTTCTCGAACCGGATCGCCTCGATCCCCGCCTCGCCGCCTGCCGTCTGCTCCTCGATGAGGATGCTTCCGCCCGTCTTGTCTCCCCGCCTCGCAACGTCGACGACGACATCCTTGCCGGCCAAGCGGATCGACACGTCGCCCGGCGCGATGTCGCCCTGGAAGACGAGGGTGTCGCGCCCCTCCGAAGCCCGTTCGATGATCCGGTCGTTTCCTTGGCCGCGCATCCACTCGTAGCGATCCTGCCCGGCCCCGCCCCGGAGCGTGTCGTTGCCCGCATCGCCCGCCAGAACGTCGTTCCCGGCGCCGCCGCTGATCAGGTCGTCGCCGCCTCCGCCGCGCAGGAGATTGTCGGCGTCGTTGCCGATCAGCGTGTCGGCCCCGCTGCCGCCGAAGGCGTTTTCGATGACGACGCCGTTCGCGATGGTGAAGGCGGAGCCCGCGACCCATCCGTTTTCGGCACGCACGAAGCTGACGTCGCCGCCGCCGGTCGGGCTCTGGTCCAGCGTCGCGGCGATCAGGCTGATCTTCACCCGGTGAGGTCCGGAATAGGAGATCGCATCCACGCCGCCCGCGTCATAGATGCATCGCGCCGCCGTCGACTGGTCGAAGGTGTAGACGTCGTTGCCGGTCCGCGTCGTCTTGTTCGCCCCGTAAAGATGCTGCAGGGCCGCGATGTCGAAGGCCATCGGCGTGACGGCCTCGAGGTACTCGCCGCCTCGGACCCCGGTCCAGCCGGACGCATAGGCGGCGACGGTGAACATCGAACGGGACAAACCGAACGGCCCCGGATCCCAAGCGCCCCTCACGCCGGGAAAGCCCCCGGGTTCGAAGCTGTGATGAATCCCGAGCGCATGCGCGATCTCGTGGAGATAGACCCGATAGCCGGTCGTGCCTTCCGCTTGAAAGGCGTAATCGGTCGAGAAGTTCGTGACGACCTGCGTCGTGTTCGCCCAAGGCATGCCCGAATTGGCGCCTCTCATGGGCTTGAGCATTTGGACCAGCTGGGCTTCGTTCTTGTCCGTCGTCTGCTCGAAGCGGATGTCCGCCACGGCCTCCAAGGACCGGAAGACCTTCGCGAGCGCTTCGGCCGCCTCCTTGGGCCAGCCCGGCCCCTTCGGCGTTTCCAAGTAGTATCGGAGCGTCTTCTCCGCACCGTCGGCCCAAGTCCAGCCGAAGCGCGCGAGAGCCGAGACGTAAACGTTGGAATGGGGCGCCGCGACCGCCCCGACCGGGGCATGATTGGGAGAGGAGACCGAAGGCATGACTACAACCTAGAGTTTAGGTACTTGAAAATACAATCACCATGACAAATCTAATCGTATTCGTCAAAAAATACTTTGGTCTATGCTTCGCCCGGGCCCTGACGGCGGTGCGGGCGTCCCGGAACGTCGCGCCCGGCCTTCGCCGCGAATCGGGTGTAGGAAAGGTCACCTACGACCGGGAGACGAAGATGCGCCGCACGGCCTGTTGCCTCGCCTTTCTGGCCGCGACCTCGCTTCCGGCCTTCGCGCGGAATTTCGAGTTTCTCGCGGCCCCTCAGACCGATCTCAACCGCGTCTACCGCGTCGACCGGCTGACGGGCGAAATGACGGCCTGCCAATACGGCCCCAAGGAGGGCACCTTCGGCCGCACGGTGTGCTTCGGGCCGGGGGAGGGCGCCCGCGCGCAGGATCCTTCCGATTTCGGGCTCATCGCCTCCCGGCATGAGCGGGAAGCGGGGGTGTTCCGCGTCGACTACCGCACCGGTGCCGTCAGCATCTGCTACGTGTTCGAGGACAAGGTCGTCTGCACCCCGTCCGAAAAGGCCGTGATCCCGCGCTGAGGCGCGGGCGCGATTGCCGGAAGGGGTGGGCGTGCTTAGGTGACCTACCGAAAGAACCGTCCGTACGAGGATCGACTGCGATGAAACTTCAGGATCAGGCGCTGCTGAAGGAGCAGTGCTATATCGACGGCCGCTGGACGGGGACGCCGGTCGACCCGGTGACCGATCCCGCCACCGGCGAGGTGATCGCCCGCGTGCCGAATCTGGGTGCCGCCGAGGCGACCGTGGCGGTGGAGCGCGCGCAGGCGGCCTTCAAGCTCTGGTCCAAGCGGACCGCCAAGGAGCGCGCGACGATCCTGCGCCGCTGGTTCGACCTGATGATCGCCCATCGCGACGATCTCGCCCTGATCATGACGACCGAGCAGGGCAAGCCGCTCGCCGAGGCGAAGGGCGAGGTCGACTACGCGGCCTCCTTCGTCGAGTTCTATGCGGAAGAAGGCAAGCGCATCTACGGCGAGACCATCCCCTCGCACCGGGCCGATGCGCGCATCATCGTCTTCAAGCAGCCGATCGGCGTCTGCGCCGCGATCACGCCGTGGAACTTCCCGGCCGCGATGATCACGCGCAAATGCGCCCCCGCGCTGGCGGCGGGCTGCACCGTCGTGATCAAGCCCGCGCCCGAAACGCCGCTGACCGCGCTGGCGCTGGCCGTTCTGGCCGAGCGCGCGGGCATTCCGGCGGGCGTGCTGAACATCCTCACCGGCGACGCCCCCGCCATCGGCGGCGTGCTCACGAGCCATCCGCTGGTGCGCTTCGTCGGCTTCACCGGCTCCACGGAAGTCGGCAAGCTCCTGATGCGGCAGGCCGCCTCCACCGTGAAGAAGGTGGGTCTGGAACTGGGCGGCAACGCGCCCTTCATCGTCTTCGACGACGCGGATCTCGATGCGGCGGTCGAGGGCGCGATGATCTCGAAATACCGCAACATGGGCCAGACCTGCGTCTGCGCGAACCGTATCTATGCGCAGGACGGCATCTATGACGCCTTCGTCGAGAAGCTCGCGGCCAAGGTGCGCGAACTCAAGGTCGGCAACGGCGCGGAGGCCGGCGTCAATCAGGGCCCGCTGATCAATATGGAAGCCGTCGAGAAGGTCGAAAGCCATGTGGCCGACGCCTTGGGCAAGGGCGGGCGCGTCGTCGTCGGCGGCCGTCGCCATGCGCTCGGCGGTACCTTCTTCGAGCCGACGGTGGTGGCCGACGTCACGCCCGCGATGCTGGTGGCGAAGGAAGAGACCTTCGGCCCGCTCGCCCCGATCTTCCGTTTCAAGGACGAAGCGGACGTGATCGAGATGGCCAACAGCACGCAATACGGCCTGGCCGCCTATTTCTACGCGCGCGATCTCGGCCGCGTGTTCCGCGTGGCGGAAGAACTCGAATTCGGCATGGTCGGCATCAATTCCGGCGCGATCTCGACCGAACTCGCGCCTTTCGGCGGCGTCAAGGAATCCGGCCTCGGCCGCGAGGGCTCGCTCCACGGCATGGAGGAGTTCGTCGAGATCAAATATTGCCTCTTCGGGGGGATCGACCGGTGAGCCTCGAAGCTCTGAAGCACGAGGCCGCGGCCCGCGCGCTGACCCTCGTCCGTGACGGCATGAAGCTCGGTCTGGGCACGGGTTCGACGGCGAAGCATTTCGTCGATCTGCTCGGCGAGCGGATGCGCGCCGAAGGGCTCCGCGTGACGGGCGTGCCCACCTCGGAGGCGACGCGGGCGCAGGCGGAAAGCCTCGGCATTCCGCTGACGACCCTCGACGAGACGCCCGAACTCGACATCACGGTCGACGGCACCGACGAGGTCGATGCGCGGCTGCGCCTGATCAAGGGCGGCGGCGGCGCGCATCTGCGCGAGAAGATCGTCGCGCTCGCCTCCAAGCGCATGATCGTGATCGCCGACGAGACGAAGGAGGTCGAGACGCTCGGCCGCTTCAAACTCCCGATCGAGGTGATCCCCTTCGGGCTGGCGGCGACGCGCCGCGCGGTGGAGAAGGCGATCGCGGAGGCGGGCTGCGCGGGACCGCTCGCGATCCGGATGCGCGACGGCCGCGAGCTTCGCACCGACTCCGGCAATCTGATCCTCGACGCCGATCTCGGCCGCATCCCCGACCCGGAAGGTCTGGCCGCACGGCTCGACGCGGTGACGGGCGTGGTGGAGCACGGCCTCTTCCTCGGCATCTGCTCGGCCGCGATCCTCGCGACCAAGGACGGCATCCGGGTGATCGGCTCGCTGGATTGAGCGAAGGCGGCTCCGCTTCCGTCATTGCGAGGAGCGCGGCGAAGCAATCCAGAGAACGCCGGCCGTGGAGCACCGTGCCCGGCATCGTCTGGATTGCTTCGTCGCTGCGCTCCTCGCAATGACGGAAAAGGCCTCCGGCTCTGCGCCGGCCATGAGCAGGCGAGCGGGCCCGCGCTCATGCCTCTTTGCCCGCTCTCCCGCTTCGGCTTAAAACCCCCGGCGAAGGCGGCCGTCTCCGGGTCGCCCGCAGCAAGGACGAACCCATGGCTTCCTTCGATCTCGATCTCTTCGTCATCGGCGGCGGATCGGGCGGCGTCCGCGCCGCGCGCATCGCCGCGGGCTACGGCGCCAAGGCGATGGTCGCCGAAGAGAGCCGCGTCGGCGGGACCTGCGTCATCCGCGGCTGCGTGCCCAAAAAGCTCTACGTCATTGCGAGCCGCTATGCGGACGCCTTCGAGGAAGCCCCGGGCTTCGGCTGGTCGGCGGCCGCGCCCCGCTTCGACTTCACGGCGCTGAAGGCCGCGAAGGACAAGGAAATCGCGCGGCTCGAAGCCGCCTATCGCGGCAATCTCGAACGCTCGGGCGTCGCGATCGTCGACAGCCGCGCGACGGTGGTCGACCCGCACACCGTGCGGCTCGAAAAGGACGGGCGGACGCTGCGGGCGAAGCACATCCTCGTCGCCACGGGCGGCCGGCCCTTCCTGCCCTCGGCGGTGCCGGGCATCGGGCTCGCCGATACGTCGGACGAAGCCTTCGAATGGGAGACGCTGCCGAAATCCGTCGTGGTGGTCGGCAGCGGCTATATCGGCGTCGAATTCGCCTGCCTTCTGCATCGCCTCGGCGTCGAGGTGACGATGGTGTTCCGGCGCGAGAAGGTGCTGGCGCGCTTCGACGAGGATCTGCGCACGCTGCTGACGGACGCGCTGCAGCAGTCCGGCATCCGGGTGAAAGCGGGCACGGACGTGCACGGCATCGACGGGCGGCGGGGCAATCTCAACGTCACGCTGCTCGACGGCAGCGGCATCGCCTGCGAGCGCGTGCTCTATGCCACCGGCCGCATCCCCAACACGGCGGGCCTCGGTCTCGAGGGCGCGGGGGTGACGCTCGGCCCTCAGGGTGCGGTGGTGGTCGACGAATATTCCCGCACCTCGGTGCCCTCCATCCATGCCGTGGGCGACGTGACGAACCGCGTGCCGCTGACCCCCGCCGCGATCCGCGAGGGCCATGCCTATGCCGACACGGTCTTCGGCGGTCGTCCGACGCCGGTCGATCTGGGGCCGATCCCTACCGCAGTGTTCTCGACGCCGGAACTCGGCACGGTGGGGCTGACGGAGGACGAGGCGCGCGAGAAGCACGGCGAGATCGTGCTCTTCAAGACGAGCTTCCGGCCCATGCGCGCGACGCTGGCGGGCACGGCCGAACGGACCTTCATGAAGATCGTCGTCGACAAGGCGACGGACCGCGTTCTCGGCGTTCATCTGCTCGGGGCGGATGCGGGCGAGATGATCCAGTGCATCGGCATCGCGGTGCGCATGGGCGCCACCAAGCGCGACTTCGACCTGACGCTCGCGGTGCATCCCACGGCGGCGGAAGAACTGGTCACGATGCGCACGCCCTGGACGCCGCCCGCGTAAGGGGGCGCGGTGTCATCCCGGGCGGCGCAGCCGACCCGGGATCCAGGAAAACGGTCGAGGGCCGAACGGTATCCCCTGCACTGGATCCCGGCTCTCCGCTGCGCTGCGGCCGGGATGACACGACCGGGCGGAGCCGAGGGCGGCGTGCTTTTTGCCCGGCGTCGGCTGGATTGCTTCGTCGCTTGCGCTTCTCGCAATGACGGGAGAAGAGCGTCCTCATCCTGAGGAGCGCCCGCAGGGCGCGTCTCGCAGGATGCGTCAGGGCTTCGTCTGGGGCGGGGCCTCGACGATCTGTTCCGGCACGCTGGCGATGGGGGCGGGGCGGTCCTTCAGGCGCATGCGCCAGAAGACGAAGACCGTCAGCACGAGATGCACGATCGCGTTGTGCACGAAGAGCATCGCGTCGCCGAAACGCGTCATCAGCGCCGCCGAGACCACGGGGCCGACGATGGCGCCGATGCAGTAGAGGAACAAAAGCGTGCTGGAGACGGACACCGCCCGCTCGCTGCCCATCCGGTCCATCACATGCGCGGTGACGATGGGGTAGAGGCCGGGCGCGAGCGTGCCGAGCATGAAGCCCAGCATGTAGACGAGGCCGGGGAAATTGGCGCTCGCGACGACGAGCCCCGCCTCGATGATCGCCACCACCAGCGAGCCTATGGCGAGGATCGCGCGCCGGTCGGCCTGATCGGAGATGCGGCCGACGGGGTAGGGGCCCAAGGCGGAGCCGACGATCACGGCGGTCATGAAGGTCGCCACCGCCCCCGGGCCGAGGCCCGCGCGCTCGATGAAGGCCGGAGCGAGCGACCAGAAGGTGCCGTTGGCGAGGCCGATCAGCATGATGCCGAACACGCCGATAGGCGTGACCGCCAGCATGTCGCGGATCACGAGACGCCCCTTGGGCGGCAGCGGCGGCGGCTCGGCCCGCGTCATGGCCATCGGGATCAGCGACAGCATCATCAGCGCCGCGCCGGAGGAGAACAGCGCGAAGCTCTTCGCCTCGAAGACGCGCAGGATCTGCTGGCCGGAGGCCGAACCCGAAAAATGGACGATGTTGTAGATGCCCAGCATCCGCCCGCGATAGGACGAGCCGGCCTTCACCGTGATCCAGCTCTCGACCGCTGCATAGAGCCCGGCGAAGCAGAAGCCGATCAGCGCCCGGCAGACGATCCAGGCATAGGGGTTCACAGAGATCGCCATGCCGAGCGCGGCGATGCCGACCACGGCCGCATAGGCCGCGAAGGCGCGGATATAGCCCGCGCGCCGGATCACCGCCGGGGTCATCCAGGTGCCGGCCAGCATGCCGATGAAATAGGCCGAGCCGATGATGCCGATGGAGGTCGCGTCGAAGCCTTCGAGCACCGCGCGCATCGGCACGAGGGTCGTCAGCAGGCCGTTGCCCGCGATCATTGCGAAGACGGCCGCAAAGACCGGCAGCAGGATCAGGACGATGTCTCTCACGGCGGGCGGGCTCGGTCGGTCTGCGTCGGGAATCGGACGATCGCAGTGTGGCATCCGCGCGGAGGCTCCGCTATAAGGCGGGCCTCCCGCAGGTCTGCGTTTCCGGCGGGGCAAGAAGGAGACGATCCATGTCCGAGCGGTGGACCCCCTCGTCCTGGCGCACGAAGCCGATCCAGCAGGTTCCGGTCTATCCGGACGCCGCGGCTCTGGCCGCCGTCGAGGAGCAGCTCGCAGGCTTTCCGCCGCTCGTTTTCGCGGGCGAGGCGCGCAAGCTGAAGCGCGCTCTGGCCAAGGTGGCGGCGGGCGAGGCCTTCCTGATCCAGGGCGGCGACTGCGCCGAGTCCTTCGCCGAGCATTCCGCCGACAACATCCGCGACTTCTTCCGCCTGTTCCTGCAGATGGCGGTGGTGCTGACCTTCGCGGGCTCCTCGCCGGTGGTGAAGGTGGGCCGCGTGGCGGGCCAGTTCGCCAAGCCGCGCTCCGCGCCGACCGAGACGATCGACGGCGTGGAACTGCCCTCCTATCGCGGCGACATCATCAACGGCATCGATTTCACCGAAGCCTCGCGCACGCCCGATCCGATCCGTCAGCTCGACGCCTATCGCCAGTCGGCGGCCACGCTCAACCTGCTGCGCGCCTTCGCGACGGGCGGCTATGCCAATCTCGAAAACGCGCATCGCTGGATGCTGGGCTTCGTCAAGGACAGCCCGCAGTCCTCGCGCTACGAGGAACTCGCGGGCCGCATCACCGAGACGCTCGACTTCATGCGGGCAATCGGCCTCGATCCGGAAGCGCATCCGGAACTCCGCGCGACGGATTTCTACACCTCGCACGAGGCGCTGCTGCTCGGCTACGAGCAGGCCCTGACCCGCGTCGATTCCACGACCGGGGACTGGTACGCGACCTCGGGCCACATGATCTGGATCGGCGACCGCACGCGTCAGCCCGATCATGCGCATGTCGAATATTGCCGCGGCATCCGCAACCCGGTGGGTCTGAAATGCGGCCCGTCGACGACGCCCGAAGGCCTGATCCGGCTCATCGATCTGCTCAATCCGGAGAACGAGGCGGGTCGCCTGACGCTCATCGCCCGGTTCGGCGCCGAGAAGGCCGCCGAACATCTGCCGGCGCTCGTCCGCGCCGTGGAGCGCGAGGGCCGCAGCGTGGTCTGGTCCTGCGACCCGATGCACGGCAACACGGTGAAGGCGGGTTCGGGCTACAAGACCCGGCCCTTCGACCTCATCCTTTCGGAAGTGCGGACCTTCTTCGACGTGCACCGTGCCGAGGGCACCCATGCCGGCGGTCTGCATCTCGAAATGACGGGCAAGAACGTGACGGAATGCACGGGCGGCGCGCGGGCGATCTCCGACGCGCAGCTCAGCGACCGCTACCACACCCATTGCGACCCGCGGCTCAATGCCGAGCAGGCGCTGGAAGCGGCCTTCCTGGTCGCCGAACTTCTCAAGAAGGAGAAGCTCGCCCGCGACCGGTCGATCCCTGCGGCGGCGGAGTGATCCGCCGCCTTCGGGCGATCAGAACTTGGCGGCGACGCCGGCGCGCAGGGAGTTGATGTAACCCTTCGCGCCGGACATGTCGTACATGCCCAGATACATGTATTCGCCGCGCGCGATGATGTTGTCGGCCAGCGCGTATTCCACCCCGAGGCCCGCCGCGAGCGCCGGAACGGGGCGGTTGCGTCGAATGGTCGCCGCTTCGGAAGACTGCATCTGAGCGATTCCGTCGGACGTCTCGGCGACCGTGACGGTGTTTTTCGACGTGAGATCCGCCCGCACCGCGCCGCCGCCGATGAAGCCGTAGGGCAGCCAGCGATCATAGGACTGTCCGAACCGCGCCTTGGCGATCAAGGCATCCTTGAAGACGGCCTTGTTGCTCGATTCGACTTGGGCGACCCGGTTCAGGACCGGAGGGCCGGGATCGATCGTTTCCCTGCGCGCCTGGGCATCGGACCGCGAGCCCTTGAGGCTGCCGAAGTTCACGTATTCGAGCTCGACGCCGACGACGAGGTCTTCTTCGACCCAATTGTGACCGGCATAGACGCCGAATTGCGGCTTCTGATCCGAAAGCGTGCCGCGGATCGCATTGGCGGTCGTCGCGAGCAACGACGAGTATTCGGAGTTTCGGAAGGTCGAATTGGCGGACCGCTCCGACATGTTCTGCATATCGACGTCGGCCGACCCGAAGCCCGCCTGAACGCCGCCGTAAAGGCCGCCCCAGTCGTAATCGGGCTGCGGCTTGTAGGTCTGTTTCGGCGCGGGCGGGGCGCCGCCGATCATCAGGTCGCGCTTGAAATCGGCCGCCGATGCCTGGCCCGTCAGCACCACGAGAACGGCGGTGAGGCAGAGAGAACGACGCATCTTGAAACCCCGATATCGAAAGGAACGGGGTTTTTCTCGCACGGTAACCTTAATGCGCCGTTAAGACGGAAAAAGACCAAGCCGTAGCGGAAAAAAGAAGGTTAACGTCGAGAAAGGATCGGGGCGCCCGGAAGGAGCTTCGAGCGCTGGCGGGCGGCGGAGGCGCCGATTGCCGCCGTCGGGGGCGCGCGCTAAACCCTTTTCATGTCCCGTACCCTCAAGATCGCCCTCGCCCAGTTGAATCCGACGGTCGGAGACGTCTCCGGCAATGCGGAGAAGGTGCGTGCCGCCCGTGCGGAAGCCGCCCGGCTCGGCGCCCGGGTCGTCATGCTGCCGGAGCTGTTCCTGGCGGGCTATCCGCCCGAGGATCTGGTGCTCAAGCCCGCCTTTCAGGACGCCTGCCGCGAAGCCTGCGAGGCGCTCGCGCGCGAGACGGCGGACGGGGGGCCGGGCGTGCTCGTGGGCCTGCCTTGGGCCGAAGAGGGGCGGCTGACCAACGCCTATGTGCATCTCGACGGCGGACGCATCGCGGCCGTCCGCCACAAGGTCGATCTGCCGAATTACGGCGTCTTCGACGAGAAGCGCGTCTTCGCTCCGGGGCCGATGCCCGGCCCGGTCGTCATCGGCGGGGTGCGGGTCGGCATTCCGATCTGCGAGGACATCTGGACCGATGCGGTCGTCGAATGCCTCGCCGAGACGGGGGCCGAGATCCTGCTGGTGCCCAACGGCTCGCCCTATTGGCGCGACAAGAACGATACGCGCCTCAATGTCGCTGTGTCGCGCACCGCCGAGACCGGCCTGCCGCTCGTCTATCTCAATCAGGTCTGCGGGCAGGACGAACTCGTCTTCGACGGCGCGAGCTTCGTGCTGAACGGCGATTCCTCCCTCGCGGTGCAGATGCCGGCCTTCACCGAAGCCGTCGTGCTCACCGAATGGGAAGAGCGGGCCGAGGGCTGGGTCTGCCTGCCGGGGCCGAAAGCGCTGCTCGAATCCGGCGACGAGGGCGATTACGCCGCCTGCGTTCTGGGCCTGCGCGACTACGTGAACAAGAACCGCTTTCCCGGCGTGGTTCTGGGCCTTTCGGGCGGCGTCGATTCCGCCATCTGCGCGGCGATGGCGGTGGATGCGCTGGGCGCCGACCGCGTCCGCTGCATCATGCTGCCCTACCGCTTCACCTCGGCCGAAAGCCTCGCCGACGCGCAGGCCTGTGCCGAAGCGCTCGGCGTGCGCTACGAGGTGGTGCCCATCGCCGACCCGGTGGAGGGCTTCGAGCGGGCGCTCGCGCCGCTTTTCGAGGGCATGGGCCGCGACATCACCGAGGAAAACCTGCAGAGCCGTGCCCGCGGCACGCTGCTGATGTCGGTCTCGAACAAATTCGGGCCGATGGTGGTGACCACCGGCAACAAGTCGGAAATGTCGGTCGGCTACGCCACGCTCTACGGCGACATGAACGGCGGCTTCAACCCGATCAAGGACCTGTACAAGATGCAGGTCTATCGCCTGTGCGAATTGCGCAACCGCTGGAAGCCCGCGGGCGCGCTGGGCCCCGACGGCGCCGTGATCCCGGTGAACATCCTGACCAAGGCGCCCTCGGCGGAATTGCGCGAGAACCAGACCGATCAGGACTCGCTGCCGCCCTACGAGATCCTCGACGGCGTTCTCGAACGGCTCGTGGAGCGGGAGATGCGCGTGTCCGAGATCGTGTCGGACGGCTTCGATCTCGAAACCGTCAAGAAGATCGAGCGGCTGCTCTATCTCGCCGAATACAAGCGCCGCCAGTCCGCCCCGGGCGTGAAGGTGACGCTGCGCAGCTTCGGCCGCGACCGGCGCTATCCGATCGTGAACCGCTTCCGCGACCCGGGCGGTCCGGCCTTCGAACCCGATCCCACGCTCGCGCGCAATGCGGTGCGCAGCTCGACCGAAGTGATCGATTTCTGATGGCCCCCGTCGTCCGTTTCGCGCCGTCGCCGACGGGGCGTCTCCATATCGGCAATGCGCGGCCCGCGCTGCTGAATTGGCTTCATGCGCTCGCCACGGGCGGGACCTTCATTCTCCGCTTCGACGATACCGACCGGGAACGCTCGACCGAGGAATTCGCGCGCGCCATCGCCGACGATCTGCATTGGCTCGGCGTCGATCCGCATCGGACGGTCCGGCAGTCGGACCGTTTCGCGATCTATGATGCTGCGGCCGACCGGCTCCGCGCGCTCGGACGGCTCTATCCCTGCTACGAGACCGAGGACGAATTGGAGCGGCGCCGGAAGCGGCAGGCCGCCCGCGGTCTGCCCCCGATCTACGACCGCGCGGCGCTGAAGCTCACGGCCGAGGAGAAGGCGGCTTTCGAGGCGGAGGGCCGCAAGCCGCATTGGCGCTTCCTGCTCGATCACGAGACCGTCGCATGGGACGATCTCGTCCGCGGGCCGTCGCATATCGATTGCGCCTCGCTGTCCGACCCCGTGCTGATCCGCGCGGACGGCACCTATCTCTACACGCTGCCTTCGGTGGTGGACGACGTCGATCTCGGCGTGACGGACGTGATCCGCGGCGAGGACCACGTCACCAATACGGCCGTGCAGATCCAGCTGTTCCGGCTGCTCGGCGACGGCGTTCCGCGGTTCGGCCACCACAATCTGCTGACCACCGCCGGCGGCGAGGGGCTTTCGAAACGGCTCGGCCATCTCTCGCTGTCGTCGCTGCGCGAGCGCGGGCTGGAGCCGATGGCGGTCGCCTCGCTCGCGGTGCTCGTCGGCTCGTCCGAAGCCGTCCGGCCGGTGGGGACGATGGCCGAGCTGGCGGGCATCGTGAAGCTCGACCGCCTGTCGCGTGCGCCCGCCAAATTCGACGAGGCCGAACTCGACGGGCTCAATGCGCGCCTCCTCCACGAGACGCCCTATGCCGCGGTCGCCGGCCGCTTGGCCGCGCTGGGCATCGGAGACGGCGAGGCCTTCTGGCTCGCGGTGCGCGGCAATGTCGAGCGCCTCGCACAGGCGTCGGAGTGGTGGACGGTCGTGACGGGCCCCGTCGAGCCCGTGATCGAGGAGCACGGCTTCATCGAAGCCGCGGCGGCGTTGCTGCCGCCCGAGCCCTGGGGGCCGGACACGTGGGCCGCGTGGACCGATGCGGTGAAGGCGGCGACCGGGGCGAAGGGGCGCGCGCTCTTCATGCCGCTGCGCCTCGCGCTGACGGGTCTCGCGCACGGACCGGAGCTGAAGGCGCTTCTGCCGTTGATCGGGCGCGCGCGGGCGCTGTCCCGGCTGAAGGGCGAAATCGCCTGATCAGCGCGCGGGCGTCGGCGTGGTACCGGCGCCTGCAGGGGTGATGACCCGGATCGTCTTCTTCCGACCGCTCTCGTCGACCGTTTCGACCGTCTGGCCGGTCGGGGCTACGGCCGAGCCGGGCGCGCCCGGCAGAACGGTGTCGGCCTGCACGCCCGCCTGCGGCTTCTGCGGCGCGGGCGCGCGGTTGCCCGTGGCCGGGGCGGGGCCGCGGGGGCGCGACAGTTCCAGCGAGCGCTGCTCCGTCACGATCGCGTCGGAACGGCCGTTGACCGCGAGCACGCGCTCGGCCTCCGCCAGCGCTTCGGACCAGCTCTGGCCCGCGCGGCGGCAGGAGCACGAATTGTCGAAGACCTTCCGGTATTTCAGGGCATTGGGCAGCGCCGAATAGGGCGCCCCGCCGTCGACCGCGACGGCGGTGTCGACGTCCTTGCCGATCGGCTGGAGATAGAGCGCGGTCTCGGCGGCCGGGCAGGTGGCGCGGCAGAGATCCGCGTCCAGCCCGAAGCGGCCGGCATTCGCATTGGAGCTGATCGGGAAATAATAGCCGTCGCATTTGCGGACGCAGATGGTCCGCATGCCGCCCGTCTCCTGCGAATCGAGCGGAATGTCCGGCATCTCGTCGAGGATCACGGGGCCCTGTCCGCCGCCGAACAGCAGGTCGAACAGGCCGCGCGGGCCCGTCGAATTCGCCGTGCGGCAATTGGCGTCGATGGCGGCGACGAGCGCCGAGCGGCGCGTTTCGATCGAGCCGCCGGCATTGCGGCCCGCGTCGGCCTGCAGCGCCGCGAGATTGGATTCGAGCTGGTTGATCTGCCGTTCGATCTGGCGGCACTGCTGCTGGTCGGGCTCGCCGAACAGCACGAAGCGGCGCTGGCCCTGACAGCCGATGGAGCGCGCATAGGCGATGGTGCGGTCGAGTTCGCCTTCCATGCGCCGGATCGTGGCCATGTTCTGCGAGTTGCCGGACGTCGCGGCCGCACGATCCACCGAGGCGAGTTCCGCACGCAGCCGGTCGCAATAGGGCGACTGGGCGAAGGCGGTCGTGGCCGCGGCCGTGAAGGCGAAGGCGAGGGCCGCGAGGGCGGAGCGCAAGATCATCGAGCGGATCCTGATCGGGGCGGAAGGGGCGAAAACCCGCATCTGCCGCGAAATCATGCCGAAAGTGAGGAGGACGGCGCCGTCCGCGCCGCCGCGCCTCCCGCCTTCAAGACACCACGCGGCCGCTTCTGGCAAGTCCGCAGGGCGATGCCCATGTGAGCGGAGAAACGTCCCCGCACCGGAGATCATCATGAAGCGCCTTCTTTCCGCCCTCGCGCTCCTCGTGCTCGCGGTTCCGGTCGCGGCGCAGGAGCCGGAGCTGATCTTCAAGAAGTCGACCGTCTGGAAGATGCTGACGCCCGACGACAAGCTCGCGACCTATGTGATCGACGATCCCGGCGTGCAGGGCGTGTCCTGCTACTACACGGTGCCGGAACGGGGCGGCGTGAAGGGCATGATCGGCGTGGCCGAGGAGGTGTCGGACATCTCGCTCGCCTGCCGGCAGGTCGGGCCCATCGTGATCAAGGAGAAGTTCGAGCAGGGGACGGTGGTCTTCCGCCAGTCGCGCTCGCTGCTGTTCAAGAAGATGCAGATCGTGCGCGGCTGCGACGCACGCAACAACGTGCTGGTCTATCTGGTCTATTCCGACCGGATCATCGAGGGTTCGCCGAAGAATTCCACCTCTGCGGTGCCGATCATGCCGTGGGGGCCCGGCGGCCCGGCGCCGCGTTGCGCCGATTTCGTGACCGGCTGAGCCTCACTCGGCGCAGGTGACGACGAAGACCGGGGCCCGGCTGCGGCCGGAGGAGACGGTGGTGGCGGTGATGTCGCCCGGTTCCGCGCGGCCGAACTGCTTGGCCGTGCGGAAGCCCTTCGCCTCGCACCAAGCATTCGCCACCATCGGGCCGCAGGAAGAGCCCTCTTCGAGGCAGTCGGCGAGGCCGTACCCGTCATTCGCGGGGATCAGGAAACGCGAGGTGCGCTCGGTGGCGTTCGCCGGCACGGCGAGGAGGACGACGGACAAGAACAGGGCGACTCGGGTCATCATGGCGGCCGGCAGATGGGGGCTGGATCGTGGCCGGAATGTGACCCGCACCCGGTTACCGAAAGATTGATGAAAAGGCCCGCAATCGGAGCGGGCCTTTCTTTTTTCCACTTCAGCGTGCAGGCGTCGTCGTCGTGGTCGTGCTGCTCGACGACCCGTCCGGCGTGACGGTGGTGGTCGTCGTGCGGCGCACCCGGCGCTTCTTGGTGACGCCGGTCTCCCGGGCCACCTGCGGGGCCGTCAGCGCGCCGACAGCGCCGCCCGCCACCGCGCCCACCGGTCCCGCGACCACGGCACCTGCACCCGCGCCGACGCCTGCGCCCGTGATGCGTTCCTCCGTGGTGGTGCAGGCCGCGACGGACAGTCCGGCGAAGGCGGCGATGATCAGCGGTTTCGAGAGGATCTTCATGGTGACGGCTCCGGTTCTGATGAATGGGGCGGAAGTTCGATCCCGGGTTGAACGTTCGTGAAACGGCATGGTTCAAGGGAACCGCATGAGAGCGGCGCGGTTCGCTCCCCGAAAGGGAGAGAACGATGGCGGACGGCATATACGACTGCCTGATCGTCGGCGGCGGCCCTGCGGGTTCCAGCGCTGCGCTCGTGCTCGGCCGCTGTCGCCGGAGGGTTCTGCTGGTCGACGCCGCCCGGCCGCGCAACGCCCGCGAAACGGAGATGCGCGGCTTCATCGGGCAGGAAGGCCGCCCGCCGGAAGCGTTCCGCGCCGCGGTCGCGGAGGAACTCGAAGCCTATCCCGGCATCCGTCGCCGCTTCGGCGAGGCGACCGATGCGGCGCTGCAGAACGGCATCTTCCGGCTCGCCTTTCTGCAGGGCGAGGAGGCGCTGGGACGGCGGTTGATCCTCGCCACGGGCCTCACGCACGACTTTCCCCCGATCGACGGATTCGAGGCGTTGTTCGGCGAGCGGATCTGGACCTGTCCCTATTGCCACGGCTGGGAACATCGCGACGAACCGCTGGCCGTGCTCGCCGAAGGGGCGGGCGCCGCGGGCTTCGCCGTGGAGATCGCGCTGTGGAGCCGGGACGTGATGCTGCTCACGAACGCCGGTCCTGCTCTTTCGGCCGCAGACCGCGCGCGGCTAGGCGGAGCGGGCGTCTCGCTCGACGAGAGGCCGGTTCGGGCCGTCGAACCGGTCGGGGCCGGCGACGTGCGGATCGTCTTTGCGGACGGCGCGGCGACCGTGCGGTCCGGCCTCTTCGTTCGTCTGCCGGGGCTTCAGGCCTCTCCGCTGATCGAGCGGCTCGGCTGCGACCTCACCGCCCGGGGGACCGCGGCGACGGGGCCTTACGAGCGCACCAACGTGCCCGGCCTCTATGTGGCGGGCGACGCGTCGCGTCGCGTCCAGTTCGCGGTGGTCGCTGCGGCCGAGGGCGCGATGGCGGCTTTCGCGATCAACGCCGAACTTCTGGAAGAGGACGAGGCCCGCCGGCGCGGGCCTGCATGACGTCAGGCCGGGAAGACGACCGTCTTCGTGCCGTTGAGCAGCACGCGCCCGTCGAGATGCCAGGCCACCGCGCGCGCCAGCACGCGGCGCTCGATGTCGCGACCCTTGCGCACGAGATCCTCGGGCGTGTCGCGATGCGAGATGCGCTCCACGTCCTGCTCGATGATCGGGCCTTCGTCGAGATCCTGCGTCACGTAATGGGCCGTGGCGCCGATCAGCTTCACGCCCCGGTTATGGGCCTGATGATAGGGCTTCGCGCCCTTGAAGCCCGGCAGGAAGGAGTGGTGGATGTTGATGCAGCGGCCCGTGAGACGCGCCGACTGCCTGTCGCTCAGCACCTGCATGTAGCGCGCGAGAACCACGAGTTCGGCGCCGGTGCTTTCCACCAACGCCCAGACCGCGTCTTCCTGTTCGGCCTTGCGGTCCTTCTCAACGGGGAGGTGGTGGAAGGGGATGTCGCCGAAATCGAGATGGTCGTAGGTCTCGCGCGGGTGGTTCGACACGATCGCGCAGATCTCCATGCGCAGTTCGCCGATCCGGACGCGATAGATGAGGTCGGCCAGGCAGTGGTCGAATTTCGAGACCATGATCATGACGCGCGGCAACGCGTCCGGGTCGCGCAGCGTCCAATCCATTCCGAACTGCGCGGCGATCACGTCGAAGCCGCGGCGGAAGCCCTCGTAATTCGCGCCGTCCGTCGTGTTGAAGCCCACGCGCATGAAGAAGCGGGCCGTCTCCGCATCGTCGAACTGCTCGGAGTCATAGATGTTGAAGCCCGATTGGAAGATCAGGCCGGACACGGCCGCCACGATGCCGCGGCGATTGGGGCAGGACAGGGTGAGGACGTGACGCTTCATCATTCCGCTTGAATGGCCGTACGCGCGGGCCGCGTCAACGCCCATGGTCGTGCCCGCGCTTGCTTCCCTAACGGAAGATATGCACGGTTCGCGGCGACATGATCCGGAAGGAGGGCGCATGCGCGCGACGGCCAAGATCGTCGGACGAGCTCTGACGGCGGCGCTGCCCGCGTCGGTGATCGCGGCCGTGCTGGTCTTCGTGGCCGCGGTCGCGATGAACGCGGCGGCGCTGCCCGCACCTGCCGAGCGCCTCGATGCCCGCATGCGCGAGGCCTTCGCGACGGGCGCGCTGCCCGACCGCCATGTCTACGACCCCGACCGGCGGATCGGGGCGCTCACCTGGAACGACTGCCTGATCCTGATGATGGCGATGGACCCCGGCCGCCCGCGATCCGAAATCCTCGTCTCGCCGATGATCCGGACGCCGAACGGGACCCGCACCACTCAACGCGACGCCTGCCGGATGCTCCACGACATAGTGATCGAAGGGCGGAGCGACGCCTTCGAGGCCATGCCCTACCAGCGATACATATCGGCCTTCGCGGCGCCGGCCGCGCTGCTCGTGCCGCGCCTCGGCGTGGCGGGCTACCGCGCGCTGCTCGCAGCGGTGAATTATGCCTCGGTCCTGTCGATCCTCGGCGCTTGCCTGTTCTTCGCTCGGCGCTCGCGGGCGGGGCCGCGTCGCCGGAAATTTCTCGCGGGCGCCGTCTTGTTCGCCTGCATCCTCGTCTTCGGCGGGATGGAGTTCTATGCGCAGGGCTTCGGCATCGGCTTGGCCGATCCCTTCGTCTACGGGCTTTTCGCGGCGCTGCTGTTCGGCCGCCCGCTCCGGACCGGGCGCCGGCGTTTCGTGACGATCACGGCCGCGGCCTTCGCGCTGGTCACGGCCTTCGAATTCTGGACGGGCCAGCTGCCGCTCGCCTTCGCGGGCGGCGTGGGCCTGCTCGCGCTCGACATGGAGGACGAGGCCGATCTCGCGGCCCTGCCGCAGCGGCTCGCCGATTTCGCCGCGACGGCGCTCGCGACCGTGTTCCTGCTCTTCGCGATCAAGATCGCGGTGGCGCAAGCCGTTTTCGGCGGAGATATCCTCGGCGACTTCATGGGGGAATTGGAGCTGCGCGCGGGCAGTGCCGATTACGGCCCGTTCAATCTCTTCCTGCATCTCGCCGGCCGGGCCGATCACGTGGGGCAGGGCTCGCTCGTGCTCGGTCTTCTCAACGGACTTGCCGGCACCGTCGCGCTGGGGGTCGGCGCGGTGCGCCTGTTCCGCTCGGAAAGGAGCGATCCGCTTCTGCGCGGCACCGGCTTCGTGCTGCTCCTGTCGGTCGTGCTGCTGGCGGGCTGGCATCTCGTGTTCCGCAACCACTCCACGATCCATTCGGAATTCATGGTCCGAAGTTTCGTGTGGTGGAACGCGGCGGGCTGGATCATGCTGATGCTCGCCGCCGCCGCCCGGAGCCGACGGGCCGAGGCCCCGGAGGGCGTCGATCAATCGTCCGCGGGGCGTGCCTTCGCGCGGAAGACCAGCCGATCATAGCCGATGAAGGACGCGCCGAGCGCGACCGCCGACGCGAGCGCCGTCGCGGGGAGCGGGCGGACGCCCGCGAGCGCGACGAGGCCCGCATAGACGGCGTAATTGAGCAGGCTCGTCGAGGCGCCCACGCCGACATAGCGGAGGAATTCGCCGAGGCTGCCGCGCCCGGGTGCGGCGAAGACGAGCCGGCGATTGATGCGCCACGTGACGAAAAGGGCGACGGCGATCGAGACGAGCCGGGCGGGGAGGCTCGGCAGGCCCGCTTCGAGCAGGAGCGAGAGCACGGCTATGTCCGTGACGAAACCCGTTCCTCCGGCGACGAGAAAGCGCGCGAAGCGGCCGCTCACTGCCATGTCGGCCCCGGCGTGCCGAGATAGAGGATCCGCTTCTGCTCGATGCGCGAGAGGCTGAGCGAGCCGAGAATGAGTCCGCAGGTCATCAGGAGCGCCGCCACGATCATCAGCCCGGTGGCGAGGATCGCGGTGGGGAAACGCGGCACGAGGCCGGTCGCGAGATAGGTGCTCACCAGCGGCGCGGCGAGCACCAGGCTGAGAAGCGCGAGAGCGCCCGCGAGCACGCCGTAGAAGAAGGTCGGCCGCGTCTCGCGAAGCAGAAGGACGAAGGTGAGCAGGATCCGGAAGCCGTCGGCGAAGGTCCTGAGCTTGCTCGGCGAGTCCTCCGGCCGGCGGCCGTAGGGCAGGGCGACCTCGCCCACCGGCATGCGGAGCTGGCTCGCATGCACGGACATTTCCGTCTCGATCTCGAAACCGGCCGAAAGCGCCGGGAAGCTCTTCACGAAGCGGCGCGAGAACACGCGGTAGCCGGAGAAGATGTCGGTGAAATCGTCGCCGAACATGCTGCGGAAGAGGCCGTTGAAAAGCCTGTTGCCCACCGCATGCCCCGTGCGCCCCGCATCGTCCGTGACGCCCGCGCGCGTGCCCACCACCATGTCGAGCCGCCGGGAGATGAGGTCATGCACCAGCCGCGGCGAGGCGGCCGCATCATAGGTGCCGTCCCCGTCGGCCATGACGTAGACGTCGGCCTCCACCTCGGCGAACATGCGCCGCACGACGTTGCCCTTGCCGCGTCGGGGTTCGAGCACGACCGTTGCCCCCGCGGCCCGGGCCAGTTCTCCCGTCCGGTCGGTGGAGGCATTGTCGAAGACGAAGATCCTTGCGCCGGGAAGCGCCTGCTTGAAATCCGCAACGACGCCCGCGATGCAGCTCTCTTCGTTGAAGCACGGAATGACGACGGCGATGGAGAGGCCTTCGAAGGCGCCCGGGTCCTGCATCCGCAATCTCCTGTCGGGTCTCAAATGATTACGTTAGGGAAGCATATGTACGATTCAAAGGCGCGGGCCCGCGGGCTCAGCCCGAGGAACGAGCACCGATGATGGCTGCGAGTTCTGAAGAGTCGATCAAGGACCTCGTCGAATGCGTGGCGCGCGCCGCCCGCATCACGGCCTTCACGGGTGCGGGCGTCTCCACGGAATGCGGGATCCCCGATTTTCGTTCCCCCGGCAGTCCCTGGCGCGTCCACAAGCCGATCCCCTTCGGCGATTTCGTTGCGGACGAGGCCGCGCGGCTGGAAGCATGGCGGCGCAAATTCGCGATCGACGACGTGCACGGCGACGTGATGCCCGGCCGCGTCCATCGCGTGCTCGCCGATTGGGCCGCGCAGGACAAGGTCGGCTGCGTCATCACCCAGAACATCGACGATCTGCATCGCAGGGCCGGGCTGCCGGAGGACCGGCTGGTCGAACTGCACGGCAACGGAACCTATGCCGCCTGCCTCGATTGCGGCTTGCGGCACGAACTGGCCGCGGTGCGCCCCCTCGTCGAGGCCGGACGAAGCCCGCGCTGCGATGCCTGCGACGGGCTGGTGAAATCCGCCACCATCGCCTTCGGCCAGAGCATGCCCGCCGAACCCATGCGTCGTGCGCTGCGCGCCAGCCTCGATTGCGACCTCTTCCTCGCTCTGGGCTCGTCGCTCGTCGTTCGTCCCGCCGCAAGTTTTCCGGAGATCGCCAAGCGGGAGGGCGCGCTGCTCGTCATCGTCAATCGCGAACCGACGCCGCTGGATTCCGTCGCCGACCTCGTTGTCCGGGGAGATGTCGGCCCTATCTTGGAAGTTGCATTTAGACAAGCATGCAACCTAAATTGGTGAATGCTCTGCGGAACGCGCTTTATTTAGTGATATATCGCGCAATAAACCAAAACGAAGCATATTTTGAAAAGATATGAACGCCGTGCTAATTTGAGTGCCTCGGACGATCGAATCGTCTAATCTGACATCAGTAGTATTGCGTATAAAAAGCGTTTTGTGGGGTTGGCAAGATGGTGGGCGATTGGCGCGAACCCGCTTCGGGTCGTGGTGCTTTTCAAGAAGAAGGGCGGTCGGAGACGGTCGGCGGGATTCCCGTCGAGGTCGCCGGATCGATCAAGTGGTTCGACGTGGCCAAGGGTTTCGGCTTCATCGTTCCCGATGACGGCGGTCCCGACATTCTTCTTCACGTGACGTCTCTTCGGCGGGACGGCTTTCTGACGGCGGCCGAAGGCTCTCGCGTGGTGGTCGACGCCGTTCAGGGGCGGCGCGGATGGCAGGTGGTCCGCGTGCGGGCCATGGATACGTCTACCGCCGTACATCCCTCGCAGCTGCCTCCGCCGCGCACGCATGTGAATGTCGTCCCGACCAGCGGGCTCGAGCGCATGACGGTGAAGTGGTTCAACCGCACGCGGGGCTTCGGCTTCGCCAATGCGGGCGAGGGCAAGCCGGACATCTTCGTCCATATGGAAATCCTGCGGCGGTTCGGTTTCGCCGAACTGAAGCCCGGGCAGGAGGTGATGATCCGCTACGGCTACGGCTCCAAAGGCCTGATGGCCGCCGAGGTCCGCCCCGTGGATGGCGAGCAGCTCCCGCACGCCAATTGACGCGTCACGATCGACGGGAGAGGGTGCGCGGATGATCGCTTCCGTGCCTCTCCTTCGTATCGTCCGCGCGCTCCGCGTTCTCGCCGTCTTGGCTTTTTTCGGGGTGCTCGCCGCGGTTCCGCAGGCGTTGGCGCAGCCCGCTCTGGAAAAGCTCGCGATCCGCGCGTCCGGCGGCGTGCATCCTTTCGAGGTCGAGGTGGCCCGAACGGTGGAGGAGCGGTCCCGCGGCCTGATGCACCGGCGCTATATGCCCGCTGATCGCGGGATGCTGTTCGATTTCGGCGTCGACGGCCCGGTCGCCATGTGGATGAAGGACACCTTCATCCCGCTCGACATGCTCTTCATCCGCAAGGACGGCACGATCGCGCGCATCGCCGAGAACACGGAGCCGCATTCGACCCGCACGATCTCATCGGGCGAGGACGTGCGCTCCGTCCTCGAGCTGAACGGCGGCACTGCGGCGAAGCTGGGGATCAAGGCGGGCGACCGGGTGCTTCACCCGCTCTTCGGCTCGAAGCCCTGAGCGTCCGGGCACGGGTGCCTACCGCTCGTCGTGATTGCAATGACGGAGCGAGCGCCCCCCGTGTCATCCCGGGCGGCGCAGCCGACCCGGGATCCAGGAAACGGACGAACATCGAGCGCTTCACCGCTCTCTGGATCCCGGCTCTCCGCTCCGCTACGGCCGGGATGACACCGTCGGCCATGAACGGAAATCGGCATAGCCTCGACCTCATCCCGAGGAGGGCCCGAAGGGCGCGTCTCGAAGGATCCCCTTCGGCGGAGACATGGTTCGAGACGAGCTTTCGGCCCTCCTCACCATGAAGTCGCGGGGTGAGGTCGCGGAACAGGCGGTGGAACGAGGTCGCGGACGAGGGCCGCCTACACCGGTCGTCATTGCGAGCGAAGCGAAGCAATCCAGAGGACGCCGTGCATGGCGCGTATCGCCCGCCGTTGTCTGGATTGCTTCGTCGCTGCGCTCCTCGCAATGACGGAATAACGCTGCCCTCATCCTGAGGAGCGCCCGCAGGGCGCGTCTCGAAGGATCACAGCGGCGGGGTCATGGTTCGAGACGGGCCTGCGGCCCTCCTCACCATGAGGCAGAGGGGTGAGGCCGCTGAGGCCGCGGGATGAGGCGGCGGAACGAGGTCGCGGACGAGGGCCGCCTATACCGGTCGTCATTGCGAGCGCAGCGAAGCAATCCAGCTGATGGTCGACGTGGAGCGTGATGCCGACGTCCATTGGATTGCTTCGTCGCTTTCGCTCCTCGCAATGGGAAGGACGCTCCCTCATCCTGAGAAGAATGCTCCCCTCATCCCGAGGAGGGCCCGAAGGGCGCGTCTCGAAGGATCCCGGCGCGGGCGGGCGTTACTCGCCCGCCGCCTTCTTCGCGGTCTTCTTCTTCGCCGCGGGTTTCGCGGCGGCTTTTTTGGCCGGGGCCTTGCGGGCGGGTTTCTTGCCGCCGGCGCCGGCCTTCGCCGCGATCAGCGGCAGCGCGGCGTCGAGCGTGAGGGTCGCCGGGTCCATGCCCTTTGGCAGGGTCGCGTTGACCTTGTTCCAGCTCACATACGGCCCGTATTTCCCGTCCTGCACCGTCACCGGACCGCCGTCGGGATGGTCGCCGAGAGGCCGGCCCGCGGGCCGCGCTCCGCGGCCGAAACGGCCGCCCGCGCCGCTTTCCTTGGCGATGATGAGGTCGATCGCACGGTTCGCGCCGATCTCCAGGACGTCGTCGTCCTTGCCGATATTCGCGTAGGTCTTGCCGTGCTGCACATAGGGGCCGAAGCGGCCGATGCCCGCGAGGATGGGCTCGCCGGATTCCGGATGCCGCGCCACTTCGCGCGGCAGCGAAAGCAGCAGCAACCCCTTTTCGAGGTCGATGGCGGAAGGCGGGGTGCCCTTGGGCAGGCTGGAGCGCTTCGGCTTCTCGCCCTCGCCGAGCTGCACGAAGGGGCCGAAGCGGCCGTCGCGCAGCGTCACGTCCTGCCCCGTGACGGGGTCCTTGCCGAGCACGCGGACGCCGTTCTGCATGCCGCCGTCCGGCGTCTCGCCGTCGCCCTGACCGGGCGCGCCGAGCTGCCGCGTGTAGCGGCATTCGGGATAGTTCGAGCAGCCGATGAAGGAGCCGAACTTGCCGAGCTTCAGCGACAGCCGGCCCGCGCCGCAGGTCGGGCAGGCGCGCGGGTCGCCGCCGTCCGCCTTCTGCGGGAAGATGTGCGGGCCCATGACGTCGTTGAGCGCGTCGATCACCTCGGCGAAACGCAGCTCCTGGGTCTGCGAGACCGCAGCCGAGAAGTCGTTCCAGAAGCGGCGCATGACCTCTTTCCAGTCGATCTCGTGGTTCGAGACGCGGTCGAGGTCCTCTTCGAGCCCGGCGGTGAAATCGAACTCCACGTAGCGCGAGAAGAAGCTTTCGAGGAACGCCGTCACCAGCATGCCCTTGTCGGTGGCATGCAGGCGCTTCTTGTCGAGAAGCACGTATTCGCGGTCCTTCAGCACCGCGAGGATCGAGGCATAGGTGGAGGGCCGGCCGATGCCGAGCTCTTCCATGCGCTTGACGAGCGAGGCTTCCGAATAGCGCGGCGGCGGCTCCGTGAAGTGCTGCGTGGCGCGGATCTCGCGCTTGGCGAGGCTCTCGCCCGCCGCCATGGCGGGCAGGCGCTTGTTCTCCTCGTCGTCGCCCTCGTCGTCCTTCGATTCCGAGTAGAGCTTGAGGAAGCCTTCGAATTTCACGACCTGTCCGGTCGCGCGCAGATCGATGCGGCGCGGGCCGGCCTCGGCGAGGATCTCGGCCGTCGTCCGCTCGAGTTCGGCGGACTCCATCTGGCTCGCGAGCGTCCGGATCCAGATGAGCTCGTAAAGGCGCGCCTGCTCGGCATCGAGGTGGCGGGCCATCGCGGCGGGCCGGCGGCTCATGTCTGTGGGGCGCACGGCTTCGTGCGCTTCCTGCGCGTTCTTGGCCTTGGTCGAATAGCGGCGCGGCACCTGCGGCAGATACACGCTGCCGAAATCGCGCTCGATCACGCTCCGGCAGGAGGAGATCGCCTCGGGCGCCATGTCGACGCCGTCGGTCCGCATATAGGTGATGAGGCCCACGGTCTCGCCGCCGAGATCGATGCCTTCATAGAGGCGCTGCGCGATCTGCATGGTGCGGGCGGGCGAGAGGCCGAGCTTGCGGCTCGCCTCCTGCTGCAGCGTGGAGGTGGTGAAGGGCGGGGAGGGGTGTCGCTTGGCGGGCTTGGCCTCGACCGAGGTCACGGTGAAGCGCGCGGCCTCCAGATCCTTCCGGAAGGCTTCGGCCTCGGCACCCGTGCCGACATCGAGGCGGTTGATCTTCTTGCCGTCGGCGCCGACGAGCCGGGCCTCGAAATTCTGGCCCGCGGCGGTGGCGAGCAAGGCGACGAGCGACCAGTATTCGCGGGCGACGAAGGTGTCGATCTCGCGCTCGCGGTCGCAGACGAGACGCAACGCGACGGACTGCACGCGGCCCGCCGAACGGGCGCCCGGCAGTTTGCGCCACAGCACCGGCGACAGCCGGAAGCCGACGAGATAGTCGAGCGCGCGGCGGGCGAGATAGGCGTCGACCAGCGCCTGATCGATCTCGCGCGGCTTGGCCATCGCCTCCTTCACCGCGTCCTTGGTGATCGCGTTGAAGGTGACGCGCTCGACCGGCGTGTCCTTGAGCGCCCGCTTCTGCCGCAGCGTTTCGACGAGATGCCAGGAAATGGCTTCCCCCTCGCGGTCCGGGTCGGTGGCGAGAATGACGCGTTCGGCCTGCTTGGCGGCGGCCGCG
Source organism: Hyphomicrobiales bacterium (assembly GCA_027483895.1). Lineage (GTDB taxonomy): Bacteria > Pseudomonadota > Alphaproteobacteria > Rhizobiales > Beijerinckiaceae > JAIXZO01. The sequence continues at coordinate 31,650 of JAIXTP010000027.1, forward strand.
ATCTCCGAGACGCGCTTGGACGCCTTGCCGTCGATCTCCCAGGTCATCGCGAAATCGGCGTCCGGATCCACCGAGCCGTCCTTGGCCGGGAGGTCGCGGATATGGCCGAAGGACGCCACCACCTCGTAGTCGGAGCCGAGATATTTGTTGATCGTCTTCGCTTTGGCCGGGGACTCGACGATGACGAGTTTCATGCAATGTCCTTAAGGGTCGGGCAGAGACCGAGGCGCCGGAAAGTGGTGCAAGGCATGCGGCCTGTCAAACCCCTTGCGGGCCAAGGAAACGGGGTACCGCGCCCTCCCCGAAGGGGAGATTTCCCGGCGGCCTCGCGCATGCGCGCGCAGGGGTTCTGTGGACCGGTCGGCGCGCGGGCCGCCCCGCGCCTTGCCGCGGCGCCCGCCTTCGCCTAAGCGTCGACTTTCATGAGCACCACGCCCCGCTTTCCGCATCGCCATCTTCTCGGCATCGAGGGGCTCTCGCCCCACGACATCACGACCCTGCTCGATCTGGCCGACCGGGCCGTCGAGGTCTCGCGACAGGTCGAGAAGAAGAAGACGACGCTCCGCGGCCGCACGCAGATCAACCTCTTCTTCGAGGCGTCGACGCGGACCCAGTCCTCGTTCGAGCTGGCGGGCAAGCGGCTCGGCGCGGACGTGATGAACATGTCGGTCGCCTCGTCCTCCATCAAGAAGGGCGAGACGCTGATCGACACGGCCATGACGCTGAACGCGATGCGGCCGGATCTGATCGTGGTGCGCCACCATGCGGCGGGCGCCGTGCAGCTTCTGGCCCGCAAGGTCGACTGCTCCGTGATCAATGCCGGCGACGGCGCGCACGAGCACCCGACGCAGGCGCTGCTCGACGCGCTCACGATCCGCCGCAACAAGGGCGACATCCGCGGCCTCGTGGTGGCGATCTGCGGCGATATCCTGCATTCGCGGGTCGCGCGGTCGAACATGATCCTCTTGAACGCGCTCGGCGCCGAGGTCCGCGCCGTCGGCCCCGCGACGCTTTTGCCCTCGGGGCTCGAGCGCATGGGCGCCAAGGTGTTCACCTCGATGAAGGAAGGCCTGAAGGGCGCCGACATCGTGATGATGCTGCGCCTGCAGCGCGAGCGCATGAACGGCAGCTTCGTGCCGAGCGTGAAGGAGTATTTCCGCTTCTACGGGCTGGATTCGGAGAAGCTCGCTTATGCCAAGCCGGATGCGCTCGTGATGCATCCCGGTCCGATGAACCGGGGCGTCGAGATCGCCTCCGACATCGCCGACGGCGCTCAGTCTCTCATCCGCGAGCAGGTGGAGATGGGCGTCGCGGTGCGCATGGCGGTGCTCGAAGCCCTCGCCTCCAACCTTCCGAACGGGTGAGGACGCCATGACCGACAGCCCTCCCGTCCTGATCCGCGACGCGCGTCTCGTCGATCCCGCCTCCGGCCGCGAGCAGCGCGGCCATCTCGCCGTGGCGAACGGCGTCATCGTGGAGATGGGGGCGGGCATCGACCCCGTGGCCGTGCCAGACGGTGCGCGCGTCGTCGACGCGAACGGCCGGGTGCTGGCGCCCGGCCTCGTCGACATGCGCGCCTTCGTGGGCGAGCCCGGTGCCGAGTATCGCGAAACGCTCGCTTCCGCGGGCCGAGCGGCGGCCGCCGGCGGCGTCACCACGGTCGTCTGCATGCCGGAGACGGATCCGCCGGTGGACGACCCGGCCGTGGTCGACTTCCTGATCCGCCGGGCGCGCGACACCGCCGCCGTGCGCATGCTGCCCGCAGCAGCCCTGACCAAGGGCCTGCACGGCGCGGAGATGACGGAGATCGGCCTTCTGATGGAGGCGGGCGCCGTCTTCTTCACCGACGGCACCCGTGCGCTGACCGATCCGCTGGTGATGCGCCGGGCGCTGACCTATGCGCGCGATTTCGGTGCGCTGATCGTGCAGCATGTCGAGGAGCCGCGGCTCGCGGGCGGCGTGATGAACGAGGGCGAACTCGCCTCGCGCCTCGGCCTGCCCGGCATCCCGCGCGAGGCCGAGACGCTGATGCTCGAACGCGACCTCCGCCTCGTCCGGCTGACGCGCGGGCGCTATCACGCGGCCATGATCTCCTGCGCGGACTCGGTCGAGATCGTGCGCGGGGCCAAGAAGGCGGGGCTCCCCGTCACCTGCGGCGTCTCGATCAACAGTCTCGCGCTCAACGAGAACGATATCGGCCCTTACCGCACCTTCCTGAAGCTCTCGCCGCCGCTGCGCCACGAGGACGACCGGACGGCCGTGGTCGCGGCCCTCGCCGAAGGCGTCATCGACGTGATCGTCTCCGATCACGATCCGCAGGACGTGGAGACGAAGCGCCGGCCCTTCGCGGAGGCCGCGAACGGCGCGATCGGGCTTGAAACCATGCTCGCGGTGGGACTGCGTCTCGTCCATGCGGGCGAGATCGGCCTCGTGCCGCTGCTGCGCGCCATGTCCACCCGCCCGGCCGACATTCTCGGCCTGCCGCAGGGGCGCCTCGAGGTCGGCGCGCCCGCCGACCTGATCCTGTTCGATCCCGACGAGCCTTTCGTGCTCGACCCGGGGAAGCTGCAGTCCATCTGCAAGAACACGCCCTTCGACGAGGCGCGCCTGCAGGGCGTCGTGCATCTGACGACGGTCGCGGGCCGCATCGTCCACGAGATCGCGGGCTGACCATGCCGACCGAGACCGTCCAGCTCCTGCTCGTCGCCGCAGCCTTCGGCTACCTCATGGGCTCGGTGCCTTACGGCCTGCTGCTGACGAAGGCGGCGGGCCTCGGCGACATCCGCGCCATCGGCTCGGGCAATATCGGCGCCACCAACGTCCTGCGGACCGGCAACAAGGGCCTCGCCGCCGCGACGCTCCTCCTCGACGGGCTCAAAGGGACGGCGGCGGTGCTCGTCGCGCAGCGTTGGGGCGCGGAAGCCGGTCTCGCGGCAGGGGCTGCGGCCTTTTTCGGCCATCTCTTCCCCGTCTGGCTGAAATTCGCGGGCGGCAAGGGGGTCGCGACCTTCATCGGCCTGTTGCTCGCGCTCGCCTGGCCCGCGGCGCTCGCCTTCGCCGTTCTGTGGCTCGCCACGGCCAAGGCGACGAAGTACTCTTCCTTGTCGGCGCTCGTGGCGAGCGCCGCAACGCCGATCGTTCTCGCCCTTCTGGGCGATCGTTCCGAGGCTCTTGTCTTCGCGTTCCTCGCGGCCCTGCTTTGGTGGAAGCATCGGGCCAACATCGCCCGGCTCCGGGCGGGAACGGAAGGCAGGATCGGAGCGAAGGCTTGATCGAAGACGACCCGTCAGCATCCCGCCGAGGCCCCGGCCTCACCGACGCCCAACTGATCGACTGGATCCGCCTCGCTCGCAGCGAGGGCATCGGCCCGCGCTCCTTCCGGACGCTGCTCAACCGCTTCGGCGGGGCGGCGGCCGCCGTGGAGGCGCTGCCCGAGCTGAACGCGCGGGCGGGCCGCGCGGCGCGCATCTGCACGCTCGCGGAAGCCGAGGCGGAGTTCGAGCGCACGCTTAGGCTCGGCGGGCGCATCGTCGCTTCGGGCGATCCCGATTATCCGCGGCTGCTGCGCGCGATCGATCCGGTGCCGCCGCTCGTGACGGTGATGGGGCGGGTGGAGCTCTTCCGGGCGCCCTCGGTGGGCATCGTGGGGTCGCGCAACGCATCGGCGGTGGGCATCCGCATGGCGGAGCTCTTGGGCCGCGATCTGGGTCGCGCAGGCTTCGTCACCATCTCGGGGCTCGCTCGCGGCATCGACACGATCGTCCACCGCGCCACGCTCGCCACGGGCACCGTCGCCGTGCTCGCCGGCGGGATCGACCGGCCTTATCCGCCGGAAAATGTCGGGCTTCTGGAGGAGATCGCGGAGCAGGGCGCCGTGATCACGGAAATGCCGCTGGGCCAAGTGCCGCGCGGCCGGGACTTTCCCCGCCGCAACCGCATCGTCTCCGGCCTCTCGGTCGGCGTGGTGGTGGTGGAGGCGGCGCTCAGGTCGGGATCCCTGATCACGGCGCGGTTCGCGGCCGAACAGGGGCGGGACGTGTTCGCCGTGCCGGGATCGCCCCTCGATCCGCGGGCGGAGGGTACCAACGGCCTCATCCGCGACGGCGCGACGCTGGTGACGGCGGCGGACCAGATCGTCGAGGTGCTGGCCCCGCAACTCGGACGGGACGATTTCGGGACGCCCGCGAGCGAGGAGGCGGGCGCGAGCCCGGCCGAACCGCTCTGGGACGATTACCTCTTCGATTTCGACGCCGAGCCGGGGACGGCGGTACGCGAGACCGGTAGCCCGCCGCCCTCGGCTTCGAGCGAAGAAGACGAAGAAGAGATCGTTGCCGCCCCCGCGGCGGACTTCGTGCGGGTTACGGCGCTGTTGGGACCGGCTCCGATCGGCGTGGACGACCTTGCGAGGGCGTCGGGACTCGATGCGCGGGCGGTCCGCGGAATACTCGTGGAACTCGAACTCGCCGGACGACTGGTCCGGCACGGGGGGCAGCGGGTCTCGCTGCTCCCGCCGATCAGTTGAGCTCGGCGCGCCCGGCCCGGATGCGGGCTTCCATGACGGCCATGTCGAGGAAATAGGCGAGAAGATCGAGGCCGGCCGAGCGGGCCATGGCGCTCAGGTCGCCCGACATGTCCGCGATATAGCCTGCGACGTCTTCGGCGCGGGCATCGGGTTCACGCTCCTCGGCGGCCTTGATGTCCTTTTCGAGGCTTTCCACGGTCATCCGCTCCATCCCCTTCGCATCAAAAAAAGTCATAACGATCTCCGCTTCAAAGTTCGAGTTTCAAAAAGGGCCGAAAATCCGTCCGGTACGCTACGCAACTCATCCGGACGGTTTTCTGCGGGCCGGGACATCCGGATCCGATGCAGTCGAGACTGCGCCGCATCCGCCAGCCAATGAAGCGTCTTTCCGTTAAATGCTCGCGAAAGAAGACGTTAAACGGCGATTTAACGTCGATTTTTTCAGCCCGCGAGCAGCACGAGCGCGAGCGGCATCGTGAGCATCGCGGCCAGCGTCTGCAGCGTGAGGATCTCCGCCATCAGCGGCGCATCGCCGCCCATCTGGCGGGCGAGGATATAGGCCCCGCTTGCCGTAGGCACGGAGGTGCTGATCACCACGACGCCGAGCCCGACCCCGCTCACGCCGAAAGCCGAGGCGAATCCGGCGGCCAGAACCGGCATCAGCATCAGTTTGAGTACGAGGGATATCAGGAGCGCCGGGCTCGGGCGATGCAGCCGCGAGACGTCCAGACCCGCACCCACGACGAGAAGGCCGGCCGCGAGCGACGCCTTGCCGAGAATCTCGGTGGCCGAGAGCAGCGTCTTCGGGATCGGCGGCGCGACGATGTTGAGCGCGATGCCGACCATACAGGACCAGACGAAGGGATTTTTCACGAGCGTCACCACGAATCCCCGCGCGGTGAGCGGCTTCGCCGCCGCGTAACGCGATAAGACCCCGATCGCGAGGACGTTCAGAAGCGGAATCATCGCCGCGATGGCGACGGCCGACACGGTGAGTCCCGCCGGGCCGAACAGGCTGCCCGACACCGCGAGCGCCACGAAGGTGTTCCACCTCGTCGCGCCCTGGAAGACGGAGGTGAAGGCAGGCCCGTCCATTTTCAGGAGGGCCGAAAGGCGGCTCCTCAGGGCCAAGAGCAGGGCCGACATCGTCAGGATCGCCGCGATCAGCGCCCCGCCGACGCCGAGAATCGGCACGCGCGTCAGATCGGCCTTCACCAGCGTCTCGATGATCACCGCCGGGAACAGGACGTAATAGGTGACCTTCTCGAACCCCGCCCAAGCCGCCTCGTCGATGGTGCGCGTCGCGCGGGTCGCCCATCCGGCGACGATGACGAGGAATACCGGGACGAGGCTGGAAAGGACGTCGGGCACTGGGGAGATCTCGGGGAGGGAGGCGTCAGAGCATGTCGTCGTCACGGCGCGCAAGTGCCGCGAGGCGGTCGAGAACGCCCTGCAGGATGTAGGCGGCGGCCATCTTGTCCACGAGTTCGTCGCGCCGGGCGCGCGAGGCGTCCGCTTCGAGGAGCGTGCGCGTGACCGCCGCGGTCGAAAGGCGTTCGTCCTGAAAGAGGATCGGCAGGGGCGTGAGCTGCGCGAGATTGCGGGCGAAGGCCCGCGTCGCCTGCGCGCGGGGCCCTTCGCTGCCGTCCATGTTGAGCGGCAGGCCGAGAACGAGCATCGCCACGCCGTGCTTCGTGCAGAGCGCCAGGAGCTTCTGCGCATCGGGCGTGAACTTGACGCGCTTGATGGTTTCGAGCGGCGAGGCGATGCGGCGTTCGACGTCCGACAGCGCGAGGCCGATCGTCTTGGTGCCGAGATCGAGCCCCATCAGCCGCGCGCCGCGCGGAAGGGCGGCGATCTCGTCATAGGGCAGGGGCGGGGCGCTCATGGCGCCGACCTAGCACGGCGCACGGGGCGGGTCATCTCTTCCCGCCCGCGCGGCCCGCGCTATTCTCGGGGCCGGATTTCATCAGGACGGGAGACGGCGCTCATGAAGATCACCTGGTTCGGCCACTCGGCCTTCCGCCTCGACGTCGCCGGGCACGGCGTGCTGATCGACCCCTTCTTCACCGGCAACCCCGCCTTCACGGGCGACCGGGCGGCCGCGGTGAAGGGCGTAAGCCACATCCTGATCACGCACGGCCACGAGGACCATATCGGCGACGCGCTCGCCATCGCCGCCGAGACCGGGGCGAAGGTCGTCTCGAATTACGAGATCTGCGTGTGGCTCGCGGCGCAGGGCCTGAAGAATTTCGACCCGATGAACACCGGCGGCACGGTCGATCAGGGCGGCTTCTCGGTCACGCTGGTCCGCGCCGACCATTCCTCGTCGCAGATCAACGGCACCACGGGCGTGCCGCTGGGCCTGCCCAACGGCATCATCGTGAAGGCGCCCGGCGAGCCGACCGTCTACCACATGGGCGACACCGATCTTTTCGGCGACATGGCGCTGATCGATGAACTGCATGCACCGAAGATCGGCCTCGTGCCGATCGGCGACCGCTTCACCATGGGCGCGAAATCCGCCGCCTTCGCGGTGAAGCGCTTCTTCGCCTTCGATGCCGTGATTCCCTGCCATTACGGCTCCTTCCCCATCATCGATCCGACGGCCGACGCCTTCGTGAAGGAGATGCAGGGATCGAAGACGAAGGTGATCGTCCCGCCCAAGGGCGAGGCCGTGTCCTTCTGACCCTCTCGCGACCGTTGCCGCATCGGGAGCGGGGCGTTACAACGCGCCCCGCTTCACCCGCTTTTCTTCGTCCCCGTCCGGAGCATTCATGTCCGTCGATCAGGCGACCGTCCGGCGCATCGCGCATCTCGCGCGCATCGCCGTCACCGACGCGGAGGTCCCGCACCTCCAGAACGAACTCAACGCCATCCTCGCCTTCGTCGAACAGCTCGACGAGGTGAATGTCGACGGCATCGAGCCGATGACCTCGGTCACGCCCATGGCGATGAAGAAGCGGCAGGACGAGATCACCGACGGCGCTCTCGCCGACAAGGTCACCGGCAACGCACCCGCGACCGAGGATCACTTCTTCATAGTCCCCAAGGTGGTGGAGTGAGCGCGATGACCGACCTGACCCGCCTCACGCTGGCCGAAGCGCGCGATGCGCTGAAGGCCAAGACCGTTTCCGCGACCGAACTGACCCGGGCCTTCGTCACGGCCGTCGAGAAGGCGCGCCCGCTCAACGCCTATGTGCTGGAAACGCCCGAGAAGGCGCTCGACATGGCGAAGGCGTCCGACGAGCGCATCGCCAAGGGCTCTGCGGGCCCGCTCGAAGGCCTGCCGCTCGGCGTGAAGGACCTCTACGCGACCGAAGGCGTGCGCACGACGGCCTGCTCGAACATCCTGCGCGAATTCGTGCCCGCTTATGAATCGACCGTCACCTCGCAGCTCTGGCGCGACGGCGCGGTGATGCTGGGCAAGCTCAACAACGACGAATTCGCGATGGGTTCGTCCAACGAGACCTCGGCCTTCGGGCCGGCGATCTCGCCTTGGCGCCGTCCGGGATCTGACGCGAAGCTCGTGCCCGGCGGCTCGTCGGGCGGATCCTCGGCGGCGGTCGCGGCCGATCTCTGCCTCGGCGCGACGGCGACCGACACCGGCGGTTCGATCCGCCAGCCGGCGGCGTTTACCGGCACGGTCGGCATCAAGCCGACCTACGGCCGCTGCTCGCGCTGGGGCATCGTCGCCTTCGCCTCCTCGCTCGATCAGGCGGGGCCGATCGCCAAGACGGTGCGCGACAACGCGATCCTCTTGCGGTCCATGGCGGGCCACGACCCCAAGGACACGACCTCGGCCGATCTGGCCGTGCCGGATTACGAGGCCGCCGTCGGCCGCTCGATCAAGGGCATGAAGATCGGCATTCCGAAGGAATACCGCGTCGACGGCATGTCCGCCGAGATCGAGGCGCTCTGGGCGAAGGGCGTCGAATGGCTGCGCGAGGCGGGGGCCGAGATCGTCGAGGTCTCGCTGCCGCACACCAGATACGCGCTGCCGGCCTATTACATCGTGGCCCCGGCCGAAGCCTCCTCGAACCTCGCCCGCTATGACGGCGTCCGCTACGGCCTGCGCGTGCCGGGCAAGGACATCGTCGAGATGTACGAGAAGACCCGCGCCGCGGGCTTCGGCAAGGAAGTCCGCCGCCGCATCATGATCGGCACCTATGTGCTCTCGGCGGGCTATTACGACGCCTATTACGTGCGCGCCCAGAAGATCCGCACCCTGATCAAGCGGGACTTCGAGGAGGTCTACGCCTCGGGCGTGGACGCGATCCTCACGCCGGCCACCCCGTCGCCCGCCTTCGGCGTCGGCGAGATGGGCGCGGCCGATCCCGTCGAGATGTATCTCAACGACGTCTTCACCGTGACCGTGAACATGGCGGGCCTTCCCGGCCTCGCGCTGCCGGCGGGCCTCTCCGCCGACGGGCTGCCGCTGGGCCTGCAGCTGATCGGCCGCCCCTTCGACGAAGAGACGTTGTTCTCCGTCGGCGAGGTGATCGAGAAGGCCGCGGGCCGCTTCACGGCGCCCGGACGCTGGTGGGCGTGAGCGGATGTTCGCCAAGGTCCTGCACGACCTCGAACCGTTCCACACGCTGATCCTGTTCGCCTTCATCGACCCGATCGTGATCGGGATCGGGCTCTGGATGGGGCGGAAGGCGGATCAGGCCGGAAAACTGCTCCTTGCGGGGCTGGCGGCGGGCCTCGCGGGCGTCGTCGTCAACTTCCTGCTGCGGCAGGTGGGGCTCAGCTGGTTCGAGGGCGGCTTCGCCTTCGGCGGTGCGCATGCCTTCTTCCGCGTCGTGGCGGGCTGCCTCTGGGCGGCGATCGGCTATCTTTCCCGGCGGTTCGTCTGACCGCCCCTCGCGGCCGGGAGCCTCCCGGCCGGCATCGACTTGACCCCGCCGGCGCGGCGCCCGAAAAGGCGACGACCTCCGGCACCGAAACGGACTTCGCACCATGAACGCACCCGTTGACCCCAAGAAGCTCATCAAGGGCGCGACCGGCGACTGGGAGGTCGTGATCGGCATGGAGATCCATGCGCAGGTCACCTCGAAGTCGAAGCTCTTCTCCGGCGCCTCCACCGCCTTCGGCGGCGAGCCGAACGCCCATGTCTCGCTCGTGGACGCGGCGATGCCGGGCATGCTGCCGGTCATCAACGAGGAATGCGTGCGGCAGGCCGTCCGCACCGGCCTCGGGCTCAAGGCCGAGATCAATCTGCGCTCGGTCTTCGACCGGAAGAACTATTTCTATCCGGACCTGCCGCAGGGCTACCAGATCAGCCAGTACAAGAGCCCGATCGTCGGCGAGGGCGAAGTGCTCGTCGACATGCCGGACGGCTCGCAGATCACGGTCGGCATCGAGCGCCTGCATCTCGAGCAGGATGCGGGCAAGTCGCTGCACGACCAGCACCCGACCATGAGCTTCGTCGACCTCAACCGTTCGGGCGTCGCGCTGATGGAGATCGTATCGAAGCCGGATCTGCGCTCGGCGGAAGAGGCCAAGGCCTATGTCACCAAGCTGCGCACCATCCTGCGCTATCTCGGCACCTGCGACGGCGACATGGAGAAGGGCAATCTCCGCGCCGACGTGAACGTCTCCGTCCGTCGCCCCGGCGATCCCTTCGGCACGCGCTGCGAGATCAAGAACGTCAATTCCATCCGCTTCATCGGCCAGGCGGTCGAGACCGAGGCGCGCCGCCAGATCGGCATCATCGAGGACGGCGGCACGATCGTGCAGGAGACCCGCCTGTTCGACCCCGGCAAGGGCGAGACGCGCTCCATGCGCTCGAAGGAAGAAGCGCACGACTACCGCTACTTCCCCGATCCGGACCTGCTTCCGCTGGAATTCGACCAGGCCTATGTCGACGACCTCGCGGCGCATCTGCCCGAGCTGCCGGACGCCAAGAAGGCCCGCTTCATCGCCGAATACGGGCTGAGCCCCTATGACGCCGGCGTGCTCGTGGCCGAGCGCGAGCAGGCCGACTATTTCGAGGCGGTGGCGAAGGGGCGCGACGGCAAGGCCGCCGCCAATTGGGTCATCAACGAGCTGTTCGGCCGTCTCAACAAGGAAGGCCTCGACATCGGCGCCTCGCCCGTCTCCGCCGCGCAGCTCGGCGCCATCGTCGACCTGATCGGCGAGGGCACGATCTCCGGCAAGATCGCCAAGGACCTGTTCGAGATCGTCTGGACCGAAGGCGGCGATCCGCGCGCCCTCGTCGAGACGCGCGGCATGAAGCAGGTCACCGATACCGGCGCCATCGAGAAGGCGGTGGACGAGGTGATCGCGGCCAACCCGGACAAGGTTCAGCAGGCGCTCGCCAAGCCGACCATGCTCGGCTGGTTCGTCGGTCAGGTGATGAAGCAGACCGGCGGCAAGGCCAATCCGCAGGCCGTCAACGATCTCCTGAAGAGCAAGCTCGGCATCTGACGCCGCGCTTGCCGCAACGATCGTATGCCCGGACTCGTCCCGGGCATCGTCCTTTCGGGCGTCGGATCAGTGCCGGACCAGCCAGTCCGCGCCGAAGGCGCCGGGGCCCAGCATCAGGCCGGCCCAGATCATCGCCGAGGACCAGTTGGCGAACTGGAAGGGCAGGGTGGGCATGGTGCAGGCGCCCGCCGCCAGCGGCACGGTCGCCCGGAGCGGGCCGAAGAACCGGCCGATGAAGACCCCCGCCAGCCCCCAGCGCTCGAAGAAGGCGTGGCCGCGGTTCAGCAGCCCCGGGTTCTTGGACATCGGCCAGATCCGCGCGATCCGGTCGTGATAGTGGAAGCCGAGCCAGTAGGAGAGGCTGTCGCCGAGCGCGGCCCCGATCACGGCGCCCGACCAGATCGGCCAGAAATCGAGCCCGCTCGCGCCGATCAGCGCCCCGATGCCGATCAGGATCACCGTCGCCGGGATGAGCAGCGAGACGAGCGCCACGGATTCGCCGAAGGCGAGCAGCCCGACGATCCAAGGCGTCCATTCCGCATGGGCGCGCACATATTCGGTGACGGTTTGGGCGAGGGCGTTGAGATCCAAGAGAAAAGGCTCCGCAAGGGTGTCGGTGGATATCGCCGTGCGGCGGCGCGCGGCGCGTGACGCAGGCTCGAGCGCGGCGCTATGCTCCGCGGGCGTTTTGAACGGAGTCGAAAATGGCGGCGCGCTTCACCCTTCACGGAATGGTTCTGTCCGGTCCGGCCTATAAGATAGGTCTTCTTCTGTCATTGGCCGGCGAGCCCTTCGATTACGTTCACGTGTCGATGCGCGACGGCGCGCACAAGGCGCCCGACCATATGCGCCTCAATCGTTTCGGACAGGTGCCCGCGCTCGTCGACAACGCGAATGGTCGCGCCCTCTGCCAGTCGGCCTCCATCCTCGAATACATCGCCGACAAGCTCGGCCGCTTCGGGGGCGCCACGCTCGACGAGCGCATCTCCGTCCGTGAATGGATGTTCTGGGAATACGACCGCCTGGCGCCGCACATCTACCGGCCCCGCGCCCACAAGCTCGGCTATCGCCAGTTCGATCCGGCCGTGATCGCCCAGCACATGGGCGACGGCGCGACCTCGCTGACGGCGCTGAACGACCTTCTGCGCGGGCGCGACTGGATGGTGGGCGAGGGACTGACCATCGCCGACATCGACTCCTACGGCGTCGTCTATTACGCGGCCGAAGGCGGCTACGACCTCTCGGCCTTCCCGAACGTCGTCGCCTGGATGAAGCGGATCGAGGCGCTGCCGGGCTACGGCCGTCCGGAGGATCTCCTTCCGATGGAAAGCCGCGCCGCGTGAGCGACCTCCTCATCCGCGAGGCGAAGAAGGCGGACGTGGAAGCGGTCGTCCGCCTGCACGAGGCTGATGCCTTGGCCGGGCACGGCGACGCGTGGACCGAGGCGAACGGCCCCGTCTATGAGGCCGCCTTCGCCACGCTCGCGGCCCATCCCGACCACACGCTCTACGTGGCGGAGACGGAGGGCGCGGTCGTCGGCACGTTCCTCTTGTCCTTCCTCCCGGGTCTCACCGGCGTCGGCGCTCTGCATGCTGAGCTGCGGGCGGTGCAGGTCCGCAGCGATCTGCGGTCCCGCGGCATCGGGGCCCGCATGGTCGCCTTCGCGGAGACCGAGGCGCGCCGCCGCGGGGCCGCGGTGCTCGAACTCACGTCCAATCTGAAACGTGTCGACGCCCATCGCTTCTACGAGAGGCTCGGCTACGCCAAGAGCCATGCGGGCTTCAAGAAGAAGCTCGGCCCCGCGCGCTGAGCGGCCGCGCCCTGCGCGCGGCGGGCGTCTCGGCTCTTGCCCGCGTCCCGCGAAGCGTCAATTCTCGGAGCGATAAAACGGCAGGGAGTAACGCCGATGATGCAACAGGCCCCCATCGACTTCTATTACTGGCCGACGCCGAACGGCTGGAAGATCTCGATCATGCTCGAGGAGTGCCGGCTGCCCTACAACGTGCACCTCGTCGACATCGGCAAGGGCGACCAGTTCAAGCCGGAATTCCTCGAAATCTCGCCCAACAACAAGATCCCGGCGATCGTCGATCCCGCGGGTCCGTGGGGCGGCCCGATCTCGGTGTTCGAGTCCGGCGCGATCCTTCAATATCTCGGCCGGAAGCTGAACCTGTTCTACCCTTCGCAGGACGAGCGCAAGCGCGTGGAGGTCGACCAGTGGCTGTCCTGGCAGGTCGGCGGCCTCGGCCCGATGGCGGGGCAGGCGCATCATTTCCGCGTCTATGCGCCGGAGAAGGTGCCCTATGCGATCGACCGCTACACCAATGAGGTGAACCGGCTTTACGGCGTCATGAACAAGCGCCTCGAAGACCGGGAGTATCTGGCGGGCGACTATTCGATCGCCGACATGGCCTGCATCGGCTGGATCAAGAGCCATGAGCGGCAGGGCCAGAAGCTCGAAGACTTCCCGCATCTCCACCGCTGGTACGAGACGATGATGGACCGTCCCGGCGTGCAGCGCGGCTTGGCGCTTGCGGTCGAGGAGCGCGAGAAGCGCGACCTCTCCAAGGACAAGGACGCCCACGCGATCCTGTTCGGCCAGAAGGCGCGCTGAGCGCTTCCGATCCTCGTCCGGGCGGCCGGAACGCTCCGCGCCCGCCCGGACGCGGGGCATGGACCGTCGAAGCACGATGGCCGTCTGGTTCCGGACGCGTCCTTCGAGCGGACGACGACGGTGACGCCGATCTCCTGTTCATGAGCGCATTTCGGCCGGGAAGCGTCCACGACGGCGGCGCTTCGACCCTCTCCGACTTCGACCGCCATCACGCGGCCTTGATCCGGCACAGGGTTTCCGACGGCTCTTACGGAAGTCCGAAGCTTTCAGGGGAAAGCGGCTTGGCGGAGCGGGCGTCCGCAAAACTTATGAAAATTCTTGTTCATGACAGCCCGCAATGAGCTGATAACGCATTGATAAAACGAGTAAAGTATTCTTTCCTTTCCCTACGCGTTCATGCAAAGCCATCGACGAAAATAGGGAAAGGAATAGGGAATGGCGGGCCAACATCTCCTGACGGATCGCCTTGTGAAGGGAGCAGACAAGGACGGTTTGCACAGCGACGGCGGCGGCTTGTATCTGGTCGTGAAGCGTGGCTGGAAGGGTTGGGCCTTCATCTCTCAGGCAGGCGGGAAGCGGCGCGAGATCGGTCTCGGCGCGTACCCGCTCGTCTCCCTTGCCGAAGCGCGTGAGCAGGCGCTGAAAGCCCGTAAGGCGGTTCGCGAGGGATTGGACCCACGCAGCGCCGTGCGTCCGGAGAAGCGGGAAGTGCCGACCTTCGGTCCATACGCGCAGGAGATTGCCGCTGGCCTTCAGGCTAACTTCCGAAATGCGAAGCACCGCGAACAGTGGCGTAACACGTTGCGCGACTATTGCGCTCCGATCGCCTCAAAGCGCGTCGACGAGATCACGACCCGCGATGTTCATGAGGTGCTGAAGCCGATCTGGCACACGAAACCGGAAACGGCGTCGCGGCTGAGAGGGCGCATCGAGCGTGTGCTCGCCGCCGCGATAGCCACCGGCCTCCGGGCTGGACCCAACCCGGCGGCATGGAAGGACAACCTCGAACCGCTGCTCGGAAAGCGGAAACGGCTGACGCGCGGCCACCACCGCGCAGTGCCGTATGATCAGGTTCCGGCTCTCATGGCCCGACTGCGGGCGAACGGCAGCATGTCGGCCCGGTGCCTGGAATTCTTGATCCTGACAGCTGCGCGCTCGGGAGAGGCGCTGGGTGCGCGCTGGAGCGAGATCGACCTCGGTGCCGCCGTTTGGGCCATCCCAGGCGAGCGGATGAAGGCGGGCCGGGTCCATCGCGTCCCGCTCAGCGGACGCGCCATGGACATCCTGCAAGAGCTCGCGGCCAAGCGGACGGGTGACTACGTCTTTCCGGGCCGCAACATCCGCGGACCTCTATCCTCGATGGCTCTGGCGATGCTGATGCGAGACCTGAAGGTCGACGCGACGGTGCACGGGTTCCGGTCGGCATTCCGCGATTGGACGGAGGAGCAGACGCATACGCCGCACGCGGTCGCGGAGGCGGCTCTTGCGCATACGGTCACGAACAAAGTCGAGGCGGCTTATCGACGGACCGATCTCTTCGAGCGTCGTCGAGTGCTCATGGAACAGTGGGCATCGTTTTGCTTGCAATCTGCGAGTATGAAATGAGCGACGCCTTGCCGAAATCCGGGCGTGGTGGGCGTCGGCGAGGTGCGGGTAGGCCGTCGATCAGCTTCGAACGTCGACTTCAGGTCGGTCAACGCTATCGGCAGATCGTGGTCGATATTCTCGTCGAGCAACTCCGCAGCCTTGAAAAACTGCAAATGGAGCGACTGCGCCGCAACTGGCAGCAGCTCAATCTTCTGCGCAACGACGGGCTCAAGATCGACGTAGGTGAACGCGACGGTGATGAGGAAGCGCTCGATATAGCGGCTGAAAACATCGAGCTAATTCGCGAGATGCGCGGGGAAGATCTCGGAGAACTCGACCCTTCTCCGAACGAACAAGATGTCCTTCGCGGAAAACCCGTTTTTCAAATGAGCCGTTCCACTTGGACGACGGTTTTTGAGCTCGCGCGCGTCCGCCTGATCGACGAATTGAAGGCTGAACATCCCGGCTTGATAAAGCGAGGGAAGGGTGCCGCCTTCCTACGCAGATGCTGGACGCTCTGTCGATCGATCGACCAAGAAGACGACCGAGAGCATAGGGGATCCGTTCAGCAGGAGCTTCTGTCCCAAGCGCAGGTCGCGCTCATTAAAAGAGAACGAGCTATACAATTGTGAATAAATATATTTTTTGATTTATGCGCACCGAAAACGGAGGGTGAGTCGCTCGGGTCTAACGTCTCCCGGTGGCCATTTGTGGCCGTTGAAAACCGGAGAGATCCATGTCGGACCGTCTGCTCACCGTCGCCGAGGCTCGAGACCGGCTAGGCGCGATATCGCGAAGCTATTTCTACCTTCTTGTCGCGCGCTACAGCCTTCCCGTTGTGAAACTCGGCTCGCGCACGCTGATCCGAGAAAGCGAGCTGGAGCGCTTCATCGCCTGTCTTCCGCAGAACACGATCGGGAGGGCAGCATGAAATTCGCCGCTGAGTGGGGCGATCTCGCCCGCCGTTTCGAGCTGACCACCTTCGCCCACACGCGCGACAATGTCGGCCTTCGGCAGTGGACGTGTTGGGCCGAGGTCTGCGCCGACTTCGGCCATGTCGTCGGCGATAAGGATGGTCCCGCCTTTTCCTGTGCGACGTTCGATGGAACGCGGGGCGTCGCCCGCCTGGTCGGTCGCGATCTGGTCGTCATCGACATCGATGCGGCGGACGCGAGCCATCCGCCTCCGGGTTTCGAAGAGCTCGTAGCGAGGCTATCGAGGGCCGGTATCGCTGCGATTCTTCACACCACTTTCTCGCACACGCCGGAGACGCCGCGCTTCCGGATCATCGCGCTGCTGTCGAAAACGTTCACGTTTCCCGTCGACGAGAGCCGTGCGGAGGCCCTGTTCATCGACAAGCATTTCTCAAGGATCCTGGCCGACGCGCTCGGCCTGGCCGATTGGGCCGACGCATCCAAGTTCGGCGCCGAGTCCTTGATGCTGATGCCTCGATGCCCGGAAGAGCGGCTCCGCTATGCGCGGACGGAAGTCATCGAAGGGTACCCACTGTGCCTCGACACGCTGATCGAGATCGCAGGACAGCGATGGCAGGAGGAAAAGCGGCGACGCGACGAGGCCGCTGCGAGAGCGTTCAAGGCAGCGGAGACGCGATCCGCTGCTGCGCGGGATGGAGGCTCGCTCATCGCTCGGCTCCGCGATGCAATGCCGAGCCTCGCCGAGGTCCTGCATGCGCAAGGCTACCGGTATTTCGAGCGAGACCGGCGCTGGCTTCATCCGGCAAGCACGTCCGGAGAGCCGGGCGTCATGACCGCTGTCGGATCCGACGGCGTAGAGCGGTCATTCAGCCATCATGCAAGCGATCCTCTTTGCGGCAGCCATCCCGTATTCGGCGCGAAGGCGCATGACGTCATCGACCACGTCATCGCATCCGAGTTCGGGACGAGCGACGCCGCTTGGCAGATCGGCATCAGAGCGCTCGCGCGGCGCTATCTGCCCGACGTCGGACCTTCCGAGACGCCCGTTCCGGATCACGACGCCGACGGTGAGATCCCGATCATCCGATATGTCCCGGGCGATTTGAGCCGCGTGGTCGAGGAGGCCGAGCACGCGCTGATGAAGGCGGGGATCTTCTTCCGCCGCGGCGCGGTTCTCGTGCGACCCGAGGTGGAACGGCGACCGAGCTTTCACGGCAACAAGACGGAAATCGCCGTGTTCCGCTGTGCCGACCCGACGATGGTGGTCGATGCGCTCGCTCGTTGCGCGCATTTCGAAAAACCGGCCCGCTCGAAATCGGGCGACGGCTGGGTTCCGATCGATCCGCCCGAGAAGGTGGCGAAGAGCATCGTCGTGCGCCAGGACGTCTGGCCGTTTCCGCAGGTCACGGCGATCCTGAGCTCGCCGACGATCAGGCCAGACGGAACGGTCCTCGATACCCCCGGATACGACGCGGCGACGGGTCTCTATCTGGCAAGCACCCCCGCCATGGCGCCCATCCCGGCCCCGCCCTCGAAGGAAGACGCTCTTGCCGCGCTGGACGTCCTTCTCGAACTCCTTGCCGAGTTCCCGTTCGTCAGTGACGAGGGCAAATCCGTCGCGCTCAGCGGCATTCTCTCGGTCGTGTGCAGGCCCGCGTTCCAGGTCGCGCCGCTTCACTGCATCACCGCCCCGACGCCTGGGAGCGGCAAGAGCTACCTGGTCGACGTCATCGCCGCGATCGGCACCGGCAGCCACGCGCCGGTGATGTCTTGGAGCGATCAGATGGCGGAGAACGAGAAGCGGCTCGACGGGGCCTTTCTCGACGGCTCGACCCTGATCGCCATCGACAACGTTTCCATCGATCTCGGCGGCGACAAGCTGTGCATGGCGGTCGAACGACCGCGCGTTCGCGTCAGGCGGCTCGGTGTCTCCGACGCATTCGAGATCGAAAACCGGACCGTGATTTTCGCGACCGGGAACAACCTGACGCTGAGCGGCGACATCACGCGCCGTTCACTCATCGCCAATCTCGACCCGGGGCAGGAGCGACCCGAGCTGCGGCAGTTCGCAGCCAAGCCGACCGACGCCGTGTTCGCGGATCGGGGTCGCTATGTCCGCGCGGCGCTGACCATCGTCTCGGCCTACATCTCCGCCGGTCGGCCGGACAAGCTCCCGCCGCTCGCCTCGTTCGAAGGCTGGTCGGACACCGTCCGTTCGGCGCTCGTCTGGTTGGGCTGCGCTGACCCGGTCGCAACCATGTTGAGAGCGATCGGCGACGATCCGGTCCATGCGGCCCGCGTGGAGTTGATCCTGGCTCTCGTCGAAGCTGCAGGAACGGCCGAGTTCAGCACTGCCGACCTGCTAGCCGGGTTCCAACGCACCGGACCGGTAAACATCTCGCCGCTCGCTGTGAGCTTTTCACAGGATCTCCGCCTTCGCGCAGCCATCCAAGAGGTCGCCGGAGCCAAAGGCGATATCAATCGTGACGCGCTCACCACGTGGTTCCGGGACAATCAGGATCGGATCGTAGCGGGCTATCGTGTCGTAAAGGGAAAGGGTCGTCCGACCAAATGGCGCGTGGTTCGGGCATGAGCCCGACTGCAGCCTTGCGACCCTTGCGACCGTTTTTTCGTCCATTCGCGAAAAACGAAAACGATGAAGAAAACGAATATCGAGAAGCGACCGAAAAAGGCCTGCAAGGGTCGCAAGGCCTGCATCCAGAGAACAGCGTTCGAACAGCGGAGTTGCGGATGAGCGAAACGAGCTTGAAGCCCTCTGGCCCGGAGATCGGCCGTAGAGCGCCGGTCGGGCGGCCGTTCGAGAAGGGACGGTCGGGCAATCCCGGTGGACGGCCGCGCGTGATCGGGGAGCTGCGTGACCTCTGCCGCGCGCAAACGGACAAAGCGATCGGCGCGCTGCTCGCGATCATCAACAATGAAGACGCGCCGCCCAGTTCACGCGTGGCCGCCGCCCAAGAGATCCTGAACCGGGGCTGGGGTCGGCCGACCGTGACCGTAGAGGCGAACGTCGCGGTTCAGGCAACCCACCTGCTGCATCTAGAAGCGCTGAAGCGGATCAACGAGCGGGCGCGCGAGACGATCGAGCACGACGCGGTAGAGGGAGCTGACCGCTGACGATCGCTCAGACGGTGGGCTGGATCGACTCGACTTCCATCACGATCTCGATCGCTTGGCCGAGTTCGATGAGCCGCGCCTGAAGAAGGCTGGCCGAGAGATCGTCGACGACCTGCACCCAGACGTCGCTACTGCCCGGATGATTGTCACCTTCATGAAACTCGAGGCTACCGATCATTCCTTGACTGCGGAGGGTTGATCCGACCCCGAGCCGCCGAAGAAGTCCGTGGGCACGCGCCTCCGGGCTCCAAGTCGTCGCGTAAGCCATGGGCCAACACCGGTCGTCGATCGGTTGATCAAGGTCTTCAGGATCGAAAGATCTTTCGGCGAAGATCCGCTCGAGAGCAGCCGGATCTTGGATGGCGATGCCTTCAGCCTCCCATAGCTGCCTCCAGGTCGGGCGAGGGCCTCGGCCATTGTCCTCGGGACCGTAGGTGATCACGCCGCCTGTGTAGACGTGCAGTCTTATTGACGGGCTCCGCACCGGGAGAAGCAATGGTCTGCCCCTGTCCGCGATGCGATCAGTGAGGGCGTCGGCATCGGTCATGCCGAAGGCTGAAACGAGAGCGGCAAGGAAAGAGCGGCGATCGATCGGCATTTGCATGTCCGTGCTGGCACTGCAACGCACTCAAGGCACTCGGGGTACTCTCCGGAATTGCCCCGACGGCTTTGGAATTTGCGGTTAGGAGCGTGTCGCCAACTTCAGAAGATCGTCCTGCTGTCGACGGCGGTTCAGCCTACGGGCTGTTTACATTCACGTTCCTGACCGCCTCGCCTTACTTGCTGAATAACGCGCAATCGGAGGGCGACTGAGGACGGCGTTGAACTCAGCCGCGATCTCTTTCGGGGGGCGTGCCCAGCCGAACCGCTTATATTCTCCGATCGCGATCTGCCCGTCGTCGCGGACGAACTGGACGCGGACGTACTCGCCGTTCTTTTCGATGTCGAGAACGCGGTTTTTCGAGCGCGGCATATTTGGTCTCCTTGAGTTTTCTACTCGCCTCGTTGCCGCATACGCACCCGCGCATGAGGCAAGCTTGTTGCGGCACTGTCGTCAACGAAGGGGGATCAGCATTTTCATCCTCCGAACAGGAGGATGCGGCCCGAATGTTTGCCTTCGCGGCCGCATCCTGCGTGAGCAGAAGCCACCGTGTCCGGGCAGGATCGGTTGGCGACGAGCAGCGCCCGTCTCTTGATGCAAATTCGAGAAGACCATTCCGCGGGCGGAACGTCAATCTTCTCTTTCGATGGCAGCGCATCGTTGTTCGGCGGAGTGGTACTCCTCCGACGAAATTGCGTAAGCCTTTGAAGAATAGCCGTTAAAGATTTCAATCAATTCTGCTTCCCTATGCGTTTACATATTCCGTCGTTTGCCCCCCCCCCCGGGGGCGGGGAGAGGCTCGCTGGGGCGCAATTGATTGACGCGTCTTCCCGGTCGCCGGATTTCAAATCCCAAGATCCGCCAAAAACTCGGAACCCGGAGCGACCGCCGTCACCATGAGTTCGTCTCGTGCCCTCGTGCACGCAACGTACAGAAGGTGTCTCTCGGTGGCGAAGACTTCGTCGAGATCCGACTCGTCGGAAACGCTCTCCATCCGCTCGATCGAAGGGACTACGTCCTCATCGCATGCGATTACGGCGACGGCACGAAACTCGAGCCCTTTCGCCAGATGCATCGTCGTGATCGAGATGTGTCCGTCGGATATTTCGACTTTCTCGCTCAGTTCCGAGGCCTTGGCCCCGGCAGCCTTCACGGCGTCACGGGCGCGTTTCAACTGCGCCTCCGTTCGGACGACGACGCCGATTTCCTCCGGTTTCATGCCTTGCGCGAGACGGTCGGCGATCCAACCGCCGACGGCTTCCGCCTCGGCTTTCGGATCCGGGAACAATCGCAGCGTCGGTTCGGGGCCATCGAAGACCGAGACGGTTCCCTTTCGGCTCTCGCTGTTGCCGTCCACATCGGCAACGTCGCTCGGCAAGAGCCTGTCGGCCTTCATCCGGATCTGTTGCGAGGTTCGGTAGTTTACCTTCAGGGTAAAGGATCGTCCGCGTACATCCACGCCGACGGCCTTCCATGAAAACGGCTGTTGGAAGATCCGCTGCCCGATATCGCCGGCGAAGAAGAGTCCGTCCGGCCGTCCGGCGCCGAGTGCAGCGAGAAATCTGAGTTCAGCGACGCCGATATCCTGCGCCTCGTCGATGACCGCGAAATCGAAGGGTCTTGCCTCCGTTTCAGACAGGCCCGATGCCAGACGCAAGAACACCTGCGACCAGGTCGTGACGTTTCTCTCGTCCAACCCTGCGCGAACACGCTCGAAGATGGTCCAGAGCAATTCCCGCTGCTTGCCGCCGATCCTGGTTTTCCGGCCGAGGCGCGGAACGTTCAGATAGCTGTCTCTGTCTTGGATCCCCCAAGCATCCACGACGTCGCGCCACTCATCCATGAGAAAAGCGGGAGAGAATTTCGCTTGTTCTGCCGCTGCAGCGTTCTTGAGCAGCGAGGCGACGAGCGTGCCGGGCGCGATGTTCGGAGCCCCGAAGCGTCGGGCGTACAGATCGTATCCGACACCCGTAATCGGATGCACCGTGATACGGCTTCCGGTGTCGGGTTCGGGGCGTACCAGTGTTTCCAATCGCCGGCGCAGAGCGTTGGCAAGAGGTTTGGAGAACGTCGCAAGCAGGACCTTTGCGCCCGGGTTCCGCCGAGCGAGTGCGACCGCCCGATGGAGGGCGACGACGGTTTTCCCGGTCCCGGCCGAGCCGGACACGCGTGCGGGACCACCATACTGTCGCGAGACGAGGCGGCGTTGATCCGGATGAAGGAAAACCGCCCAACTTTCCCAAGGGGACTCCAGCGCGCGCTCGAGATCCTCGCGGCCGGATACGATCAGGAAGCGTCGCTGGGCATCCGGATGTTGGAAGGGGTCGGCGACCGGCGGCACCGGTTCAGGCTTGTCAGGACGCTCGCCCACGGCGAGACGGAGCAAGGCTTCCTGCGCTTCCGCCGGAAGGTGCGGCAGAAGCTCGAGCAGCCTGTCCTCGTCGGCATTGCGGACGTCTTCCACCCAGTCGGCGGGCACTCCGAACCCGAGGAGTTCGGTCTTGCGCAAATGCTCGAACGGGACCGGCTTCTTGACCGAGGGCGCCGCCGCTCCGACCGGAACGGCGACAGGCGCCATCACGGGAATTTCGATTACCTTCTCCCGGATTTCCACGATCTGCATCGCGCCGGTGGTTTGATGCCGCTCGATGCGACGGCGCTCCGCCCAAGCGTAAGCTTTGTCGTGATGATCGACGTAGCAGAACAGCACGCTGCCGTCGGTCTTGTGCAGAATGATGCGGAGATCGGAATTGACCCGCGCCGACCAGAAATTCTGGTCCCGCGCCCGATCCAGTCGGTGCATCTGCAACCCCGGCGCCGCCGGGTTCGTCTGCAGGTCGTACGTCGCCTCCTTGGCGGCCTTCTGCTCGGGACCGCTCAATCGGGCGAGGCTCGCGGTGTACGTGTCCGCGAGAATGATGTTCATGCCCTGCTCCTGATCACTCGTCCGAGTTTTGAGAGTTTCGCGGCGATGTCCTCCATCGCGGCGTAAGACGTCGTAGGCTCGTCATGCGCAGGCCCGCCGGGGGAGACTGCGGCAATGCCGCGTTCGACGATTTCGATCAGGAAGGCGGCTGATCGCACCGTCCATGGCGTCCCTCGCGCTGTCGGTAGGCCCTCGCTGTTGAGCTTTGCAGCCAGCGTCTTCGGCGAACAGGTTCCGCGTTCGATCTGCCGTCGTACCAGAGGGGCCAGCCGATTTATGAAGGTTCTTTCGTCGATTTTATCCGAGCGAAAATAGCTCGCCTCTGAAGGCCGCATTTCCTCCAGTGGCGCAGGCGCGTCGTTTCGAAACCGCTTTTCGGTCTGGGTCATCGCGGCCTCGGTCGGACGCGCGTCGTGCTTGATGAGCCGAGGCTTTTCGGATGGTCCAGTATCTCCGAACATCCTACCGAGAAGGAAATAGGCAAGCCGAGGCGTCCACGGACAGCCGCAGGCGGTCGTGATTTCGAACTTGTTCAGAAGGCGGCTGACGTCTCGAGGTTTTCGAAAACCGTTCTTCGCGAATTCCCTCACGACCGGGCGCAGTCGACTGACCAAGCCGGGCGAGAAATGCAGCCACTCCGCTTTCGTCAGAGTGATGTTGTAACCGGCGTAGAACTCCTCTTTCGACATCGGTCTGCGCTCGCGCACATATGCGCCGCGCTGCATGGATTGTGCTCGACCCTTGTACATGGCTCGGGCCTTTCACCGTCGAATGTCAGCGGCCGGCCTGCGGCTTGCCGCCGCCGGGCCCGCGATCGGAAGCTTTGCGCTTTTCAACTTTTCCGGCCGCACCGCCGGGGATCAGCTTTCGTTCGGGCCTGAACCCCGCCCCGACGGTCTTCGGAATGAGGGGGACATGCTTTTTCTTGGGTATTTTGGGACCTCGGCCGTCTGCCCGCATTTCAGAAAGGCTCTTCGGCTCCGGCAGGTCGTCACCCGCATTTTCCGCCCCGCGCTGCTCGATCAGCCTCGATTTGCGTGCTCTGTCCCAGTCGAAGTTCCTGCGCATCATGCACCCTCATGTTGTCCTTCGAGCCGCTCCCTTACGTCTTCGGTGCGCCGCTCTTCTTCGGCGCCCTCGGGGGTATCGCGCCCCGTTCGACCACGAAGCTTCCGGTCCTGTCGGATTTTCCGCCGAAGAAAACGCCGGGCATGATCGATCCTTTGGAGCTTTTCTTCGGACTCGTCGCCTGAGGCTCGGGCGAGAAGGTCACGCGCGCGGGCTTCTTGCGTTTCTTCTTCCGCGGCGATTTGGACGATGTCGCCGATTTCGACGCCGCCGCGACGGCGGTGCAGGCCGATCCTTCAGGCGACTTCGGCCGTTTCGTCTTCCTGATGGATTTGGACGAGACGAATGTTTTCGCGGCTTCGCCGGTGGCGAACACGTAATGGTTCGGCAAGGCGGCATCGTTCGTCTCCTGCCGACGCCTGCTGCCGACCGGCCAGTTCGCTCCTCGGAAGATGAACGGCGCGCGACCCATCCCGCTCACACCCTGAACACCTTCATCACCTCGTCGCCGAGGTGATTGATCGCCTTGACCGCGATGCGGCCGGACGCGGGGCGGGGGAAGGGGCGGGAGACGGCGCTGCGGAGGCTCTCCCACGCCTCCGGATCGATCTCGGCCTTCAGCGTCGTCTTCAGCGATTTGTAGGGGTCGTTCGCGCCGAGGAAGTAGGCGTGGCGGACGAAGAAGCTCTCCTCGTCGTAATCGGTGTCGATGAACCACAGGGCGATCGAGTCCGGGCCGCCGCTCTCGATCTCACCCGACTGCGGCTTGAACACGTCGATGCCGCGGATCTCGACGCGGATCATGTCGTCGCCCGCATTCTCGATGCGGATGTCGGGCTCGCCGAAGATCACGAAGAGGTTGCCCGATCCCGTCGTCTTCAGCTCCCCGCCCATATGCAGGTCCGGGTTCATCCGCGCCTTGAGGACGGGGATGCGGCCGATGCGGGCGAGCTCGGTGGTGTGGGCGTCGAAATTGAAGGCGCAGGCGATGAGCACGTCGAAGCCCGCATCGGCCGCCTCGCGCGCGGCTGCGACGAGATCCGGCCGCGCCACGGTGCCGAATTCCGGACCGACGAAGATCGCGGCCTTGCGCTCGGTCTCGCCTTCGAGAAAGACGCCGTGAGCGCAGACGTAACCGCCGCCCGGGAAGGGCTCGACGGGGCGGGTGAAGGTGATGCGGTCCGCCTTGTGCGCCTGCTGCACGCCCGCGACGCTGAGATTGGCGAGCACCATGGCGGTGAAGTCGCGCTCGTCCGACGTCTCGAGCCCGCGTGCGCGGCGTCCTTCTTCGGCTTCGAGCAGGTCGATCAATTCGTCGTCCGCGCCGACGGCGAGGACGCGGTGGGGCGAAAGGCTCTCGACCGTGAAGGGCCCGGCCACGCGGACGCGCTTCTTGTCCTCATAGGGCTTGTCGTAGAGATATTCGAACTCGGCCTTGGCGGCGATCGAGGCGTCGATCTCTTTCTGCCGGGCGATGCGGGCGTCCCACCAGCGTGCATGGAGCGAGCGGACGGGCTCGGTCCAGTCCGCGCCCGCCTCGCGCGGGATCTCCCATTCCTCCCACGCCTTGCCGAGCGCGGTGTTGAGCGAGGCGCGGAGCGGCTCCAGCGTCTCCTGCCATTTCTCCCAGATCACAGGGATCTCGGTATTGTTCGCGATGGATCCAAGCGTTATCCGCGGAACGCGCTCAAATACAAAGCCGTGACGAAGATCTTTATAGGTAGGGCCGCTCTTTGGAGGCGCGAGGGTTAGCTCCGCTTCCTTGATCACGCCTTCGGGGCTGTCAGCGAGCAGGTAGTAGGCGAAACGTGCGCCCATCAATCGGGAGCGCGCTAACGCTAAAGCGACGCGAGACGTGTCAATTGTGATCCAACGCCGACCCCATTGTTCGGAAACAAAGGCTGTAGTGCCAGAACCGCATGTCGGATCCAGTACTAGGTCGCCGGGGTCGGTAGCCATTAAGAGGCATCTCTGAACCACTTTAACTGAAGTTTGAACAACGTAAACCGTATCAATGTCGCCGCGCGTGTCATCCCAAAGATTAGGAATTGATTGTATTTTATTGTCCTCGAAATAGCTTACATAGTATATATTATCCCCCGCTGCGTGAAGATGGTTAGATTTAATTAAATTTTCGATTCCTTTTTTGTTTGTTCTCCAGCTTGTTTTCTTTGGAGGATATTTTTTTCCGCAAAATTCAATGTCAAAATAGCATGTCGCCGTCCATCCAGAAGAGGCGAGTTTTTCTGCCTGAAAAATTTTTGCGTTTTTATCAAAAATCGATGGATTTTTTCTTTCGACGCTGGTTATGCGACGACGTTTTCCGCCTTCAAATTCGATAAGAGAGTAATTAGGGTTATCCTCAATCGACTTATTTTCAAAAATATTTCTCGTTTTTACGGATGTTTTGTCTTTTGAATACCATAGTATTTGGTCATAAATGCCTGCCATGCCAGAGGCACCCAGCGGGCGCGTTTTCGTGAATGCAATGGATGATAAAAAATTCTCGTCCCCGAAAACCTCGTCCATTACCGCTCGGACCCGATGGACGTTCTCGTCGCCTATCTGGACGAAGATACTGCCGCTCTCCGTCAGCAGGTCGCGCGCTACGGTAAGCCGGTCGCGGATATAGGACAGGTAGGAGTGGATGCCGTCCTTCCACGTATCGCGGAAGGCCTTCACCTGTTCCGGCTCGCGGGTGACCTGCGTGCGGTCGCCGTCCTTTACGTCGCGCGAGGTCGTCGACCATTGGAAGTTCGAGTTGAACTTGATGCCGTAGGGCGGGTCGAAATAGATGCACTGCACCTTGCCGCGAAGCCCTTCGCGCTCGGCGAGGCTCGCCATCACAGACAGGCTGTCGCCGAGGATGAAGCGGTTCGACCAGTTGCTGTCGTGCTTGTAGAACTCGGTCTTGGCCTCCTCGTCCGCGATCCCGTCGAAATCGGCGAAGAGGTCGAGCGGCGCCTCCGCCTTGCCCTTGGCC
The DNA here is from genome assembly GCA_027483895.1 of Hyphomicrobiales bacterium. Classification (GTDB taxonomy): domain Bacteria; phylum Pseudomonadota; class Alphaproteobacteria; order Rhizobiales; family Beijerinckiaceae; genus JAIXZO01. Next base: position 58,453 of record JAIXTP010000027.1, read on the forward strand.
CGCTTCTCCTTCTCGCGTTTCAGCGCGTCGATCAGCACCTTGGGGTGGATCTTCTCCTGGATGTAGAGCGGGGGTGCGGCGACCGTCAGGTCCGCCTCGTCCTGCACGTCCTTGCCGCGCCAGACGAGCTGCGGATCGAGATCGCGGTTGCGCCGCTCATAGGCGACCCGCACCGCGCTCTTGTCCTCCGCCGTCATCACGGGTTCGAGCTCGGCGGTCGGAATATTCGCCCGCTTGGCGTCGCGGTGGTGGAAGGCTTCGATCTTCAGGTCGGGCTTGGTCATGATGCGTCGGCTTCGATTGAAGGGGGAGTGATCTGCGGACGGGCCGGGGCGCTTGATCCGCGCGAGCGTTCGCGCCCGGGTCTCGGCAATCCCGACTGCAGCCCGTCGATATGTTCGTAGAGGTCTTCGTTCACGGACTGCCAAAGCGGGTCGAGTATGATTTCGACGCCTTCCCGGCGCGCCAGCTTGGCCGCAGGAACGAAATCGCTGTCACCAGAAACGAGGACGATGGTCCGCGCCTGCCGCTTAAGCGCGATCGAGGCGATGTCGACGCCGATCCGCATGTCGACGCCTTTCTGACGAAGCCCCAGCCGAATTTCGTCAATGGCTATTCGGGTCCAAACATCACGAATTTTCAGCAACTCGGTGATTTGGCCCGACGTCAGCGCCAAGGATCCTGAAGATATCGCGGAAGGGTCGAGCCCTTCCATCAGTCGTTTGGTCGCTATGATTTTCCGGGAAGCCTTTCCGGTAATGCTCCAATCGGACTCACGGACAACTTTGCCGAGCCGGAGGGCGACGTTCCGCTGGCGTCGAAGGACCTCGAAGATGGCCTGCCGTCGTATTGCCAAGTCACTCTTCGAGAAGTCGATCTGTCTGTTCTCGATCGGATGATGGGCTATACCGTCGAACGGCCGCGCGTCGTAGAAGAAGATACGATAGACGTACTGTTGCCAGCGCGCTTTTTCGCCGGTCAGTTGACGGATGTGGTTTCGGCAGAGCAGTCGAAGACATGCGCCGATTGCGTTCTCGTCCGAGCAACGCCGCGCCGGCACCAACGCTGGCAATCTTTTCAAGAAAAAACCGCCGTCGATGAGTATCGCGATCCGATCAGCCACGGAGCCCCCATCGAGAGCCCGCGTCGCTGTGAGAAAAACAAAAAGCCCCAAGGTTTCTGCCATCGCTCAGGATATCGAGCGTGCATACTTCCAAGGGGCGAATGTGGGACGAGACTAACCGAAATGGTGCTTTTTGGCAAGCTGGTTCAGATCCTCGTAGGCGTTCTGCCCGCGTGAGTGAAACGGGTGCGGGTGAAAAATCGGTCGCATCCAACATCACGCGGCCTCCATCGCGACGAAGCGGGCGATCAACGCGTCGAACTTGTCCTTGAACTCGAAGACCTCGTTGAACTCGGCGAAGTCCCAGCGTCCGAAGCGGCCGGTGTTGTTCACGCCGGGGACCCAGAAGGCCTTCATCGTGGCCGACTTCTCTTTCGCGTCCTCGCTGCGGAAGCCTTTGATCTCGACGACGAGGTTCAACGGATCCTCGCGGCCGTCATCGATGCGCACGATGAAGTCGGGGATGTACCGTTTCGGCTGAGAGCCCATCAGGTACGGCACCTCGAAGCCGAGGTTCTGGTTCTTCACGTAGGAGAGAACGCGCGGATGCGCCTCGAGGACGCCGCAGAACTTCAGCTCCCAATCGCTGTCGCATATCGCCCAGTTGACGTGGGACTTGTCGGGTGCGGTCTGCCAGCGCGTCGATTTCGATGTGGTGAAGTTGACGTATTTCGTCGACCCTTCGGAATTGTAAGGCGACAGGATCGCCTTGATCGGGCGCTTGTCCGAGTAGCTTTCCGTGATCGCGGCCTTGATCCGGTTGCAGGCCATTTCCGCGATTTCCGGATACAGCACCTGACCGGGGCAGGTGCTTCCGGTGCATCTGAGAAATCCGGCGTCGGACCATTGGCGGACGATGCGCTTGAGGTCGTTGAAGATCGCCAGCCGCGGCTCTTCGCCGGGATCCCTGAATTTTTCGTAGAGAAGGATCTTGGCGAGCCGATACTGGATCTCGGACTCCCGCATGTCCCGCAGGTGCTCGACCGTGAGTTCGTCGCCTTCACCGACGATGCCCTGCACCTTGACGATCGAAGGGCCGACGAGTTCGGGCGTGAGTTCCAGGACCGAGTCCGGCCCGAACGTCGCGGTGAGCCTCTCTTTCGGCAGGTCGACCCGATATCCTTCGACGCGCGGGAAACGGATTTCGAGGCCGTCGCGCTCCGGCCGGACGGCGTGAACGCGAATGGTCTGCTGGGGCTTTGCAGGCTTCACTTCGACGGGTTCGGCCGCGAAGTCGAAAGGGATGCCGAGAATGTCGGCATATTCGACGTCGAAAAGGCCTTCGTCGTTGAGCGCGTAGGACTGACGGCGCAGCCCGCGACCGACGACCTGTTCGCAGAGAAGCTGCGTGCCGAAGGCGCGGACGCCGAGGATGTGCGTGACGGTGTTCGCGTCCCAGCCTTCCGTCAGCATCGAAACGGAGACCACGCAGCGGATTTTTTCGCCGAGCCGGTCCTTTCTCCCGACCGTGTTCATCACCTCGCGCAGGATGTCCTGGTCGGTGATGCCGTCGCCCGCGTGCGGATTGCCGGTGCGTTGAACGAGCTCGCGACGGAAGCGCTCGATGGCATCCTTGTTGATGTCGCGGAATTCCTTGTCGAGCGCCTCGCCGGACTCGAGCTGCTCGCTGTCGATCAACAGGGTGCGCGGCTCTGCAAGCCGATTTCCGAACTCATCGAAGTTCCGGAACAGCTCGAGACGACCCTGATGGAAGGTCTCGGTCTCATCGTCGTTCTCGCGATGGAAGCCGGAGATGTAATCGTAGACGAGCTTCGATGTGGACGTGTTGTTGCACACCACGATGAAGACGGGCGGCACGTCGATGCCTTCATCACGCCACTGCGCGTGGATCTTCTCGTAGTGGCCATAGAGCGCATCGAGGGCGCCGACGAGTTCAGTCGGCAGCTTCAGCGGGTCGTAGTCCTTGCCGCCCGACCGACCCTTTTTCGGCATCTTCTTGCCGATGTGATCCCAGAGGTTTCGATAGACCGGCGTGCCGCCGCCCAGATTGTCCGAGATGGGAACACGCGGCAGCTTCACGATGCCGCATTCGATCGCGTCCATGAGTGAGAAGTCGCTCACGATCCAAGGGAAGAGCGTTCCTTCCTTGTAGCCCGATCCTCGGAGGAAGAAGGGCGTGGCCGACAGATCATAGACCGCCCGAACGCCTACGACCCTTTTGGCGGCCTCGATCCCGCTGATCCAGAGGCGGGCGGCCTCGTTGTTGCGCTCCGCCTCCTTGCGATCGTCTCCCGTAAGGTCCTCGTTCTCGGGATCCTTCGCGCGCTCGCGATAGCAGTGATGCGCTTCGTCGTTCAGCACGACGATGTTCTTCTCGCCCATCAGGTCGCCCATGACCCGGCGGATCATCTTGCCTTCGGTCTCGACCGTTTCGACCCTTTCGCCGCGCCAGCCTTCGAGCGCTTCCCGCGTGCCCTTGGAGAGCTCAATTTCCGTTCGGCGCTTGAAGGCGTGGTAGTTCGTGATCACGATTTTCGCGCGGCGGATGTCCTCCATCATGTCGGGAGGTACGATTTCGCGCTCCGCGTAGTAGCTGTTGACGTCGTTCGGCAGCAGAACGCGGAGCCGATCGCGGATCGTGATGCCCGGTGCGACGATCAGGAAGGCCTTCGAGAACAGCTTCGAGCCGGGATGGCGTACGGCATTCACCGTCTGCCAGGCGATGATCATCGCCATGACGGTCGTCTTGCCTGCGCCGGTTGCGAGCTTCAGTCCGATGCGGAAGAGATCCGGGTTCGCCTCCGCGTTGGCGCCTTCGAGGTGAGCCCAGAATTTGGCGCCGCGCGGCGAGGTCTTCGGTGCGACCTCTGTCAGCCAGATCAGCGTTTCCACGGCTTCGACCTGGCAGAAGAACGGTCGGACGCCTTGGAAGTCGTGAAAGCGCCAGTGTTCCAGCAGCCGCCGTGTCTGCGGCGTGACGCCCCACTGCTCGGGCTTCAGATTGCGCCACGTTTCGACGTAGGTCCGGATTTCGTTGATGATTGGCTCGGGGTCGTATGCCTGCCCGGCCTCCGTGAGCCCCTCGACGCCCAGATCGAATTCGAGCGCGTCCTTTCGTCCCTTCTTGCTCTTGCCGCTTTTGGACTGCGGCACAGGCGTCACGAGCTTCGAGCGCCGCCGGGCCTCGATGACGTTGGTCGTCGGCTGTCCGTTTTCGTCCAATTCCCAATGGCGCCCGGGAAAGGCGTACGGGGAATTGAGGATGGGCTTTTCGAAGAATGCGACGCTCATATCGAGTCAGTAAATCCGAACCGGGCGTATTGCTCAGTTAAAGATACTCACGACTCATAATGAGCGGCTAGTGGGTGAAACGAACCTTGATGCGAATGTGATCGCTCTTTTTGGGCGGGCTCGTTGGAGGGACTGTCCGGCAGTGCGGTGCGGTTCGGTGCGCAAGCAGAGCGTGTTCGCCGCTTAAAACCTGAGCGGAAAGGGAATGCGGCCGCAGTCCGCAGCCGCAGTCAAGAATGCATAGGGAAAAGAATTGGGAAAGCCGACGAGATCTTTGCGTTTTTATTAATAATATCAGAGGTTTGGCATAGAAGGGCTGGCGGAGCGGGCGGGATTCGAACCCGCGAGACCCTTTTGGGGTCTGCTCATTTAGCAAACGAGTGCCTTCAGCCTCTCGGCCACCGCTCCGCAAGCGGCCCCGTGTATGCCCGAGCCGCCCCGCCGATGCAAGGCGGTTCATGCGGACGGAACACCCTCCGTTCAGGAAGAAACCACCGCAGGCGAAACGCCCCGTTTCCAAGGTGCACGAAAAAGGGGCGCGCCGCGGCGCGCCCCTTCGCAGGTGAGGTCCCGAGGGTCTTCCTTACTGACGCGGAGCGCTCCCCGAGCCGCTGCGGCCGAAGGCCGGGGCGTTCTGGAGATCGGCCTTCGTCATATTGCGCAGGACGAAATGATCCGGGTCGGTCGTGCCGTAACGCGTCGTCGACGCGCTGCGGGCCGGCGCGGTGGTCGTGGTGGTGGTGGTCGTCGTGCCCGTGGTCGTGCCGGCCGTCGTGCCCGAGGTGCCGGTGGTCGTGCCGGTGCCCGAGCTCGTCGTGCGCCCCGCGGTCGAGTCCGTGCGCGTGCTCGCCGTGGTGTCGCGCTCCAACACCACTTCGAAAGCCTGCATCGGAATGGCGACGTATTTCTCGCCGATGCCGAGGAAGCCGCCGACGCCGACGATCAGCGCGGCCACGCGGCCGTCTCGGTCGATCAGGATGTCGTCGACCTCGCCGATATTCTCGTTGTTGCCGCCATAGACCTTGGTGCCGCGGATGTCGGAGCCGAGCATCTGCCCGGCCGCCGCCATCGAGAGCGGAGCGGTATTGCCCGAGCCCACGGTCACGCCGGTCGTTCCCGTCGTGCCCGTCGTGCCCGGAGCCGTGGTCGTTCCGGGCGCGGTCGTCGTGCCGGGTGCGGTTCCGGTGCCGCCGGGCGCGGTCGTCGTCTGGGCCAGAACGGGACCCGCCGCGATGCCTGCGAGCAGGACGGCCATGAGGGTCTTGCGCATGGAAGTTCTCCCTTCGAGTGAAACCTACGCCGTTCAATGTCCGAGAGACGGAAGGGTTCGCTCCGCTCATGCCGAAGCCCGAAAAAGGGCGCATGCGTTGAACTCCGGACCGCGCCGCTCGTTGCGGAGCATGTCCGACGGCAGCGCTCCGCCGATTTCCCGCGATGAAAAAGCCTCGGCTAGGGCCGGGGCGCGTCTCGGCCGGGGCTTTCTCCGGCGCAATGTGGCGGCGGGCTATTTCTTCGCCCTCGGCGCGACCGCCGTCGCAGTGGGCTTGCGCATGCAGCTGGGGCCCGATTTCGTCGGCTTCCCCTTCGTGACTCTGTTTCCCGCCGTGATCCTGACGACCTATTTCGCGGGGCTCGGCCCCGGCGTGCTCGCGGGCGTCCTGTGCGGGGCTGCGGCCTTGTACTGGTTCATTCCGCCCTTCGGTAAGATCAAGCCGGCAAACGCCCAAGGCATGATCGCCATGGCCTTCTACCTGCTGATCGTCGGCCTCGACATTCTGCTGATCGAGGTGATGAACAGGGCGCTGGAGCGTCTGGAAGCCGAGCAGCGCATCACGCGCAGGCTGTATCTCCAGCACCGCGGGCTGTTTCAGGAGCTGCAGCACCGGGTCGCCAACAATATGGCGCTCGTCGGCTCCATTCTCCGGGTGCAGCTGCGTCGCGTGCGCGACGGGCGGCAGGATCCGGAAAAGGCGATGGCCGACGCCGTCGACCGGCTCGAGATCATGGCCCGCGTGCACCGGCGTCTTTATGATCCCGCCGCCGCCGACGCTCCGGTGGGAACGCTGCTCGGCGCCTTGTGCGACGACCTTTCGACCCTGAGCGGTTCGGATGCGCGATGCCGCGTCACGGCCGAACCGCTGTTTTTGGAACTGCGCCGTCTCCTGCCCTTGTCGTTGCTCGTCGCCGAGGCGATGACCAACGCGATCAAGCATGCGGGCGCCCCGGGCCGGCCGCCGCGGATCCACATCCTTATGCGCCGGGACGGCCCCCTATGGATGCTCGACGTGGCCGATGACGGGCCCGGCGGGTCTTTCGGAGCCGCGACGCCCGCCGACGGCAACGGCCTCGGCTCGCGCATCATGCAGAATCTCGCGCAACAGCTCGATGCCGTGATCGAAATCGGTCCCGCCGAAGGCCCTCCGGACCGTCCGGGGCGACGCGTCCGTGTCCGTTTCCCTGCCGAGGACGGCGAAGTTCCGCCGCAATCGCGGTCGAGCGTGACGCCATGGCACGATTCCCCCCGGCCCTCCTGATCGCGGCCGCCTTCGCCGCGCAAGCAGGCCCCGCCGCGGCGCGGGACTGCGTCTGGGGAACGCCGGGCTACAGGACCTGCGTCGAGGAGAAGATCCGCAGGCTCAAGGAAACCGAAGCGCAAGGACGCCCGGAAACCGCTCCCGTGGCCCCGGTCGGCCGACGTGCGCCGAGCCGCTCCGGCCCGATCGCGCCGCCCGCACTGCCGGCCCCGTCGCCGGCGCGTGAACTGCGCGCCGGCCCGGCGCCGGGGACGCAGTTCCGGTTCGATGCCGATGCGCTGCGCGCCAGAATCGAGCGGGTCGGCCCCTCCGCGCCGAACATGGTCGATATGGAGCGCGAATTGCGGCTCTTGTCGGTCGAGCGCCCGACCGACGCGATGGAGCGGAACAGGCGCGACTTCGAAGTCGACCAATTGCGCCGCCGCGCGATCGAGCGGCGGCTCTTCGCGGACCCGCCCGGCACCGGCGGGGCGGAGTTGCGGTGAGTGCGTATGTAAAAAAGCACAAAAGTTCTGTATAAAGAACGTATCCTGAGTTCTGACCCCGAGGGCCGGCATGACCGCCACAGCCGAATTCCGTCTGGAAACCCGCTTGGTGCATGACGGGGCGATGCGGTCCGGGTTCGGGGAGACGTCCGAAGCGCTCTTCCTGACGCAGGGCCATGTCTATGAGACCGCGGAGGCCTGCGAGGCACGCTTCGCCGATTCCGATCCCGGCTTCATCTATGGCCGCTTCTCCAACCCCACGGTGGCGATGTTCGAGGCTCGGATGGCGAGCCTCGAAGGCGCCGAAGCCGCCCGCGCCACCGCGAGCGGCATGGCCGCGGTGACGGCCTCGATCCTCGGGCAGATCCGGGCGGGCGATCACGTCGTCGCGGCGCGGGCGCTTTTCGGGTCCTGTCGCTACGTGATCGAGGATCTCTTGCCGCGTTTCGGCGTGGAGACCACGCTGGTGGACGGGGCCGACGCCTCCGCATGGCGGGCGGCGATGCGGCCGAACACGCGGACGGTCTTCATCGAAAGCCCCGCCAATCCGTCCTTGAGCATCGTCGACATCGCGGCGGTGGCGGACATCGCGCATGAGGCGGGCGCGACGCTGATCGTGGACAACGTCTTCGCGACCCCGCTGTGGCAGAGCCCCTTGGCGCTCGGCGCCGATTGCGTCGTCTATTCGGCCACCAAGCATATCGACGGGCAGGGCCGATGTCTGGGCGGCGTCGTCCTCGGCTCGCGCGACTTCATCGACGGGAATGTAAGGACCTTTCTGAGGCAGACCGGGCCGGCGCTGTCGCCTTTCAATGCGTGGGTGCTGCTGAAGGGGCTGGAGACCTTTTCGCTCCGCGTCGAGCGCCAGACGCACTCGGCCGGGATCGTGGCCGATGCGCTGGCGGGGCACCCGAAGCTCGCGCGGCTTCTTTATTGCGGCCGGTCCGACCACCCGCAGGCCGAACTGATCGCACGGCAGATGCGCGGCGGGTCGAGCCTGATCGCGCTGGAATGCGAAGGCGGGAAGGCGGGCGCCTTCCGGTTCATGAACGCGCTGCGGCTCGTCCTGATCTCCAACAATCTGGGCGACGCGAAGAGCCTCGTGACCCATCCGGCCACGACGACGCATCAGCGTTTCACGCCCGAGGAGCGGGCGGCGATGGACGTACCGGACGGGCTCGTGCGCCTGTCGATCGGCCTCGAACATCCCGACGATCTCGTCGCCGATCTCGTCGGTGCGCTCGATGCCGCGTGAGCGGCCCGTTCAGCGGCATTCCTCCACGAGACGGCCGACGAAGGCGCAGGCCTCGGCCAGCTGCTCGACCTCGAGATATTCGTCGGGCTTGTGGGCCTGATCGATGTCGCCGGGGCCGATGATGACGGAAGGGATGCCGCCGTTCGCCATGAAGAGCCCGGCTTCCGTGCCGTAGGCGACCTTGGAATGCTCGTTGCGGCGGGCCAGCCGTTTGGCGAGCGTTACGGCCGCGTGATCGGGCGGGATGTCGAGGCCGGGGAAGCCCGAAATGTCGTGGAACGCGATGCCGGCTTCGGGAGCGACGGCACGCATCGCGGGTTCGAGTTCCGATTTCGCGTAGGAGACGATCTCGGCCACCAGCGCATCGACGTCGTCGGCGCCGACGACGCGGATCTCCCAGATGAATTCGGCCCGGTCGGCGACGATGTTGAGCGCCGTGCCGCCCTGCAGCGCGCCGACATGGGCGGTGGAATGGCCGACGTCGTAGAGCCCGTCGCGCGGGCCGGAGGCGGCGAGGCGGTCGGCGAGATCGGCGATGCGGGCTACGACGCGGGCGGCGTAATGCACCGCATTGACGCCCTGCGGCGCGAGCGACGAATGGCATGAGCGGCCCGTCACGACGGTGCGGATGCTCCGCTTGCCCTTGTGCCCGACGACCACGTTCATCGAGGTGGGCTCGCCCACGAAGCAGGCGAGCGGCTTGACCGGCGCGGCCGCCATCTCGGCGATCATCGAGCGCACGCCGATGCAGCCCACCTCTTCGTCATAGGAGAATGCGAGATGGATCGGCCGCGCGAGAGGTGCCGCGACCATGGCCGGGACTTGCGCCAGACAGGCCGCGAGGAACCCCTTCATGTCGCAGGTGCCGCGCCCGTAAAGGCGCCCGTCGCGTTCGGTCAGCACGAAGGGATCGGAGTTCCAGGCCTGCCCGTCGACGGGCACGACGTCGGTATGGCCCGACAGCACGTAGCCGGGCCTGTCGGCCGGGCCGATGACGGCGTGGAGATTGGCCTTGGTCCCGTCGGGGGAGGGGATCTCGACGCCCTGCACCCCGTTCTTCGCGAGATAGTCCTGCACCCAGCGCACGAGTTCGAGATTGGAATTCCGGCTGGTGGTGTCGAAGCTCACCAGAGCGGCGAGGATCGACTTGGCGAGCGCCGGAATTTCTGCGGACATCGTGGGAAGTCTCCGATCGGGATGCGGGTCCATCGCACATGCTTGCGCCGTGAAACCCGGGCCCTAAACTAACGCCTCGAAAGACGCCGTCCATGGTGCGGCGGAGGGGGATGACATGTCGACATCACGCACCGCGCTGGCCGCGCTTCTGCTCGCGGGTTCCGTCCTCGGCGCCTCGGCGCAGGATCTCAAGATCGGCGTCGCGTCCGAGGCGACCTCCGTCGATCCGCATTTCCACAATGTGGGCCAGAACAACGCCCTGCGCCGGCACATCTTCCAGTCGCTCGTGGGCGCGGACGAGAACCAGAAGCCCGTGCCGCAGCTCGCGACGTCTTGGAAGACGCTCGACGACAGCACCTGGGAGTTCAAGCTCCGCCCCGGCGTGACCTTCTCGAACGGCAAGCCCTTCACGGTCCGCGACTTCGTCTATTCGGTCTGCCGCATTCCGCTGGTGGAGAACTCGCCCTCCAACTTCACCATCGCGACCAAGGGCATCGAGGCGATCGAGTCGCCCGATCCGCAGACGCTGATCATCCGCACCAAGGGGCCCTATCCGCTGCTGCCGGTGGAAATGTCGGTCTTCGGCATCGTCTCGGCCGACGCCTTCGGCGCCGAAGCCGAGGTCAAATTCGCCAAGAGCGGCTGCACGGGCCTCGGAACGCCGCCGAAATCGGCGGACTTCAACGACCCGTCCAAGGCGATCGGAACCGGGCCGTACAAGCTGAAGGAATATACGCGGGGCACGCAGCTCGTGGTGGAGCGCAACGACTCCTATTGGGGCGACAAGCCGCATTGGAAGACGGTGACCTTCCGGCCGATCACCTCGGCGGGCCCCCGCGTCGCGGCGCTGCTCGCGGGCGATGTCGACATGATCGAGAATCCGCCGATCCAGGACTTCGAGAAGATCAAGAGCAGCGGCTTCGAGGTGATCCAGGGTCTCTCGAACCGCATCATCTACATCCATCTCGACCAGTTCACCGGCCCGGACTGGAAGACGCCGGGCGTGAAGGGTACCGACAAGAATCCCTTCCTCGACAAGCGCGTGCGCGAGGCCGTCTCGAAGGCGATCAACCGCGACGCGATCGTGGAGCGCATCATGGGCGGCGTGGCCGTGCCCGCGGGTCAGCTCCTGCCGGTGCCGCTCTTCGGCTCCTCGCCGGACATGAAGCCCGACCGGTTCGACCCGGAGGCGGCGAAGAAGCTTCTGGCGGAAGCGGGCTACCCGAACGGCTTCGACCTCGTGCTCGGTTCGCCCAACGACCGCTACATCAACGACGAGAAGGTGGCGCAGGCGGTGGCGCAGATGCTGACCCGCATCGGCATCCGCACCACGGTCGACTCGATGACGGCCTCGACCTTCTTTTCCCGCCGCAACAAATACGACTTCTCGGCCTATCTCGCCGGTTGGGGCGCGGATACGGGCGAGATGTCGAATTCGCTCGCGGCGCTGGTCACGACGCAGAACTACGCGCCGGGCTTCGGCAACACCAATCGCGGCCGCTATTCGAACAAGACCGTCGACGAGCTGACCGCCAAGGCGCTGACCACGATCGACGACAAGGCGCGCGAGGATCTGCTGCGGCAGGCCTCGAAGGCGGCGATGCAGGACTACGGCATCATCCCGCTGCATTTCGAGGTGTCGCCCTGGGCCTACAAGAAGGGCATCGCCTATACGCCGCGGGTCGACCAATACACGCTCGCCCACGAGATCCGGGCGAAGTGATCCGGAACGCCCGGTCGCGCCGGGCGTCGTCCGTCGGGCCGTCCGGGGCGTCGCGCCCCGGCGGTCGCCTCGCCGCGTGATCCGGAGCCGCGCATGCTCGCATATCTCATCCGACGCATCGGGCAGGCGCTGCTGACCGTGGCGGTGATGGCCACGATCGTCTTCCTCGCCATCTATGCCGTCGGCAATCCCGTCGACATCCTCGCCAATCCCAATGCGGACGCGAAGGAAATGGCGGAGATCGCGGCGCGTCTCGGCCTCGACCGTCCGCTTTACGAGCAATTCGGCCTGTTCGTCATGAATGCGCTGCAGGGCGATCTCGGCCGGTCCTTCGTGTTCAACGAGCCGGCGCTGAAGCTGATCGCGCAGCGGATGCCGGCGACGCTGGAGCTCGCCTTCGTGGCGCTGGTCTTCTCGGTGCTGATCGGCATTCCGCTGGGCGTCTGGGCCGGATTGCGGCCGGAGGGCTTCGCGGGCCGTTCGATCATGACGGGCTCGATCCTCGGTTTCTCCCTGCCGAATTTCTGGATCGGCCTGATGCTGATCCTGCTTTTCGCGGTCGAGTTGAAATGGCTGCCTTCGGGCGGTCGCGGGCCGACGACGAGCCTTTTCGGCCTTCAGGTCTCCTTCCTCACCTGGGAAGGGCTGCGGCACCTGCTGCTGCCCGCCTTCACGCTCGCGCTTTACAAGGCCGCGCTCGTCGTGCGGCTCGCCCGGGCCGGCACGCGGGAAGCCGTGCTGCAGGATTATGTCCGCTTCGCGCGGGCCAAGGGGCTCTCGCCGCGGCGCATCGTGCTCGTGCACGTGCTCAAGAACATCATGATCCCGGTCGTCACGGTGCTGGGGCTCGAACTCGGTTCGATGATCGCCTTCGCCGTCGTGACCGAGACGGTGTTCGCCTATCCGGGCATGGGCAAGCTGCTCATCGATTCCATCGGGCGGCTCGACCGCCCGGTGATCGTCGCCTATCTGATGCTCGTCGTGGTGATCTTCGTGGTGATCAATCTCGTCGTGGATCTCGTCTACGCGGCGCTCGACCCGCGGGTGCGTCTGACGGAGGCGGGGGCATGAGCGTCGCCGCCGAACCGCGCGTCCCCGCCGCCGTCGAACGGCACGAAAGCCCGCTCCGGCGCAGGCTCGGCGAATTCTTCGACCGGAAATCGGCCTATGTCAGCGTGGCGCTCCTGCTGCTGCTGATCGGCGCGGCGGTCTTCGCCCCGTGGATCGCGCCGCAGAACCCTTACGATCTCGCGCAGCTCGACATCATGGACGGGCGCCTCGCGCCCGGTGCGACCTCGATGGACGGCAAGGTCTTCCGGCTCGGCACCGACGAGCAGGGGCGCGACATGCTCTCGGCCATTCTCTACGGGCTGAGGATCTCGCTCTTCGTCGGCATCGTCTCGACCGTCGCGGCCTGCAGCGTCGGCGCCGCGATCGGCGTCTTCGCGGCCTACAAGGGCGGGCGGGTGGAGAGCCTCGTGATGCGCGCGGTGGACCTGCAGCTGTCCTTTCCCGCGATCCTGATCGCGCTGGTGCTCCTCGCCGCCTTCGGGCGCGGCATCGACAAGGTGATCATCGCGCTCGTCGTGGTGCAGTGGGCCTATTACGCCCGCACGGTCCGCGGCTCGGCGCTCGTCGAGCGCAACCGCGACTACATGGAGGCGGCGCGCTGCCTCGCTTTGCCGAAAAGCCGCATCGTGTTCCGGCATCTCCTGCCCAACTGCCTGCCGCCGCTGATCGTGGTGGCGACGGTGCAGGTGGCGCATGCGATCGCGCTCGAAGCGACGCTGTCCTTCCTGGGCGTCGGCGTGCCGGTGACGGAGCCCTCGCTCGGCATGCTCATCAAGAACGGCTACGACTACCTGATGTCGGGCAAATACTGGATCTCGACCTATCCCGGCATCGCGCTGGTCATGGCCATCGTGGCGATCAACATGGTCGGCGACCGGCTGCGCGACGTGCTCAATCCGAGGCTTTCGAAATGAGCGCGCCGGTTCTGGAGATCCGCGATCTCGCGGTGGAATTCGCGACCCGCGAGGGTCTCGTCAAGGCGGTGGACGGGGTGTCGCTCTCTGTCGACCGGGGCGAGGTGCTCGGCATCGTCGGCGAATCCGGCTCGGGCAAATCGGTGACGGGGCTCGCCGTGCTCGGCCTCATCGATCCGCCGGGCCGGATCGCGCGCGGGTCCGTACGCCTCATGGGCGAGGAACTCGTCGGCAAGCGCGAGGAGGATCTCCGTCGCCTGCGCGGGCGCCGCATGGCGATGATCTTTCAGGACCCGATGACCACGTTGAACCCGGTCCTGCGCGTCGACACGCAGATGATCGAGGCCATCACGGCGCATGAGGCCGTCTCCGCCAAGGCCGCACGGGCGCGCGCCGCGGAAGCCTTGGCGCGGGTCGGCATTCCCTCGCCCGAGGAGCGCCTTCACGCCTATCCGCATCAACTTTCCGGCGGCATGCGCCAGCGCGTCGCCATCGCGATCGCGCTGCTGCACGGGCCGGCGCTGCTCGTCGCCGACGAGCCGACCACCGCGCTCGACGTCACGATCCAGGCCCAGATCCTTGCCGAGGTGCAGCAACTCTGCGCGGAGACGGGGACGGCGCTCGTCTGGATCACGCATGATCTTGCCGTGGTGGCGGGCCTCGCCGACCGGCTGGCGGTGATGTATGCGGGCCGGATCGTCGAAGAAGGGCCGGTCGACCGCGTGCTCGACGATCCGCGCCATCCTTACACGGCCGGATTGCTCGGCTCCGCCCCGAGCCGCAACCGGCGCGGCGAGCCGCTGATGCAGATCCCCGGCATGACGCCGTCGCTCGCCAAGCTTCCGCCCGGCTGCGCCTTCGCGCCGCGCTGTTCCCGCGCCGCCCCGGACTGCCGGAGCGTCGCGCCCGACCGCATCGAGGCGGGCGGCGGCCGCGCCTTCCGCTGCCTCCATCCGCTCGACGCCGCGGGGGAGGCCGCCTGATGCCGATCCTTTCCGTCGATCACGTCTCCAAGCGGTTCACCAAGGGCGTCGACATCGCGGGCCGCATCGCCAATCTGCTCGGGGCGGACAACCGCGAGCAGGTCGTGCGCGCCGTGGACGACGTGACGCTCGACATCATGGAGGGCGAGGTGCTCGGCCTCGTCGGGGAGTCGGGCTGCGGCAAGTCCACGCTGGGCCGGATGGTGGCCGGGATCATGACGCCGAGCACGGGCGTGATCCGCTGGCGCGGCAAGGACGTCGCCGCGCTCGGCGGCGCCGAGCGGCGCGCGGCCGATCTCGCGGTGCAGATGATCTTTCAGGATCCTATGGCGTCCCTCAATCCGCGCATGCGGGTGGAAGAGATCGTCGGCGAGGCGCCGGTCGTGCACGGCATCGTCGAGGCCTCGCAGCGGCGCGACTACGTGGCCGATCTTCTCGTGCGGGTCGGCCTCGATCCGGCGGTGATGGGACGTTACCCGCATCAGTTCTCGGGCGGCCAGCGCGCCCGCATCGGCATCGCCCGCGCGCTCGCGGTGAAGCCCAAGGTGCTGGTCTGCGACGAGGCCGTCGCGGCGCTCGACGTGTCGATCCAGGCGCAGATCCTGAACCTTTTCATGAAGCTGCGCCGGGAGATGAACCTCACTTATCTGTTCGTCTCGCACGATCTCGGCGTGATCCGGCACATCGCCGACCGCGTGGCGGTGATGTATCTCGGCCGCGTCGTCGAACTCGCGCCGACCGACGCGCTTTTTTCCGGGCCGAACCATCCCTATGCGCAGGCGCTGCTGGCCGAGGCGCCGCGGATCGATGTCAGGCGCAAGACCTTCGCGGCGATCAAGGGCGAAATCCCGTCACCGCTCGCCCCGCCGCCCGGCTGCCATTTCCATCCCCGCTGCCCGCAGGCCATGCCCGTATGCCGGGAGGGGCGGCCGCCGCTGCTCTCCGTCGGGCCCGAGCATCTGTCCGCATGCCGGCTCAACGAGACGGCGCCGTCGCGCGCCGCCGCCGCCCTCTGATGCCGAACGCCGCTCTTCGTCCTTGGACGGTCGCGCTCGGCGGATGTCTCGCGCTCGCGGCCGCCATGGGCATCGGGCGCTTCGTCTACACGCCGATCCTGCCCGCCATGGCGGAGGCGCTCGGCTGGAGCCGGAGCGAGGCCGGGCTCGTGGCCGGGGCGAATTTCGCCGGCTATCTCGTAGGCGCGCTGCTGGCGGGCTCCTCCCGGCTGACGGCTCCGCCGCGCATGATCCTGACGGCGACCCTTGCCGTCATCGCCCTCGCGACGGCGGCGATGGGTCTCACGGAATCCTTCCCCGTCCTTCTCCTTCTGCGCGGGATCGGCGGCGCGGCGAGCGCCTTCGGGCTCGTCTTCGCGTCGTCCATCGTGCTCGAGGCGCTGCGCGGGGTTCCGGGCGACGGGCCGCCGTCCCTGCACTATGCGGGCGTCGGCGTCGGCATCATGCTGTCATCGGGCCTCGTGCCGCTGATCGGGTCCGACGCCGAACATTGGCGGATGCTGTGGTGGGGTGCGGGCGCCTGCGCCGCGCTCGGCGGTATGGGCGCGGTGCTGCTGCTGCCCGCAGGCCATGCGCCGATGCCGGGCGCGGGAGACGAACGGCCCGCGGGCGTCCCCTTCGCCTTCGTCGTCGCCTATGCGCTGCTCGGCTTCGGCTATGTCATCACCGCCACCTTCATCGTCGACATGGTGCGCGGGGACGCCGTGCTGAGGCCGCTCGAAACGGCGGTTTGGCTCGTTTTCGGCGCGGCCGCCGTGCCGTCCGTCTTCTTGTGGTCGCGCATCGGCCGGCGCATGGGGCTTCTGCCCGCCTTTGCGGTCGCCGCCCTCTGTCAGGCCGCGGGCGTTTTCTCGAGCCTGAACGAGACCTCCGCAGTCGCCTTGTTCATCGCCTCGGTTCTGCTCGGCGGCACGTTCATGGGCATGACGGCGCTGGGCTTCGGTGCCGCCCGCGCATTGGCGCCCGGAGCGCCGCGCCGGGCCGTCGCGACCATGACCTCGGCCTTCGGCTTCGGCCAGATGATCGGCCCGCCCTTCGCGGGAGCCGTCCGCGACGCGACCGGCAGTTTCGGAGCGGCCTCGATGACGGCGGGCGCGGGCTTGCTGGTCGCCGCCGTTCTCGCCTTGCTCGTCGAGCGGCGTCAGCGCCGCTTGTAGATCCTGTCGAAGGTTCCGCCGTCGGCGAAATGCGTGCGCTGCATCTTCGCCCAGCCGCCGAGATCCGCGTCGATCCGCAGGAGCTTGAGGTCGCGGAATTTCGCCGTCGCGGCCGGATCGACGAATTCGGGACGCACGGGGCGGAAATGATGCTTCGCCGCGAGCCTCTGGCCGGTTTCCGAGAACAGGAAGGCGAGATAGGCCTCCGCCTCCTTCCGGGTGTTCTTTTTCTCGACATTCGCGTCGACGAGCGCGACGGTCGGTTCGGCGAGGATGGAGACGGACGGATAGACGATCTCGAACTTGTCCTTGCCGAACTCCTCCGCCGCCAGAAACGCCTCGTTTTCCCATGAGACGAGCACGTCGCCGATCTCGCGCTGGGCGAAGGTGATCGTGGATCCCCGCGCGGCCGTGTCGAGCACCGGTACCGCGCGATAGAGCGCGCCGAGATAGTCCTCGATCTTCCCTGCATCGCCGTCGAATGCGGCCGAGGCCCAGCCCCAGGCCGCGAGGAAGTTCCACCGCGCGCCGCCCGAGGTCTTGGGGTTGGGCATCACGGGCTTCACGTCGGCGCGGATCAGGTCCGGCCAATCGGCGATGCCCTTGGGATTTCCTTTCCTCACGACGAAGACGATGGTCGAGGTATAGGCAGCGGAATTGTGCGGGAGCCGCCGCTGCCAGTCCGCGGGCAGCTTGCCCGTGCGCTCTGCGATCGCGTCGATGTCGGCCGCGAGCGCCAGCGTGACGACGTCCGCCGGAAGGCCGTCGATGACCGCGCGCGCCTGCGAGCCCGAGCCGCCGTGCGACTGCCGCACCGTGACGCTCACGCCCGCCTGCCTCTTCCGCTCCTTCGCGAAGGCGTCGTTCAGCTCCCGATAGAACTCCCGCGTCGGATCGTAGGACACGTTCAAAAGGGTGACCGATTGGGCGATTGCCGGGCCGTGAAAGCCGAGCAGCGCCGAAATCATAAAGCCCATACCCAGAATGGATGAGCGCAAGCGTGACGAGATAAACGACGATGAGCGCTCTCGGCGCGTTCGAAGAACGGTAAGGCTGAAGCCGGCCGTCGACAAAATCATTCGGAATGCCTCATTGATGGCGCGATGTTGGATGAGGTGTGGACGAGAACGTCAAACTTCCGTTAGGGAATATATAGCCCTCCCGCCCCATCCGGAGAAGATCACGTGATCGCCACGGACGCGCATCGTTCGTCCCCCGTGCGCACGGCGCTTGCCGCCGCTCGACGGACCTTCATCACCGTCGGGCTTTTTTCGGGCGTCATCAACATCCTCGCGCTGACGAGCCCGCTCTACATGCTTCAGGTCTATGACCGGGTCCTGTCCAGCCGCTCCGTGCCGACGCTGGTCGCGCTCTCGCTCGCGGCGGCTTGGATGTATTCGGTGCAGGGCATTCTGGACGTGATCCGCTCGCGCATCCTCGTGCGCGTCGGCGCGGGGATCGACGAGGCGCTGGGCGAGAAGGTCTATCGCGCGGTCGTGGCCCTGCCGCTCAAGGATCAGCGGATCCGCGGCGACGGGCTGCAGCCCGTCCGCGATCTCGACGCGATCCGCGCCTTCCTGTCGAGCGGCGGGCCGATCGCGATCCTCGATCTGCCTTGGATGCCGTTCTATCTCGCGATCATCTTCGTCCTGCATCCCGCCCTCGGCTGGCTCTCGGTGGGCGGCGCCGTGCTGCTCTGCCTGTTCACCTGGCTCACCGACCGGTTTTCGCGGGGGCCCGCCAAGGACGCGGTGCGCGAATCCGGGCGCCGCATGGCGGAAGCGGAAGCGGGACGGCGGAACGCCGAAGTGCTCCGTGCGATGGGGCTGACCGATGCCATGGCCGACCGGTTTCTCCGGGCCAACGACCGTTTTCTCGAACAGTCCGAGCGCATGTCCGACGTGGCGGGCCTGCTCGGCGGCATGACGAAGGTGTTCCGCCTCGCTTTGCAATCCGCCGTGCTCGGGCTCGGGGCGTGGCTCGTCATCCAGCAGCAGATGTCCGCCGGCGCGATCCTCGCGGCGTCCGTGATCATGTCGCGCGCGCTCGCGCCGATCGAGATGGCCATCGCGAACTGGAAGAATTTCGTGACCGCGCGCGACGGCGCGCGGCGGCTCGATACCGTGCTCGCCGCGGCGGGCGGGGAGGAAGAGCCGATGGCCCTTCCGGCGCCCCGCCATCAGCTCTCGGTCGAGAACGTGTTCGTCGGCCCGCCCGGAAAGCAGCTTCCGGTGGTACAGGACGTCTCGTTCAGGCTCTCCGCCGGGCAGGCGCTGGGCGTGATCGGGCCGAGTGCTGCGGGCAAGTCGACCCTCGTGCGGGCGCTGACCGGCGTCTGGGCCCCGTTGCGCGGCGAGATCCGGCTCGACGGCGCTGCGCTCGACCAATGGCCGCCTTCCGATCTCGGCCGCCATATCGGCTATCTGCCGCAGGACATCGAACTGTTCGACGGGACCGTGGCCGAGAACATCGCGCGCTTCGACCCCGACGCGACGCCCGACGGCGTGATCGCCGCGGCGCGGTCGGCGGGCGTCCACGACATGATCCTGCATCTGGCGGACGGCTACGAGACGCGGATCGGGGAGGGGGGCGCGGCGCTCTCGGCGGGCCAGCGCCAACGCGTCGGGCTCGCGCGGGCGCTCTATCGCGATCCGTTCCTCGTGGTGCTCGACGAGCCCAACTCCAATCTCGACGCCGAGGGCGAGGCGGCGCTGACGGAAGCCATCCGCGGCATCCGTACGCGCGGCGGCATCGCCGTCGTGATCGCCCATCGCGCCAGCGCGATTTCGGCGGTCGATCTTCTGGCGGTGCTGCAGGGCGGCCGCCTTCAGGCCTTCGGCCCGAAGGACGAGGTGCTGAAGACCGTGCTCGTTCCCGGCCGCCCGGGCGTCGCCGGGGCGCAGGAGCCGCCGCGTGCGGAAGCCGAGCGCCGCAGGGCGGTCTCCGGACGGACCGATCGGCCCGGCCGCGAAGCGGGAGAGTGAGATGACGCTTCTGGTGTCCGGAAAGACCCTCCCCCCCTCCCGCTCCCGCGACGCGGTGCGCCGCCATGCGCGCGCCGGGCTTGCCGTCGTCGTGCTGATGTTCGGCGGCGTCATCGCTTGGGCCGCGACGGCGGACCTCACGGGCGCGGTCGTCGCTTCGGGCTTCGTGACGGTCGAATCGAACGTGAAGAAGGTGCAGCACCCCACCGGCGGCGTCGTCGGCGAATTGCTCGTCCGCGACGGGCAGGAAGTCGAGGCCGGCCAATTGCTCGTCCGGCTCGACGAGACGCTGACGCGCGCCAATCTCCAGATCCTGCGCAACCAGATCCGCCAGCTGATCGGGCGTCGCGCGCGGCTCGAAGCCGAGCGGACGGACCTCGACAAGGTCACGTTCCCGCCCGAACTCGTCGAAGCGGCCAAGACGGACGAGGAGGCCGCGCGCGTGATCTCGGGCGAGCGCTCCGTCTTCGAGACCCGCCGCAGTTCGCGGGAAGGGCAGAAGGGGCAGCTGCGCGAGCGCATCTCCCAGCTCTCGCGCGAGATCGAGGGAATTTCGGCCCAGCTCGAGGCCAAGGAAAAGGAGATCGAGCTGATCAGGAAGGAGCTGGCGGGCGTAGAGGAGCTCTACCGCAAGAACCTGATCCCGATCACCCGCTACACGGTGATGCAGCGCGAGGAGACGCGGCTTCTGGGCGAGCGCGGCGCGATGATCGCGCAGATCGCCTCCTCCCGCGGCAAGATCAGCGAGACGGAACTGCAGATCCTCAATCTCGATCAGGAGATGCGCACGGAAGTGGCGCGCGACCTGCGCGAGGCCGAAAGCCGCATCGCGGAAACGGCCGAGCGGCTCGTGGCGGCGGAGGACCAGTTGCGGCGGGTGGAGATCCGCGCGCCGGTGGCGGGCACGGTCAACCAGCTCGCCGTCCATACGGTGGGCGGCGTGGTGCAGGCGGGCGAGCCGCTGATGACGATCGTGCCGCGCGACGAGCCCCTGACGGTCGAAGCCCGCGTCTCGCCGCTCGACATCGAGCCGGTGAAGAAGGGCAGCGCGGCGACCGTGCGCCTCTCGGCGCTCAACCATCGCACGACGCCGGAACTCGAAGGCGTGGTGGACAGCGTCTCGGGCGACCTGATCCGGGATCAGGCGACGCAGTCGGCTTATTATTCCGTCCGCATCACCCTGCCGCCCGAGGAGATCGCCAAGCTCGGCGACGTGCGCCTCATTCCCGGGATGCCGGCGGAGAGCTTCATCCGCACGGAGCCGCGGACGGCCTTGGGCTATCTGCTGAAGCCGGTGAAGGACAATTTCGCCCGTGCTCTACGCGAACGCTGAGCGGGCTCAGAAGGCGAGTTGCACCTTCATCGCCTTCGCCTTGTCGGAGGCGAGATCGAAGGCTTCCTTCGCCCGCTCGACCGGAACCACCGCGCTGAGCAGCGGCGAGACGTCGATCCGGCCGGAGCCGAGCAGATCCACCGCCTGCTCGAATTCCTCGAAGAAGCGGAAGGTGCCCTTGTAGTCGATCTCGCGCGCGACGACGGCGTTGATGGGGAAGGGCATGTCGAGCCCGCCGAGCCCCACCTGCACGATCGTGCCGCGCGGCCGCACGGTGGCGATGGCGTCGGCGACGCCCGAGCGATGGCCCGAGCATTCGAAGGCGATGTCGAAGCGGCCCTTGTTCTCCTTGAAGCGGTCGAGCGCGCCCGAATCGGACGAAACGTCGATCGTCTCGTCCGCGCCGATCGTCTTCGCTACGCCGAGCGTGCGAGCGGCGACGTCGGTGGCCACGATCTCGCGCGCGCCCATGTGGCGCGCGACGATGATGGTGAGGGCGCCGATGGGCCCGCAGCCCGTGACCAGAACGCGCTTTCCCGCGAGCGAGCCCGTGCGCGAGGCCGCATGCAGGCAGACCGCCAGAGGCTCCGCGAAGACCGCGACCTCGGCGCCCACGCCCTCGCGCACCGGTACGGCCTGCGCCTCGGTGCAGACGAGCCGCTCGCGGAAGCCGCCGTTCACATGCGGGAAACGCATCGCCGAGCCGTAGAAGCGCATGTCGGTGCAATGGGCCTGCAGGCCCTGCCGGCAATAGGAGCAGGCATTGCACGGCCGGCTCGGATCCACCGCGACGCGCGCGCCGGGCTTCACCCGCGTCACGCCTTCGCCGATCGCGGTGACGATGCCCGCGATCTCGTGCCCCAGCACCATCGGCGCCTTGATCCTGACCGTCCCGAACCCGCCGTCATGGTAATAATGGAGATCCGAGCCGCAGATGCCCCCGCGCTCGATCTTCACCTCGACTTCGCCCGGCCCGACCGAATCGAGCGCGAAACCCTCGACCCTCAGATCGTGGGGGGCATGGACGACGACGGCGCGGACGAAGGACGACATTCGGGCGTTTCCTTGTTCATGTTCTGCGGTCGCAAGAGTGCCGCAGCCGGCCGGATATGGCCAGAAGACTTGCCTCCGCCCCGAATGGAGCGCGCCCGAAACAGGGTGCAAGTCGAGAAAAACATTAGGGATTCATTAGGAGTTGCGTCGAATTCACGTCATTCGGGCGCCACGGAGTGGCCTTATTGCAACAGCCCCCTTCGAAACGTCGCCGTTACGCCTTCCGACGGTAAAGAATGATTGATCCGAGGCATCGAATGCGTAGTTTTCGATCACCGGACGGGATGCGAATCCCTTTCGGGTCGTCTTTGGGGCATCACCGACCGGCCGAACGGATGGTGTGCGGTGTCCCGAGGCGAAGGGTCTGGGACCCGGCAAGGTAGGGCGTGAGCCCATCCGAGCGGAGCCCTCCCGACGGGTCTCGAAACTTTTGGAGGTTTACACCATGAAGCTCGCCAAGAGCCTTCTCCTCGCTTCCGCCGCCGGCTTCGCCGCGTTCGGCGCCCAGGCCGCCGACCTTCCCTCGAAGAAGGCCGCGCCGGTTGAGTACGTTAAGGTCTGCCCGCAGTACGGCGCCGGTTTCTTCGTCGTCCCCGGCACGGACACCTGCCTCCGCATCGGCGGCGCGGTGATCGCGGACTACCAGTACAACGAGACGAAGGTCCGTGACGCCAACAAGTCCGGCACCTACACCAACGCCCGCGTCACCGCTGATGCGCGCACGCAGTCCGACCTCGGCCTCGTCCGCACCTTCATCCAGCTCGACATGGGTCGCGCCAACGGCACCCGCGCTTCGGGCTCCGGCACGCGTCTCGGCATGACCACGCCGGACTCCTCGGGCCAGTACGCCGGCGCGCAGAACCAGCTGTTCATCTCCCGCGCCTTCGTTCAGGTCGGCGGTCTGACGGTCGGTATCATGCCGTCGATCTACACCTTCGGCTATCCGGTCGGCATGATCTGGATGGAAGGCGGCGACGCCGGCGCTTGGGCTGCTCAGGGCATCGCGTACACCGCGTCGCTCGGCAGCGGTCTGTCGGCGAGCGTTGCGCTCGAAGATTCGACCAACCGTCGCGAAGCCATCAGCCACCTGACGGTCGCCAACGCGGTTGCGGTTCGCAACAACCTCCCCGACGTGACGGCCAACATCCGTCTCGAGCAGGGTTGGGGCGCGATCCAGCTCTCCGGCGCGGTTCATGAGCTCCGCAGCTCGTCCTCGACCTACGCCACTTCGGACAGCGAGTTCGGTTACGCCGGTCAGCTCGGCCTCCGCGTGAACCTGCCGATGCTCTCGCAGGGCTCTTCGTTCACCCTGCAGGGCGGCTACTCCTCGGGCGCGTCGAACTACACGCTGTCGAACATCGCCACGGCGACGACCGCGGGTAACGCGTCCAACGCGATCGGTTCGATCGCTGCCAACCTCGGCGACGCCGTCATCCTCGCGAACGGCGACATCGAGAAGATCGACGTCTGGACCGTCGGCGGCGTGATGAACTATCAGGCCACGAAGACCGTGAACACCTACCTCGGTGCTTCGTACGCCAGCGTCGACTTCAACTCCGCCAAGACCTCCACGGTCGGTACGTCGGCTGCCCAGCCGTACAACAACCACACCCTGTGGAACGTCGGCGGCGGCGCCACTTGGACGCCCATCTCCGGCCTCGCCTTCACCGGCGAAGTCCTCTACTCGAAGATGGACCTCAAGGTCGCCCAGACGACGACCAACAACGGCAACAAGGACTCGGACAACATCATCCGCACCCGCGTCCGCGTGACCCGCAGCTTCTGATCTCGCGCATAGCTTGATCGGAGAGCCCCGGCAGGAAACTGCCGGGGCTCTTTTCATTTGTAGACCGGCGCACGCCCCTTTTTGAGCGCAAGGCTTGCGGGCTCCGCCCCATACAGGGCGGCATGCACCGTGATTTCGATCTCCGATTTGCTCTGGATCAATGTCGCGTCCCGGCTCGGCCGTATTGAGAAATCCTATATCTTTTAAGGAGTTCGCCATGAGCGCCCATATCCGCAATCTTCTTCTCGCCGCGACCGTTCTGGCCGCCGGCACCGCGACCGCCGTCGCGTCCGACCTGCCCGCCAAGCAGCGTGCGAAGGCCGTCGCACCGGCGCCCGTGGTCGAAGCCTTCAATCCCTGGATGCTCCGCGTTCGCGCGATCGCGGTCATGCCGACCGACTCGGCGGGCCTCTATACGGGCGGTTCGCGCCTCGTCGGCTCCTCGGTCGGTATTTCCGACATGGTGATGCCTGAAGTCGACGTGAGCTACTTCTTCACGAAGAACATCGCCGTCGAAGCGATCTGCTGCGTCACGCCGCACAAGGTGAAGGGCACGGGCGGGCTGGCCGGTTACGGCGAGATCGGCAAGACGCTGCTCTTCCCGCCGACGGTTCTGGCCCAGTACCATTTCACCGATCTCGGGGCCTTCAAGCCGTATGTCGGCGTCGGCGTGAACTATACTCACTATTTCATGCGCGGCAGCGGCCCGAATTATTCCGGCTTCAAGCTGAAGGACTCGTGGGGCGTCGCGGGCCAGATCGGCTTCGACTACATGCTCGACAAGAACTGGGGCATCAATTTCGACATCAAGAAGATCATGATGGAGCCCGACGGCAGCGTGACGCTGAACCCGTCCACCGCCGTGACCGCGAAGGTGAAGATCAACCCGTGGATCATCGGTACGGGCGTCACCTACAAGTTCTGACCCGCTCCCGCAGGGCGAAACGAAATCCCCGGCCTCACGGCCGGGGATTTTTTTGTGCCGCGCTTTCCGGATTGCTTCGCTTCGCTCGCAATGACGGATGAGGCAGCGCGGCGGGCCTTCGCTCGTCATTGCGAGGAGCTGAGCGACGAAGCAATCCCGTCGACGGGCTTGGAGCGCGTCGGCGGGCGCTTTCTGGATTGCTTCGCTTCGCTCGCAATGACGGATCAGGCGGCGCGGCGGGCCTCTGCTCGTCATTGCGAGGAGGCGGCCCCATGCCGCTCGGTCGGCTCGTCAGGCCCCCGCCGAAACGAAAAGCCCCGGCAGTTTCCTGCCGGGGCTTCGCGATCAAGCTATGAGCGAGATCAGAAGCTGCGAGCAACGCGCAGGCGAACGATGTACTGATCGTCCGAGCGCTTGTACACGTTGTCCGAGGTGCCGACGTTCGTCGTGCCGGCAGGCTTCTCGAGCTTGCGGTAGGCGACTTCCGGGTTGACCGTAAAGCCGGCGACCGGCGACCAGATCGCGCCGAGACCGACCGTGTAGTAGGTGAAGTCCGTCGTGGCGCCGGTGTTGGCACCCGGGACGTCCTGCTTGCCGTAAGCGCCGCCGACGTAGGTGTTGACTTCCTTCGTCGCCTGGTAGTTCAGCGTGCCGCCGAGAGCCCAATGCGTGGCCAGCTTCAGGTCGGTCGGCGTCTGAACGGCGTCGACGAGGCCGGTGTTCACATCGCCGATGCCCATCGAGGTATTGTCGCCGATGGTGTCGGTCGCGGTCGCACCGAGGGTGCGGCCCGAAGCGCCCTTGTCATAAGCGCCGAACACGTTGATCGCCGAACCGGCCGAGAGCATCGGCAGGTTGACCTTGACCTGCGAGACGAGGGCGTAGCCGATCTCGGAGTTGGCGGTCGTCAGGCGGCCGGCCGGAGCGACGTTGTGATACACGCCGGCGAGCTTGAACGTACCCCAGGACTGGGCCGCGTCGAGCGAGAGGACCACGTCCGGGATGTTGTTCGGGATCGCGTCGACCGTGCCGTTGGCACCCGAGCCCGAAACGCCGTTGCGGAGTTCCGCAGCGTCTTCGACCGCGAGGGTCGCCGACACGCCGCCGCCGAAGGACTGCGTGTAGGAGATCTGGTTGACCGGGCCGCCGGAGCCGCCGAGCGTCGTGTGCAGCAGGAGCGGGTTGCCGACGAGGGCGACCGTGTTCAGACGACCGAAGGTCAGGCCGCCGAGCTGCACGAAGGCGACGGTGTTGAAGCCGGTCTGAAGGTTGTTGTAGCCGCCATTGCCCGTGAACCACTGGCCGCGGCGGGGCTGCGAGCCGGAGTTGTCGTCGGAACCCGACGAACGGGCGACGGTGAGGGCGGCGAACGAACGCAGCAGGCCGTATTCGGTCTGGTTGCGGGCGTCGAGCGAAACGGTCAGCGCAGCCTGCGAGTTCAGAGCGTCGGTGCCCTGACGGTAGGTGGTGGCGCCGTAGGTATGGAACGCGGCGGTGCCGCCGATCTTCACGCAAGTATCCGAGCCGGGAAGCTGGAAGAAACCGGCGCCGTACTGCGGGCAGACCTTGACGTACTCAAAAGATCTGGAATAAAAAAGCGAAGAACCGGATTAAAGGTTTCACATAAGCAAATATTGCAACTCAGACGTGCATTAAAAATACTTGAATATAAAAAATGAATGGATTCCAGTCACATGCCGATGCTCTCGCGCCTGACGCGAAGATGACGGTTTTTCAGGGCATTGAAAACGCGGCCTGGTCGAGGAGTGTTCTCCCCGGTTCGTGTGCGAAGGGGAAATCCCATGTTTGCGTTGAGTGATGCGTTCGTCCGGCAGGTGCGCCTCCATTCCGGGGAGGAGCGTCGGATCTATCGGGATCCGGAGGCGCGGCAGCTCGTGCTCGACGTATCGCAGGCGACGAAGACATGGCGGGTGACCCGGACCGAACGCGGCAGAAGCCGGTGGGTGAAGATCGGCGACGCGGAAGAGATGTCCGTGGGCGAAGCGCGCCGGATCGCTGCGGCTTTCGTGCCCGCCCTCGAACGGCCGGTGGTCCGGCCCGCACCGGCAGGTGCCGATCCGATCGCCGAGCGGCGAGACGCGATCACCTTCCGCCACTTCGTCGAGACGATCTACGGCCCGCATGCCCGGACCGTGAAGCGCTCTCATGCGGAAGAGATGCGGATCATCCGCAATCACATCTTCCCGCATCTCGGCGACCGGCCGCTCGCCGGCATCGCGAAGGCCGAGATCCGCAATCTGCTGCAGAGCAAGGTCGCCGACGGCTATGGCCCCAGCATGGTCAACCGCATCCTCGCCACCGTGAAGAGCATCTTCGCGCGTGCGGTCGACTGGGAGACCGACGGGCTGAAGGAAAGCCCCGCGCGCGGTATCCGCCAATTGCCCTGTCCCAACCGGATCGACGCCTTTCTGACGCCGGAAGAGGCGCAGCGGCTGCAGAAATCCGTATCCGAAAGCGAGAATCCGCTGCTGCGCTTCATCATCGCCTTTCTGCTGCTCACCGGCGGGCGCAAGCGCGAGGCGCTCGACGCGCGTTGGGAGAACGTCGATTTCGATCGACGGATCTTCACGGTGCCGCTCTCGAAATCGGGCAAGCCCCGCTACATCCCGCTGTCGGACGAGGCCGTCCGCGTGCTGGCGGCGGTGCGGCGCGAGGTGCTGCACCTGATGCCGGAGAGCGGAGCCGCCAACCCTTGGATCTTCCCGAACCCGACCACCGGAAAGCCCTTCGTCAACATCTTCGTGAGCTGGAACAATGCAAGGACCCGCGCGGGACTGAAGCATATCCGCGTCCACGATCTGCGGCATTCCTTCGCGTCCGCACTCGTGAACGAGGGCATGACGCTCTACGACGTCAAAGAGATCCTCGGCCATGCGAACATGTCCACGACGACGCGCTATGCGCATCTGTCGCGCCAACGTCTGCAGCAGGCGGCGACGGTCGCGAGCACGCACTATAAGTTGCAGATCTGAACGTAATGCAGCTTTTGATGCGAGTGCCGCGGATCGGTCGGACTGTGGCAGATCAGCAATAGTCTTCGAAGTTCTTTCGCCGGCAGTCCCGCGTATTCGTCCGAAACGGTGAAACGGCACATGCGTTGAGCAAAATGCCGAATTCATAGGCATAGGTGCCGATTATTCGGACTTGCCCGTTCCGTGTCTCCGGCGAATAGCTGAGGTGTAATTCAAGTCGGACCGTGAATCGGTTCGGAACACGGAGCGGAAAAATGTCCGGACGTCTTTTTGCAACCTGCGCCTTGCTCGCCGCCTTCGCGGCCCCGGCCCATGCGGCCGATGCGCCCGGCAAGAAGCAGGCGCCGCCGCCGGCTCCCGTGCCGGTCGTCTCCCCGTGGGATTTCGCCTTCGGCGCCAAGGCCTACAACGACTACAATTTCCGCGGCATTTCGCAGACCGACAAGAAGCCCGGCTTCGGCGGCTACGGTGAAGTCCGCTACGACAACTTCGCCTATGCGGGCGTCGCGGCCTATTCGGTCGACCTGCCGACCAAGCCCTTCGCGGAGGTCGATTTGACCGCGGGCATCCGGCCGACGCTGGGCCCGGTCAACTTCGATCTCGGCGGCATCTTCTACCTCTATCCGTCGGAATCGCCCATTCGCGGCACGACCGTCTCGAATTCGGACTTCTTCGAATTCGCGGGCAAAGCCTCCTATACGTGGAACGAGACCGTCACGGTCGGCGGCAATGCCTTCTATACGTGGAACTGGCTCGGCACGGGCGCGGACGCGACCTATCTCTCGGCGACGGCCAAGGTCGCGCTGCCCTACAATTTTGCCGTTTCCGGCGAGTTCGGGCATTACTTCATCGGCACCCAGACGAAGCCCGCGCGCACGCCTCTCGCGAGCTACAATTATTGGAATGCGGGTCTCAGCTACACCTGGAAGCAGGTCACGCTGGATGCGCGCTATCACGGCACCGACCTGAAGAAGTCCGAGTGCTACACCCTGACGGGTGATCCCGGCGCGGTCGGCGGCCGTTCCAAGTGGTGCGGCGACGCCTTCATCGCCACGCTCGCGGTCGATTTCGTCTACAGCGACCTGAAGAAGTAATCCGGCGACCCCGGTTCGATACGAAAACGCCCGCCGATCGGCGGGCGTTTTTCGTTTCGGATGAGGCAGTTCGCCTACGGGTCAACGGCGTCGAGAAAGGTGCGGATGCGGGCGATCGCGGGGGCGTCGCGCAGAAGCGGCGCGTGGCCTTGGCCCGCGACCACATGCGTTTCGAGCCGCGGGTGGCGGCGGGCCATCTCCGCCACGGTCTCTTCGGACAGGAGATCCGAATTCGCGCCGCGGATCGCGAGGACGGGAACGGTCCGCAGGGCGTCGAAGGCCGGCCAGAGATCGGGCAGGGCCTTGAAGTCGAGGGTCGCGAAGGACAGCATCAGGGCCGGGTCGTAGGTGAGGGCGAGCGAACCGTCGGCCTCCTCTCGCCAAGTGCCCTCCGCATAGGCCTTCCAGTCCGTCTCGTCGACGGCGGTGAATTGGCCGCCGGTGGTGAATTTCAGCAAGGCGAGGGCTTCCGCCCAGTTCGTCGGCGCCTTCAGCTTTCCGACATAGCCGCGAATGCGCTCGAGCCCGGCCAGGTCCAGCACGGGGCCGATATCGTTGAGCACCACGCCTGCGATCGTCTCCGGCCTGACGGCCGCGGTCGCCATCGAGATGAGGCCGCCGCGCGAGGTGCCGATGAACAAGGCCTTGCCGATGCCCAGCGCGGCGAGCTGCGAGAGCACGTCGCCGGTCTCGATCCCGACATCGTAATGCGTCCAGTCGACGTCGCGATTGGATCGGCCGCGGCCGCGATAATCGACCGCAACGACGCGGCGCGCGCCGGGGCCGGTCGCAAGCGCCTGCGCGAGGGCGTCGAAGTCGTGGGAGTTGCGGGTGAGACCCGGCAGGCAGAGCACCGGAAGACGGCCCGCATCTTCCGGGCCGTAATCCCGCGCATGGAGCATGAGGCCGTCCGGGGCGGGCGTGAAACGTTCCCGATGGACGGCTCCGGTCATGCTCGGCTCCCTCGGCTCAGCGGCCGCCGCGTTTCAGGTCGCTGTCGAGCAGCAGCGTCGTCTTCTCGCCGAGCCGGCTGCGGTAGACCTGAAGGTTTTCCAACACCCGCTGAACGTAGTTGCGCGTCTCGGAAAAGGGAATGCGCTCCACCCAGTCCACCGGATCGACGCTCGGGTCGCGCGGGTCGCCATAGGCCTCGACCCATTTCTTCACATTGCCCGGGCCCGCATTGTAGGCGGCGATCGCGAGGATGTAGGAGCCGTTGTAATTGTCGACGAGCCGGCCGAGATGGGCCGAGCCCAGCGTGACGTTGTAGCTCGGATCGGTCAGGCGCGACGCATCGAAGCCGATGCCGACCTTCGACGCTTCGATACGCGCGGTGGCGGGCATCAGCTGCATGAGGCCGCGCGCGCCGGCCGAGGAGGCGGCCCGCGGATCGAAGGCGCTTTCCTGCCGCGTGATGGCGAAGACGAGCGACTTCTCGACTGGGCTGTCGCCGAGCGCATCGCGCGGAATGCCGAAGACCGGGAAGGCGTGCTGGTTGAGCGCGATGCCGCGCTGGGTCGCGGCCTTGCCGACGACGAGCACGGCCCGAGCGTCGCCCCGCGCGGCCGCTATGTCGGCCAGCGCGTCGAGCGAGCCGACATCCGTGAGGTTCTGCGCCAGATCCGCGATCAGGGGCATCGCGAGGTCGCGCTCGTCGGCATCGTAGAGCATGGTGACGGCCCGGAGCGCGGGCATCGCGGCGCTCGACGCGCTGCCCTGCTGCATGGGGATCGTCATGTCGCGGTGATTGATCTTCGCGCGGGCGAGCTGCCCGTAATAGGTGGTCGGATGGGCGGCCGCGCGCTGATAGAAGGCCGCCGCATTGCCGTGCCCGGCTTCCGCCGCGCGGCCCTGCCAATAGGAGGCGCGGGCGATCGAGATCGGCGTCGTCGCGACCTGCGCCGCGCGATTGAAATGCTTCTGCGCGGTGGCGGCGTCGTTGAGGCCGCGCAGCGCGATCCAGCCCGCATGGAATTCCGCCTCGACCTTGGTCGCGGCGCTCTCGGCGTTGTGGCCCGAGGCGACCTTGTAGGCGAGCTGAAGCTGCCCGGAATCGATGAGCTTGCGCGCGACGAGGCGACGCTCGGTCCACCAATCGTCGCCGTGATGCGCTTCGACGGCATCCGGCACGGCGGCCAGCGCCTGCGCGGCTTCGACTGCCTTGTCGGACCGGCGCAGATACTGGACCTGCGCGTAGAGAGCGAGGGGCTGCGAACGGAGCTTCGCGGGGATGGCGGCCAGCGCCGAAGGCGCGGAGCCGGATTTCTGGCCGACGGCGGCGGCGGCGCGCGCGATCGCCACTTCCTCCGGCCCGACATAGGCCGCCGCGCGCAGGGCGCCCTCGTAATTCTCCGCGAAGATCAGCATCTCGACGCGGCGGTGATGATCCGCCTTGCGGAGCGTTTCGCCATAGGCGGCGAGGAAGCGCTGTTCGAGATCGCGGCCGAAGCTGTCGTTCGTCCAGGCGCCGCGGACGAGTTCGACGGCCTGATGATCCTGGCCCGAAGCGCGCAGCGCGTTGGCGAGGGCGAGCTTGCCGCCCGGGGTCACGGGCTTCGCCTTCGCGAAGAACTTCTTGAGTTCGGCGGGCGAGCGGTTCTCGGCGACGAGGGCTTCTTCGGCACGGCGGCGCAGATTGCCGCGGGTGGGCCATTCCGGGAAGGCTTCGAGAAAATCGGCGATCCGCTCGAAGCCCGCATTGCTGCCGGCCGCGCGGATGGCGGCCCATTCGGCGAGAGCGCGGGCGGTCTGATCGTTCAATTCGCGCGCGGCGGCGTCGCCCGTCGGGATCTCTCCCTGACGATAGGCGGCGAGCGCGCGCTTGAGCCGCGCGCTTTCGGAAGAGCTCAGCCCGCGGATGTCGGAAGAGGTGCGGCCCGTGGCCAAGGACCCGGTGCGCTCGGCATTGCCGCCCGACAGGAAGGAGAAGAGCCCTTCGAGCGCGGCGGCCGGCGGCGGAGACAGCACGACGCCCGCGAGAAGCAGCGCTGCGCAGGTTCTGACAGGGGTGAGACGCTTCATGCCGCCGGTATCCTCAACGCAACGCTTCCGGAAGGTATGGCGGCGTCTTCTTACCGAAACGCTAACCACGATAGCGGAGCGGGCCCGCGATGTCTCGGGCCCCTTTCCCCGACCCTGCCGAGGGTCTATGTGTCGGCTCGACGACGCGCGAAGGCGCGCGAGGTAATGCGACGGGTGGAGATGGAGAGGCCCATGGCGAAGAGCCGCATGTTCAGGGGGTCCTATACGGCTCTCGTGACGCCGTTCCGGGACGGTTCGGTCGATGAGGACGCCTTCCGCTCGCTCGTGAACTGGCAGATCGAGGAAGGCACGCACGGCCTCGTGCCCGTGGGCACGACCGGCGAGAGCCCGACCCTTTCGCATGACGAGCACAAGCGCGTCGTGGAAATCTGCATCAAGGAAGCCAAGGGCCGCGTGCCGGTCATCGCGGGCGCGGGCTCGAACAACACCCGCGAAGCGGTGGAACTGTCGAAGCATGCCGAAAAGGCCGGCGCCGACGCCGTGCTGATCGTGACGCCCTATTACAACAAGCCGGTGCAGGAAGGCCTCTACCAGCACTTCAAGGCCATCAACGACGCGATCGGCATTCCGATCATCATCTACAACATCCCGCCGCGCTCGGTGATCGACATGTCGGTCGACACGATGAAGCGGCTTTATGAACTGAAGAACATCGCGGGCGTGAAGGACGCGACGGGCAATGTCGCGCGCATCTCGCTGCAGCGGCAGGCCATGGGCCCCGATTTCGTCCAGCTTTCGGGCGACGACATCATCGCCATGCCGTCGGTGGCGGCGGGCGCGCACGGCACGATCTCGGTCGTATCGAACGTGGCGCCGCGCCTCTCGGCCGAGCGCATGAACGCCGCGCTCGCGGGCGACATGACGAAGGCGCTCGCGATGCAGGACAAGCTCGTGCCGCTCGACGTCGCGATCTTCCTCGAGCCCGGGCTCGCGGGCGCGAAATGCGGCCTTTCGATCCTCGGCCGCATGACCGAGGAAGTCCGCCTGCCGCTGATGGCGGTGACCGAGCCGACCCGCGCCCGCATCCGCGCGGCGATGGTCCATGCCGGCCTGATCGACGGCTGAGGGAGGTCGAACGCGCGCGATGGCGAAGAAGGAGCCCTCGAACTTCAAGATCGCGGCGGACAACCGCAAGGCGCGGTTCCACTACGAGATCGGGCAGACCTTCGAGGCCGGCATCGCGCTGACCGGAACCGAGGTGAAGTCGCTCAGGGGCGGCAAATCCACCATCGGCGAGAGCTATGCGGGGGTGAAGGACGACGAGCTCTGGCTCGTGAACGCCTTCATCCCCGAATATCTGGAAGCGAACCGCTTCAACCACGAGCCCAAACGGCCGCGGAAGCTGCTGCTCAATCGCAGCGAGCTGAACAAGATGATCGGCGCGGTGCAGCGCGAGGGCATGACCATCGTGCCGCTGAAGATCTATTTCAACGAAAAGGGCCGCGCGAAGGTCGAGCTGGCGCTGGCGCGCGGCAAGAAGCTGCACGACAAGCGCGAGACCGAGAAAGAACGCGACTGGAACCGGGACAAGGCCCGGTTGATGCGCGACAAGGGTTGAGCATGGCTCCCGACATTCTCGACGGCTGCGGCGATCTTCTTGCCGGGTACGACATGCTCGTCTGCGACCTCTGGGGCGTGGTGCATGACGGCGTGCGGGCGCTCGACGCCGCCTGCGACGCGCTGATCCGCTTCCGGCAGGGCGGCGGCACGGTGGTGCTGCTGTCGAACGCCCCGATGCCCTCCCATGTCACGGCGCGCTTCATCGACCGGATCGGCGTGTCGCGCGAGGCCTATGACCGGCTCGTGACCTCGGGCGACCTCACCCTCGAAGTGCTCGCCGCGAAGGGCATGTCGCGCGTGCATCATCTCGGCCCGGAAAAGCGCGACGACGCGCTGTTCGAGACGATCGAGCGCGTGCCGCTCGCCCGCGCCGACGCGATCGTCTGTTCGGGGCTCGAAGACGACGAGAACGAGACCGCCGAGCATTACCGCGACCGGCTGCTCGTCGCGCGCGAGGCGGACCTCGTTCTGGTCTGCGCCAATCCCGATCTCTCCGTCGAGGTGGGCGGCGTGTCCTACCCCTGCGCGGGCGCGATCGCGGCGCTTTACGAGGAGATGGGCGGGGAAGTCGTCTGGTGCGGCAAGCCGCATGCGCCCGCCTATGTCGCCGCGTTCTCGGCGGGCGAGGCGGCACGCGGCCGTTCCGTCGAGCGCGCGCGCATTCTCGGCATCGGCGATGCGCTGAGGACCGACATCGCGGGTGCAGGCCGGGCGGGCATCGATGCGCTGATGATCGGCAGCGGGCTGCATCGGCACGAGATCTGGACCGGCGATGCCATCGATCCCGCCAAGGCGCGGGCGCTCGTCGCCGCCAGCGGACTGCCGTGCCGGGCCGTCAGCCCCTGGCTGAGCTGGTAGCGGTCATGCGCCGCCCGAAAGCTTCCCGACGATCTCGCGCCATGCGCCCCTGAAGGGCCGGAAGACGAAGCGGATCGTGTGCTTGCCGGCCGGAACCGCCACGGCGCGGAACAACAGGTTCGCGCGCAGCAAGGGCCGTTCCTCCCCGTCGACTTCGACCGCCCACCACGGATGCCACATGTCGTTGAGCACGAGCACGCCGCCCGCGCGGCTCTCGGCCTCCACGGTGACGGCGTTGGTGCCGTAAGCGAGGATGCGCGCGCTGCCCGTGGAGCCGGGCTTGATCGCGGCTGCGTCCTGCGGGGCGAGAAGCGCGGTGGTGCGCGGGTCGAAGCCCGGCCAGCGGCCCGTCTTCAGGATCGCGTCGAAATCGGCGGGGCGCGCCTCGCCGGCGAAGAGGACGCGGGGCAATGCGCGCGGGTTCTCGTAGACGAATCCGTCCGCCGTCGTGCCGACCAGCAGCAGGTCGCCCGGCTTGAGGGTCTTGTCGATCTCGCCGATCGGCACGCCCGTGGCGACGAAACGCAGGCCGAGCATGTCCGCGAGTTGCGAGCGATAGGAGGGCAGGGCGGGCGCGAAGCTCTTCTGCGAGGCGAGGGCGGCATGGTCCTGCGCGCCCGTCGCGGCCGTGTACAGGCCGAGCCGCAGCGGATTGTAGCCGAGCGTGTTGTCGAGCCGGTGGACGAGGCTCGCATTCGGCCAGTGGAAGCCGAGGCCGACGAGTTCCACCCGGTCGCGCCGGTCGGGCGCGGCGTTCTCGGCGAGCTTCCTGCGCAGAAGGGCGATGGTCGCGTTCTGCGACGTCGGTTCGAGCACGTCGTAGACGGACGGCGGCAGGGCGGTGGATTCGTTGGGGCGGTTGTTGAGCGCGAGATCCGCGGTGATCAGACCGGCCAAGGCGACGCCGACCAGCAACGGATAACGCGGATTGAGCCGCTCGGCCGCGAGCAGCGCGAGGGCGGCAAGGGTCAGGCAGGCCGCCCCGGTCCCCAGCGGCCACAGCGCGAGGGCGAGACGGTCCTTGAGGATCGCGACGGCGAGCGCCGTACCGAGCGCGGCCGCAAGCAGCAGGGCGAAGAGCAGCAGCCGCTCTTTCGTGCGGGCGAGCAGGCCGTCGCGCATCAGGCGCGAGACGCCGTAGCCGCCGAGGATCGCGGCGATCGCGCCGAGATGGAACGTGGCGTCCGCCGGCCTGCGGAAGAGGTCCGCCCCGGGGATGATCTTGAACATCCACGCGAAGGCCGGGGTGTAGCGGCCGAGCGCGTAGAGCAGCAGCACGACGAAGGCGACGAGGAAGATGCGGATCTCGCGCGCCTTGAATCCGCCTCTGAGAAGTCCGGCCCAAAGCATTGCGACGACAGGGATCGCACCGAAATAGATCGCGCTCATATTGCGCGCGAGAAACAGATCGACAGGCCCCCAGGCCGGGCTCGGCGGACCCCAGTAATCGGCGAGCGGACCGTCGACGCCGAATAGGTTCGCGACGAAGGCGGTGAGGAGCGCCGCAGGGTGCAGCGAGCCGCGTTCCGCGCCCGCGAGATCGATGGAAGGGCGGTTCGAGACGCCCGAGAGAAGGGCGGTGAGCACGAAGGGAACGACGGCGACGGCGAGCCCCGTGAGCGTCGCCGAGCCGACGGCGGGGAGACTGCGGCGCAGGCTCGTGAAAAAGGCGCCGCTCTCCTGCCAGCGGCCGAGCGCGAACAGGATCAGAAGCCACGCGCCGAGCCAGCCGACCTGATCGCGGCCGAGCACCATGAGCGCCGCGAGAAGGCCCGTCAGCGCCCCATAGCGCCACGAGGCGCGGTCGATGGCGCGGGTCATCGCCCAGAGCGCGAGCGGCCACCAGGCGAGGCTGATGATCTGCCCGGTATGCTGGATCCGCCAAGCGGCCGAACCGCCATGGGCGAAGGCGATCGCGGCGACCAGCGCGCCCGCCCAATGCCAGCCGCGGTCGCGGAACAGGAGAAGAATGCCGATTCCGCCCGCAGCGAGCATGCCGAACACGACCGCATCGGCCTCGCGCAGCGAAGGCGTGCCCAAGGCCGCGATGAGCCAATGCGGCGGCGAGAAGATCAGCGATTGCGGATCGGCCGCATGCGGCGTCCCGGCGAAAACGTAAGGATTCCAGAGCGGTATTTCGCCGGCTTGAATCGAAGAGGCAAGCAGCGCCAGCTGCGGCTGGAAATGGGCCTTCGCGTCCCACGGAATGGTGACGGCGCCCGACAGCCACGGGAAGGCGAGCGCCGCCCAAGCGAGCGCGAAGAGAACGAGAGTCCGGGCGAGCGGGAACGCGGCCTGCGGAGCGGGACGACGGGCCACGGGGAAGAAGGGGTCAGTCCGTCACGGTGAGGCGTGCGCGCAGCGCCTCGACATCGATCAGATGGCCCGCCTTGTCGCGCTTGGACGCGAGGTAATGAACGTTCTCATGGGTCGGGCGACCGATGACGCGCTCATGCGAGACGACCTCGATGCCCGCCCGTTTCACGGCGCCGATCTTTTCGGGATTGTTCGTGAGCAGCTTCACCTGCTTCACGCCGAGCCGGCGCAGCATTTCGGCGGCGAAGTCGAAACGGCGCTGGTCGAGATCGAAGCCGAGCACTTCGTCGGCGTCGTAGGTGTCCCAGCCTTGGCTCTGCAGCTTGTAGGCGCGGATCTTGTTGGCGAGCCCGTTGCCG
Source organism: Hyphomicrobiales bacterium (assembly GCA_027483895.1). Lineage (GTDB taxonomy): Bacteria > Pseudomonadota > Alphaproteobacteria > Rhizobiales > Beijerinckiaceae > JAIXZO01. Next base: position 95,445 of record JAIXTP010000027.1, read on the forward strand.
CGGCCTTCCTGGTCCAGATAGAGCAGCACGCCGCCGCCGTTCTCCGCCATCCAGCGCACGGTGCCGCGCAGCTGGTCGCCGCAGTCGCATTTCAGCGAGCCGAAGAGATCGCCGGTGAGGCAGGCCGAGTGCAGGCGCACGGGCACGGGTGCGTCGAAATCCGGGCTGCCGACGACGATGGCGACCTGATCGCGCAGGCCTTCGCCACCGCGGAACACGACGAATTCCGTCGGGGCGGCCTCGAGCGGGACCGGAGCGCGGCTGACGATGTGCAGGCCGGTGGCGGCGTTGCGGCGGTATTTGGCGATCGCTTCGGGGGTGACGGCGGCGAGCGCGTCGACCCGCGCCGTGGCCCCGAGCGGGACGACGACGAGCGCGGGCAGGATCAGCGACAGGGCGGCGAGTTCGAGCGCGGCGCGATCGATCTCGCGCGCGGCCGAGACGGGGGCGTCGGCCTTGGCGTCGAGCTTGAGCGCGAGCGTCTCGATGCGGGAGGCATCGATCCGGGGAAGGGCGAAGCTGCCGGGGTCCTGCCGGTCGAGCCCGAGCCGGCGCAGGCGCGCGGCGGGGAGCACGAGCCGGGCGCCGCCCGCGGAGATCTCGTCGAGCGTTTCGCCGATGCGCTGCTCCAGCGCCTCGACGCCCAGAACGATCACGTCGCCCTCGCCGGATTCCAGAAGAACCGGACGGCCCGATCGCATTTCGGAGACGGCGCGTTCGACGGCCGTCATGTCCGCATCGTCGAAAAGGCGCAGCACGGCTTGAGGTTTGTTCATTCCGGCGTCTCTGATCGAACTCTCTGAGCGGACCGTCAATTAGGCGTCGGGCCCGAGCATTCAAGGAGCGGCACTTCGGGCGATGGATCCTTCCCGATGGCGTCCCTATACCATAATCTTACGATGACCGAGCGTTATTCGTGCAAACGCCCTTTTGCTCGGCGGTCGGGAGGTCGTCATGGTCGATGCGGCTCTGCGGACGGAGGCGGCGGGATATTCCCCCGCTCAGAAATGGCTGCACTGGCTTCATGCCGCGATGATCCTCACATTGATCCCCGTCGGGATCGCGATGAGCGGCGCGGATCCGAGCCCGACGGTGAATGCCATGTACGAACTGCACAAATCCTTCGGGCTCACGGTGTTCGTGCTCGCCGTACTGCGCGTGGCCTTTCGGGTCGCGCACGGCGCGCCGGCCTATCCCGCCGATATGCCGGAGATGCAACGCCGGGCCGCGCATGCGGTTCATTGGCTGCTCTACGTTCTGATCGTCGTAACGCCCGTGCTCGGCTTCGTCGGCACCTCGATGTGCTGCAAGCCGGTGAACCTGTTCTGGACCGTTCCCGTGCCCTTCGGCTTCGAAGGGGCCGAGGCGACGGTGAAGATCGTGTTCGTGCTGCACAAGATCGCCGCGATCTCGCTGGCCGTTCTGGTGATCGGCCATATCGGCGCCGCGCTCTTCCACGCGGTCGTGCGCCGCGACGGCATTTTCCAGCGGATGCTGCCGGGGCGCTGATCAACCGCGCGGCACGGCCCAGAGGTCGATATGGCCGACATCGTGGGTTTCGACCGGCGTCGCCGCCCATGAGGCGAGGGCGTCTTCCGCCACGCGGCCGGTCTCACGCACGGCCGAGGCGATGCCCTCGGACAGGGCGCGCATGAGAAGCGCATCCTGCGGGGCGGCGAGACGCCACGGCGTCGAGGCGGTCATCACCGCATAGCCCTGTGCCGCGAAGGTCTCGGCCATCACGGTGCCCGCCCGCGGCCCGGCGGCCGCGCCGAAGCCCTTGTCGGTCGCCTGATGCGCGTGGAAGGCCGCGAAGACGGCGGCGTCGGCCGGGTGCGAGGGCGAGCGGCTTTCGACCCCGTCATAGGTGAGGACCGTGAAGAGCGGCAGACCGCGCGCGGCAAGCGCGGCGACGAAATGCGCGATCCACTCGTCCGACACGAGATCGAACAGGGCGGCGGCCGTGACGAGATCCGCCGGGCGGTCGAGCACCGCATCGAGCCCCGTGACGAGATCGGCCTGCCGGAAAGAGACGCGGATCGCCCGCCCCGACGTCTTCAGATGAAGGGCGTCGCCTTCGTTCCGCGCTTCGTCGGCCCAAGCGCGAAGCCGCTCGCGCGCCGCCTTCAGCAGGCGCGCATCATGGTCGACCAGCATCCAATCCTGATCGGCCCCGAGAAGCGGGGCGAGGGCGCGCAGGTTCGAGCCCGCGCCGCAGCCGAGATCGGTGATGCGGACGGGGTCCTTCCCGGCGAGGGCGGCGGCGACCTTTCCGGCCAGCGCGGCATCGCGCGAGCGGTGATCGACGGGTTCGCGCAGCGCGAGCCATTCGGGACTGAAGCCGCTCATGGGGCGATCCTTTTCAACACCTCGGCCAGCGCCGCGGCCGTGTCGGTCCAGCGGGGCAGGGCGGAGCGGAGGGAGAGGGCCGCGCGCCGGGCCTCGTCGAGGCGGCCGGGGCGGTCGAGAAGGGACCCGAGGGCGTCGGCCAGCGCCGCCGGGTCGCCCGGCGGCACGCACCGGACGGCGGGCGCGGGAAAATCGAGCGCCGCCGGCACCCCGGTCGTCGCGAGCACGGGAAGGCCGCGCGCGAGCGCTTCCGTCACCACCATGCCGTAGCCTTCGTAGCGGGAGGGGAACACGAAGAGATCGGCCCCGTCGAACAGGCGCGCGATGCCGTCTTCCGAGAGTGCGCCGGGCATGGCGATCCGCTCCGCGAGGCCCGCGCTTGCGATGCGGGCGCGCAGAAGGGCCGAAAGGTCGGGCGCGAAGCTCGTGCTGCCGGCGATGGTCGCCCGCCAGGGGCGGTCCGACAGACGCGTCAGGGCCTCGATGAGCACGTCATAGCCCTTGCGCGGCGAGACGGCGCCGAGAGCGACGAGATGACGGGGAGACCCGGCGGGCGAGCCGGAAGCCGCGGGCGCGTCCGCGACGCCGGGAACGGCGACCGAGAGATCCGCGGGGGATACGCCGAAGCGCTCCACGAGAAGGCGACCGGTTTCGCGGCTCGACGCGACGACGGACACGGCATGGCGCAGGGCCTCGCGCTCGCTGGCAAGGAGAGCATCGATCCGCTCTGGCGAGAGGCCGGTCTCATAGGCGAGCGGATGATGCACGAGGGCGACGATCGGCCCGCGAGCGGCGGCGATCTCCTCCGGGCCGAAGGCGCCGTAGGCCAGTCCGTCGATCAGAAGGGGCTCGCCCGGGTCGCGCGCGGCCGATAAGGCGGCGGTCGCGCGCCGCGCGGCGGCGTCGGGAGCGGGCCATGATCCGGGCAGCCGGACATGCTCGACCGCGACGCCCTCGGCGGGCAGGCGTGCGAGCATCTCGCGGCCGTATCGATAGCCGCCGGTGGGGCTGTCGATGTCGCCCGGGATCAGGAAGGCGACGCGCTTCATCGCGCCACGGGGCCCTCGAACCAGGCGCGGGCGACGTGGCTTTCATGCAGCGTGACGCGGATCTTCACGATCCCTTCCGAGCCGGGGCCGAGCGCGCCGGTGCGCGCCGCGTCCGCCATGCGGTCGAAGACGTAGCGGGAGAGGAATTCGGTCGTGGTCTGGCGGCCCGCGAATTCCGGCACTTCGTCCAGGTTCCGGTAATTGATCGGCTCGATCGCCGCTTTCAGCGCGTCATGCGCCCGGCCGATGTCGACGACCACCTCGTATTCGTTCAGCGTCTCGCGGAAGAAGGCCACGTCGATCACGAAGGTGGCGCCGTGGACGCGCTGCGCGGGGCCGAAGAACTCGCCCTTGAACGAGTGGGCGATCATGATGTGGTCGCGGACTTCGAGAGCGTACATCGTCTGCCTTTCAGTAACGGAGAGAGACCGCGAGGGCGTCGGCCTCGGCGGCGAGCAAAGCGGGGAGGCGCGCGGGCGCCTCGTCGAACGGGATCTCATGCGTGAGCAGCGCGTCGAGCCGCTCGTCATGCAGCAGGTCGAGAGCCGCGCGCAGCCGGCGCGCATAGTCCCAGCGCGGGCGCCGGGAGGGGGAGACATGGCCGACCTGCGAGGCGGCGATCCGCAGCCGCTTTGCATGGAAGGCGCCGCCGAGCGCGACGGGGATGGTGCCTTCGCCGTACCAGCTGAGTTCGACGACCGTCGCCTCGAAGCCCGCCGAGGCGAGCGCGGTTTCGAGACCAGCCGGATGCGCGGAGGCGTGGAACACGACGTCCGCCTCGCCCGGCGCGGCGGCCGGTGCGGCGAAGTCGAGACCGAGCGCCTCGGCGAGCGCGGCGCGGGCGGGGTTGCGGTCCACGAGCGTCACCTCGGCCCCCGGAAGCCGCCCGGCCAAGGCGCCGACGAGCGCGCCGACGAAGCCGCCGCCGACGACGACGATCCGGTCGCCCGGGCCCGCGCCGGAATCCCACAACGCGTTGAGGGCCGTTTCCATATTGGCCGCGAGCACCGCACGCCGAGGCGGCACGACGATCGGCACCGGGTGAAGCATCGCGACGGGCGCGGTGAACAGCGATTGATGCGGGTGCAGGCAGAAGACGGTGCGGCCCGCGAGCTCCGCGGGGCCGTCCTCCACCACGCCCACGGCCGCATAGCCGTATTTGACGGGCGCGGGGAACGAGCCCTCCTGAAGCGGGCAGCGCATGCGCTCATGCTCGGACGCGGGCACGCGGCCTTCGAAGACCAGCCGTTCGGTGCCGCGGCTCACGCCGGAAAAAAGGGTGCGCACGAGCGCCTCGCCGTCGCCGGGCGCTTTGACCGGAGCTTCGCGAAGCTCTAGTCGTCCCGGAGCCGCGACCCATAATGCTCGGGCGTCGAACGAACCCTTCCCGACTTCGATCACACGGATCCCCTCATGCCCGAGCGCTCCGGCCCCGTCTCGACCGTCGCCGTGGATACGACGCCGACCGGTATCCAGTCCATGGCCGAGCTCGGGACGCGACGCTTCGTCGTTCTGGCCTTGAACGTCGTGACCTATCTGGCGCTCGCCGGCGTTTCGGCGAGTGTGCTGGGGGCGGGAGGCTGGACGGCGATCGATGCGGTGATGTTCCTCTGCTTCCTCGTCGCCGCGCCTTGGAGCGTGCTCGGTTTCTGGAACGCGGTGATCGGGCTTTGGCTTCTGCACGGCGTGAAGGACGGGATGCATCGCGTCGCGCCCTATGCCGAGGCGGGCGACCGGCCGGTGCCGCTGACCGACCGCACCGCGGTGCTGATGACGCTGCGCAACGAGGATCCCTCCCGCGCCTTCATGCGGCTGCGGGTGGTGAAGGACTCGGTGGACGCGACCGGGCAGGGCGGCGCCTTCGACTATTTCGTACTGAGCGATACGACCGATCCCGCGGTCGCGGCCGCCGAGGAAGCCGCCTTCGCGGCGTGGCGCGCCTCGAGCGCGCGGCCCGATCATCTGCATTATCGTCGGCGCGAGACGAATACCGGCTTCAAGGCCGGCAATGTCGACGACTTCTGCCGTCGCTGGGGCGCGGACTACGCCTTCATGCTGCCGCTCGACGCCGACAGCCTGATGGCGGGCGAGACGATCGTGCGCATGGCGAGGATCATGCAGGCGCATCCGAAGCTCGGCATCCTGCAGAGCCTCGTCGTCGGGGCGCCCACGGACAGCGGCTTCGCGCGGCTCTTCCAGTTCGGCATGCGCCACGGCATGCGGCCCTACACGATGGGGCAGGCCTGGTGGACGGCGGATTGCGGGCCTTTCTGGGGGCACAACGCCTTCGTGCGCATCGCGCCCTTCGTCGAGCATTGCGGCCTGCCCGTGATCCCCGGCGGGCCGCCCTTCGGCGGGCACGTGCTCTCGCATGATCAGGTCGAGGCGACGCTGATGCGCAAGGCGGGCTACGAGGTCCGCGTGCTGCCGGCGGAGGGCGGAAGCTGGGAGGACAACCCGCCGACCGTCTTCGAATTCTCCCGGCGCGACGTGCGCTGGTGTCAGGGCAATCTTCAATATCTCAAGATCCTCGATCTGCCGGGTCTCCTGCCGATCAGCCGGTTCCAGCTCGTCTGGGCGATCCTGATGTTCATCGGCGTTCCCGCCTGGACGCTGATGATCCTTTTGGCCGCGCTGAAGCCGTTCGAGACCGCCGATCTGGCGGGCGGCTTCCCCGCGGGGCCCGCGACCGCGCTCTATGCGGCCTTCCTCCTGATGTATCTCGCCCCGAAGCTCGCGGGCTTCCTCGACGTGGCCCTGACGCGGGGCGGGGCGGCGCGCTGGGGCGGCGGCTTGCGCTTCGCGGCGGGCGCCGTCACCGAAGTGCTCTTCTCCTTCCTCCTCGGTGCCGTGACGACGTTCCGCATCGCGATCTTCATGATCGGGCTCGTCTTCGGCCGCACGGTCGTCTGGAACGGGCAGGCGCGCGATGCGCACGAGCTTTCATGGGGCACGGCCGTGCGGGGGCTGTGGCCGCAGACGCTGTTCGGGGTCGTCGTTCTCGGGCTCATGGGGTCACAGTCGACGGCGCTCGCGCTCTGGTCCCTGCCGCTGACGCTCGGCTTCCTCACCGCGATCCCCTTCGCGGTGCTGACCTCGGCCCACGGGCTCGGCCATGTGCTGGCGAAGCTCCATCTCTGCGCGATCCCCGAGGAGTTCGAGGCGCCGGCCGAGATCGTCGCGCTGGGCGATGCGCCCGACGCCCTGCAGGCCGCGGCATGAGGCTCGCCGAGCTTCTCGCCTCCGCCAAGGGCCTCGCCCGCTCCATCGCGGTCTATCACGGCGACCGGGCGCGGCACCGGGCGATGGATGCGCTTCACTCGCGCTTCCTGAAGCCGGGCGATCTCGCCTTCGACATCGGCTCGCATGTGGGCGACCGGACCGCGAGCTTCCGCAGGCTCGGCGCCCGCGTGGTCGCGCTGGAGCCGCAGCCGGGGCCGGCGGCGGTGATCCGGACGCTGTTCTTCTTCGACCGGCATGTGACGCTTCTGCGTTTCGCGGCAGCGGATTTCGAGGGCGAACTCGTGTTCCGGGTGAACACGCGCAACCCGACCGTCTCGACCGCCTCGGCCGACTTCACGGCCTCCGCCGACGGGGCCGAGGGGTGGGAAGGACAGGTCTGGGACAAGGAGATCCGCATCCCGTCGACCACGCTCGACGCGTTGATCGCGCGCCATGGCGAACCCGCCTTCGTGAAGATCGACGTCGAGGGCTTCGAGGATGCGGTGCTGGCCGGTCTATCGCGCCCGCTCTCGGCGCTTTCCTTCGAATTCACGACCATCTCGCGCGCGGTCGCGCTGCGCTGCATCGACCGCCTGACGGCGCTCGGGGACTACGGCTTCGACGTCGCCATGGGCGAGACGCAGAAGCTCGTCTTCGGGTCGTGGATCACGGGCGAGGAGATGAAGGCGCATCTCATGCGCCTGCCGCATTCCGCCAATTCCGGCGACGTCTATGCCGTCCGGCGTTGACGCCACGCGCCCGAATGCTTCAGCTGCCCCGACCGATCCCGGAGCCCGCATGACCCGCATCGCCTTCGCCCTCGTAGCCCTTCTCGCGATCCTCCCCGCCGCGCGGGCCTATGACCTCGCCAACGAAGTTCCCGTGAAGGTCGAGAACCGGAGCGAACCGGTGCTGTGCGCGGAGAAGGACAATATCGACCTGTCCTTCCTGTCTCCCGACGTGAAGAGCTTCCGCATCCAGTCCGTGCATCCGGCCTATATCGGCTCGATCGTCGTCGACCGCTGGGCGCCGGACTTCACGAGCTGCGACATGTCGCATGATCCGTCCTTCGCGGCGGAGGCGCGCCGCGTGACCTTCTTCGAAAACACCGAAATCTGGCTGACCGGTTACACCTATCCGTCCTTCTGGCGGCCGGCGACGGTGCCGGTGCGGGTCGGCGACCGGGTGGAGCGCGGCCTCCATGTCGTCCAGCTCTGGGTGCGCCATCAGGAGCGCGCGGAGGAGGTGATCGCCTTCTATCCGCCGGACGGCTATTGGCGCGCCCGGCCGCTGCCGCCTCAGAACCTGCGCTGGACGGCCTACGGCTCGTCCTTCCTCGTCGGGCCCGTCGACTTCAAGCTCCGCCCCGTGGTGGAGCTGAACGAGATCGCCTTCGATCCGAAGACGAAGACCTTCACGTTGAGCTTCAAGGCGGGCGGCAGCGCCACCATGCGGATCGATACGCTCGATCCGGACCGGATCATTCTCGACGTGACCTATGACGGCGTCCCGCGCGATCGCCCCTTCGCGGCGATCCGGTCGATGTACGTCACGGAGTTCAATTCCGACACCGCGCATGTCGCATGGCGGACCAAGAACGGTCAGGCTTGGGGCGAAAGCCGGGTCATGGACTTCAAGGGCGCCGACGCCACCGAGTTCTGGACCGGCCGGCTGATGCCCTCGCGGCACAATACCAGCGCGCCGGACACGGTTTTCGGCCGTTTCTCGAAGGGCCTGCCCGAACCCTCGAAGCCCGCGGCCGCGAAATAGGTCCCGTTCAGCCGAGGCGGGCCCGTACCGCCCGGAAGACCGCGCGGAACATGTCCGGCGTCAGTCGGCCGGTATTCGTGTTGTAGCGGGAGCAGTGATAGCTGTCGTAGAGGCGGATCCCGCCGATCTCGTGCTCCGCGGCATGGCCGAAGGGCACGCGGGAGGGCGAGGCGCCCAGCGCGCGGACCGTCGATTCATGCGCGATGCGGCCCAGCGCGACCACTGCTTCGAGACGCGGCATGGCCGTAAGCGTGGCCGCGAGGAAATTCCGGCAGGTCCCGATTTCCTCGCCCACCGGCTTGTTGGCGGGCGGCACGCAGCGCACGGCATTGGTGAGGAAGCAGTCGGTCAGGACGAGGCCGTCGTCGATGCGCGCATCGAAGCGGCCGTTGGCGAAGCCGAATTCCGTCAGCGTCGCATAGAGGAGATCGCCCGCGTAATCGCCGGTGAAGGGGCGGCCCGTGCGGTTGGCGCCCTGCAGACCGGGCGCGAGCCCGACGACCAGAAGCCGTCCCTCGCGATCGCCGAAGGAGGGGACGGGGGCATTGTGTCCGCCGGGGATGCGGCGGCGCGCCTCCGCGCGGAAGGCGACAAGACGCGGGCAGAGGGGGCAATCCCGGCCCGGTTCGAGCGCCGGGATCACGGTTTCGGCCCGCGTCATGGAAGGATCAGCCCTCGGTGCCTTCGGGCGTCGTGGCGCGGCGCTCGTAGCTGCGCTGGATGCGCTCGGCCCGCTCCTGCGGATCGCGGCCGATCTTCGGCATCAGCGTCATGATGTCGAGGAACTCGTCGCATTGGCGGCGAAGCTCGTCGGCGACCATCGGCGGCTGAGAGGTGATCGTGGAGACCACGGTCACCCGGACGCCGCGGCGCTGCACGGCCTCGACCAGCGAGCGGAAGTCGCCGTCGCCCGAGAACAGAACCATGTGGTTGATGTGCGGCGCGAGCTCCAGCGCGTCGATCGCGAGCTCGATGTCCATGTTGCCCTTCACCTTGCGGCGGCCGGTGGAGTCGATGAACTCCTTGGTCGGCTTCGTCACCACGCGGTAGCCGTTGTAATCGAGCCAATCGATCAGCGGGCGGATGGAGGAGTACTCCTGATCCTCGATCAACGCGGTGTAGTAGAAGGCCCGCACGAGCGTGCCGCGCCCCTGGAACTCCTTCAGGAGCCGCTTGTAATCGATGTCGAAGCCGAGGGCTTTCGCGGTCGCGTAGAGGTTCGCGCCGTCGATGAAAAGGGCGATACGCTCATTTTGCATCGTCAATCTTCCGTGAGCTCGTTCGATGCGGCCTGTCGAAGATCGGCCGGGGGCTTCGTCGGCAGCCCTGATCGATTCAAAACGCAATCCGGCAAGAGAAGTTACAACCGAGAATACGCAGTACCGAGCAAGTGCTACTTTTCATTAGGGAGTGACGGACGACTCGGCTCAAGTCAAGCGTCGACCGTCGCCGTGGATGGGGGTCGGGCGGCTGTATCCGGGTATGTCGGCCGAAACGCCGCGAGGTGCCCGCCACGGGTGCTGCACGTTGGGAAATCCTTTTGAAGATGGGGTTCGGCAGGAACGCCTTGCGTCTCAATGACCCGACGTGTATCAGACCCGCTGAAACCCAGAAACCGACTATCCAGAGCACGGAGCGCGCATGGCTCGCGTTACGGTTGAAGATTGCATCGACAAGGTCGACAACAGGTTCGAGCTCGTTCTGCTCGCGAGCCATCGCGCGCGCATGATCTCGTCCGGGTCGCAGCTGACCATCGATCGCGATCGCGACAAGAACCCCGTCGTCGCGCTGCGCGAGATCGCCGAGACGACCATCTCGCCGGAGGACCTCAAGGAGGACCTCATCCACTCGCTGCAGAAGCATGTGGACGTGGACGAGCCCGAGCCCGAATCCGTGCCGATGCTCGGCGCGGTGGCGGGTGCCTCGGCCGACGACTCCAACATCGAATATGACCGCATGACGGAGGAAGACCTCCTGCGCGGCCTCGAAGGCCTCGTGCCGCCGGCCGACAGCGGCTCGGACGACGAAGGCGAGTGAAACGGGCCTTTCGGCCCTGACGTTTCGAAAAGCCCGGCTTCGGCCGGGCTTTTTCGTATCGTCGGGCCGGAAATCTTGCAGGATCGACCTGCGATCCCGATACTCGGGCCGAGAACGCCCGCAAGAACGACAAGAAAGGTCGCCGCCCGATGATGCGGCAATACGAACTGGTCGAGCGTGTCAGGCGCTACAATCCGAACACGGACGAAGCGCTGCTCAACCGCGCCTATGTCTATGCGATGCGCGCGCACGGCACGCAGACCCGGGCTTCGGGCGACCCCTATATGTCGCACCCGCTCGAGGTCGCGGCGATCCTGACCGATCTCAAGCTCGACGACGCGACCATCGTCTCCGCGGTGCTCCACGACACGATCGAGGATACGGAGGCGACGCGGGAAGAGATCGATCATCTCTTCGGTTCCGAGATCGGCGCGTTGGTCGAGGGCCTCACCAAGATCAAGAAGCTCGATCTCGTCTCCAAGAAGGCCGCGCAGGCCGAGAATCTGCGCAAGCTGCTCCTCGCCATCGCCGACGACGTGCGCGTTCTTCTGGTGAAGCTGGCGGACCGGCTGCACAACATGCGCACCCTGCATTTCGTGCCGCCCGAAAAGCGCGCCCGGATCGCCGAGGAGACGCTCGACATCTATGCGCCGCTCGCCGGGCGCATGGGCATGCAGGAGCTGCGCGAGGAGCTCGAAAATCTCGCCTTCCGGCACTTCATGCCCGAAGCCTACGAGACCATCGAGATCCGGCTCACCGAACTCAGCCGAGAGAGCGGTCCGGTGATCGAGGAGATCGAGCGCGAACTCGCGGCCAAGCTCAGGACCTTCGGCATCGAGGCCGAGGTCGCGGGGCGCCTGAAGCGCGCCTATTCGGTCTGGAAGAAGATGGAGCGCAAATCCGTCTCCTTCGAGCAGCTTTCCGACATCTTCGGCTTCCGCGTGATCGTGGATCGGCTGGAAGACTGCTACCGCGTGCTCGGCATCGTCCACACGACCTGGCCCAGCGTGCCGGGGCGCTTCAAGGACTACATCTCCACGCCGAAGCAGAACGACTACCGTTCGATCCACACGACCATCGTGGGGCCCGGCCGGCGGCGCGTGGAGCTGCAGATCCGGACGCGGCAGATGGACGAGGTGGCCGAACTCGGCATCGCCGCGCACGCGCTCTACAAGGACAACCGCGCTTCGGACCGCGATGCGCTGGCCCGCGAAAGCCGGGCCTACAGCTGGCTGCGCAAGACCATCGAGACGCTGGCCGAAGGCGACAATCCCGAGGAATTCCTCGAGCATACCAAGCTCGAACTGTTCCACGATCAGGTCTTCTGCTTCACGCCCAAGGGCCGGTTGATCGCGCTGCCGCGCGGCGCGACGCCGATCGACTTCGCCTATGCGGTGCATACCGACGTCGGCAACACGGCCGTGGGCTGCAAGGTGAACGGCCGCATCGTTCCGCTGCTCTCCGAACTCCACAACGGCGACGAGGTGGAGATCGTGCGTGCGCTGGGGCAGGTGCCGCCCGCGGCGTGGGAGACGATCGCGGTGACCGGCAAGGCCCGTTCGGCGATCCGTCGGGCGACGCGCGCGGCGGTCCGCAAGCAATATGCGGGGCTCGGTCGGCGCATCGTGGAGCGCGCCTTCGAGCGTGCGGGCAAGGCCTATTCGGACGAGAAGCTCAAAGCCTCGCTGCCGCGGCTCGCGCGGACCTCGCTCGACGACGTGCTGGCCGCGGTCGGCCGCGGGGAGATCTTCTCCGGCGACGTGGTGCGTGCCGTCTATCCCGACTTCAAGGTCGAGCGCGTCGCGGGCGCGCCTGCCGGCAAGGGCGAGATCGGCTGGTTCGGCATCAAGCAGGCCGAGGGCCTCGTCTTCAAGGTGCCGGGGCAGGAGAGCGCGATCGAAACCGGCCGTTCGATCCCGATCCGCGGAATCGACGGCGAATTGCCGGTGAAGTTCGCGCCGAACGGCGGTGCCGTGCCGGGCGACCGCATCGTCGGCATCCTCACGAAAGGCGAGGGGATCACGATCTATCCGATCCAGTCGCCCGCGCTCACGGCCTTCGACGACCAGCCCGAGCGCTGGCTGGACGTGCGGTGGGACATCGAGGACACGCACCGCCATCGCTTTCCGGCGCAGATCACGGTCACCGCCATCAACGAGCCCGGAACGCTCGCCCAGATCGCCGCGATCATCGGCGAGAACGACGGCAATATCGACACGATCGCCGTTTCGGGACGTGCGGCGGATTTCCGCGAGGTCGTGATCGATCTCGAGGTCTGGGATCTCAAGCATCTCAACGCGATCATCGCGCAGCTCAAGGCGCGCCCCGTCGTCAGCCGCGTGGAACGCGTGAACGGCTGAGGACGAGCGCGCGGAAGGGTTGACCCCGCCTCGTCCGCGGCGCATGTCGGAGCGGACGGCGGCTGCTCCGCCCAACGGGTTCCACCATGATGACTTCCGACGACGTTCTCGCTGAATTCCGCGCCGCGGGCGCCCTGCTCGAAGGGCATTTCATCCTGTCCTCCGGCCTTCGCAGCTCCGTGTTCCTGCAGAAGATGTTCGTCTTCCAGGATCCGAAGCGGACCGAGACGCTGTGCCGCGGGCTCGCCGAGAAGGTGAAGGCGGCGCTCGGCAAGATCGACGTCGTGGTCTCGCCGGCCGTCGGCGGCATCGTCCCCGGATACGAGACGGCGCGTCAGCTCGGCTGCCGGGCGATCTTCGTCGAACGCGAGGAAGGCCGCTTCCAGCTGCGTCGCGGCTTCTCGATCGAGCCGGGCGAGCGTGTGCTGGTGGTCGAGGACATCGTCACCACGGGCCTGTCCTCGCGCGAATGCATCGAGGCGATCCGCGGCTTTCCCGGCACCATCGTGGGCGCGGCCTGCCTCATCGACCGCTCGGGCGGCAAGGCGGATCTCGGCGTGCCGCTGGTCGCGCTCGCCTCGCTCGACATCCCGAACTACAGCCCTGACGCGCTGCCGCCCGAACTCGCGGCCATCCCGCCGGTGAAGCCGGGCAGCCGCAATCTGAAGGCCTGACGCCGATGCTCTCGCGCCCCCGCCTCGGCATTAATATCGACCACGTGGCGACCGTGAGGAACGCGCGCGGCGGGGTCGCGCCCGACCCGGTGCGCGCGGCGCTTCTCGCGATCGAGGCCGGGGCCGACGGCATCACGGCGCATCTGCGCGAGGATCGTCGCCATATCCGCGACGACGACATGGCGCGGCTGAAGCGCGAGATCTCGAAGCCGCTCAATTTCGAGATGGCGGCCACCGACGAGATGGTCCGCATCGCGCTCGCCACCATGCCGCACGCCGCCTGCCTCGTGCCGGAAAAGCGCGAGGAGCGGACGACCGAAGGCGGTCTCGACGTCGTCGGCGGACATGCGCATGTCGCCCCCGCCGTGACGCGGCTGCGCGAGGCGGGCATCCGGGTCTCGCTTTTCATCGAGCCCGACGAGGTCGCGCTGCGGGCCTCCGCCGCGCTCGGCGCGCCGGTCGTCGAACTGCATACGGGATCCTATTGCGACGCCGTCGCCCATGGCGAGACGGCCAAGGCAGACCGCGAGCTGGAACGGATCCGCACCGCCGCGCGGATCGGAACGGGCCTCGGGCTCGAAGTGCATGCAGGGCACGGCATCGATTTTTCGACCGGCGAGACGCTGGCGCGCATCCCCGAGATCGTCGAGTTCAATATCGGCCACTTCCTGATCGGCGAAGCGATATTCGTCGGCCTTTCGGAAAGCGTCAGGCTGATGCGGGCCGCGCTCGACGCCGGACGGGCGCACGCCGCATGATCATCGGAACCGGTTCCGACCTCTGCGACGTGCGGCGGATCGAAAAGGCGATCGAACGTTTCGGCGAGCGCTTCCTGAACCGGGTCTTCACGCCCGTCGAACGGGCCAAGGCCGACCGCCGCGCCCAGCGCGCCGCGACCTATGCGAAGCGCTTCGCAGCGAAGGAGGCCTGCGCCAAGGCCCTCGGCACCGGCTTCAATCGGGGCGTCTTCATGCGCGACATGGGCGTCGTCAATCTTCCTTCCGGGGCGCCCACGCTGCGGCTCACGGGCGGTGCCAAGGAACGGCTCGACGCGATCACCCCGCCCGGCCACGAGGCCGTGATCCATCTGACGCTGACCGACGAACTGCCCACCGCAATGGCGATCGTGACCATCGAGGCGCGACCGAAGGGCTGAGCCCGCATCCGCGTTGCCCGGACGGGCTTCGAACCTTATACCGACGACGCCGGGCGACCCGGCCGCACGAAGGACGCATTCATGACCGACATCCGGCACGACGAGGGCGGTTTTCTCGAAACCGTGAAGGTCGTCGTTCAGGCCCTGCTGATCGCTCTCGTGGTCCGCACCTTCTTCTTCCAGCCGTTCAACATCCCCTCGGGCTCGCTGATTCCGACCCTTCTGGTGGGGGATTACCTGTTCGTCTCGAAATATTCCTACGGCTATTCGCGCCATTCCTTCCCGTTCAGCGCCGTGCCGTTCAAGGGCCGGGTCTTCGCGTCCGAGCCGCAGCGCGGCGACATCGCCGTGTTCAAGCTGCCCCGCGACGGCTCGACGGACTACATCAAGCGCGTGATCGGCCTGCCGGGCGACCGCATCCAGATGCGCAACGGCATCCTCTACATCAACGATGCCCCGGTGCAGCGCCAGCGGCTGCAGAGCTTCGAAGTTTCGGCCGGGGCGGGTTATCGCGACCGCGGCACCCTCTATCGCGAGACGCTGCCGAACGGCGTCGGCTACACGATCCAGGAATTCGAGACCTACGGAAACAAGCTGGGGCGGAATACCGAGCTGTTTCAGGTGCCGGCCGGCCATTACTTCATGATGGGCGACAACCGCGACAACTCGCTCGACAGCCGCGACATGTCCTCTCAGGGCGTCGGCTATGTGCCGTTCGAGAATTTCGTGGGCCGGGCCGAGGTGATCTTCTTCTCGATCGAGGAGGGCACGAGCCCGCTCGAACTGTGGCGCTGGCCGGCGGACGTCCGCTGGAACCGGCTGTTCACGGCGGTCCGCTGAGGCATGGCCAAGCGGCATGAACTTTCCGCGCTCGAAGCGG
This sequence comes from Hyphomicrobiales bacterium, assembly GCA_027483895.1. Lineage (GTDB taxonomy): Bacteria > Pseudomonadota > Alphaproteobacteria > Rhizobiales > Beijerinckiaceae > JAIXZO01. The sequence continues at coordinate 110,942 of JAIXTP010000027.1, forward strand.
CGCTCGGCCACGTCTTCGCCGACAAGGACCTGTTGGAACAGGCGCTGACGCATGTCAGCCTGCATTCGGGGCAGGGCAAGCATTATCAGCGCCTCGAATTTCTCGGCGACCGCGTGCTCGGCCTCGTGGTGGCCGACATGCTGCACGCCGAATTCCCCGACGCCACCGAGGGGGAACTCTCGCGCCGCCTCGCCCATCTCGTCCGCCGCGAGACCTGCGCCGAGGTCGCGGCCGAATGGGGCGTCGCGCCCTTCATCCGGTTGGGCTCGGGCGAAAAGCGCAGCGGGCTGAGGAACAAGGATCCGATCCTTGCGGATGTGTGCGAGGCGCTGATCGCGGCCGTCCATCTCGACGCGGGATTCGATGTGGCGCGCGAACTCGTCCGCCGGTCGTTCGGGCCCAAGATGGCGGAGCCGGGCCGCGCGGTGCGCGATCCCAAATCGCTTCTGCAGGAATGGGCCTTGGCGCGCGGCCTGCCGGTGCCGACCTATGAAGAGACCGCCCGTTCGGGACCGGACCATGCGCCCGTGTTCCGGATCGCGACGATCGTGAAGGGCTTCGACGCCTGCGAGGCCGAAGGGCCCTCGAAGCGCGCGGCCGAGCGTGCGGCCGCCGCCGCCTTTCTCGCCCGCGAGGGCGTCGACGGAGATCGGGAATGACGGACGAGTCCCGCGAGGACGAAACCACCGGCACCGCGCCGACCCGCTGCGGCTATGTCGCGCTGATCGGCGCGCCGAATGCGGGCAAGTCGACGCTGGTGAACCGGCTCGTCGGCGCCAAGGTGTCGATCGTCTCGCGCAAGGTGCAGACGACGCGCTTCCAGATGCGCGGCATCGCGATGGAGGGCCCGGCACAGATCGTCTTCGTCGACACGCCCGGCATCTTCGCGCCCAAGCGGCGGCTCGAACGCGCGATGGTCACGAATGCGTGGGGCGGCGCGTCGGACGCCGACGTCGTGGCGCTGCTGGTCGACGTGAAGCGCTGGCCGGACGAGGAGACCGACGCCATACTCGGACGCCTCGGCGAGCTGAAGCAGCGCAAGGTGCTGATCCTCAACAAGGTCGACCTGATCGAGCGGTCCAAGCTGCTGGAGATCGCGGCTAAGCTCAACGAGGGCGGGCTCTTCGGCGAGACCTTCATGGTCTCCGCGCTCACCGGAAGCGGCGTCGACAGCCTGCGGCGCAAGCTCGCGGACATGCTGCCCGAGGGGCCGTGGCTCTTCCCCGAGGACGAAGTCTCGGACGCGCCGCTTCGCCTGCTTGCGGCCGAGATCACGCGTGAGAAGCTCTTCGAGCGCCTGCACGACGAACTGCCCTATCGCTCGACCGTCGAGACGGAGCAGTGGAAGACGCTGAAGGACGGTTCGGCCCGCATCGAGCAGACGATCTATGTCGAGCGCGAGAACCAGCGCATGATCGTGCTCGGCGAGAAGGGCCGCACGATCAAGTCCATCGGCGAGGCGGCCCGCAAGGAGATCGCGGAGGCGGCGGGCTCGAAGGTGCATCTCTTCCTCTTCGTGAAGGTGCGCGAGAACTGGTCGGACGACCCCGAGCGCTACCGCGAGATGGGTCTCGAATTCCCCAAGAAGTGAGGCGATCGGCTCATGGCCCCGCAGCGCGCGCTTCCTTCCCTTCTCCCCTCGTGGGAGAAGGTGGACCGCCGGAGGCGGGCCGGATGAGGTGGCACGGGATCCGGATCGCGACCGCCGAGGTTTTTCCCCTCATCCGCCCCTTCGGGGCACCTTCTCCCGCAAGGGGAGAAGGGGTGCGCGGCGAGGATCGTCGTGGAGTGGCGTGACGAAGGCATCGTGATCGGTGTGCGGCGTCACGGGGAGAACGACGTCGTTCTCGAACTCCTGACGCGCGAGCGCGGCCGCCATCTCGGGCTCGTGCGGGGAGGGCGGTCACAGAAGCTCCGCCCCGTGATGCAGCCCGGCAACGCGGTCGACGCCGTCTGGCGTGCGCGGCTCGAAGAACATCTCGGTGAATATCGCGTCGAGGCCACGGCGATGCGGGCGGCGCGGCTCATCGACGATCCGGCCGCGCTCTACGGCCTCGGCCACCTCGCCTGGCTCGTGCGGCTCCTGCCCGAGCGCGACCCGCACCCCGCGCTCTACGAGACGCTCGGCATCGTGCTCGACGCGTTGGGAGACGTCCGCCTCGCCGCGCCTTTGGTGGTGCGGTTCGAATTGGCGGTACTCTCCGAACTCGGCTTCGGCCTCGATCTCGACGAATGCGCCGCGACGGGAGCGCGGACGAAGCTCGTCTGGGTGTCGCCCAAGAGCGGGCGTGCCGTATCGGCCGCCGCCGGCGCGCCCTGGCGGGACCGGCTTCTGCCGCTGCCGGGGTTTTTGAGCGCGGAGAGCCGCGGGCTCATGCCGACGACCGAGGACGTTCTCGCGGGCTTCCGCCTGACCGGCCATTTCCTCGAACGGCACGTGATCGACCCCCGCGGCATCGCCCCGTCCGAGGCGCGCGGGGCGTTCATCGCGGCGGCGGCGAGGGAGCGCTGACCGTGCCATCCGTCATTGCGAGGAGCGCAGCGACGCGGCAATCCATGGCCGGCATCGCGCTCGAACGATGCACGCCCGGCTGGATTGCTTCGCTTTCGCTCGCAATGACGGACGAACCTCCGGAGAGGCGGGACAACCCCTTCGCCGCGCTTGCTTTGACTCCCGGCGTTCGCTAACCGTTCTCGGTATCGCGAGGGGTTCTCGGCATGGGTGAACGGGTCGAGCCGCCGTCGGGCGACGGGGTGGAAAGCGTCAATCTCAGGGAAGCGCTGGAAGAGCGCTATCTCGCCTATGCGCTCTCCACCATCATGCATCGCGCGCTGCCGGACGCGCGCGACGGGCTGAAGCCGGTCCATCGCCGCATCCTCCATGCCATGCGGCTCCTGAAACTCGATCCGAATGCGGGCTTCAAGAAGTCGGCCCGCGTCGTCGGCGACGTCATCGGCAAATACCACCCGCACGGCGACCAGTCGGTCTATGACGCGCTGGTCCGCCTCGCGCAGGATTTCGCCGTCCGCTATCCGCTCGTCGACGGGCAGGGCAATTTCGGCAATATCGACGGCGATAGCGCCGCCGCGATGCGCTACACCGAAGCGCGCATGACCGAGGTCGCGCGCCTCCTGCTCGACGGCATCGACGAGGACGCGGTCGATTTCCGCGAGACCTATGACGGCTCCGAGGACGAGCCCGTCGTGCTGCCCGCGGCCTTCCCCAATCTGCTCGCCAACGGCTCGCAGGGCATCGCGGTCGGCATGGCGACCTCGATCCCGCCGCACAACGTGGCCGAGATCTGCGACGCGGCGCTCTATCTCGTCGGCCATCCGAACGCGACCTCCGACCAGCTGCTCACCTTCGTGCCCGGCCCGGATTTCCCGACCGGGGGCATCATGGTCGAAAGCCGCGATTCCATAGCGGAGGCCTATCGGACGGGGCGCGGGGGCTTCCGCGTCCGCGCACGCTGGCACAAGGAAGAACTGCCGCGGGGCGGCTGGGTCGCGGTGGTCACCGAGATCCCCTATCTCGTGCCCAAGGCGCGGCTGATCGAGAAGATCGCGGAGCTTCTGAACGATCGGAAGCTGCCCATTCTCGCCGACGTGCGCGACGAGTCCGCCGAAGACGTACGCATCGTCTTCGAGCCGCGCTCGCGCACCGTCGACCCCGACCTCCTCATGGAATCCCTGTTCCGGCTCACCGAGCTGGAAAGCCGCATTCCGATGAACATGAACGTGCTCACCGGCGGGCTGGTGCCGAAGGTGCTGGGCCTTGCGGACGTGCTGCGCGAATGGCTCGATCATCGCCGCGAGGTGCTGCTCAGGCGCTCGCGCTTCCGGCTCGACAAGATCGAGAAGCGGCTGGAGATCCTGCGCGGTCTGCTGATCGTCTATCTCGACCTCGATCGCGTGATCAAGATCATCCGCGAGGAGGACGAGCCGAAGGCCGAACTCATCCGCGTGTTCGAGCTCACCGACACGCAGGCCGAGGCGATCCTCAACACCCGCCTGCGCTCGCTGCGCAAGCTCGAAGAGATGGAGCTCAAGAAGGAGCTCGCGGACCTTCTCGACGAGAAGAGCGGCATCGAAGGCCTGCTCGGCTCGGAAGAGCAGCAGTGGAAGACCGTCTCCTGGCAGATCCGGGAGGTGAAGAAGTCCTTCTCCAAGGAGACGCCGCTCGGCCGTCGCCGGACCGATTTCGGCGAGACCCCGTTCGCCGCCGACCTCGACCTCACCGAAGCGATGGTGGAGCGCGAGCCGCTGACCGTCGTCGTTTCGGAAAAGGGCTGGATCCGCGCGCTGAAGGGGCATGTGCAGGATCTCGGGTCGCTCCAGTTCAAGGGCGACGACGGGCTGAAGATCAGCTTCTTCACCGAGACGACCGCCAAGATCCTCGTGATGACCTCGGACGGAAAGGTCTTCACGCTCGACGCGGCCAAGCTGCCCGGCGGGCGCGGCTTCGGCGATCCGGTGCGGCTGATGGCCGATCTCGACGAAGGCGCCGAGATCGTCACGGCTTGGGCGCATCGCCCGGGCACCAAGCTCCTCTTCGCGGCGGCGAGCGGACGCGGCTTCGTCGCGGCGTCGGACGACATTCCGGCGGGCACGCGCAAGGGTCGTCAGGTGCTCAATCTCGACGCCAAGGACGTGGCGAAGCTCGCGATCCCCGCCGAGGGCGACTCCGTCGCCGTGATCGGCGAGAACCGGAAGCTCCTCGTCTTCCCGCTGAGCCAGATCCCGGAAATGTCGCGCGGCAAGGGCGTGAGGCTGCAGCGCTACAAGGATGGCGGTCTTTCCGATGCCAAGGTCTTCCCGAGCGCGGACGGCCTCACCTGGCTCGATACGTCGGGCCGCACCTGGACCGTGGCGGGGGACGATCTGCGCGAATGGATCGGCAATCGCGCCGACTCCGGTCGCCTGCCGCCCAAGGGCTTCCCGAAGTCGAACCGCTTCTCCGGGTAAGTCCCGTCCGGCGCGCTCGGCGGTGAGCCCTGTCCTTCGCAGGCCCGCCGGGCCATGATGCCGCCTCACGACACGGAGCCCGGCTTGTCGCGCGAACCCATGCTGAACCTGCCCCGCGTCGTGACGGCGCTGATCGCGCTGATGATCGGCATCGAGGCGGTGCGGAGCTTTCTCACGCCCGAGACCGACTTCGAATGGACGCTGGCCTTCGCCTTCGTACCGTTCAGGATCAGCGACGCCCTCGGCTGGGATCCGCTGCCCGCGCTCGAGGCCGCGGCGGTCGATGCGCCCCGGCGCGGCGTGGAAGCGGGCAAGTTCGCGCTCGGGCTCTATCTGGCCGAACAGGACGACGGCATCGCGCCTTGGACCGTCGTGACCCATGCCTTTCTGCATGGCGGCTGGGTCCACGTCTTCCTGAATTCCTTCTGGCTCGCGGCGTTCGGAAGTCCGCTCGCGCGCCGCTTCGGCGCCGTCCGCTTCCTCGCCTTCTTCGCCGTCTCCGCGATGGGCGGGGCGGCCGCGCATTTCGTCTCGCATTGGAGCGATCCGATCCCGCTCGTCGGCGCGTCCGGCGCGATCTCCGGCTGCATGGCCGCGACCGCCTTCTTCATGTTCTCGCGGGACGAGGAGGCCTTCGACGGCTTCGAGCGGGCGGCATGGCGCCGTCCCGCGCTCGATCTCATGCAAGCGCTGTCCGATCGGCGCGTGCTGATGTTCCTGCTCTCATGGGTCGCGATCAACATCGTGGTCGGGCTGTCGGGCGCCACGCTCGGCGCTTCGGGCGAGATCGCGTGGGAGGCTCATCTCGGCGGATTCGCCGCAGGCCTGCTGCTCTTCCGTTTCTTCGACCGGCAAGTCCGCGCGGGCCCGTTGCGGCTCTGACCTTTCGGGTGCACTCTTTTTCCCGTGGACGCGTACCGCGTCGAACGATCCGCGTCCCGTCAGTCGCGTTGTGAGTTGATGAGGGGAAACTAAAAAAGCGGAGGTTCGTCCATGAACGTGCGTCATATCCTCGCCGGCAAAGGGGATTTCGTCGTCGCCATCCCGCCCGACCGCAGCTTGGAGGAGGCGGCGCGGCTGCTCTCCGAAAAGCGGATCGGCGCGCTTCTGGTGCTCGGCAAATCGGGCGAGATTCTCGGAATTCTGTCGGAGCGCGACATCGTCCGCGCCGTGGCCCGCGGCGCCGACCGCCTGACCGCCGCCGTCTCCGAACACATGACCCCCAAAGTGATCACCTGCTCGCTCGACACGCCGGTGACCGACCTCATGGAAGAAATGACCAGCGGCCGCTTCCGCCACATTCCCGTGATGGCCAACGGCCGGCTCGTCGGCATGGTCTCGATCGGGGACGTGGTGAAGCACCGTCTCGCGGAGATCGAAGCGGAGACGAACGCGATGAGGGATTATATCGCGACCGCCTGAGGCGCTCAGCCGGCGACGGGGACCAGATGGAACCCGTCGTCGGTCTTCTCGATGCGCCGGTAGAAGCAGGATCTGCGGCCGGTATGGCAGCAACCGCCGTCGCCGCCGACGCGCACGCGCATCACGATGGCGTCCTGATCGCAGTCGATCCGCATCTCGACGACGGTCTGGATCTGCCCGGACGTGTCGCCCTTGTGCCAGAGCACGTTGCGCGAGCGCGACCAGTACCAGGCCTCGCCGGTCTCGATGGTGCGGACGAGCGACTCCTCGTTCATATGCGCGACCATCAGCACGTCTCCCGAGGCATCGTCGACGGCCACGACCGTGATCAGCCCGTTCGCGTCGAATTTCAGCAGCGGCAGCGTGCCTTCCTCGACGTCGCGCTTGGTGGGCGGGGAGGAGGCCGCGGCTTTGCAGGCGTCGCACATGGGGCGGTTTCCCGAAAGGTCCGAACGGAAAAGGCCCGTTCCGCGACCGGAACGGGCCTCTTGTTAACCGGCGTGCGCGCCGAGGGGAAGCCGCTTCAGCGGCGCTCGAACCCGCGCACCATCGACATGAAGCGGACCTGCTCGGCCGGATCGTCGCGGAAGATGCCGGAGAAGCGGGTCGTGATCGTGGTCGATCCCGTCTTCTTCACGCCGCGCATGGACATGCACATATGCTCGGCCTCGACGAGGACGGCTACGCCGCGGGGACGAAGATGCTCGTCGAGCGCGTCCACGATCTGCGCCGTCATCGTCTCCTGCGTCTGCAGGCGGCGGGCGAAGACGTCCACGAGACGGGCGAGCTTCGACAGGCCGACGACGCCTTCGGAGGGGTAGTAGGCGATATGCGCATGGCCGACGAAGGGCACCATGTGATGCTCGCAATGGGAGCTGAACGGGATCTCCCGCACCAGCACCATGTCGTCATAGCCCTCGACCTCGGCGAAGATCTTGTCGAGCACCTCGGCGGCGCTCTCCTGGTAGCCGCCGAAGAATTCGCCGAAGGCCTTGGTGACGCGCTTGGGCGTGTCGATGAGACCCTCGCGGGACGGATCGTCGCCGGCCCAACGGATCAGCGTCCGGACGGCCGCTTCGGCCTCCTCGCGCGACGGGCGAACGACGTCTGAATCGGCTTTCGGACCTGCCGAGAGCGCGGATAAGGGCTTAACCAAAGCGTCCATAATGGCGCCTCCCGCTGGAATGACCTTCAACATACGTCGTTCCGCGGCCGTCGGACCACTCGCGCGAATGTTTTTCTCACCGCTCGCGCAAGTTCGTCCTCGACCCTATATTCCGGCCGAAAGAGGCTCGGCATGCTCGACGACATCTACAACCGGAAGATCCTGGAACTGGCGGCGGACATTCCGCGGCTCGGGCGCCTCGCGCATCCGGACGCGACCGCGACGGCCCGGTCCAAGCTCTGCGGCTCGACCGTCACGGTGGACGTGGCGATGGCGGACGGGCGCGTGACCGATTTTGCGCATGAGGTGAAGGCCTGCGCGCTCGGTCAGGCCTCGTCCTCGATCATGGCGCGTCATGTCGTCGGCGCGACCGCCGAGGAGCTGCGCGACGTGCGCGAGAGCGTGCGGAAGATGCTGAAGGAGAACGGCGCGCCGCCGGCCGGCAAATGGGCGGATCTGGCGGTGCTGGAGCCGGTGCGGGAGTTCAAGGCCCGGCACGCCTCCACGCTTCTGACCTTCGATGCCGTGGTCGATGCGGTCGACCGGATCGAAGCCGCGCGTGTGCCGGCGGGGCAGGTCGCGGAACGCTGAGAGTTCAGCGTCCCGAGGAGAACGAGTAGTTCATCTGCGCGCCGAAGCCGAACTGGTTCTGCACCGGGGCGGCGCTCCGCGTCGCGGTGCCGTCCGCAGACTGGCCGACCATGCGGTCGAAATTCGCATAGAAGGTCGTCGAGAGGCCGGAGGACAGGCCGACATTCAGCGAGGCCGCGGCGCCGACGGAGCGGACGCCCGTATCGGAGCGATAGGCGCCCGCGAGCGTGTCGCCGCGAAGAGCGACGGGCGTGAAGCCGTAGGACGTCTGCAGATAGTCCTGACCGGCGAGATGCAGGCGCGGGCCCGCGGCCAGCATGGCCCCGCCGTCGAAGCGATGGACGTAATCGGCGCCGATCGACCCCGTGGGAGGAGCGACGCCCGTCACGTCGAAACGCGCTTCCGCGCGCAGACGGATGCGGCCGGGTTCGGCCCAATATTCGGCGAAGAAGCCGGGGTCGAGAACCGGGCGGGAGGCGTCGAGCACGCCGAAGCCGTTGCCGGTCTCGCGGCGCGCGCCGACGCCGCTGAGAACGCCGAAGTCGAGCCGGGAGCCCGACGGCGAGACGCCGGTCGCCGACTCGCCGACGAGGGGCGACCGAAGGCCGCGCACGTTCATCGACGGCAGCGTGACGAAGCTGTAGGAGTCCGATCCGGGAAAGACGGGCGCGGTGAGCGCTGCGCCTCGGACGGTGGCTGTCCAACCCGCGGCCTTGGTCTCGGACATGGCCGAGGCAGGCACGACGGAACCGACCACGAGGGCGAAGGCTCCGATGCGGACGAGAACGGTCATCGCGTGTTCCGATCTGGTCATGGCGAAGGTCTAGGCGAGGTCGAATGGTGAAGCAACCCTTAACGCGCCCGACTTGGTCCGAAATGCCCGCCCTGTGCGCGCGTGGGTTGATAAGGCTTTATCAACTCTCATTTTCGGCGATTCTGGGGCGACATTGTCGTCACCTCCCGTCATGCTCGGAATTCACATCCGAAGCGATCGGCAAATACGGTCTCTGGGCCGGCGGATGGATGGGATTCGCACGGATCTGCCGTTGCCGTCCGGGCGGGACGGACGGTCTCGATTTCGTTCCCGAAAGCCTGCCGGCGGAGGCTTCGTGGAACCGTCCGTGGCGTTACGGGCTCTGGCGTTCGACCAATCCCGGCCCGCGTTTCGTCTGCGACGACGGCGGCGGGAGCGGCGATACGGATCGGAAGATCTAGGCCGCCCGTTCGGCCGCCGCGGCGCGCCTCACGATCTCCGCGATCTCCGCCAACCGATATGCAAGGGGGCTGGTCCGCCGCCAGATCATCCCGATGGTCCGCGAGGGCTGCGGGCCCTCGAAACGGGCGACGGAGACCGCGGCCGAGCGCGTTTCGACGCCCACGGCCATTTCCGGAATCAAGGTTACCCCGATCCCCGCGCCCACCATCTGCACCAGCGTGGACAGCGAACTGCCGTCCAGCAATTCGCGGGGCCGGGCGGAGCGCATGGCGCAGAACGAGAGGGCCTGATCGCGGAAGCAGTGCCCTTCTTCGAGCAGCAAGAGGCGCATCTCGCGCAGGGCCTCGCGGTTCGGCACGGGCTTGGCCTCGTCGGACTTGGGGCGGACGAGCACGAAGGTCTCTTCGAACAGCGGCGTTTCGGTCAGCGACGCTTCCGAAACGGGCAGGGCGACGATGGCGGTGTCGAGCCGTCCTTCCGCGAGTTCTTCCAGCAGGTTCGGCGTCACCGTCTCGCGGATGCGGATGTCGAGTTCGGGGTGCACCCGCGTGAGTTCGCCGATGATGGCGGGCAGCAGATAGGGCGCGACCGTGGGGATGACGCCGATCCGCAGACGGCCCGTCAGCCGGTCGCGCGCGGCGCGGGCCACGTCCTCGAGTTCGTCCACGGCGCGCAGGATCTCGCCGACGCGGCCGGCGAAGTCCTCGCCGAGCTGGGTCAATCGCACCTGCCGCGCACCCCGCTCGAACAGCTCCGAGCCGAGCGCTTCCTCCAATTCCCGGATCTGCATGGACATGGCCGGCTGGGAGATCGCGCAGGCGTCGGCCGCGCGGCCGAAATGGCCGAGGCGGGCCAAGGCGTCGAAATAGCGAAGCTGCCTCAAGGTGAAATTCATCATCAGAAATAATTATCAGAAAGATCAGAAAAACGAAATTACCCTGATCACGAGCGTCTGCTACTTAACGGCTGCGGACCGGCGCCCTATCTGCGACTCACGAAGCTCGCGAAGGGCGGGCGGCGCATTGCGGCGCATCGGGAACGTTCCCCCCGGCTTTCCCGCCGCCTTTCTGTTCGGGTTCTTTTCAAATCGAGATCGGAAGACGTCATGGATGCGAAAGTCGAGAAGACGGGCAAGTGCCCGGTGATGCACGGGGCGACCACGCAGGCGGGGTCTCTGACGAACCGCGATTGGTGGCCGAACCAGCTCAATATCGGCATCCTTCACCAGCATTCCTCGAAGGCCGACCCGATGGGCAAGGCGTTCGACTATGCCGAGAAGTTCAAGTCGCTCGACCTGAAGGCCCTCAAGCAGGACCTCTACGCCTTGATGACGGATTCCAAGGCGTGGTGGCCGGCCGATTACGGCCATTACGGGCCCTTCTTCATCCGCATGGCCTGGCACAGCGCCGGCACCTACCGCACGGGCGACGGCCGCGGGGGCGCGGGCTCCGGCACGCAGCGTTTCGCGCCGCTCAACAGCTGGCCGGACAACGCCAATCTCGACAAGGCCCGCCGCCTGCTGTGGCCGATCAAGAAGAAGTACGGCGAAAGGATCTCTTGGGCCGACCTCATGATCCTCGCGGGCAATTGCGCGCTCGAATCGATGGGCTTCAAGACCTTCGGCTTCGGCGGCGGTCGCGCCGACGTGTGGGAGCCCGAAGAGGACATCTATTGGGGTGCCGAGGACAGCTGGCTCGGCGACAAGCGCTATTCGGGTGATCGCGAGCTCGAAAACCCGCTCGCCGCGGTGCAGATGGGCCTCATCTACGTGAACCCGGAAGGCCCGAACGGGAAGCCGGATCCGCTGGCCTCGGCCCGCGACATCCGCGAGACCTTCGCCCGCATGGCGATGAACGACGAGGAGACCGTCGCGCTCGTCGCCGGCGGCCATACCTTCGGCAAGACGCACGGCGCGGGCGATGCGGCCCATGTCGGCCCCGAGCCCGAATCCGCCCCGATCGAGGCGCAGGGCCTCGGCTGGATGAGCACCTACGGTTCCGGCAAGGGCGGCCACACGATCACCAGCGGTCTGGAAGGCGCGTGGACGCCGAACCCGATCCGTTGGGACAACGGCTATTTCGACGTCCTGCTCGGCTATGAGTGGGAACTCGTGAAGAGCCCCGCCGGCGCCTGGCAGTGGGCGGCCAAGAACCTCGCCGAGAAGGATCATGCGCCCGCCGCGGACGATGCTTCGAAGCGGCAGCCGCTGATGATGTCGACGGCCGACATGGCGCTGAAGATGGATCCGGCCTATGCCGCCATTTCCAAGCGCTTCCATGAGAACCCGGAGCAGTTCGCCGACGCCTTCGCCCGCGCGTGGTTCAAGCTGACCCATCGCGACATGGGCCCGCGCGCCCGCTATCTCGGCCCGGAAGTGCCGGCCGAGGAGCTGATCTGGCAGGATCCCGTTCCGGCTCTCGATCATCCGCTCGTCGATGCGGCGGACATCCGCAAGCTCAAGGCCGAAATCCTCGCCTCGGGCCTGTCGATCTCGCGTCTCGTCTACACGGCGTGGTCCTCCGCCGCGACCTTCCGCGGCTCGGACAAGCGGGGCGGCGCCAACGGCGCGCGCATCCGTCTCGCGCCGCAGAAGGACTGGGCGGTCAACGAGCCGGCCGAACTCGCCAAGGTTCTGTCGGTGCTCGACGGCATCCGCGCGAAGTTCGACGCCGCGCAGACCGGCGGCAAGCGCGTGTCGCTCGCCGACCTGATCGTGCTCGGCGGCTCGGCCGCGGTGGAAGCCGCGGCGAAGAAGGCGGGATTCGACATCGAAGTGCCGTTCACGCCGGGCCGTACCGATGCGTCGCAGGAGCAGACCGACGTGGAGTCCTTCGGCGTGCTGGAGCCCGCGGCCGACGGCTTCCGCAACTACCAGAAGACGCAGTATTCGGTGTCCGCCGAGGAGCTTCTCGTCGACAAGGCGCAGCTCCTCACGCTGACCGCGCCGGAAATGACGGTGCTGGTGGGCGGCATGCGCGCGCTGAACGCGAATTTCGGCGGTGCGAAGCACGGCGTGCTCACCACCCGTCCGGAAGCGCTGACGAACGACTTCTTCGTCAACCTGCTCGACATGGACGTCGTCTGGAAGGCCGCGTCCCCGGCCGAGGACGTGTTCGAGGCCCGCGACGCCGCCGGCAACGTGAAGTGGACTGCGACCCGCGTGGATCTCGTCTTCGGCTCGAATTCGCAGCTGCGTGCGCTCGCCGAGGTCTACGGCGCGGACGACGCGCAGGAGAAGTTCGTGCGCGACTTCGCCGCGGCCTGGGCCAAGGTGATGAACGCGGACCGCTTCGACCTCGCCTGATCGGCGGTCGTTCTCGTTCCCCCGAGCGGGGCGGCGTTCCGGACCGGAGCGCCGCCCCGTTTCATTTTCGGCGCCTCGCGGCTTGCGCGCGGGGCCGAAACATCGTTGGTACTGCCGCTGTCGGCGTCGCGTTGAAAGCGCGCGCCGTCCGGCGCGCCCGCATCCGGCGGTCGTCGCCGCAAGGACGAAACAGAAGACCGCTTACCTGCGTGGTTGGCAGGAGTGAGCGGGAGGAGTTCTCGATGATCCACGTCACCTTTCCCGACGGCGCCGTCCGTGAATTCGCGCCTGGCACCACCGGCCTCGACATCGCCAAGGGCATTTCCCCCTCGCTCGCCAAGCGCACCGTCGCCATGACGCTCGACGGCGTCCTCAGCGATCTCTCCGATCCCATCGCCAAGGACGCGAAGATCGAATTCGTGAACCGCGACGACTCGCGCGCGCTCGAACTCATCCGCCACGACTGCGCGCACGTCCTCGCCGAGGCGGTGCAGACGCTGTGGCCGGGAACGCAGGTGACCATCGGCCCCGTCATCGAGAACGGCTTCTATTACGACTTCTTCCGCAGCGAGCCCTTCACGCCCGACGATTTCGCCGCCATCGAGGCGGAGATGCGCAAGATCATCGCGCGCGACGCGCCCTTCACGAAGGAGAGCTGGTCGCGGGAGGAAACCAAGCGCGTGTTCCGCGAGAAGGGCGAACTCTTCAAGGTCGAGCTCGTCGACGCGATCCCCGAAGGCCAGGACATCAAGATCTATCGGCAGGGCGACTGGTTCGACCTTTGCCGCGGCCCGCACATGACCTCGACGGGCAAGATCGGCGACGCCTTCAAGCTGATGAAGGTGGCGGGCGCCTATTGGCGCGGCGACAGCAACAACCCGATGCTGACCCGCATCTACGCGACCGCATTCGCCAAGAAGGAGGATCTCGACGCCTATCTCCACCAGCTGGAGGAGGCCGAGAAGCGCGACCATCGCCGGCTCGGCCGCGAGATGGATCTCTTCCACTTTCAGGAAGAGGGCCCGGGTACGGTCTTCTGGCATCCGAAGGGCTGGACGCTGTTCCAGACGCTCATCGGCTACATGCGCCGTCGCCAGCAGGAGGCGGGCTATATCGAGGTGAACACGCCGCAGGTGCTCGACCGCGCGCTGTGGGAGACCTCGGGCCACTGGCAGACCTATCGCGAGAACATGTTCGTCACCCAGACGGAGGACGATCGCGTCTTCTCGCTGAAGCCGATGAACTGCCCCGGCCATGTGCAGATCTTCAAGCACGGGCTGAAGAGCTATCGCGACCTGCCGACCAAGATCGCCGAATTCGGCATCGTGCATCGCTACGAGCCTTCCGGCGCGCTGCACGGCCTCATGCGCGTCCGCGCCTTCACGCAGGACGACGCGCACATCTTCTGCTCGGAAGAGCAGATCATGGACGAGGCCATGCAGATCAACGACCTCATCATGTCGATCTACAAGGATTTCGGCTTCGAGGACGTGATCGTGAAGCTCTCGACTCGGCCCGAGAAGCGCGTCGGCGCTGACGAGGCCTGGGACAAGGCGGAGGCGGCGCTCGGCCGCGTGCTCGACACGCTGGCCGCGCGCGGCATGAAGACCGGCATCAATCCGGGCGAAGGCGCCTTCTACGGACCGAAGCTCGAATACACGCTGCGCGACACGATCGGCCGCGAATGGCAGTGCGGCACGACGCAGGTCGACTTCAACCTGCCGTCGCGCTTCGGCGCCACCTATATCGGCGCCGATGGCGAGAAGAAGACGCCGGTGATGGTGCACCGCGCGATGTTCGGCTCGCTGGAGCGCTTCACGGGCATCCTGATCGAGCATTTCGCCGGTCATTTCCCGCTGTGGCTCTCGCCGCTGCAGGCGGTGGTCTGCACGATCACCTCGGACGCGGACGACTATGCGCTCGACGTGCTCGCGCAGCTGCGCAAGGTGGGGCTGCGGGCCGAAGCGGATCTGCGCAACGAGAAGATCACCTACAAGGTCCGCGAGCATTCGCTGGCCAAGGTGCCGGTGCTGATCGTGGTGGGTCGCAAGGAAGCCGCCGAGCGGACCGTCTCGGTCCGGCGGCTCGGCTCGCCCGACCAGACGGGCATGACTCTCGACGCCTGCGTGACGTCGCTGGCCGACGAGGCGATCGCCCCGGACGTGCGCCGCGCGCAAGCCTGACGCGTTTTTCCGAGTTTCGGGAACCGACGCCGGGGCCTCGCCCCGGCGTCTTCATTTCTGCGTGCGGATATAGGCGGTGAGGTCGTCCGCCTCGCTGCGGCCGAGCTGCATGTTCGGCATCGACGGGTGGGGTCCGGCCAGCACTTCGGCGAGGGGGCGGCTGCGGAAGTCGATCCGGCCCGCCAGTTCGGAGAAGGGCGGTGCGCCTTCCGACCCCCGCGATTGCTCCGACGAGACGACGTGGCAGGCGGCGCACCACCGTTCCGCGATGCGGCGGCCTTCCGCCGGGTCCGCTGCGGATGCCGGCACGGTGCCCCAAAGGGCGACCGCCGCCGCGATGATCGTTGCTCCGCGCATGCCGTGCTCTCCGGGGATCGAGAGGGAAAGTCTACAAAGCCCCGAGAGGTTCGACAAAGCCTATCGGCGCTCAGCGCGCGATGACCTCGACGTCGCCGTCGAAGCCCGAACGCACGCGGACCTCGCTGGTGAAGACCTTGCCGCCGTTGCGGGCCACGACGACATATTCCCCTTCGGCCAGCGTCATCGTCGGAAAGGCTCCCGCGGCCTCGCGGACGGTGTCGCCGCCAGGGGTGAGGACGCTGAAGCTGGTGCCGCCCAGCGCCTCGCCGCCCGCCCGCAGAACGAGTTTCAAGGTCACCGTGGCGGCGCGGTGGCGGATCGTGGCGTCGAGCACCTTGCCGGGCTCGATCCGGAGATCGGCGGACGCGATGGCGTTGGTGTTGCCGTAGGTCGAAACGACCCGGTACTGGCCTTCCGGCAACCGCAGCAGCGTTCCGGAACGCACGTCCGTCGCCACCGCGCGGCCTTCCGGGTCGTTGCCGACCGGCACATAGACCGTGAAGCGTACGCGATCGACCGGGATCGGGTTGTCGCCGATACGCGCCTGCAGGACGAGCCCGCCCGCGGGAATGCCGACGCGTTCGGACAGCGTCTGCTGCGCCAGCACGACCCGGCGCGTGACGCCCGCAAGGCCGTAGGCGACATGGACGACATAGGCCCCGGGGTCGAGCACGAAGACCGGCTGGGCGACATCCGATTTCGCGACGAGACGCGCGGGCGTCCCGTCCGACGGGTCCGAATAGACCCGCCACACGACTCCCGAGCCGATAACCGCCGTGTCGCCTTCGAGCGTGGCGGAGAGGCGCAGATCGACGGCGCGGCTCGGCTGCGTGGGGTTGGGGTCGAACGGGCTCAGCGGCGCGTTGCGCATCGCCTGAGCGAAGGCGTCGCCGCTCGGGCCGAGCGTGACGATCGCGAGGAGGGCGGCGGCGAGGAGAGCGGGACGCGTCATGCCGGATCGATGCCCGCGGGGCGCAGGCGCGTCAACGGTCTTCCTGCCCGCGAGCATGCGCGGGCGTGAAAAGTCCGCTCGCGGCGGCCGTGAGATTGGCGACCGTCAGAGGCTCGAAGGCGAAAACCACCTCGTGACGCCCCGCCGGTACTTCGACGCCGCGGAACAGCATGTTGGCCTTGAGCACCGGTGCGGGGACGTCGTTCACCCGGGCCGTCCAGCCCGGATAAAAAAGGTCGTGCAGCACGACGACGCCGGGACGGTCCGTCTGGACGTTCAGCACCACGCGGTTGCGGCCGTAGCTGACGATTTCGGCCCGGGCGACGGGTGCAAGCCCGTCCGACGCTTCCCTGTCCTCGTCGTCTTCGAGCAGCGGGATCCGGCCCACGAGGCGCGGGAGGTCCACCGGGTCGATCAGCGCCTCGCGGCTGCGGTCGAACTCGGGAACCTCGTCCTCCTCCATCGCCTGCTCGAGATCGGCGCGCTTGACCGCGGTGGCGACATAGGCGCGCGGCGCCGCGGTGTTCAGGCGGTAGACGTAGATCCCCTCCGCTCCGTAGAGCAGTTCGGCGCGGCGCGGGCGCGGGAAGTGATCGGGCAATTCGTCGATCGGCTTGCCGAGAACGACATATTCGAGCCCGAGCAGCTTCGCCATCCGGCAGCCGTAGCCGCGGAACGTGCCCGGGAATTTCCTCAAGCGCGTTTCGACCGCGTTTTCGCCCACGCCGACGAGGCGCTCGTAGCCCGCCAGCCGCAGCGCGTTGTAGCCCGCCGTATCCTCGATGCCGAAGACCATGGCCGCATTCTGCCAAGCGCCCGAAAGCCCCACGATCTCGACGCGCGGGCGGCTGCCTTCGGCGTGGCGCGCGGCGAGTTCGCGGCGCAGAACCGACAGGCCTGCGAGTTCCGCGGGCGTCAGCCGGTCATAGACGCTGTAGCGGGATGCGGGCTCGGCATTGAGCGAGGACGCGGCGTTCCGCCAGACGATCTCTCCGCCGGTGACGGCCACGGCGACGACGGCCGCCGCGACGCGCATGCGCGCGCCCTTGGCGCGGTCGAGCACCGCATAGGCCGCGGCGACGGCGAGAAGAGCGAAGGCGGCGGGCCGGACGGCTTCGGCGAGGCGCCCGACCTCCGCCGAGAAGGCGAGGGCGGAGCCGATGGCCGCCACGGGAATGAAGATCGCGAAGAACGCGCCGAGAGGCGAGAAGCGGGCGCCGTGCGCGTCGCGTTCGGCGACGAAGCGGCTCAGCGCATGGCCCGCGAGGAAGGCGAGTGCGACGTTGAGCACGAAGGTCGCATCGGCCGGGCGGCGGTAGAGCTTCACGCCGGGAATATGATCGAAGATCACCTCGAACACGGGCGTGTAGCGCCCGAGCGCATAGATGCCCGCGGCGGCGGCGAGAACGACGAAATAGCGGATCTCGCGGTCGAACAGCCTCTTGCGGGCGAGTCCCTCCCAGAGCAGCACGGCGACCGGCAGCGTGCCCGCGAAGAGATAGCCGGTGGAACGGTCCGTCCAGGTGCCTTCGGGGATCGTGTCCCACATCGGACCCCAATAGACATTGGCGGGATCGAGCGTTCCGAAGATGTCCGGGGCGAGAAGGGTCGCGACGCTCGACGGCACCAGCGAGCCCATGACGGCGTAGCCGAAGCTGATCGCGGGACGGTTCGAGTCCGCCAGCAGTTGGAGCGTCAGCACCGAGGGGATCGCGATGAGCACCGCGGCGACGGCCCCCGCCGTGATCAGCAGCGGCAGTCTCCCGCCCAGCCATTGCAGCGGACGCTCCTCGGCAGCCGCGGTCGCCACCACGTAGCCGATCAGCGAAAGCGTGAAGAGAAAGGCGATCTGGTCGCGCCCTACGGCCATCAGCGCGCCGGTGACGGCGAAGGCGAGAGCCCAGCGGTACGAGCGCTTCGCGAGCGCGACGTCGAGCATCAGCAGCGCCGGGACGAAGAAGGCATAGCTGATGATGATGCCGGTATGCTGCAGGCGCGCGGAGGCCGAGCCGCCGAGGATGATCATCATCGCCGCGAGCACGGCGCCCGCGGGGTGCAGGTTCCGGCGACGGAAGAACAGCAGCACGGCCGCGCCCGAGAGCAGCAGATGCGCGAGCACCGCGACGTCGAAGGCCTGCATCGACGCGTTCGGCACGAGCACGGCGAAGGCCAGCATGGTCGGCGTGAACAGCAGCGACTGCGGATCGGCGACCGTGGGGTGGCCGCCGAAATGGAACGGGTTCCAGAGCGGCCATTCGCCCTGCGCGATCGAGCCGCCGAGATAGCGCAGCATCGGGTAGAAATGGTTCTTCGAGTCCCACGGCACGACGCTGTCGGTCATGAGCCACGCCGACACCGCGGCGACCCAGAACAGAGCGAGCGCGGCGAAGGCCGCGGCGGAGTTCCGCCGCGACCAGAGCGGTCGACGTGCATCGGTCGGGGTTCGAAGCGTCATGTGGGGAAGGTCGGAAGGGACGTGCGCGTCAAGGAGCCTCTCCGGTCGGGGCGTCGGCTTGACGGTCCTGTCGGGTCCCTCTAGCTCACTCGCAAGCCTGTACGCGGTCGACGTCTCTCATTCTTCGGCTGAATGCGCGATGAACGGACGCCGCCCGATCCCGGAGGACGCAAGACCTTGCCCGATATGACGGATCTTCTCAAGTCGCGCCGTTCCGTGCCCGCCCACCTCATGACGGGCCCCGGCCCCACGGCGGCCGAACTCGACGAGCTTCTGACGATCGCGACCCGGGTGCCCGATCACGGCAAGCTCGCGCCGTGGCGCTTCGTGGTGTTCGAGGGCGACGCCCGCCATGCCGCGGGCGAGATCATCGAGCGGCTTCACGTGGCGAAGAACCCGGAGGCCGATGCCGACCGCCGTGCGCAGGAGCGCGGGCGGCTTGCGCGCGCGCCGCTCGTCGTGGCCGTCGTCAGCACCGCCGCGCCGCACCCCAAGATTCCGGAATGGGAGCAGGTGCTGTCCGCGGGCGCCGTCTGCATGCTGCTGATCACGGCCGCCGTGGCGAAGGGCTTCGCGGCCAACTGGCTCACCGAATGGTATTCCTTCGATCCCGAATTCCGCTCCGCGATCGGCCTTGCCGAGCATGAGCGCATCGCGGGCTTCATCCATCTCGGCCGGTCCGAGACGACCCCCGCCGACCGGCCGCGGCCCGTCGTCGCCGATCTCGTCACGCGCTGGTCCGCCTGAGGTCGCCATGTTCTACGACACCGAGACGAACGCGCACGGCCTGCCGCATGATCCCGTGAAGGCCATCGTGGCCCCGCGCCCGATCGGCTGGATCAGCTCCGTCTCGGCGAGCGGGGCGGTGAACCTCGCGCCCTATTCCTATTTCAACATGTTCGCCGCAGCCCCTCCCATCGTCGGCTTTTCGAGCGAGGGGCTGAAGGACAGCGTGTCCTTCATCGCCGAGACGCGCGAATTCGTCTGCAATCTCGCGACCTACGATCTGCGCGATGCGATCAACGCCACATCGGCGCCGCTGCCGCGCGGCAGCAGCGAATTCGAGCATGCGGGGCTGGAGACGGCGCCGTCGCGGCTCGTGAAGCCGCCGCGCGTGAAGGCCGCGCCCGCCGCGCTCGAATGCCGGCTCGTCTCGATCCAGGAACTCCAGACGTCGGAGGGGCGGAAGCTCGATCGCTGGCTCGTCATCGGCCATGTCGTCGGCGTGCATATCGACGACCGCTACATCGTGAACGGACGCTTCGACATGGCGGGGGCGGGCACGATCGCGCGTTGCGGCTATGCCGACTACATCGTCGCCGACCACGTGTTCTCGCTCTCGCGGCCCAAGGGCGGCGGCGGGAATTACAGCGGGTCCTGATCTCCGGCCCGGGCGATGATCCTCTGCGCCTGCCGCAGATGCGGCCGGTCGATCATCTTGCCGTCGATCCCCACCACGCCCGCATCCGGCGCGGCCGCGAAGGCCTCGACGATCCGCCGCGCATGCGCCACGGCCTCGGCGGAGGGCGTGAAGACCTCGTTGATGATCGGGACCTGCGCGGGATGGATCGCCATCTTTCCCGAGAACCCGTCCCGCCGCGCGGCCTCGCATTCGTGCCGAAGGGCCTCCGCGTCCCGGAAGGCCGTGAAGACCGTATCGATCGCGGGCAGTTCGGCGGCAGCCGCGCCCGCCAGCGTCAGCGTGCGGGCGAGGCGGTAAGGGTCGGCATAGGCGCCCGTTTCGGTCCGGTTGGTCTCCGCGCCGAGATCGGCTGCGAGATCCTCCGCGCCCCAGGTCAGGGCCGCGAGCCGGGGGCTCGCGCCGCGATAGGTGCCGAGACCGAAGAGCGACGCCGCCGTCTCGGTCGCGATCGCGATGATCTTCGTCGCGCCGTCGGGAAGTCCGAACTCGGCCTCGCGGACGGCGACCTTGGCCGCGAGATGCTGCACGTCCGCGCCCGTCGCGCTTTTCGGCAGCATCAGGCCGTCGGGCGCGGCCTTCATCACGATGTCGAGATCCGCGTCCGTCAGGCCCGTATCGAGCGCATTGACCCGCACGAAAAGCCGGCACGCCGCGCCCTCGGCCCGAAGCCCGACGACGGCCTCGGCCACGACCGACCGGGCCTGCGATTTCGAGGAGGGGGCGACCGAGTCCTCCAGATCGAGCAGCAGAACGTCCGCTCCGGCCGTCGCGGCCTTGGCGATCTTGGACGGACTGTCGCCCGGCACGAAAAGCAGCGATCTCATCTCGTGCGGCTCCTTCGGATCGGAACGGCCGCGGACCGTCCTGAATCGCCGTTTACCATCCATTTACCTTAACGCTTCAATCTTTGCCTCGACAATTCTCCGGATTCGGGGCGCTGAGATGATTGCCGAACGCTTCCTCACGATGGCCGAAACCGCACCGCCTGCGGTGCGGGCGCGAGCGACAGAGCTCTTGGCGAGAACGTATCTCGTCTCTCCGCTCGACGACGCCGCGCGCGACGCCTGTGCCTCCGCCTTGACGCTGATGCTCGACGATCCGGCGCCCGAAGTCCGCGCGGCGATGGCCGAAGTGCTGGCCGTAAGTCCCGCTGCTCCTCGCGCCGTCATCGTCGGTCTGGTCGGCGATCTTCCCTATATCGCCCGTTTCGTTCTCGAGCGTTCGCCTCTTCTCACCGTGGCCGAACTCGTCGATGCGGTGGGCAACGGCCCGGAGGCGATCCGTGTCGCCGTGGCGCGGCGAGCCGAGTTGCCGGCGCCCGCGGCAGCCGCCGTCGCGGCCGTGGGCGGCTTTGCCGCCGCTCTATCGCTCGTCGAAAATGCGGCTGCGGACATTCCGCCGTTTTCGCTCGAAGTCCTTCTGGAGCGGCACGGCGGCTCGGCCGTGTTCCGCGAGGCTTTTCTCGCGCGCGCCGATCTTCCGAGCATCCTCCGGGTGCGGGCGGAACTCGGGATGGAAACGGACCCGAGGAACGTCTCCGACGCCGCCCGCGAAGGTCTCATCCTCTCGCATGCGGCGACCTGCGAAGGGGCTGCGCTGGACAAGTTCGCGGCCGATCTCCGGTCTTCCGGGCTTCTCAGCGCCGGCCTGATCCTGCGCGCTCTGCTGGAGGACCGGCCGGCCTTCACGGCCGCAGCTCTCGGCGTCCTCGCGGGCGTTCCGAGCGCGAAGGCCGCGCTTCTGCTCGCCGGCAGCGGGTTCTGGCCTCTCTACAAGGCCGCCGGTCTGCCCGACGGCCTGCGCCCGGTCTTCTCGGCGGCCTTGTCGGTCGAGCGCCCCCTCGACGAGACCGGTGCCGCGTTCGTGCTGCGCGCCTGCGCGGAAGCAGCCGTTCCGGACGGTCATCCCGTGTTTCACATGCTGGCACGGATCCACGCGGATCTGTCGCGCGAGGCGGCTCGGGAACGGCGCCGGCGCGATCTGGCGGCGCGGGCGGCGGCGGACGATGCGGTCTTGGATGTGCCGACCCCGGCCAACGAATCCCTGCCCGAACGCGCCTTGGAGCGGTCCGAAAGGGCTGCTTGACGGCTCAGCCGAACTGCTCGCGCAGGATCCGCTCGTCGAGGCTGTGATCGGGATCGTGCAGCATCACGAGATCGACGCTGTGGTCCATCGACACGTCGATGCGTCGGACCGAGCGGAACTCGAAATGGTCCGCCACCGCGTTCACGGGCCGCTTCTCCGCTTCGAGCACGTCGATCGAGATCTGCGCACGATCGGCCAACAGCGCTCCGCGCCAGCGGCGGGGGCGGAAGGCCGAGATCGGCGTCAGTGCCAGCATCGGCGCGTTCAGCGGCAGGATTGGGCCGTTGGCCGACAGATTGTAGGCGGTCGACCCCGCAGGCGTCGCGACCAGCACGCCGTCCGCGACGAGTTCGGCCATCCGCGTCTTCCCGTCGACGGACAGCTTCAGCTTGGCCGCCTGATAGGACTGCCGGAAGACCGAGACCTCGTTGATCGCACGCGCCGAATGGACCGCGCCCGCATCGTCGACCACGGTCATCGCGAGCGGATGCACCACGCTGCGTTCCGCCGCTTCGAGACGCTCGGTGAGCGAACTCGCGCGATACTCGTTCATCAGGAAGCCGACCGAGCCGCGGTTCATGCCGTAGATCGGCTTGCCCGATCCCATGAAGCGGTGGAGCGTCTGAAGCATCAGGCCGTCGCCGCCGAGCGCGACGATCACGTCCGCCTCCGCGACGGGAGCGTTGCCGTAGATCGCCGCAAGCGTTTCCCGCGCCGCCCGGGCTTCGGGCGTGTCGCTGGTCACGAAGGCGATGGAGGAGAATTGGGGCACGGGGGTGGGCTCGCTGCTGCTCCGTCGAAGCCCTCTTACACGATCGGCGGCCGGGAGTGCAGCCCGACCTCGGAGAACGGGATCTCGATCCGAGCCGGCGGCCGCCCTGTCAGCCGGCGAAGGCCGCGAGTTCCGCGCGGTCGGGCATCGCGCTTTGCGCGCCGGGCTTGAGGCAGGCGAGCGCCGCACCCGCACAGGCCCGCTTCATCGCGTCGGCAAGCGGCGTGCCCTCATGCAGCGCCGCCGCAAGCAGGCCGACGAAGGTGTCGCCCGCGCCGGTGGTGTCGACCGGCACGATCCGCGGCGCGCTTGCCGCGACCCGGGAGCCCTCCGGCGTGACCGCGACCGCACCGCGCGCGCCGAGCGTGACGATGCAGACGGCGGAGGTCGATGCCGCGAGAACGGCCGCGGCTTCGACGGGGTCGTCCGTAGCACGGCCGGCCGCCGAAGCGGCGGCGACCGCCTCGATCTCGTTGAGGACCAAGAAGGATGATGCCGAGAGGATCGCGCTCAGATCGTCCCGGGAAAGATCGTCGGGCGCCGGCGCAAGGTTCCAGACGGTCCGCCCGCCGCCGTCCAGCACCCGCCGCGCTGCGGCGAGGGAGGCGGCAAGCGGAACCTCCATCTGGAAGACCGCCACGGTCGAGGCGTCGGGTCGGAAGCCGCGCGCGGTTTCCGACGTCAGAACGGCATTCGCGCCGCTCGCGACCGTGATCGCGTTCTCGGCCGCGGCGTCGACGGTGATGAAGGCGCAGCCCGTCGGTTCCGCCACACGGGCGACGAGCCCGGTTCCGACCCCTTGCCCTGCGAGATTGTCGACCGCCGACCTGCCGAACGCGTCGTCGCCCACTGCGCCCGCCATGACGACAGTGTCGGGTTCGGAAACTCTTGCGGCCGCGACGGCCTGATTGGCGCCCTTGCCGCCGAAGAACGTCTCGCAACGCGGCGAGAGCACGGTCTCCCCGGGTCGCGGGATGCGCGGCACGCGTGTGACGAGGTCGATGTTGATCGAGCCGAAGACGAGGATCATGGAGTGCTCCGGCTTGCGGGGCGGCACTTCCCCGGCGTGTACGCCATGGCCGCCATCGACGACGTGCGCGGCCCGGGCGTCGCTTCCTTGAAAATCAAGAAGCCGCATCCCTCGAGTGTCAAGCCGCGCGCTGCGGCGGAGACGTCGTGGCCGAGCCGATCCGCAGGAGCCTTCGTGACGAGTGATCTAAAAGTAAAATAAATTCAATCATCACGAAATCACGCGAAATTTCATGTCTGAATTATATAAAACATAAAATCAAGTAAAATTGATTTAAAGACACAATTATCGCTGAAATTAAATTCATCGAATACTATCAATAATTCTACGTAACAAATACGCTCATGTTTCAGACTTGCTGCCCGAAATGAGCCTTTTGTCGTTATGACATAGGCAGATCGTCGAGCGCAGAAATTTTCCTGTGATTCGAGTCAAAAACGGGATAAGTCAATATCCAAAATATGCACGTTTCGAGATATGGCCTCTGACGTGTCGAGTGTGCAGTGGCGGGGGTAGTGCGTGCGTTTGCGTCGGATCGATCTGGACTACGAAGTTCTTGAGCCGCGCATTCTGTTTGCCGCCGACGGCGCCACGGACAGCCGTTCGACTTCCGATTCCGCCTCGACCTCTACGGTCGCCGGCACGACCGACGCCCATGTACAGGATACGTCGGTCCCGGATACGCCTCCGCTGGTCGAAACCTCGGCCGCGGGCGGGCGCTCCATCGTATTCGTCGCGGACGACGTCGCCGATTACGGCACGCTCGTCGCGAAGCTTTCGCCCGACCACGAGGTCGTGGTGCTCGACGCGACGCGGGACGGTCTTGCCCAGATGGTCGAGACGCTCGGCGGTCGGACCGATCTTCAGTCGATCCACGTGTTGACCCACGGCACGCCGGGAGCCGTTTCGCTGGGATCTCTGACGCTGACCGCCGAAGTCCTCGAAGGGCGTACGGCGGATCTTTCCGCGATCGGAAAGAGCCTCTCTTCGAACGGCGACATCCTCTTCTACGGTTGCAGCGTCGCACAGGGGGAGGCGGGGCGTCTTCTCGTCGAGCGCCTCGCGGTCGTGACCGCGGCCGACATCGCCGCGTCCGACGATCGGACCGGGACGACGGCAGGAACCGATGCCGTTCTCGAACGGACCATCGGGACGGTGGAAGAAAAGCCGCTCGATCTCTCCGCGACGGGCTGGGTCGGCGAACTCGCCGCGATGAGCTCGCCCTCCGTCAAATTCAGCTTCGTCTACCAGCTCTTCGACAACGGCTCGACGAGCGGCTTCGCTGCCAACCAGACCAATCCGGACATCGACCCGGACTCGCGGGACAGCAGCAACAACGGCAAGAACATCATCAGCAGCGGCGGCCTGTCCTTCACGGCGTCCTCCCGCTCGACCAATTCCACGACCGGGCTCTTCCAAGGCGACTCGACCCAGGGCAACGACGTCACGGGGACGATCACCTTCACGGGCAGCTTCAAGGACGTGAACGGCAGCACCGTTTCCACCGGCACCTATTCGCTCACCGGCACCATCTCGAAACATCTCAAGACGGCCGACGGCGACAGCAGCGACTCGGACGGCTTCTATTTCTGGACCGACAGCAGCAACACGACCGCTTATCGCGGTCTCGGCTTCTGGTTCATCGTGCCCGGCAACGAGTCCCTGTCGGCCTTCGCCTCGACGGTCACCAATCTTCAGATGTCCGCCGACGGCGGCTGGATCAGCGACCTCAACACGTTCTATCAGGCGCAGCAGGCCTATCCGAGCATTTCGGTCAGCAGCGTCACGGTCTCCGAAGCCTCGGACTATGCGGTCTTCACGGTGTCGTTGAGCAGCGCCGCGGACTCCGCCGTCAAATTCACCCCGACTCTGGTCAGCGGCGGAGCGACGGTCGGGACGGATACGGGGACCAGCGCAAATCTCCAGTATTTCAACGGTACGTCTTGGGTATCGGCGTCCTCCGGCATCACGATGAGCATCGGGGCGACCTCGGTTCTCGTCCGGACCTCGATCGCGCATGACTCGACCTATGAGGGCTCCGAAACCTTCACGCTGTCCACGAGCGGCGTTTCCGGAAACGTCTACAACCCGGACGGCGCCTCGGGCACCGGCACGATCGTGGACGACGGTTCGAGCACCAACGTCTTCCTGTCGACCAACAACACGGCCACACCGACGGTCGGAACGGCGGACGACGACCGCACGCTGCGCGTATCGTCCGTGACCGTCAGCGAAAATTCCGACTACGCCGTGTTCGAAGTGTCTTCGAACAGTTCGACCTCGGTCACGCTGGCGCTCGGCAACACCTCGTCCGCCGCGGACCGGGACGCGACGCTCGGAACGGACGCCGGAAACACGATCGAATATCTGCTGAACGGCACGTGGACGACCTATACGTCGGGTTCCGTTTCGATCACCGGCGGAACGCCCCTGCTGGTTCGCACGACCATCACGCCGGACAACACCTATGAAGGTCCGGAGACGTTCACGCTCGTCGCCTCGAACGGCACGGAGACGTCGACGGGCATCGGCACGATCGCGGACGACGGATCGAGCACGAACGTGTTCGGCGTCAACGACACGACGTCCACAGCGGGCACGGGCACGGCGGACAACGACAAGCCGACGGTCTCCGTGAACGACGTGACGGTAAGCGAGGCCTCGCCCTACGCCGTCTTCGAGATCTCGCTGAGCAAGGCTTCCGCTTATGCCATCTCGTTCACGCCGACGCTCACGAGCGGCGGTGCGACGGTCGGAACCGACACCGGTGCGTCCTCCGCGCTCGAATATTACGACGGCGCGAACTGGGTGTCCGCCTCGTCGGGGATCACGGTCGCGGCGGGCACCACGTCCGTCCTGGTCCGGACGTCCGTCACCAATGACTCGACCTATG
This sequence comes from Hyphomicrobiales bacterium, assembly GCA_027483895.1. GTDB lineage: Bacteria > Pseudomonadota > Alphaproteobacteria > Rhizobiales > Beijerinckiaceae > JAIXZO01. The sequence continues at coordinate 137,758 of JAIXTP010000027.1, forward strand.
AAGGATCCGAAACCTTCACGCTGTCGACGGGCGCGATCACCGGAACGGTGACCAATTCGTCCGGCGCGTCCGGTACCGGTACCATCAAGGACGACGGCAGCAGCACCAACGTCTTTTCGGCGACCGACACGACGTCGACGCCCGCGACCGGTTCGGCGAACGACGACCGGCCGACGATCTCGATCACGGACGTTTCGGTGAACGAGAACTCGGCTTATGCCGTCTTCAAGGTCAGCCTCTCCGGCACTTCGGCCTCGGCCATCACCTTCACGCCGTCCCTGGCGAGCGGAGGGGCGACGCTCGGCGACGATTTCGGCTCGACGCTCCAATACTACAACGGGACGAGCTGGGTTTCCGCTTCGAGCGGCGTGAGCATTCCGGCGGGTTCGACCTCGGTGCTGTTGCGCACCACGATCACCGACGACGGCGGATATGAAGGCGCCGAGACCTTCACGCTGTCGACCGGGGCGGTCGCGGGCGGCGTGTCGAATTCGACCGGCGTGACCGGGACGGGCACGATCCGCGACGACGGTACGGGCGCGATCTACCCGGACGATACCACCGGCAATCCGGATGCCGATGCCGTGAAGGACGACGATCGTACCGTTCGCGTCGGCGACGTCGTCGTCAACGAGAACTCGCCCTATGCGGTGTTCACGATCTCGGGTTCGATAGGCCAGACGGTCTCTCTCGCTCTCGTGGCAGGTGGCGCCACGCGAGAAGACGGCTCATCGCCGGTCGCGACGGACGGCACCGAGGATTTCGGTCCCGGTCTCGAATATTCGCTCGACGGCGGAACGACCTGGCAGACCTATTCGGGCTCGGTGACGTTGACCGGCACGACCCTGCTGGTCCGGACGCCGGTGATCGACGATACGACCTATGAAGGCGCCGAGAGCTTCCGACTGTCGGTCACGCCCTCCGGCGGTTCGGCGGTGTACGGCACGGCCACCATCATGGACGACGGCACGGGCTCGATCTTCCCGGACAACTCGACGGGCAATCCCGACCTCGATGCCGCACTGGACGACGATCGCGCGGTCCGCGTCGACGACATCCTCGTGAACGAGGCGTCGCCCTATGCGGTCTTCCGCGTCACGAGCAATTCTTCGACCAGCCTGACGCTGACCCTCCAGAGCGACAGCGACCTGACGACCGCCGACGCGGCGCTCGGAACCGACACGGCGGCGACTTCGACGCTCCAATATTTCAACGGAACGTCGTGGCAGACCTATTCGAGCGCCGTCGCGGTGACCGCGAACCAAACCCTGCTCGTCCGGATCGCGATCACGCCCGACAGCACCTATGAGGGCGCGGAAAAGTTCCAGCTCGTCGCCACCCCCACCGCGGGGACCGCCGGGGTCGGAACGGCCACCGTGCTCGACGACGGAACCGGTTCGATCTACCCCGACGACAAGATCGGCAATCCGGATCCCGACGCGGTGAAGGACGACGACCGTTCCGTCCGGGTCGCCGACATTCTCGTGAACGAGAATTCGAGCTACGCGGTCTTCACGATCAAGGGCACGGCGGGCCAGAACGTCACGCTCGGGTTGCAGAACGATGCCGATTCCGCCACCGCGAACGCCGCGCTCGGCACCGATACCGGAACGCAGCTCCAATATCTGCTGAACGGAACCTGGACGAACTACACGTCGGGCACCGTGGCGATCCCGACCGGCGGCATCCTGCTGGTCCGCAACGCGATCACCGACGACGCGACTTACGAAGGCGCCGAGACCTATCAGCTCGTCGTGACGCCGTCGGGCGGCAATGCCGTCTACGGTACCGCCACCATCCTCGACGACGGAACCGGGGCGATCTATCCCGACGATACCGTCGGCAATCCCGACCCGTCCGCGACCAAGGACGACGACCGGGCGGTGACGGTCAACGATATCTCGGTCAACGAAAACTCGTCCTACGCGGTGTTCCGCGTCACGAGCAACGCGACGCAGAACATCGCCCTGTCGCTGCAGAACGATGCGGATCCGCTGACCGCGAACGCTGCGCTCGGTACCGATACGGCGTCGAACTCGCTCCAATACTACGACACGACCAGCTCTTCTTGGCAGACCTACACCTCCGCCGTGCAGGTGACGGCGGGTGCGACGCTGCTCGTCCGGGTCGGCATTCTGGACGACGCCGATTTCGAGCGCGCCGAGACGTTCCAGCTCGTGGCGACGCCCGCGAGCGGGCTCGCGGCTTACGGCACGGCGACGATTTATGATGACGGGACCGGGGACATCTATCCCGACAACTCCACCGGCGCCACGGACTCTTCGGCCACCAAGGACGACGACCGGGCCGTGAAGGTCTCCGACATTTCGGTGAACGAGAATTCGAGCTACGCGGTCTTCACGATCACGGGAACGGCCGGCCAGAACGTCTCCTTGGCCTTGCAGAACGACGCCGATGCGCTGACCGGCGACGCCGTGCTGGGCACCGATACCGGAACGCAGCTCCAATATCTCTTGAACGGCGTCTGGACGAACTATTCGTCCGGCAACGTCGCGATCCCGTCGGGCGGGACGCTGCTGGTCCGCGTGACGATCCTCGACGACACGACCTATGAAGATGCCGAGGCCTTCCAGTTGGCCGTAACGCCGTCCGGCGGCAACGCCGTCTACGGAACGGCGACGATCTACGACGACGGCACCGGCGACATCTATCCGGACAACACCTCCGGTACGACGGACGGCTCCGCATCGAAGGACGACGACGGCGCCGTCGCGGTGGCCGACGTGACCGTCAACGAGGGTTCCGACTACGTGATCTTCGAGGTCACCGGCGGGGTCGGGCGGTCCATGACGCTGTCCCTCGTGGAGACCTCGGGGACCGGCTATGCCGATATCGCCGAAGGCCAGACGCTGAAGATCTGGAACCCGACACTGAGCCGGTGGGACGATTATTCGGGGTCGGCCACCGTTCCCAATACCGGCAAGATCTATGTCCGCGTGTCGATCACGGCCGAGCATGACTCGTCCTATGAAGGCGCCGAGACGTTCAAGCTGCGTGCGGTGCCGAGTTCCGGCTCGACCGTCGAAGGCACCGCGACCATCAAGGACGACGGGACCGGGACGAAATACACGGGCGCCATCACGAGCGGCTCTCCCGTCACGGACGCGACGGGGCTCGACGACGATCGCACCCTGACGGTTTCCGGCTCGACGATCAGCGAGTCGTCGCCTTACGCCGTGTTCAGCGTGACCGGAACCGTCGGTCGATCCGTCACCCTCTCGCTGACGTCCGGCACCGGAACGGTCGGGACGGATACGGGAACGACCCTCGAATATTACGACGGTTCGAACTGGCAGACCTATTCCGGCAGCGCGGCCATTCCCACCGGCGGCATTCTGCTCGTCCGCGTTGCGGTCGTGAACGACGCGATCGCCGAAGGGCCGGAGACGATCACCCTGACCGCTTCGGCGGGGACCGCTTCGGCCTCCGGAAACACGACGATCGTGGACAACGGGTCGAGCAGCAACGTCTTCCGCGCCAACACCAATTCCGCGACGCCCGCGACCGGCAGCGCCGACGACGACCGTTCGACCGGCCGCAGCACGCCGACCCCGCCGGCCGCGGCTCCCGTGGTGTCGCGGGCCCCCGCGCCGATCGCCATACCGGCCGTGGCTCAGGCCCCGATCTCTGCCGCGGTGCAGGCGGCCACGGACGGACGTCCGTCCACCGTCGCTCCCGCCGTCGCCTCGGCGCCGCTCGCGCCTGCTCGGCTTCAGCTCCCGTCGCTGGGCGGGCTGATCGCGGACCGGCCCGAATTCGGCTCGGGCGGCACCTTCAAGGTCAACGTGGTCGATACCCAGGCCGCTCCGGGGACGACCTTCTCCGCGACGCTTGCCGACGGCAGCCCGTTGCCCCCGGGCGTCGTCATCGATCCCACGACCGGTCAGATCTCGGGAGCCCTGCCGCCCGACCTCGGGCAGATGGACGTGCGGATCCTCGCCACGACGCCCGAAGGGTCGCGCACGCTCGAGATCAAGATCGACTTCAACGAACGCCGCACCGAGCGGCCGGCCTTCTTCGCGCTGCTGCGCGAGCGTCTTGCCCAAGGTTCGGAAGCGGTCGCGGAAAATGCCGACGCCCTCGCGCGGGCGTCGATCGAACAAGCCTTCCTTGCGGCGCCGATGGCCGGTGCTGCGGGCGAGGCCCCCGCGACGGGCGCCGGCGGTGCCGATCACGGGCTGCCCCGCTTCTCGCAACGTCTCTCCGACGCCCTGAAACAAGCCGCCCGGGCGTGATCCGAAAGAGAATGATCCGATGAACTCCAAGTCTTTTCTGGTCGCCTCCTGCTGCGTCGGCGCCCTCATGCTGGCCGGCTGCGCCGTCACCCCGTCGCCCATGACGGAAGCCGAGCGCGGCGCGCTCGTCGCCGAAACGCGTTCGCAGCTTCGCAAAGAGGGCGAGCGCAAGGTCGCGGCTCTTTCGCTCAGCGAGGCGGTGGCGCGGGCGGTCGTGAACAATCACGACTTCAAGTCTCAGAAGCTCGTCGCGGCCCTCGAGTCCAAGCAGCTCGACATGGCGAATTGGGCGATGATGCCCGAGGTTCTGGCCACTGCCGGCTACAAGCTGCGCAACCCGGAAAACCTGACGACGAGCCGCTCGTCGGACGGCACGACGTCCACCAATTCGTCGCTCTCGGAGGAGAAGTATCGGCGTCTTGCGGATCTCAACTTCAGCTGGAACGTGCTCGATTTCGGCATGTCCTATTACCGGGCGCAGCAGCAGGCGGACAAATATCTGCAGGCGAAGGAGCGCGACCGGCGCATCCGCCACCAGATCGTTCAGGAGACGATCACGGCGTGGTACCGGGCGGAAGCCGCCGAGCGCCTGCGCAAGAACGTCGATCCCCTGATGAGCCGCGTGAAGCGCGCGCTCGAATCCTCGAAGGCCAGCGAGACCTCGCGCACCGAAACGCCGCTCGTGGCGCTCAACTATCAGCGCGAACTGCTCGACATGCTTCAGACGCTCGACGCGCTGAAGAAGGAGCTGACGGGCGCCGACCATGTGCTCGCGGCGGTCATCGGCTCGGATCCGGGCGTTCCCGTCTCGACCGGCAAGGCGGATCTCCCGCTTTCGCGCCCGAACGTCTCTCGTGCCGAACTCGAACGGATCGCCTTGAACCGGCGCCCGGACGTCCGGTCGGCGCTCTACCAGTCCCGGATCACGGAACACGAGGCGCGCCTTGCCCTCATGTCGCTGCTGCCGGTTCCGACGGTTCAGTTCGGGCCCGGTTACGACAGCAATTCCTATCTCGTGCACAACCAGTGGTTCGGGCTGAGCACGCAGATCGCGCAGAGCCTGATGAAGCCGCTGCGCTACGGCGACACCGTGAAGGGCAACGAGCTTCGCGCGGAACTCGATCGCGAACAGACGCTCGCCGTCACCGCGGCGTCGCTGCTGCAGGTCCATCTTGCGGACCTTCAGCTGCGTGTGGCGCAGGATTCGCTCGATACCGCCGAGAGCCAGCTCGACGTCGCCCGTCGCATCCACAAGCAGATCCGTGACGCCACCGCAGCCCAGCAGCAGCCGGAAATCAACCTGATCCGCGAGGATCTGAAGCTCCTGCTGACCGAGGTCCGTCACGACCTCGCACGTCTGGAGGTGCAGTCCGCGCGTGCCCGTCTTCTCGTTTCCATCGGCCACGACATCGTGCCCGAGGGCGACGAGGCCGCGAGCATGGCGGAACTGGCCAAGGGCATCCGCACGGAAGCCGCGCGGAGCGGAGCGATCCGTGCGCCGATCGAAGGGAAAACCGCGACGGCCGCTACGGACAAGGCGGGCGGATGACGAACGGACGTTCGCCCCGGCGAAGTCGTTTCGAGACGCGGCCGCTCTTCCGAGCGGTCGCGCTTTTGTTCGTGCTGGGCTTCGGCATTCCGACGACCGAGGCCCAGAACGCGCCGCGATCGCAGGCAAGGGTGTTTCCGGCCGTCGTCGTGACGCGTGACCGGGCGGTGCTGTCCGCCGAGATCCCGGGCCGGATCACCGCTCTGCCGAGCGGCGTGGGCGGCTCGTTCCGCAAGGGCGACGCGCTCGTCGAGTTCGACTGCCGCTATTACCAATTCAACCGGGACAAGATCGCCCATGACGCGGATGCGGCCCGGAAGAGATACGAGAACGGCGCGAAGCTGGCGCAGCTCGCCTCGGCCGGCCAGTTGAGCGTCGATCTGGCGCTCATCGACTGGAAGAAGGCGCAGGTGGAGCTGCAGGGCGCCGAGCTGATGGTGGAACGCTGCACCGTCCGCGCCCCGTTCGACGGCGCGGTCATCCGCATCCAGCCGCAGGTCCATGAGACCATCGCGGTCGGCCAGCCGATCATCGAGATCGCGGGCAAGGAGCGCATCGAGATCGAAGCGTCGCTGCCGGCGGCCTTCGCGCTCTCGCTTTCGGTCGGGCAGGACATGCGCGTCCGCATCGAGGAGATCGGGGCCGAGTTCTCCGTGCTCGTCTCCGGCATTTCGCCGGTCATCGACCCCGTGAGCCAGATGGTGACGGTGCGCACGCGGATGAAGACGCCGGACGAGCGGGTCATTCCCGGCATGACCGGCGTGGTGCGGGTCGATCCCTCGTGACGTCGCCGTCGTTCGAGCAACTCGCGCTTCGCATCCTTGCGGGGCTGCACGGCCATGCCGGAGCCGACGATCTTGCCGCCGTCTTCCTGCGCGACGTCCGGGCGCTGGTGCCCTTCGATCAGGGCGCCTGCATCATCGCGCCTCTGACCCGCCGGACGCGGGTCGCGGCCGTCTCCAACGTCACCACGATCGATCAGGGGTCTCCGCATTCGGTCTGGCTGAAAAGGATGTTCCGCGTCCTGACGAAGGCCGGCGCATACGGTGCTCTCCCTGCCGAAGCGCTCGCCGGAGATCTCGATCCGTCGCGCTACGCGCCCGGGCGCATCCTCTTCCTGCCCTTCGACCTTCGGGCGGGCGGGCGAGGCGCCTTCGTCTTCGCGCGCCAGACGGACTGGTCGGAGCAGGAAATCGGCATTCTGCGCGGCATGGTCGCGTCCGCCGCGGTTCACCTCGGCTTTCTCGGCCGAGGGGATCCCGCCGTGCTGAAGAAGATCGCCCGCCCGAAGACGGCGGCGATCCTCGCCGCGCTCATGGCGGCGGCGATCTTCCCGGTGAAGCTGTCTTCGGTGGCGCCGGCGGAAGTCGTCGCGCTCGAACCCTCCGTCGTCTCCTCCTCGATGCAGGGGGTGGTGAAGGCCGTACATGTCCGGCCGAACGATCCCGTGACCAAAGGGCATCTGCTGGTGACGCTCGACGACGTCGAGCAGCGCGCCAAGCTCGCGCTGGCGCGGCGCGACCTCGAACTCACCGAAGCCGAACTCCGGCGCTTCGAGCAGATGGGCTTTCTCGATCCGAGCCAGCGGTTCCGTCTAGCGGAACTCGAAGGGCAAAGGCGCATTCGCCTCGCCGAAGCCGAGCGGGCCGAAACCGAGCTCGACCGCATGACCATCCGTGCGGAGCGCGACGGCATCGCGGTCGTGGGAGATCCGACCGAATGGCAGGGGCGCCCGGTGCAGATCGGCGAGCGCATCATGCAGATCGCCGATCCCGACAGGACCGGGCTCAGGATCTTCGTGCCCGCCCCCGACGGCCCCGTGCTGGCGCCGTCGGGCACCGGCACGGTCTATCTGGACAGCGAGCCGTGGAGCGGCCGCGCCGTGGTGGTGCGCCACTGGACCTTCGAACCCGAGATGACGCCGACCGGCACCGTCGCCTACAGGGTCCGGGCCGAATGGGCGGATCCGGCGGTCGCAGCCCGCATCGGTCTTCGCGGCACGGCCCATCTCGACGGCCCGCGCGTGCCGCTCGTCCTGCATCTCCTGCGCCGCCCGCTCATCCTCCTGCGGCAGACCGTCGGGCTATGATCGCGGCCGTTCTCCCGCGGCTGCGCGAGGATCTCGAGCTGGTCGAGGGCGACCGCGATGCCTCCGGTCGCCCGGCCTTCCTGATCCGCGACGCCGTGCTCGACCGTTTCATCCGGATCTCCGAGGACACGGCGCTCATCCTGTCGAAATGGGAGCCCGGGCAGGCCGCCGAGGCCTTTCTCGACAAGCTCGGCGCATCGGGCATCCTCATGGATGCGCCCCAATTCGCGAGCTTCCTGAACTTTCTCCGGCAGAACGATCTGGTGCTCTCCGAGCCCTTCGGGCCGCAACGCCGGCGCATCGACGCGGGCGGGGCGAAGGCCGCCTTCCGCGGGATGGTGCACAACTATCTCTTCTTCCGCATTCCGCTGATCCATCCGGGGCGGTTCCTGACGCGCACGGCGCCCCGCCTCGATGTCCTGTTCTCCCGCGGCTTCCTGGCGCTCACGCTGGCGGTGCTCCTGATCGACGTCTTCATGATCGGGCCGCGCTGGGACCACGCCGTCGCGACGCTGACCTCGCAAGGCACGCCTGCGCTCGCGCTCCAGTTCGGCCTCGCCTATCTCCTCAGCAAGTCGATCCACGAACTCGCGCACGGCTATGCTGCGGCACGGCAGGGCTGCACGGTCTCGTCGATGGGGATCGGCTTCATCGTCGGCTTCCCCGTGCTTTATGCCGACGTCACGGATACTTGGCGCATCGCCGATCCGCGGGGTCGGCTCGCGGTCGCCTCGGCGGGCATTCTCGCGGAGCTCTGCGTCGCCGTTTACGCGACCGCACTCTGGATCCTGAACCCCGTTCCGGCGCTGTCGGAGTTCTTCCTCTACCTCGCCCTGACGATCTGGATCTCGAGCCTGCTGGTGAACGGCAATCCGTTGATGCGGTTCGACGGCTACCACATCCTGTCCGACATTCTGGGGGAGCGGAACCTCCAGCCGAAATCCTTCGCGGCGATCCGGGCGTGGCTGCGCTACGGCCTCGGCTTTTCCGCCGAGCGGCCGAGGACGCGGACGCTCCATGTCGTCTACGGCGCCGCCTCGGCCGTCTACCGCGTGCTGCTGATCACCGGCATCGCGCTGCTGCTTTACGGCATCTCTTTCCGGCTTCTCGGCATCCTGCTCTTCGTGGTCGAGATCTGGATGTTCCTGCTGCGGCCCGTCGTCCAGGAATTCCGCCTCTTGTGGCGGATGCGCGGCCACGCGGTCGCGGGCCGTCGCTCGGTGGTCGCGCTGGGCATTCTGGCGACGCTCGGGGCGCTTCTGTTCGTGCCGTTCTCCACCGGCATCGGCGCCCCTGCGGTGGTCACGCGCGAGAAGGCGACGACGGTCTACACCCGCGACGCGGGCCGGACGCAGGAGACGCTCTCGGAAACGCAGCGCGACGTCGCCGCGGGCGCACGGATCCTCACGCTCGACGATCCCGACCGCCGGATCCGCCTCGAACAGACCCTGCGCGGCCTCCAGATCCTCGAGACGCGGCGCGCCGTTACGGCCATCGCCGACGTCGATCGGAACCGGACGCTCGCGCTCGACGCGGAGATCGCCAAGGAACGCGCCCGTGCGGACGGCTTTGCGGAGCTGCTCGAAGGCTTGTCGCCGCACGCGCCGGAGGCGGGCGTCTTCGTCCCGCGCGAGCGGATCGAGAGCGGAACATGGCTGCCGGCCAGGGCGCCGCTCGGCGAGATCCTCGCGGGCGGGGGCAGGGCCGTCGCCTTCGTTTCGGAGCGCGATCTCGCATCCGTGCGGCCCGGCGCGCGGGCCGTCTTCACGTCCGACTTCGCCTCACTCGTGCGATCCGGCCGCGTCGTTTCCGTCGGCTATGCGGCGGTTGCCGGACTTCCTTTCCGGGAACTCGCGTCGGTTCATGGCGGACCCGTGCAGAGCCGCGCCGCCGGATCCGGGCCGCCGGTCTCGGAGCATGCGGTCTACCGGGTGGAGATCGCCTTGGACGACGCCGAGCGCATTCCGGCCCGTCTTCTCGGCTCGGTCCGGATCGAAAGCCCGCCCCGGTCCTTGGGGGAGCGGGCGATGATGCTCGTGGTCTCGACCTTCCGGCGCGAGTTCCGCCTGAACTGACCTTCCGTCGAAGGGACGGGCGAAAATCTGGTGCCGGTTGCGGGATTCGAACTCGCGACCTACCGCTTACAAGGCGGTTGCTCTACCGACTGAGCTAAACCGGCATCGCTTCTGCGCTAACAAGGCCTCGGGGCTCGCGCAAGTCCGATCGCGACACCTGCGCGGCGAAACTTCCTCCCTTCGTTCAGGTGCGGTTCAGTCGTCGAGGCTCATCGTCTCCCGCATCGTCGACCCGATCGAGGAGCGTCGCGTGATGAAATCCTCTCGTTTCGGTTCTTTCGCGGGCTGCGCTCTCGTCGTCGCCGGCGCCCTTGCGGGCACGTCTCCCGCCGAAGCCCGACATTACCGCGACGGCGGCTATTACGGCGGGCATCATGGCGGACATTACGGCCGGCGCGGCGGCTGGTCGCCGGGAGCCGCGGCGGCGGTCGGGATCATCGGCGGGCTCGCGCTGGGCTCGGTGCTTGCGCGCCCGGCCTACGGTGCGCCTTACGGCGGCTACGGGCCCGCGCCGGTCTATGCCCCGCCGCCGGTCTATACCTACGGACCACCGTGCCGCATCGTCCATCGGCAGGTCTGGGACCCGTGGCGCGGGCCGATGACCGAGCGGATCCGGATCTGCCCCTACTGACGAACGAAAAAGGCCCCGGACATCCGGGGCCTTTTCCTTGGTCTACCGGGGCGACCGAAGCCGCCCGCGAGGCTCAATGCTCCTCGTAGATGTCCCGCTTGTGCGTCTCGGGGACGAAGAGCAGGCCGATCACCGTGGTGGCGAGCGCGATCACGACCGGGTACCAGAGGCCGTAATAGATGTCGCCGGTCGCGGCCACCATCGCGAAGGCGGTCGGGGGCAGGAAGCCGCCGAACCAGCCGTTGCCGATGTGATAGGGCAGCGACATCGCGGTGTAGCGGATGCGGGTCGGGAAGAACTCGACCAGCGCCGCCGCGATCGGGCCGTACACGGCCGTCACATAGAGCACGAGGATCGTCAGGATCAGGACGGTGGTCCAGGCCTGCGCCGTGTTGGGGATCACGCTCGTGGTCTTCACGATCGACGCGTCGCCGGCCTTCGGATAGCCCGCCTCGACCGCCGCGGCGGAGAAGGCCGTCATGTTGGCCGGGATGGCCGGAGCGATCGCGATGTCCTTGCCGTTCACCACGACCTTCGCCGCGGTGCCCGCCGGAGCGTTGACCGACTCGTACTTGATCGCCGAGCGGGCGAGGGCCACGCGGGCCACGTCGCACGGCGCCGAGAACGAACGGATGCCGACCGGGTCGAACACCGAGCCGCACGAAGCGGGATCGGCCACGACCTGCACCTTCACCGTCTGCAGGGCCTTGTCGAGCATCGGGTTGGCCGTCTGCGTCAGCCAGCCGAACAGCGGGAAATAGGTGACCGCCGCGATGGCGCAGCCCGCGAGGATCACCGGCTTGCGGCCGATCCGGTCGGACAGCGAGCCGAAGAAGATGAACCCGCCGGTGCCGAGGATCAGCGACCAGGCGATGAGCACGTTCGCGGTGAAGAGGTCGACCTTCAGGATGCTCTGCAGGAAGAACAGGGCGTAGAACTGGCCCGTGTACCAGACCACCGCCTGACCGGCGACCATTCCGAGCAGCGCGATGATGACGGTACGCAGATTCTTCCACTGGCCGAAGGCTTCCGACAGCGGCGCCTTCGACTGCGTGCCCTCTTCCTTCATCTTCTGGAAGGCCGGGGACTCGTGCATCTGCAAGCGGATCCAGACGGAGATCGCGAGCAGGATGGCGGAGGCGAGGAACGGAATGCGCCAGCCGTATTCCTGGAAGTCCTTCTCGCCGAGATAGAGGCGCAGGCTCAGGATGACGATGAGCGACAGCAGCAGGCCGAGAGTGGCCGTGGTCTGGATCCACGCGGTGTAGAAGCCGCGACGGCCGACCGGGGCATGCTCGGCCACGTAGACCGCAGCGCCGCCGTATTCGCCGCCGAGCGCGAGGCCCTGCAGCATGCGCAGCACGATCAGAATCACGGGCGCGGGCCAGCCGATCGTGGCGTAGCTCGGAAGCAGGCCGACGAAGAAGGTCGACAGGCCCATGATCAGGATGGTGATGAGGAAGGTGTATTTACGGCCGACGAGGTCGCCGAGCCGGCCGAACACCAGCGCGCCGAACGGGCGCACGAGGAAGCCCGCAGCGAAGGCGAGCAGCGCGAACACGTTGCGGGTCGTGGCGTCGAAGGCGGAGAAGAATTGCGCGCCGATCATCACGGCGAGCGCGCCGTAGAGATAGAAGTCGTACCATTCGAAGACGGTGCCGAGCGACGAGGCGAGAATGACTCGCTTCTCCTCTCGGGTCATCGGCCGGACCTTAGAGGTCCCGGCGGTGGCTGCCATGGTCATCGTATTGTTTCCCCCGTTTGGAAATTCGGTGTTCGGACCCTTCCGGCCGGGACGATCCGTGCGCCGTGCGCCGGTCTCCGATGCCGTCGGGTCGTCGAAAGAAGCCGATCGTTCGGTCGACGAGACCTCTGCCGGGCCTCCTGTCCCTCCTGCGCGGGCCGACCGCGGCCGACCCGTGTTTCCCCCTGCGGGCGTTGATCCGCCCGTCCGTATCAAGGCCGAAGCTCGACCCGCGGAATCGAATCCGCCAGATGCTCAAGATGATAAAGAGACGCAGGGGAAGCGTCGTGCCGGCACTTCGTCTATGTGCGCTGCACAACGTATTGCGATGCACATGAGCGGTTATCGGACGTAAGACGCCGCGTCTTTCCCGAGCGTCAGCGGGCTTTTGCGAGGGCGTAAAGCGCGATCGCGGCGGCGTTGGAGACGTTGAGACTGCGGATCGCGCCCGGCATGTCGAGCCGCGCGAGGGCGTCGCAGCGCTCCCGGGTCAGGCGGCGCAGACCCTTGCCTTCCGCGCCAAGGACGAGGGCGACGGGAGGCGGGGGCGTGACGTCCGCAAGATCGTACGGCCCGTCGGAATCGAGGCCGATCCTTTGGAAGCCGATATCGCCGAGCTTCATGAGCGCTTGGGCGAGGTTCGGCACCTGGATGATCGGGACGTGCTCGAGCCCGCCCGACGCCGTCTTGGCGAGCACGCCCGTCGCGTCGGGGCTGTGCCGCTCCGTGATCACCAGCGCGCGGACCGCGAAGGCGGCGGCGCTGCGCAGGATGGCGCCGACATTGTGCGGGTCGGTCACCTGATCGAGGACGAGAACCACGCCCTCGGCCGGAAGGTCTTCCAATGCGGGAGCGGGAAGGGGTTCGCATTCGAGCGCGAGGCCCTGATGCACGGCGTCGCGCCCGAGCAGCCGGTCGAGCTCTTCGGGGCGGACCTGCACGATTTCGGTGCGGCCCGGCGAGACGCCGGATTCGCGGAGCCGATGAAGGGCGTTGTCCGTCGCATAAAGGCGATGGGAACGGCGTTTCGGATTGCCCAGCGCCTCGGCCACGGCGTGCACGCCGTAGAGCATCAGGCGGCCGTGACGGGCCGCGACGACCCGTCCGGCATCTGCGCGCGCATCGTCCGTCGACCGCCTCGGCGCGTCGGCGCGCGAATGGCGCGGCGGGCGCCGGTCATCGGCGGGGCGGGGCTTGCGATCGGTCCGGTCTGACGGCGGGCGGGAACGCTTCACGGCGGGTCTCCTGGCCCGTTTCCTTTGGCACGGCCCGGGGCTCCCCTGCAAACCCTCGGGGATCGGGCTTTTCGAGTTGACAGGAGCGGGCGCCCCCACCATAAACCGGCCCGCGAGGCGGCCCGCGGGCCGTTGCGCCGTCCGGCCCATATGCCGGAGCGTGGGGGAATGTCCCGAGCGGCAAAGGGGGCGGACTGTAAATCCGCTGGCTAAGCCTTCGTAGGTTCGAGTCCTACTTCCCCCACCACTTCCCTTTTTTGCCTGTTCAACCGTTTGATAAATAACGGTTATTTTTTGGGTGAGGGCGCGGAAACCGAAGGTGAGGGAATAGAGGTTCCCGTTTCGATCCGCGCCAGTCTTTCGGCGGCCGCGGTAGCAAGGCGTTTTCGGTCGGCTTTCCGGGTGTAAGGCTGCGCCATTCCTCCTCCGCGCCAGCCGAACATGGCGTCGAGTTCTTTCTCCGTCGCGCCACGCTCGGCCGCTTCGGTCGCCTTGGCCTTCCGGATGCCGTGAGCGGAGCGGCCTTTCAGGCCTGCACCGCGTCTCGGCCAAGTCGCGTCGCAGCGCGGACCCTTCTTTCCGCTTTGCTTTCCTGCCGTTTTCGCCGAAAAGCTCGTCTCGAATGCGAGGTCGCGGCCTTGGCCCAGAAACGACTTTATGACCCCGATTGGCGCGACCGCTGGTTCGAATGGCGCAACGGCCTCGACGTCGAGGCCAAGGTGCCGCACGAGCGGCTGACCGCGACCGCGCCGGGCGACATCGCTTTCGCGACCTCCTACCAGCCCATGGCGATCCGGACGCTGAAGGCGGTGCATGCGGCCGCAGCCCGGACGGGCATCGCCTTCCGGCGTTTCGTCGATATCGGCTGCGGCAAGGGCAAGGCCTGTCTCTGGACGGCACGGACGGGACGTTTCCCCGCTTGCCTCGGGATCGACTTCTCCGCCGAACTGGTCGCGATCGCCGAGCGGAACCGCAGGATCTTCCCCACGCCGGTGCCGGTGGAATTCCGCGTCGCCAATGCGCGCGATTTCCGGCTTCCGGACGAGACCTCGCTCGTCTTCCTCTTCAACCCGTTCGACGACGAGATGCTCGATCTCTTTCTGGAGACGAACGCGGTTCATTTCCGCCGGCGCGGTTCGGTGATCGCCTATGTCTACGATCTGCACCGCGAAGTGCCGGCGGCGCACGGCTTCCGCACGGTGCATGACGACCCGAAGCGGCGGCTGTCTCTGCACCGGATCATGTGACTTCGCCCGATCGGCGCTCGTCGGCGCGGGGAGGGCGTGCCATAAGGGCGCCCGCAAGAACGGAGCCGCGACCCTCTTCCCATGATCCGCCTCGAAAACATCAGCAAGCAGAACGGCCATCAGCTTCTCTTCGTGGAGGCTTCGGCCGCCGTCCAAAGGGGCGAGAAGGTCGGGCTCGTGGGGCCGAACGGCGCGGGCAAGTCGACGCTGTTCCGCCTGATCACCGGGCAGGACGTGCCCGACGAGGGGCAGGTCTCGATCGATCGGGGCATCACGATCGGCTATTTCAGCCAGGACGTCGGTGAAATGTCGGGCCGCAGCGCGGTGGCCGAGGTGATGGAAGGCGCGGGACCGGTGAGCGTCGTCGCCGCCGAACTGCGCGAGCTCGAAGCCGCGATGATCGATCCGGACCGCACCGACGAGATGGACGAGATCCTCGCCCGCTACGGCGAGGTGCAGGCGCGCTACGAGGAACTCGACGGCTACGCGCTCGACGGCCGCGCCCGCGAGGTGCTGGCGGGGCTGAGCTTCACGCCCGAGATGATGGACGGCGACGTCGGCAATCTCTCCGGGGGCTGGAAGATGCGCGTGGCGCTCGCCCGCATCCTGCTGATGCGGCCCGACGCGATGCTGCTCGACGAGCCGAGCAACCATCTCGACCTCGAAAGCCTCATCTGGCTGGAGCAATTCCTGAAGGGATATGAAGGCGCTCTGCTGATGACCTCGCATGACCGCGAGTTCATGAACCGCATCGTCGGCAAGATCGTCGAGATCGACGGCGGCTCGCTCACCTCCTATTCCGGCGATTACGAATTCTATGCCCGGCAGCGGGCGCTGAACGAAAAGCAGCAGCAGGCGCAGTTCGAGCGCCAGCAGGCCATGCTGGCCAAGGAGATCCAGTTCATCGAGCGCTTCAAGGCGCGCGCCTCGCATGCCGCGCAGGTGCAGAGCCGGGTGAAGAAGCTCGAAAAGATCGAACGGGTCGAGCCGCCGCGCCGGCGCGAGGCCGTGTCCTTCGATTTTCCGCCCGCCCCGCGCTCCGGCGAGGACGTGGTGACGCTGAAGGGCGTGGCCAAGCGCTACGGCTCGCGCAGCATCCATGAGGGGCTCGACTTCCAGATCCGCCGGCGCGAGCGCTGGTGCGTTTTGGGCGTCAACGGTGCCGGCAAGTCGACGCTTCTGAAGCTCGTCGTCGGGGCGACCGAGCCCGACGAAGGCAGCGTCAGCGTCGGCGGCAGCGTGAAGACGGGCTATTTCGCACAGCACGCGATGGAGCTGCTCGAGGGCGAGCGGACCGTCTTCGAATTCCTGGAGGATTCCTTCCCTCAGGCGGCGCAGGGCTCGCTGCGGACGCTCGCGGGGTGCTTCGGCTTTTCGGGCGACGACGTCGAGAAGCGCTGCCGGGTGCTGTCGGGCGGCGAGAAGGCGCGGCTCGTGATGGCGCGGATGCTCTATGACCCGCCGAACTTCCTCGTGCTCGACGAGCCGACCAACCATCTCGACATGGCGACCAAGGAAATGCTGATCGAGGCGCTGGCGCGCTACGAAGGCGCGATGCTCTTCGTCTCGCACGACCGGCACTTCCTTGCGGCCTTGTCCGATCGCGTGCTCGAAATCACGCCCGAAGGCGTGCACGCCTATGGCGGCGGCTACACGGAATACGTGGCGCGGACCGGGCGCGAGGCGCCCGGCCTCAGGAGTTGATCAGCGGCCGCTCGCGATCGCGCTGAGATCCTCGCGGGCGCCGCCCACGATGAACTTCACGATCTCGTCCATGTCCGTCTCGCTCGTCCGCCGCTCGGCGACCGTGCGGCCGGACTGCATGACCGTGATCTTGTCGGCGACCTGGAAGATGTCCTGCAGGCGGTGGCTGATGATGATCACGGCCACGCCGTTGCGCTTCAGGTCGCGGATGATGTCGAGCACCTTGCCGACCTCCTTGACCGCGAGCGCCGCGGTGGGCTCGTCCATGATGACGAGCTTGGCCTTGAAGGCGACGGCGCGGGCGATGGCCACGGCCTGCTGCTGGCCGCCCGACATCTTCTCCACGAGCAGCCGGACCGACTTGATGTGGATCTTCAGCTCGTCGAGGAGCTGCGTCGTCCGCTTCTCCATCTCCTCTTCGTCGAGCGCCATGCGGAGCCCGAGCAGACCCTTCTTCCGGATCTCGCGGCCGAGAAACACGTTCGCGACCACGTCGAGATTCGGGGCGAGGGCGAGGTTCTGGTAGATCATCTCGATCCCGGCGGAGCGGGAGTCGCTCGGAGTACCGAAGGCGACCTCGCGTCCTTCGAGTCGGATCGCGCCTTCGGTCGGCTGATGAACGCCGGTGAGGACCTTCATCAGCGTGGACTTGCCGGCGCCGTTGTCCCCCACGAGGCCCATGACCTCGCCGGGTGCGACGGAGAGCGATGCGCCCTGCAGGGCCTGCACGGCCCCGAAGGTCTTGCGGATGTCGCGCAGTTCGACGAGCGGTGCAGCGGTGCTCATGCACGCCCCCGTTTCAGCTGATCCACATAGACCGCACCGGCGATGATGATGCCGATCGCGACCATCTGGTAATAGGTCGAGACGTTGATGAGGTTCAGGCCGTTGGTCAGGATCGCCATGACGACGACGCCGAGGAACGTATTGAAGATGCTTCCCCGGCCGCGGCCGAGCGCCGTGCCGCCGATGACGGTGGCGGCGATGGATTCGAGCTCCATCTGCTCGCCGAGCGTGGCATGCGCGGAGACCGCGCGGGAGGTGAGCACGAGTGCGGCGAGGCCGACGAGCGCGCCGTGCAGCGACCACACCGCGATGCGGATCCGCGGCACGTTGATGCCGGAGAAGGTCGCCGCGTCCTGATTGCCGCCGATGGCGTAGACGTGCCGTCCGAACCATGTGCGCTTCATGAGCCAGGCGCAGAAGATGAAGACGACAGCCGCGATGATGCCGGGCACGGGGATCGTGAGGATCTGGCCCGCGGCGAGATCGCCGAATTCGAAGGGCAGGTCGGTGATCGGCAGGCCGCCGGAAATGATGAGGGCGAGGCCGCGCGCCGCCGAGAACATCGCCAGCGTGGCGATGAAGGCGGGCAGGCCCGCCTTGGCGACCATGATGCCGTTGAAGGCCCCGATCAGGGTTCCGGACAGGATCGCCGCCGCGACGCCGGCCCAGAGCCCGTGCTCGACCATCACCATCGAACTGACGACGCTGATCAGTCCGATCACCATGCCGACCGAGAGGTCGAAGCCGCCGGACAGGATCACCATCGTCTGCCCGCAGGCCACGATGCCGAGGATGGAGGTCTGGCGAAGCACGTTGCGGATGTTCGTGCCGCTGTAGAAATTCGGGTTGAGCAGGGAGAAGACGGCGATCATCGCGAGGATCACGGCGATCAGGCCGAGGCTGTTCGAGCCTGCGGAGTCTTTCCAGAAGCTGCGGCTTGGTGCGGGCGACGCCGCTTCCGTCCGGTCGATGGTGGCCATCGTTCGGGCACTCTCCCTGTTCGGATCGAGGAAGGGCGGAGGCGGCAAGGCACCTCCGCCGTCTGTTCGGATCGAGCCCTGCGCTCAGCGCAGCGGCGGCTTCCAGCCCTTGGGCTGCCGGACGGCCGAAATGTCGACGGTGTCGGCATTGTCCTTGGTGATCACGATGGTCGGCGTGATCACGTCGGTCGGCACGGCTTCCTTATTGATCGCGCGGACCGCCGCCCAGACGCCGTAGCGTCCCATCGTGACGGGCGACTGCGCCATGGCCGCGGTGATCCAGCCCTCGCGCACGAAGCGCTCGGTGTCGTCATTGTAGTCGACCGTGGTGATGACGATGTCGCCGGGCTTCTTGCCTTGCGCGCGCGCCACCTGGGCCGCGCCGATGGCGAGACGGTCGGCGCTGGTGAACACCGCGTCGATCTTCGGGAAGGTCTGCGACCAGTCCTCCATCAGCTTCACGCCGCGGTCGGTGCCGTTGGGCGTCCACTGTTCCGACAGGATCTTGATGTCGGGGAATTTGGCGACGTAGTCCTGGAAACCCTTGGCGCGGTTGATGAAGGCGCCGTTGCCGCTGACGCCGCTCATCATCACGACATTGCCCTTGCCGTTGAGCTTCTTGGCGATGAATTCGCCCTGAAGACGGCCCATCTCGTAGTCGTCCGAACGGATCCGGCCGAGCACCTTGGGGTGGTCGCTCATGATGTTGACGTTGACGACCGGGATGCCCGCGGCGAGCGCCTGATCGATCTGCGCGAGCGCGGTGACGCCGGTGCCCGGAACGAAGGCGATCACGTCGACCTTGTTCGCGATCAGGTCTTCCATCTGCGAGACCTGCTTGGCGACGTTCTTGTGTTCGCCCGCATCGTAGAGGATGACCTTCATCCCCATCTTGGTCGCCTCGTCCACGAAGCCGTAGGCCTGCGCGACGAAGTGCGGGATCGACATGTTCGGTTCGAGCACGCCGATCGTGTAGCTCTTGTCCGGCTTCGGCGGCGCCGTGATCGTGCTCTGCGCCGCAACCGGCACGGCCGCCGCCGTCAGGATCGCTGCGACGGCCCCCGCCTGCCGCAGAATATGTCCGATAGTCATGGGCTTCCCTCCCTCTTGTTTCGGAAGCGCCGGATTGTTTCCCGGTCTTCTCCCTGTTCCGTCTTCAGTCCAGACGTCCCCCTGAAAAGCGTCGTCCCGGCACGGCCATGTAGAGGCCGACCGCTTGGCCCCCGTCGACCTCGACGATGGAGCCGGACATGTAGGATGATTTCTCGGAGGCGAGGAACACGGCCATGTTGGCCACTTCCTCGCCCGTCCCGATGCGGCCCACCGTGGTGCAGGCCTCGCGGCCGACGCGGATCTCGTCGTCCGCGTACATCGCCTCGGTTCCCGGCGTGCGGATGAAGCCCGGCGCGATGGCGTTGGCGCGGATGCCGTAGCGGCCCCATTCTATCGCCACCTGCTTGGTCATCATGATCAGCCCGGCCTTCACCGTGCTGTAGGAGCCGGCCCAGTTGTAGGGCGCGAGCCCGGCGATGGACGCGATGTTGATGATGCAGCCGGACTTGCGGGCGATCATGGTCCGCCCGACCGCCTGGGTCATCAGGAACGAGCCCTTGAGCCCGATATCGACCGTCGTCTGCCAATCGGCCTCGGGCAGCTCCTCGAGCTTTCCGGGCACGATCTTCATCGCATTGTTCACGAGAATGTCGATGCGGCCGAACTTCGCCATGGCGGCGTCGACCAGCGCCTTGACCGAAGCGGCCTTCGTGACGTCCGCCGGAACCGAGATCGCGTTCCCCGTCGTCGCGATCTCATGAGCCGTGGCGTCGCTCGTCGCGGCATCCACGTCCGAAATGACGACCGACGCACCTTCCGCCGCGTAGGCCATCGCGATGTCCCGTCCGATCCCCCGACCGCTTCCGGTGACGATCGCAACCTTACCTTGTAATTCCATGCCGTTCCCCCCGACGAAGGGGAGCGTCGCGTCGAAGTATCGGGCCTGCAAGCGAAAAAGTTGTTGCGGCGCGGCGACCGCGACGCAGCATTTTTCGCAGTTTCAGCCGGGGCGTTGCACATTTTTCAGGCAGGGCTTTGTATACAACCGGAAGTATGCAGCTCCGTCGGCTGTAAATCGCCCTTAAAAGGCGATGAAATTACTGCCTGATCAGTCGACCGTGCGGACGCGGCCCCCGTCGTAAAGGGCCTTCACGAAGTCAGGCACCTGCAATCCGGCCTTCACCTTGGCCTCGAAGACCGATTCCGCCTGCCGGATTTCGGCGGTTCGGGCGATGACGCGGTCGATCAGTGCGAAGGGCACGACGACGGCGCCGTCGGCATCCGCGACGATGATGTCGCCCGTCTCCACGGTGACGCCGCCCACGACGACGGGCAGCCCGATCGTTCCCGGCCCGTTGCGTGCGGGCGAGTTCGGCGTGACGCCCGCCGCGAGGCAGGGCAGGCCGACGCCGCGGATGCCGGGCAGGTCGCGAACGCATCCGTCCGTGATGAAGCCGACCGCGCCCGCGTTCTTCGCCATGCCCAGCACGAGATCGCCCACGATCGCGGTCGTCCGATAGCCGTCCGCGGCGGCGACGAGCACGTCGCCCGCCGTGATGACGGGGAGGGCGGCCATCGCCGCGAGATTGTCCGCGGGGCCCGCATGGCAGGTCAGCGCGACGCCGCAGAAGGTCGAAGCGTCCGGGAAGCAGGCCTTGATCCCGGCATCGAGCGCGCCGCGCCCGTCCATCGCGTCGGCCACATGGCCCGTCGGCACGCCCGTGAGCGCCGCGATCTGGCCGGCCGAGGGGCGGCGGGTCGGGCGGCGGAGCGTGATCAGCGGAGGATCTTCGATCATTCGGATGCGTCCTTCATCTTGCGGACCGGCCCCGCCGGAGGGCGGGCGGCTTTCCATGAGTCGAGGTCGGGGCGGGGCGCGAGCAGATGCGGGCCGAGCGCATCGATGCCGGCCGCACCGAGCAGTCCCATCACCCGATCGATCTCGCGTCTGAAGATGTCGAGAACATGCGCCGCGCCGGCTTCGCCCGCCACCGCGAGGCCCCACAGAACGGGCCTGCCGACGAGGCAGCATCGCGCGCCGAGCGCGAGCGCCTTCACGACGTCCGCGCCGCGCCGCACGCCGCCGTCCATCAGGACGGGAATCCGGCCGTCGACTCGTTCGACGATGGGAGGCAAGGCCCTGAAGGACGCGACGGCGCCGTCGAGCTGGCGCCCGCCGTGGTTGGAGACGATGATTCCGTCGACCCCCGCATCGACCGCGCGTGCCGCTTCGTCCGGATGCAGGATCCCCTTCAACAGGAGCGGCCCCCGCCAGCGTTCGCGGACCCGCGCGACGTCCTTCCACGACATCGACGGATCGAGCAGCGAGGCCATCTTGGCGGCGAGCGCCGCCGGGTCGGCAGCCTCGCCGGGCCGGACGTAATTGCCGAAGGTGATCGTCTTGAATTCGGGCGCCATGCGCAGGAGCCAGGGGAGGCTCGTCATCAAGGAGGGCAGGGCGGAAAGACGCAGGCGCGGGGGAATCGAGAAACCGTTGCGCGCGTCGCGTTCCCTGTTGCCGAGCAGCTGATTGTCGATCGTCAGAACGAGCGCGTCATAGCCCGCAGCGGCCGCGCGGTCGGTCAGCTCGTCCGTGAACCCGCGGTCGCGATAGACGAAGACCTGCATCCAGCGCGGCGATGCACCGCCCGCGGCCAACTCCTCGAGCGTGCAGACCGAGCCGTGACTGAGGCAATAGGCGGTGCCCGCCGCGGCGGCCGCGCGCGCCGTCGCGATCTCTCCTTGCGGCCAGAAGAGCCCCGCAAGACCGGTCGGGCCGACGATCACGGGCAAAGCGAGTCGGCGCCCGAACAGTTCGACCGACAGATCGCGCGCGTCGGTGCCCTCGAGCGGCTTCGGCAGGAATTCGACGGCATCGAAGGCGGATTCGTTGGCGCGCAGCGTGCCCTCGTCCTCGGCGCCCCCGTCGGCGAAGTCGAAGACGGGGCGGGGAAGAGCGCGTTGCGCCATGCGCCGCATGGCCGCAACCGAGCCCCCTTCGCGCCTCCAGCGCTCCATGCTCATGAGTCGTCCCGCCCGACGGCCGTCCCGTCCCGCTCAGGCTCGCGTTCGGGCCGCCTTCCGGCAAGGAAAAAAGTTTTTGCAACGGCGAAGCCGAAGCGTTCCGAGGCCGCCTCGAAGACGCAAAAAACGCTCGGCAGAGCGCGCGCGATGTTGTAGATCACCCGGCGACGCCCGAAGGGTGCGTCCGCGGGTATAGCTCAATGGTAGAGCAGCAGCCTTCCAAGCTGAATACGCGGGTTCGATTCCCGCTACCCGCTCCAGACTTCTCCGCCGGCTGACATCTCCCGATCCCCGATCTTGCGGAACCGGAGAAAAGCCACTATCGAACCGCCTCGTTGAAACGGGAGCCATGCGGCTCCGCCTGCGCTGACGGCATGAATCGGAACGGGACATGGCCAAGGAAAAATTCTCGCGGACCAAGCCGCACTGCAACATCGGCACGATCGGACACGTCGACCACGGCAAGACGTCTCTGACGGCTGCGATCACGAAGGTTCTGGCGGAGGC
>JAIXTP010000022.1 GCA_027483895.1 Hyphomicrobiales bacterium
CACGTCGAGCTCGGCCCCGGTCCCGCCGCCCGCCTCCGCCCCGAGCGCGTCCTTCTCGGCCTGCAGGTCCCGCATCCGATCCTTCATCACGCGCCCGTAAAAGCCGTCCTCGGTCGCCTGCCGGCTTTTCCGAGAGATCCTCGTGCCCCATCCGAAGTTCGGGAGCCTCCCGGATCTCTCGCCGCTCTGGCGGATCGTCGCCCGCGGAGAAGCCATTCCGGCTTTCTCCCAAGCCTTCTCGGCCATCTCGACGAACCGGCTTTGCCTCTTCATGGCCCGCGGCGCCTTGCCGCTCGCGTCAGAGATTGTCCGTCTTCTCATTGAACCAAGGATCGAGATCGCAGTCGGAACGCCATGCCTTGTAGGCCGGCAGTGACTGGATGACGTCCATATATGGCCGGCACGCCGCGGGCACCTCGACGGCGTAGCCGTACAAGCGGCTGACGATCGGCGCGTAATATGCGTCGGCGGCCGAAAAGCGGCCGAAGAGAAACGGCCCGCCTTTGCCGAAGCGTTCTCTCGTGTCGGTCCAGATAGTGAAGATGCGCTGTAGATCCGCCTGAACTTCCGGCTTCAGGTCGATGGCGCGCGGGTTGCGCCGCATGTTCATGACCAGCTGGCCGCGCAGCGCCGTAAATCCTGCGTGCATCTCGGCCACGATCGAGCGGGCATGGGCGCGATCCCCGGCAGCTGCAGGCCAGACACCGGCAGTCGGAAAACGTTCTGCCAGGTATTCGATGATCGATAAGCTGTCCCAGACCGTGATCGCGCCATCCAACAGAACCGGCACTCGCCCCGAGGGCGAGACCGCACGCAACCGCGCGATCTTGTCAGGGCCGGAGAGGTCGATGATCTGCTCCTCAAAGACGAGGCCAAGCTCGCGCATGAGCAGCCACACCCGCATTGGCCAGGGTGAATAGGGCTTGTTGCTGATAACCAGTTTCATCATGCCCTGTTTGCCTTCGCGCGCGCTTCCGCCGCGGTAATCAGGGAGCCGAGGCGCGCGTGCGGTCGGCCGCCATCGCTCAGGGCGACTATGAATGCGATCTCGTCGGGCCGGGGTGCGTCACTGAGCGTGATCGCCATCGTATCGTAGTGGGAGCGCACATTGCTGGCGTCCATGTTGCCGAGCGAGAGGTCGAGCGTGGCTCCCATCGCGCCGATCTTCATCGACCCCGGGACACCCGCGCTGCCGCCCCCCACGGCCCGGCGAATTCCCGCGCCGCCCGGCGAGTGCCAGATCGCTGCGTGCTCCATCTCGCCTTGGACGCCCACGATGGACCCCTTTCCGTAGGAATCCACGTCGGCCGCCGTCAGGCCCATGGCGTCCATCAGCTCGGAGGTCAGCTGGTAGGCGAGCGGCTCCAGCGACTCCATGTAAGGAACGAGGTTTTCGACATAGCTGCCCGCGAAGGGATTGGCGACGATGGCCGCCGCCCACCCTCGCCGCACGGGTTTTGCAAGTTGAGGACCTCCGTCGTGCCAGGTCCTATCGATCGTCACGACGATGCGGCGAATATTGTAGGTCATTGGAGGAACTCCTTATTCTGATGCGAGTTGATGGCCAGGTCGCGCAGGACCTGCTGGCTTGCATTGTGACCAGGAACGCCGGTCACGGTACCGCCCGGCCACACGCCCGATCCGCAGAGATAGAGACCGCTGATCGGTGTTCGGTAGTCGGACATCCCCGCCAGTGGGCGAAGGCCGAACATATGGGCGGGGGACATGTCGATGTGGCTGAAATTGGCCGCGGGCATTCCGTACTCGCTCTCCAAGTCGAGCGGGCTGAAATAGCGTTTGTGCAGGATCGACTGGCGCAGGCTGGGAATATAGGCGGTCAGGATATCGACGATGCGGTCACCCACGACCTCGCGTTCGCTGGCCCAGCTCTTGCCCGCGAGCTCATAGGGGAAATACCAGGCGTTGAAGGAGATGAGATGCTTACCGGGCGGCGCGAGGCTTGGATCGATGAAGGAAGGCACGAGGCCGAGAAGACGCGGGCAGTCGGTCGCCACACCGTCCAGATAGTCGCGATGGGCCTGTTCGAGATAGGTCATGCTCGGCGCGATGCGCAGCTGACAGGACGAGTACGCGTCCGCAAGCTCTGTTGGAGCGCCTGCGAAGTGTGGCGGATGGTCGACCCCAAGTACTACCTTGAACGTGGAGGCGCCGCGAGGAATGGCGGCAAGGCCCTCCGTGATCCTGTCCGGTAGATGTTCCGGCGAGACCATCTTCAGAAGCGTCGTTCGCGGATCGAGGTTCGATAGGACGATGCGCGCTTTGATCTCGCGGCCATCCTCTACGACAATTCCTCGCACCGCTCCGTCGGATCCCACGTCGATGCGATCGACCGCAGTGTCCGTTATTACATCCACGCCCAGCGACTGGACGGCTCGCTCCATGGCCTGAACGATCGCGCCCATGCCGCCGAGCGGCAGGCCGGTCGATCCGCGCATGGGTTGTCGGCGGGGATCGTGCTCACCCGTGATCGCGGATGAAAAGAGAGACATGGGCCTCTGCATCAGCGCAAGCGGGGTGCCAGGCGTGGACGGCCCGACGGTTCCGGCCATTGCCAGCATGGCGATCGCCGTGCGGATCTCGTCGGTCTCGATCCGCTGCTCCAGAAAATGCCGGATGTTGCCGAAGAATACCGTGGCAAAATCCGCCTCGTCCTGGGGCGTTCGGAGGCGCGCAGCGATCTCGGCCATCGACGGTGGCGGCTCGAACACCGATATCTTCAGTCGACGGGCGAAATCATTGAAGAACTCGAAGACCTTCGGATAGGCCTCGGCATCGCGCGGGGAGAAATTGCGCGCAATCTCCGCGTGGACGCGGGCCTGATCGCGCCAGCCCACGAAGAAACGGCCGTCAGGAAAGGGCATCAGCACGGCTGGATCTGGCTTGGCCCAGCGCAGGCCGAAGCTCTCCAGCTTCATGTCGGCCACGACCTTGGGCTCCAGCGATCCCGGTGAATTGGTGATGGCGCTCCGGTAGCCCGGGAAGTACTCCACCGTGGCGGCAGGACCGCCTACGACTCCGCGGCGTTCGACCAATGCGACGGACCGGCCTGCCCGGGCCAGATAGAACGCGGCCACCAGACCATTGTGGCCACCGCCGACGATGACAACATCGTAGCGCGAGCGCATGTCAGCCCCCAAGCTTTTCGCAGGCTCTCGCCAGCCGGTGACATGCATCCTCGACTACGGAGTCGGAATAGGCGAAGCAGAGGCGGACATAGGGGCTTGCGTTGAAGCCGGCTCCCGGTACGAGAGCGACGCCGCCTTCCTGCAGCATGTAGTCGGCTACTTCCACATCGTTGGACAGGACCATCCCCTGCGGTGTCCTGCGCCCCAGCAATCCCGACACGTCCACATAGATATAGAAAGCGCCTTGCGGCCGATCACAGGAGAGCCCCGGAATCCGGTTGATGCGGTCGACGGCGAAGTCCCGCCGGCGCTGATAAACGAGATTGTTCCGCCTCACGTTTTCGAGGGTGCCCTCCAGTGCCGCAACGGCTGCGGCTTGGCTGATCGAGGACGGGCCATTGGTCTCCTGCCCCTGCAGCGTGACCATTGCTTTTACGAGCCAGCGCGGGCCTGCGCAGAAACCGATACGCCAGCCCGTCATGCAATGTCCCTTGGACACGCCGTTCACGATGAGCGTCCGCTCAGACAGTCGGGGCTCTATCTCGGAGATGGTCGCGAACACATGGTCATCAAAGACGATGTATTCGTAGATGTCGTCCGACATGATCATGACATCGGGATATTTGAGCAGTACTTCCGCCAGCGCGCGCAGCTCGGCGGCGCTGTAGACCGCGCCCGATGGATTGCACGGAGAATTGAGGATCAGCCAGCGCGTGCGCGGCGTGATAGCGGCATCCAGACGCGCAGGCGTAAGCTTGAAGCTGTCCGCGCGGCTGCATTCGAGTAGCACGGGCCGACCTTCGAGAAGTTCTACGATGTCCGGATAAGACACCCAGGACGGCGTGGGAATGATCGCCTCGTCGCCTGGCGCAATCGTAGCCATCAGCGCGTTGAAGATCAGCTGCTTCGCGCCCGTGCCGACGACGACCTGATCCACGCCTACATCCACGTGGTTGTCACGTTTCAGCTTGCGGACGATCGCCTGCTTGAGTTCCGGCGTTCCATCTGTGGCCGTGTATTTCGTCTGGCCGCCGGAGATGGCACGGAAGGCGGCTTCCTTGATATGGTCCGGCGTATCGAAATCCGGCTCGCCGCCGCTGATCACGAGAACGTCCCGTCCCGCGTCCTTCAGGGCGCGAGCGCGTCGAGTGACGCCGATGGTGGCCGATTCGCGCAAACGGCCGAGCATCGGGGACAGGTGTGGACGCTGGGTCACAGCGGGCCTCCGGGAGTCAGGGGCGCAAGTTCAAGCCGACCCATCCGCTCGCCACCTTCCGGTGTGACGATGACGGTGTCGGTGCAGGCCACCGAGCCGAGATCCGGCATCTTCAGGATCGGGATCATGTGGAACACCATGCCCGCCTTCAGCACACGCGGGTCGCCTGGTTTGATGTCGATGATGTGGCCCTCGCCGAGGCCGGGCGGGAAAGACAGACCGAGGCTGTAGGCCGCACGGTTCTTCCAGTGATCGGACAGGCCGGCTTGCGCGACGACAGATCGGCCCGCGGCGTCTACGTCTCCCGCCGTGACGCCCGGGCGCATTGCATTGACCATGGCCATCAGCGCCGCCGCGGAGATGTCGGATAGCCGCCGGGCCCTGTCGTCTAAAGCCTTCGTTCCGGCGACCCGACTCGCGACGCCGTGATAACGCATCACGCTGGCCGCCACTTCCAGCCAGACGGGTTCAGCGGACTTCAGCGGACGCCCGGCATGCACGGAATGGGTAATTGCGGAGTCGGGTCCCGCCACCACATAGGGTGGCGAGCCGGTGAACTCGCTGCCGCTGCCTGCCAGTGCGCCATGTACCGCTGCGGCGACGTCATTGTCGGTCTTGCTGGTCCCGATCGATTGCGCCCCCGCCACGAGGGCGCTTTCCGCCATCGCGACGGCACGGCGGATATAAGCGATCTCCGCATCCGATTTCACCGCGCGGAACCTGTCGACAAGATCCAGCGTCGGCACCCACGTCACGCCGGGCAGGCTCAACGCCAGCTTGTCCGTCGGTAGGATCGTCTGGCGCGCGCCGTCCACCTCCAGGCCAATGCGCCCCGAAGTCAGGCCTTCGGCCCGAAGCGCCTCCACGAGCGTGTCCAGTGCGGTGTCGAGATTCTGGATCAGATGGTAGCGCGTGATCCACGACTTCGTTCGGACGCTGTCGATCTCAATATTCCGCACGACCAAGAACGGGTCGCCCCGGCGCGGGACGACGAGCGCTTGAAGAACATGGTAGCCGGGTGTCCAGAACCCCGAGAGATAGCAGATGTTCTCGGGGCCGGTGACGACCAGTGCGTCCAGATCCAGTCCGGCGAGCGCGCGCTGTACGTTCGTCACGCGTCCGGCGTACTCGGGTTCCGTAAAGGCCAACATCGTAAAATTCCTCCCTCCGGGGGATTGCGAGGCGCGGCGTCTCAGCGGTCATTCACCGCGCGTAAGAATTGCCGGGTGCGCGGCATCCGGGGGGTGACGAGCACTTGAGAGGGCGGGCCGCTCTCCACGATCTTGCCTGCGTCGAACATGAGCACCCGATCCGCTATGTCCGCGGCGAAGTTCATCTCATGCGTGACGAGAAGCATCGCCATGTCGGTCGCATGCGCGAGGTCCCGCAGGACCCGCAGCACCTCTCCGACGAGCTCGGGGTCCAGCGCGGATGTGACTTCGTCGAACAGCATGATCTTCGGCTCGAGGCCAAGTGACCTCGCGATGGCCACCCGTTGCTGTTGCCCGCCCGAGAGTTGCCCCGGCCGCTTATGGCAATGTTCCGATAGGCCTACCTTCCGCAGCAGTTCCATCGCGCGGCTCCCGGCCTCGTCACGGGAGAGACGGAGTACTTGGACCATGGGCTCGCGCACATTTTCCAGCGCCGTGAAATGCGGGAAAAGATTGAACTGCTGGAACACCATTCCGACCGGCCGCCGCGCGACGCGCGCGTGCTTCTCCCCGGCGGGCACGAGCCTGCCGTCGCGCTGTTCGTGCCAGAGATATTTGTCCTCGATGCGGATAAGCCCGGCATCAGGCTTTGTCAGGCCGATGGCCATGCGCAGGACGGTCGTCTTGCCCGAACCGCTGGGGCCGATCAGCGCCAACTTCTCGCCGGCGGCGAGATCGAGATCGACATCATCCAGCACGACCCTGCCGTCGAACTCCTTACGGATCCCGCGCATCTCCAGGATGCCGGCCGGTGTGGATGACTGACGCGCGCCGGCCGTTTCAGCTTGCATGCTTTTCTTCCACGGTCCGGATGACACGGGCGGTCAGATAGCTCACGCACCAGAACAGGATGCCGGCCATCGTCAAAGGTTCGAGATAGCGGAACGTCTGCACGCCGATGTCCTTGGCGACAGCGACCATTTCCAACACGGTGATCGTGGATAGCACGGCGGTGTCCTTGAACATTGCGATCATGAGATTTCCGAGCATCGGCAGCGCCACGGGCCACATCTGGGGCAGTATGATGCGAAACCAGACGCCGCTCAGAGGCAGCTTCAGCGTCAAAGCAGCCTCCCATTGACCGGGCGGAATGGCTTCAAGCGCCGACCGGTAAAATTCGGCGGCACGCGCTGCACCATAGATCCCGAGTGCCAGCGTTCCGGTGATGAACGGTGAGAAGATGATCCCGTAATTGGGGAGGACATAGAAAGTGAAGTAGAGCTGCACCAGAAAAGGCGTTCCGCGCAGGAACTCGATCACGAACCACGCTAGGGGGGACAGAAGCGGTAGCCTCGCGAGCCTCAGCAGGCAGAGGGCGAGGCCGCCCACGAACGCAATCAGGAACCCCGCCAGCGTCGCCTGTACGGTGACGGCCAGCCCCTTCAGAAGAGCGGGCAGGATCGACCAAGCGAATGACCAGTCCCAGGAAAAACCAGTCATCGGCCGAAGGCCCATGGCGGCACGCTCGACTGCCGCCGCGTGAAGAAGCCGGATCGCGCGGTGTCATCGCGGCCGGCCCAGCGGTTCACCCGCCGTTCCAGCACCATCACAGCCCCAGCCAGCATCAGTGCGAGCGCGAAATAGATGCAGAGCACGAGGCCGTAGACCGTGCCTGAGGTTCCTAGCGAGGTGGCGATCAGTCCCGCGCGGAACGAGAGATCTTGGATGGTGACCAGCGAGACCAGCGCGGAAAATTTCAGCATCAGCACGAGCGCGTTGCCGAACGGAGGTATCATGACAGGCAATGCCTGCGGCAGGATCACACTCCGAAAGGCGAAGAAGCGCGGAAGATGCAGCGCCACCGTCGCCTCCCGTTGGCCCGCGGAAATCGACCTCAGGCTCGCTCTCACCACCTCGGAGAAATAGCTGCCCTCGTTGAGCCCCAGTACTAGAATGCCCGCGGCAACCGGGGACAGGTTGATGCCGAACAAAGGGAGGACATAGAACGCCCAGAACAGCTGAACGACGGCCGAACTGCCTCTGAACGTCTCGATCACGAAACCACCCGCCCAGCGCATAGCGCGAAAGGGCGACATCCGCGCGAAGGCGAGAATAAACGCCACTGGGACGGCAAGCGCGATCGCTGCGAAGGTGATCTGCAGAGTGACCTGCACCCCACCCAGCAGAAAGGGCACATAAGGAGCGACGGCGCCCATCACGGAGCTTTCATGACCGGGCGGATCAAAGCCCCTTGCAGGCTTGATCGCCAGAAATACCGTCAAGGCTCGCGGGCGGCGCGTCAAAGCCGAATTTTTTCGACATGACGAGCAATTCGCCGCTCTTTCTCATGGCCCTGAGCTCACCCTGGAACGCATCGAAAAATGCCTTGTCCGTGAGGGAGAAAGCCGGGGCCGATCCGACGGGCGGATCCTCCGCGAGCGGGTAAACTATGTCAAAGCCGCCGCGCTGCTCACGCAATTGCTGCAGGGCTGCGCCCGTCGACACGCCGATGGTCACGCGACCGGCCTGAAGCCCGTCGATCAGGGCCGGATTGCTGGGGAACTGCGATATACGGTCCGCCGCGATGCCCAAATCGGCAGCAAGTTTCACAAGGTAACTCCCCTGCAGGACGCCGATGGAGGTCGAGGTCGCAACGATCGACTTGAGGTTGGCCGGCGGGTTGGGCGTCTTCGACTTGACGTAGACAAGAGCGCCGCCATCGAATGTGACGGGGTCGGTGAACAGTACTTGGGCGCAGCGCTCCTTCGTGAGGCGCAGCGAGGCGGCGATCATATTCCAGCGACCGGCCTGCAGTCCCGGGATCAGCTCACCATAGGAAGCTGCGAACGCCTCCACGCGCGGTACGCCCAACTGCTTCATGATCCGGTCTACCAGCGTCGGCACGAAGCCCCCGATCGTGCCGTCGGGATTGAGACTGCTGTAGGGCGGCTGGTTGACGAGGCCCACACGGATGACGCCGGCCTTGCGCAGATTGTCCAGAGTTGCCGGCGCCTGCGCCGAGGCATTGCCCGTGAGAAATGGAGCCGCCATGCCGGCGAGCACGATCCTGCGATTCACGCCGCGATACATTTTCGCTCTCCCCCGACCGTTGACGATGATTAACGGATGCTACGTTCATTATACAGTTTTCGTCAAATTCAAAAATTCAACGTGGTCGTGCGATTATCAAACCATTGAAAAATATAGAAAAAAAATTTGCATGTTAATTTTCGATCGGTTGCCTGATAGGCTTTTTATGCTGTATACAGCATTCTAATCAGACGGGGAGCGCAAGCTCGTGATGGATCGAAACGCAAGGTTCAGGTGCATTCTGGCAGATCGCCGGGCGGTCAAGGTCGCTTCCCTGATCGACCCCTTGTCGGCGCGCATCGCCGAGGGCCTCGGCTACGAAGCGGGAGCCCTGCTGAGTTCCGCAGCGACGATTGCGGTGCTCGGCGATCCCGATCTTTCCCTGATCTCTTTGACGGAGATGGCGGAGCAGACCCGCCGCATCACGCGCGCATGCGATCTTCCCGTCCTGGTGGACGGCGAGCAGGGGTTCGGAAATGCTCTCAATGCACGCCGGACCGTCGAGGAGATCGAGGCGGCGGGCGCGTCGGCGGTCACCATCGAGGACACCGTTCTGCCGCGCGCTTTCGGTGGCGCAGGTCCGTCGCTCGTGAGCCTCGAGGAGGGCGTCGGCAAAATGCGCGCGGCTCTCGGCGCGCGGCGGGATCCGTCCTTCACCATCATCGCCCGGACGAGCGCCTTCGCGGTAAACGGCGCGGACGACGGCGCCCAGCGCCTCGCGGCCTATGAAAAAGCGGGCGTTGATGCGGTGTATCTCGCCGGTGTCCGTAGCGTGGAGGATCTCGCGCGGGCCCGAAAATCCGTGTCCGTGCCGATCGTCGTGGGCGCAATTGCAAAGCCGTTGCAAGCCGGCGGGTGCCTGCGGGAGGCCGGCATTGCCATGTGGGTGCAGGGTAATGCTCCTGCCGTTGCCGCGCTCCGCTCCATGCACGCGGCCTATGCGGGAATCCTTGAAGGCTCTATCGACGGGGCGATCCAGCCGGGAGCGGCCGATCCCCTCGTTGACACGCTGACACGAAATGACACCTACAGGCAGTGGACAGAGGATTTCCTGCGGTGATGGATGGAACGCGGCGCTCTGGTGCGCGCGCGCGGGGATCATGAAGTCGGGGGAGATGGATGACGGCTAGTGTCCTTGCACAGGCTGCCGGAGCGGAGACACGGATGGAAGTATCACTCGACGAGATCGGGCCGCTCGAGCGCACCTCATCGCTCTCTCGCAGGGCGATGAATCTGATCCGCCACGCCATCGTTACAGGTTTGCTTCAGCCGGGAGAGACCATCAGCCCGCAGGAGATCGGCGCGAGGCTCGGCGTGAGCCGGACGCCGGTGCGCGAGGCGCTGATTCATCTGAACGCGATCGGACTGGTCGAATTTCTTCCCGCTCGCGTCCAGATCGCCTCTGCGACGCCCGCGGCCATCCGTGATGCCTTTGCGCTACGCGAGGCGCTCGAGGGGCAGGCCGCGCGGCTTGCCGCGCAGCACCGCTCCCCGACGGAGGCCGATCACATCAAGACGTTGGCCATCCAATCCGGTTGGGCCGCGGAAAAGAACGACCGCATCGGCTTCCACGAGCAGGATCGGGCGTTTCACTTCGCCATTGCCGCCGCCTCCCATTCGCCGCAACTGGCCCGCTATGTCGCCAACGCCCTCGATTTGGCGCTCACCCTGCGCAATATCCGAACCGCGGCGTCGCCCTTCCATGCCAAGTCCGTCGGCTATCATGCCGCCATAGCCGAGGCGATCTTGATCAAGGATGCCGACGCGGCCGAGCGCCTGAGCCGCGAGCATGTGCGCCAAGTGCTCGAATCGATCGTGACTTGAACCGGAAGCCCGGAGATTTCCGTTGACCATCTTCACGATCGAGCAGGGCACCTCACCAATCATTCTCGGCTTTCCCCACACCGGAACATTCGTTCCCCCGGACGTGCGCGCGCGCCTCAACGCGCGCGGTCGCGAACTCACCGATACCGACTGGCACATCGAAAGGCTCTATGGCGGCCTCCTGCCGGGCGCGACGACAGTATGTGCGCTCTTTCATCGTTACGTGATCGACGCCAATCGCGATCCGGAGGATCGCAGCCTTTACCCGGGACAGAACACGACGGGGCTCGTGCCTAAGACCGATTTTGATGGCCGGCCCATTTGGCGCGAGGGCGCCGGTCCCGGCCCAGACGATACGGCCGCGCGCGTCGCGGCGTATCACACCCCCTATCACAAGGCGCTGGCGCAAGAGATCTGCCGCATCAGGGACATGCATGGCGTGGCGATCCTGTTCGATTGCCATTCGATCCGTTCGTGCATCCCGTTTCTCTTCGACGGCCTGCTTCCGGATCTGAACATAGGCACGGATGGGGGCCGCACCTGCGACGCTCGAATCGAGGCGGCCGTCTATGAGATCGCGCGCGACTCCGGCTTCAGCAGCGTGCTGAACGGCCGCTTCAAAGGGGGCTGGACAACGCGTCACTATGGCCGACCGGAAGAGGGCGTCCACGCCATCCAGTTGGAGATCGCCCAGAGCGCCTACCTATCCACTGAGCAGGTTCCGTTCGATTATGACGAGGCGAGGGCCGATCGCTTGCGCAGGGTACTGCGCCAGATGCTGCAACGTCTTGAGAACATGGCTCCGGGTCTTGTGCTCGGGTAAAGCGGAGCGGACCCGCGCAGCCGTGAGCAACTGTTGCAAGGTGTGTGCTCTCGTATCTCGTGACGCAACGCTCAGAGGGCTGCTTTTCGAACGTATCGGACGACCGTTTCGGCCACCTGCGACCGGCGCTTCGCAAGGCTTTCGTCCGACCGCATGTCGCATTTGAAGATCTTCGAGAAGGTCGCGCGGTTCGCCACGTTGAAGAAGCTCAACGCGCTGATCGTCATGTGCAGGTCGAGCGTTTCGATCCCTGCGCGGAAGACGCCGTCGGCGACGCCGCGGCGATAGACCGCTTCGAGCACGTCGATCACCGAGACGTTCAGGCTCTGGATGCGCTCGGACCGTTCGAGATGCTCCCCGTCGTGGATGTTCTCGACCATCACCAGCCTGACGAAGTCGGGGTGTGCGTTCTGGTAGTCGAACGTGAATTCCGTCAGACGGCGGAGCGCGTCGGCAGGGGGCAGGTCCCCGAGGTCCAGATCGCGTTCGATCCGCCGAATTCCGGAATAGGCCTCTTCGAGGACGGCGACGAACAGGCCTTCCTTGTCGCGGAAATAATAATAGATCATCCGCTTGCTGGTCGCGGTCTTGGCCGCGATCTCGTCGACGCGTGCGCCGCTGTAGCCCTTTGCCGCGAACTCGCGGGTGGCGACCTCCAGAATGTTCCGCTTCACGCCCTCCGGATCGTGCGTGCGGCCCGTGGCGGGTGCGCCGGTAGACTTTGTACGGCCGCGGCCGGATCCCTGCGCCGCCGTCATGCGATTTCGCCGTTCCGGCTTGCCGGTCGAACGCATTGTACCATTCGGTTCAAAATCCCGTTGACTTGGCGGACCGGTTCGTAAATCGATGAAATTCAAGCATCCCGCAAGAGGATCGGTTCTGCCGCCGCGCGCCCGAAGAGGAGACTCTTGTGCGCTCGACGTCTCGGAGGAAACGGCGTGTCGTCGGCTGTGAAGGATCGGATCGCGGATCCGGATATCGTGCGTCCTTCGGGCACGTTGCTCACGGGGCTGATCGGCGCCCAGATCGGCGCATCGCGCCAACCCGTCATCCATATGAGCGAAGCCCGCGCCCACGGGCTCGTCGGGATCTACAGGTTGATCGACATCGATCGCGTCGGAGGGATCCCGGCGCTGCCTCGCATCCTCGGTTTCTGCGAGGCGGCCGGTTTCGCGGGCGTGAACGTGACCTATCCGTGCAAGCAGGCCGTGGTCCCGTATCTCGACGAACTGTCCGAGCATGCGCGAGCGCTCGATTCCGTGAACACCGTCGTCTTCAAAGACGGCAAGCGCATCGGCCACAACACCGACTGGTCCGGTTATGCGGAAGCGTTCCGCGCGGGCATGAGCGGGGCGAAGCTCGACAAGGTCGTTCAGTTCGGAGCGGGCGGGGCCGGGGTCGCGGTCGCCTATGCCCTTCTGATGCTCGGAGCGAGGCGGCTCGACGTGGTGGACACGGACCCGGCGCGCGCGGCGGCTTCCGCGCGACGGTTCGGCGATCTTTTCGGTCCGGACCGGATCGGCGTCGCCGAGGATGCGCACGCGGCCGTCGCCGCGGCCGACGGCATCGTCAACTGCACGCCGGTCGGCATGGACAAATTTCCCGGCATGCCCTTCCCCGCGGAATGGCTCTCGAGCCGTCATTGGGTGAGCGAGATCATCTATTTTCCGATCGAGACCGCGTTGCTGAGGCATGCCCGTGCGCTCGGCTGCCGAACGATCGACGGCAGCGGAATGAACGTGCATCAGGCCGCCGAGGCATTCGGCCTGTTCAGCGGACGGACCGGCGATCCCGCCCGCATCCGCCGCTTCTTCGACGAGGCCGGGAGACCCGCATGAACCGGTTGATCGACGTCTATATGGCGGTGCTGAAGACGCTGATGGGCCTCCTGCTTGCGGCGATGGTCGTGCTGGTCTTCGGCAATGTGGTGATGCGCTACGTCTTCGATTCCGGCATCAGCGTCTCGGACGAGCTGGCGCGCTGGTTCTTCGTCTGGATGGTGTTTCTCGGGGCGATCGTCGGCGTCCGAGAACACAAACATCTGGGCCTCGACACGCTGGTGCGGATGCTGTCGCCTTTCGGCCGGAAGACCTGTTTCGTGCTGTCGCACGGTCTGATGATCTTCGCCTCGATCCTGTTGGTGAAGGGCAGCTGGCTGCAGACCCTGATCAATCTGAAGGTCGCGGCGCCGGCCACGGGCCTTTCGACCGGTCTCTTTTACGGAACCGGCGTCGTGTTCGGCGTCTCGACGATCCTGATCTTCTCTTGGGAACTCGTTCTGTTCGCGACCGGGCGGATGTCGGAGGACGACCTGATCGGCGTCCGCGAGACCGAAGAGCACTGAGGGGCGCCCGGTCATGACCATTCTCGTCTTCACGGTCTCTCTGCTGGGCGCCATGGCGCTCGGAATGCCCATCGCCTTCGCGCTCATCATCTGCGGCATCGCGCTGATGTGGCAGATAGGCCTCTTCGACAGCCAGATCATCGCGCAGAACGTCATCAACGGCGCGGACTCGTTCCCGCTGATGGCGGTTCCCTTCTTCATCCTCGCCGGCGAAATCATGAATGCGGGCGGCCTCGCCCGCAGGATCGTCGACGTGGCGCTGTCCTTCGTCGGGCACCTGCGGGGAGGATTGGGCTATGTCGCCATTCTGGCGTCCTGCCTGCTGGCGTCCCTCTCCGGATCCGCCGTCGCCGATGCCGCGGCTCTTGCAACGCTGCTGGTGCCCATGATGGTCCGCGCGGGGCACGACAAGGCGCGGTCGGCCGGTCTCGTCGCCGCGGGCGGCATCATCGCGCCGGTGATCCCGCCTTCGATCGGCTTCGTCATCTTCGGCGTCGCCGGAGGCGTTTCGATCTCGAAGCTGTTCCTCGCCGGGATCTTTCCGGGGCTCATGCTCGGCGTCGGTCTCGCCTTCGCCTGGTGGTACACGTGCCGGAACGAGAACGTGACGCCGTTCCCCCGCGCGAGCTTCGTCCAGCGTATTCGGGCCGTGCGGGACGGATTCTGGGCGTTGCTGCTGCCCTTCATCATCATCTTCGGGCTGCGCTTCGGCATCTTCACCCCCACCGAAGCCGCGGTGGTCGTGGCGGTCTATGCGCTGTTCGTCGCGCTGTTCGTCTATGGCGAATTGAAGCCGCGCGATCTGCCCAAACTGTTCGTCGACGCCGCGCTGACGACCTCGGTCGTCATGTTCCTCGTCGCGACGGCGCTCGTCGCCTCCTGGCTGCTGACCGTGGCCGAGATCACCGGAGAGATCGTCGAACTCGTGCGTCCTCTCATGGAGCACAAGACGCTGCTGATGCTCGCCATCATGGCGATCGTGGTCATCGTCGGCACGGCGCTCGACATGACGCCGACCATCCTGATCCTCACGCCCGTCCTGATGCCGATCGTGAAGGCGGCGGGAATCGATCCGGTCTATTTCGGCGTTCTCTTCATCATCAACAACGCCATCGGACTTCTCACGCCGCCCGTCGGTACCGTGCTCAACGTCGTGTGCGGCGTGTCGAAGATCTCGATGGAGGACATCATCAAGGGCGTCTGGCCCTTCATGCTGGCCCAACTGGCAGTGCTGCTGCTGCTCGTCCTGTTTCCGTCTCTCGTCATGGTGCCGGCGCGCTGGCTCTACGGGTGACCGACGACCACCGGAGCGGGCCTCGACGTCCGTTCCGCCTGAAATTCCAACCGGAGGAAAATCGATGAAGACCTTCAAGATCCTTCTGGCCGCCGCCGTGATGGCGGGCACCGGCCTCGCGTCCGGCCTCGCGGCCGCGCAGGAGAAGACCCTGCGTTTCGCCTTCCAGAACGTGGCCGACCATCCGCAGGGCCGCGGCGCGGCGAAATTCGCCGAACTCGTGAAGGCCAAGAGCGGCGGCAAGATCGACGTGCGGCTTTTCCCGAGCGGCCAGCTCGGCGGCGACCTGCCGACCGTATCCGCGCTGCAGGGCGGTACGATCGACCTGACGGTTCTGAATTCGGGCCTGCTCGTCGGCATCGACAAGCAGTTCGCCGTGCTCGATCTGCCCTTCCTGTTCAACGCCCCGGAAGAGGCCGACAAGATCGTCGACGGCCCGATCGGGACGAAGCTCCACAAGGGCCTCGAGGACAAGGGGCTCGTCGGTCTCGGCTACTGGGAACTCGGCTTCCGCAACGTGACGAACAGCCGTCGCCCGATCACCAAGCTGGAAGACTTCAAGGGCCTGAAGCTCCGCGTGCTCCAGTCGCCGCTCTTCCTCGACCTGTTCAACACGCTCGGCGCGAACGCCGTGCCGATGCCCTTCCCCGAGCTCTATGCGGCTTTGGAACAGAAGGTCGTGGACGGGCAGGAAAACCCCT
Organism: Hyphomicrobiales bacterium; assembly: GCA_027483895.1. GTDB lineage: Bacteria > Pseudomonadota > Alphaproteobacteria > Rhizobiales > Beijerinckiaceae > JAIXZO01. The sequence goes on from JAIXTP010000022.1 coordinate 15,590, forward strand.
ATCCCACCATCCTCGGCGCCAAGCTCAACGAAGTGCAGAAATTCGTCTCTTCGACGAAGCACATCTACAACGTGCAGTCCGTGCTGATCAGCAAGAAGACCTGGGATTCGCTGTCGGCCGACGAGCGCAAGATCATCCAGGACGCGGCCGCCGAAGCGCGGGACTTCCAGCGCAAGGCGTCGCGCGACGCGATGGACGGCGCGCTGGAGAACCTCAAGAAGGGCGGCATGACCTCCAACGAGATCGCGCCCGCCGAAATGACCCGGATCCGCGAAGCCGTGAAGCCCGTCGTCGAGAAATTCGCCAAGGAGTCAGGCGAAGCGCTCTACGGCGAGATCCAGAGCGAGCTCGTGAAGCTGCGCAAGTGATCCCTTCGGGCGCCGGACCCGGGGTCCGGCGCCCGTCTTCCGGAGGCCGTCCCGCCCCCGACCTGCAAATCGTGCCGACGGGGCTTGATCGAAGCCGTGCGCGCGGCAGATGTTTCTGCACCCCATCGTGAGACCGTGCGCGCATGATCATCGAGAAGGAAGCCGACGTCACCGAAGCCGTTCTGGCCGCCATGAACGGCTGCACGGATCCGCGCCTGCGCGAGATCGCGGCCGCTTTCGTCCGGCATATGCACGCCTTCGTCCGCGAAGTCCGACTGACCGAACCGGAATTCGAGTTCGGCGTGGAGTTCCTCAACCGCATCGGCAGGGCCACGGGCGACGCGCACAACGAAGGCATCCTCTTTTCGGACGCGATCGGCGTGTCCACGCTCGTCTGCCTGATCAACAACGGAGCGGGCGGGGCGACCGAGACGGCCGCGGCCCTGCTCGGGCCGTTCTGGCGGATGCATTCGCCCGTGACCGAGAACGGCGGCTCGATCGTGCGCTCGCCGACGCCGGGCCCGGCTCTCTTCGCGGAGATGACCGTGACGGATGCCGCGGGTCGCCCGGTGGAAGGCGCGGAAGTCGATGTCTGGCAGGCCTCGCCCGCGGGCTTCTACGAGAATCAGGATCCCGATCAGGCCGACATGAATCTGCGGGGCAAGTTCCGGACGGATGCGGCGGGCCGTTTCGCGTTCCGGTCGGTGAAGCCCGCCGGTTATCCGGTGCCGACGGACGGACCGGTCGGCGACATGCTGCGCGTGCAGCACAGGCACCCCTATCGCCCGGCGCATCTGCACGTGCTGATTCACAAGCCCGGCTTCAAGACGCTCGTGACGCAGGTCTTCGTCGACGGCGACGAGCATCTCGAAACCGACGTCGTGTTCGGCGTCACCCGCTCGCTCGTCGGCGATTTCCGCCGCCATGATGCAGGGGCCCCGCCCGCGGCCGACGTGGCCGCGCCGTGGTACACGCTCGCGCATCGCTTCGTGATCGAAGAAGGCGAGGCGAGCCTGCCCCGCCCGCCGATCCGGTGACCGCATGTCCCGTCGTCTTCCCCACCGCTGGGCCCCTATCATTTTCGGGCTGATCCTGTCCGGCATCATGACTGCGGTCGTGAGCTTCGTGGCCACGCTGAACGCCGTGGGCTTCGCCCCCGAGCTCGGCCGACGCTGGGCGATCGCATGGCCGATCTCATGGGCGGTCGCCTTTCCGGTGATCCTGATGATGGGGCCCGCCGTGCGCCGTTTCGTCGGCCGCGTGGTCGCGCCCCCGCCGGGCGACACCGGAGGCCGCTGAGGCCGTAGCGACAGCATGTCTCGGATCCGGCATGTGATTTTTCCGCGTCCACGGGCTTGAACCCGGCGCGCGGCGCCCAAGCTTTGAGTTGCGGCAAACCTCTATCGGAGGTTGCGCAGAGAACCGGGCAGAAGCCCGGCCGCAGGGAGGACGACCTCATGACGAACACGACCCGCCGCGGCTTCATCGCGGCCGGCGCCGCCGCAACGGCGCTGCCCCTCTTCAACATCAAGGCCTCGGCGCAGCAGGCGCTCACGGTTCAGATCGGATCCAGCCATCCGGTCCAGAACATGTGGGTTTCGCAGATGAAGAACTACTTCCAGCCGGAAGTGGACAAATATCTGCGCGACAACGGCAACAGCGTGAAGATCAACTGGCGCGAAGCCTATGGCGGCACGCTCTACAAGTTCCAGGACACGATGGAAGCCGTCCGCGACAACATCGTGGACATCGGCTATGTGGGCGCCCTCTGGGAAAGCTCGACGATGCCGCTCCAGAACCTGACTTATTTCACGCCCTTCTCGGGCGGTGACCACACGCTGATCGCCAACGTCTTCCAGGATCTGAACGATACCAACGCCGGGCTCAAGGCGTCCTACGCCAAGCTGAAGCTGAAGCCGCTGACCTCGCTGATCACGGACAGCTATCACCTCTGGACGAACTTCCCGATCAAGTCGGTCGACGATCTCAAGAACAAGAAGATCTCCGCGCCCGGCACGTCCGCCAACTGGCTGCAGGGCACGGGCGCGACTCCGGTCGACGGTGCGCTGACCACCTACTACACGGATATCCAGACCGGCGTTTCGGAAGGCTGCATCTCCTTCTTCGTCGGCATCCTGCCGACGCGCGTCTATGAAGTCGCGAAATACGTGACGAAGGTCGATCTCGGCGCGATGTCGGTGGGCACGGTCGCGTGCAACCTCGATCGCTTCAACGCCTTCCCGAAGGTCGTTCAGGAAGCGATGACGAAGGTCGGCAAGGCCACGACGAAGGCCCATACCGACGACGTCAACGCCCGGATCGACGCCGCCGAGAAGGAAATGGTCGCCAAGGGCGCGATCGTGACGAGCCTCGCCGATGCCGAGCGCCAGCGCTGGATCAAGGGCCTGCCGAACCTCGGCAAGACCTGGGCCGATACCTCGGGCGACGGTGCTCGCGACCTCATGAAGGCCTATTTCGCAGCGCTGCGCGCGGGCGGCGGCAAGCCTTCGCGCGACTGGTCGGCGGAAGTCTGATCGTCATTGTCGGCGGGGGAGGGGCTTACGGCCCCTCTCCATCCCGGAGAGTACCTGCATGTCCGAGAATACGGACCTCGCCGCGATCGAAAGCGGCGCCCCGACGAGCGACCAAGGTGCGTTCGGCGGGTTCATGAACATCGTGGCCGCAATCGGCACGATCTGGACCTTCCTTCTGATGTTCCTGATCGTGGCGGACGTGGTGGGCCGCAGCTTCCTCTCGATGCCGATCACCGGCGTCGCCGAGATCGCGGCGCATTCGATCGTCGCCATCGTATTCCTGCAATTGGGCGCCGCAATTCATGCCAAGCGCATGACGCGCGCGGACTTCCTGATCGAGCGCATCGCACAGGCGTCCCCCTCGGCCGGGGCGCTTTTCGAAGCGGCGTTCCTGCTGTTCGGCGCGGCCTCGCTCGCTCTGATCGCATGGGCCGGATGGGGCCCGACCGTGAGCGCCTATACGGGGCGGGAATTCTTCGGCGTGCAGGGGCTTTTCACGATCCCGACCTGGCCCGTGCGCGGAATCATCGTGTTCGGTTCCGCCCTAGGTACCTTCGTATTTCTCGTTCAGGCGGCCGAAGAGCTGAAGAAGCTCGCGTCCGACCGAGCGGCCTGAGCGGGGAGCGTCATGGAACCCGTCACCATCGGTTACATCCTCATCGCCGTCATGGTCGGCCTGATCGTGCTCGGCATGCATATCGGCATCGTGCTGATCACGCTGGCGGGCGTCGGCGTCTATCTGATCCGCGACAATATCGACCTCGCCTTCCGCCTGACCGCCATCGCGACCTATTCGGGCATTCAGGACTATCTGTTCGCGACCATCCCGCTCTTCGTGCTGATGGGCCTGCTCGTCTCCGTCTCGAATGTCGGCAAGGACACGTTCGACGTGGCGCAGGCGCTGCTGCGCCGCATCCGCGGCGGTCTCGGCATGGCGACGGTCGCCGCCAACGCGGTGTTCGCGGCGGTGACCGGCGTTTCCATCGCATCGGCTGCGGTCTTCACCAAGGTCGCCGTGCCGGAGATGCGCCGCCACGGCTACACGATGCGCTTCGCGACTGGCACCGTGGCGGGCAGCTCGATCCTCGGGATGCTCATCCCGCCCTCGTTGCTGATGATCATCTACGGCGTGCTCGCCGAGGTTTCGATCGGCAAGATGTTCATCGCGGGCGTGATCCCCGGGATCATCATCTCTCTCGGCTTCGTCGCGATGATCTATTGCGCCGCACGCTTCGTGCCCGGCTTCGTGATGGACGATCCGACCGAGATCGAGCGCAAGATGACCGAGCGCGCCGGCATGAGCGGGGGCGAGATGGCGGCGAAGTCGCTGCCCATCGCGGCGCTCGTGGTGCTCATTCTCGGCGGTCTCTACACCGGCATCTTCACGCCCACCGAGGCGGGCGGCGTGGGCGCCTTCGGCGCGCTGCTGATCGCGGTCGTCCGGCGACGGCTCGACCTGCCGAAGCTATGGCGCATCCTGACCGAAACGGGTCACGTCTCCGTCTCGATCCTGTTCCTGCTGATCGCCGCGGGGCTCTATTCGCGGATGCTCTCGCTCGCGGGCGTGCCCAACGCGATCGGCGATCTCGTCGAGCATCTGGGTTTCGGGCCCTACGGGTTCCTGCTCGTCTACGTGGTCATCATCCTGCTGCTCGGCATGATCCTCGACTCCTCGTCGATCCTGCTGATCATGGTGCCCATCGCGGCGCCGATCGCGCAGGAATTCGGATTCGACCTGATCCATTTCGGCATCGTGACCATCATCGCGGTGGAAGCGGGGCTGCTGACGCCGCCCTTCGGCATCTCGGTATTCACGGTGAAGGCGACGCTCGCCGACAGGAACACGCGGATCGAGGAGATCTTCGCGGGCTCGATCCCGTTCGTGCTCGTGATGCTGTTCGCGCTGCTGATGATCGCGGTCTTCCCGCCTCTGGCGACGGCGCTGGTCAAATGACGACGCGGATTTCGGCAGTCGCCGATCCGCGTCCCTGAAAGCCGCAAGGAGAGACAATGCTGTTCGTCATTCATGCGGTCGACCGGCCGGGCGCGCTGCCGACGAGGCTCGCGCATTACGAGGCGCACAAGGCCTTCCTCGCCGACACTTCGGCGTACGGCGTCCGGATCGTGATGTCCGGCCCGCTGGTCGCCGACGACGGCACGACGGCGATCGGCTCGCATTTCGTGGTCGAGGCGGCCGACCGCGCGACGGTGGAAGCCTTCAACCGCGCGGATCCGTTCCACGCGGCGGGAATCTGGGCGGACGTGTCCATCCGCGGCTTCATCCGTCGGCAGGGCTGACGCGGGCCGGAACGGCGGAGGCCGGGCGTCGCCGCCCGTCCTCCGATCGATCAGTCGAGAACGATCTCGGTCTTCACGCCGCGCACGTCCATCTCGTAGTCGAGCACGTCCAGCGGCGGGCGGCAGAAATGCCAAGTGAGGCCGCCGCGCATGGCGCCCCGGCGCACGATCTCCGGCGCGATGACGTGGTGGATGTCGTAGACCGTGTAGAGTTGGGAAGCGGTCGTGTCCGCCCAGCCGTAGCCCAGCGCCTGCATGCGGCGCGCCATCTCGTCGAGCACGAAGCGGGCCTTCTCCGTCAGGCCTTCGGGCGAACGGTCGCCGGGACGGACGGCGAAGTCGGCGTAGCTCGCCTTGCCTTCGGGCGACTCGCCGCTGCCCGCCACCACGAAGGTGTTCGGCTTGCCGGTCGCCGGAACCGTGTAGGAAAAGGCGTAGAAGGACGGCTCGGCGGGCTTGTCGAGCTCCGGACAGACATTGCTGCGGGCGATCGGATTGATCCCGTTCCGGAAGATGCCCCACTCTTCGAGCGGCTTGATGTAGCCGCGATTGAAGGCCTCGAAGCCCGCATCGTCGAAGGGCGCGGGAGAGCGCAATTCGCAGGCGCAGAAGGCGGCGAGCGGACGACCGACCGATTCCAGATGGGCGCGGATCGCCGCGAAGCCCTGCGCCAGCGGCACGGGATTGCGGAACCGGGCGCGGCGGATCTCGAAACCGGGTTCGGCGGCCACGCCGGCCGAGTACTGGAAGACGCCCTTCACGAAGCGATAGCCGCCATCGGCGAATGTCAGGACTTCGGCCATTCTGTTCTCCTGTATTCCGGTTCGGTCGGGCCGCTCAGAGCTGGCCCATATAGGCGTCGCGGATCGCCGGGTCGTCGGCCATCGCCGCGGAAGCACCGGCCTTCACCACGCGCCCGCGGTCCATGACATAGGCCCGCTCGGTCAGTTCCAGCGCGGTCATCACGTCCTGTTCGATGAGCAGGATCGCCGTTCCCGAGCGCCGGATCGTCTGCAGCGCGGTGATGAGGAGTTCGACGGCCCGCGGGGCGAGGCCGAGCGAGAGTTCGTCGATCATCAGGAGTTCGGGACGGCTCATGATGCCGCGCCCGATGGCGCACATCTGCTGCTCGCCGCCCGAGAGCGTGCCGCCGTACTGGTCGCGGCGCTCGGCGAGGATCGGGAAGATCTCGTAGACCTTTTCGAGGTCTTGCCGGACCTCCGCGGCGTCGTCGCGCAGATAGGCTCCCATCAGGAGATTGTCGCGGACGCTCATGGCCCGGAACAGGCGCCGCCCTTCGGGCACATGCGCCACCTTGCGGCGCAGGAAGGCTTCCGGAGAAGCGCCCGCCATGTCCTGACCGTCGACGAGGAGACGGCCGCCTTTGGTGCCGAGCAGCCCTGAGGCGCAACGCAGGAAGGTGCTCTTGCCGGCACCGTTCGACCCGACGATGCAGACCATCTCGCCGCGTTCGACGGTGAGCGAGACGTCCCAGAGGACCTGAACGTCGCCGTAGGCCGCCTGCAGGTTCTCGGCGGAGAGTTTGACGTTGCCCGTGCTCATCGTCCCGCCTTCTCCGCATAACGCTTGCCGAGATAGGCCTCGATGACGCGACGGTCGTTCGTGACCTCCTCGGGAAGTCCGTCCGCGATCAGCTCGCCGTGATGCAGCACGAGGAGGCGGCGGCTGACCGAGAGCACCACTTTCATGATGTGCTCGATGATGAGGATGGTGACGCCGGAATCCGCGATCTTGCGGATCAGGCGCATCGCGTCCTCGACCTCCGCCGAGTTGAGGCCGGCATTCACCTCGTCGAGCATCAGGAGCTTGGGGTTCATGGCGAGCCCCTTGGCGAATTCGAGCCGCTTGCGCTTGGCGAGCGTGAGCGTCGAGGCGACCTGATCGGCGGCGTCGCCCAGTCCCGTGAAGTCGAGATGGCGGCGGGCGGCCTCGAAGGCTTCCGCCATGCCTTCGGCGCGCCCGGCGAAGAGCGCGGCCGCGGCGACGTTCTCGACCACGGTCATCTTCGGGAAGGGCTGGACGATCTGGAAGGTGCGCGCGAGCCCCGAGCGCGCGATGCGGAACGGCGGCACCCGGGTGATGTCGCGACCCTCGAACAGCACCTGCCCGCCGGTCGCGGGATGCACGCCGGTAACGACGTTCACGAGCGTCGTCTTGCCCGCGCCGTTCGGCCCGAGGAGACCGACGATCTCGCCTTCGGCGATCTTCAGCGTGACGTCGTTCACCGCGACGAGGCCGCCGAAGCGGCGCGACACGTTCCTGAGTTCGAGCAACGCGGTCATGACCGCACCGCCGCTCGCTTGGTCCGGTCGCGGATCACCGCGCCGATGCCGTTGGGCAGGAAGAGGACGAGCGCGACGATGAGACCGCCGAGCACCGCGGCATGCACCGTGAGGAAGTTGCGCCACACGAGTTCTTCGAGCGCGAGATAGATGACCGCGCCGATGACCGGGCCGAAGATCGTCCCGAGCCCGCCGAGCAGCACCATCACGAGCGGCTTCACCGAGTAGAGGATGTCGAAGACGTCCGGCGGCTCGATATACTGCACCCAAGAAGCGTAGATCGCGCCGATCACGGCGACGCCGAAGGCCGAGAGGCAGAAGGCCGCGACCTTGTAGAAGGTCGTATCGATGCCGAGGATGTCGGCGGCGTCTTCGTTCTGGCTGATGCAGCGCAGGCCGAAGCCGAGCTTGCTGCGGCTGACGACGATCGTCACCGCGAGCAGCAGAACCGTCATCGTGAGCATGGCGAAGAAGAAGAGGCGCGCCTGCACGTCGACCGGCATGCCCGGCAGCGGGATGTTCATGCCCATGCCGCCGCCGGTGAGGTCCTCGGCCGTGTTCACGACTTCACGGAGCACTTCGACGACGGCGAGGCTCGCGATGGCGAAGTAGTGCCCCTTCAGATGCAGGATCGCCATGCCGATCAGCGCGGCGAAGACGGTGGCGCCGAGGCCCGCCGCGGCCCAGGTCACGCCGATGGGCAGGCCCTTCGACTGCAGAACGGCCGAGACATAGGCGCCGAGACCGAAGAATGCGGCGGCCGCGAAGGACGGATAACCCGCCATTCCGCCGATGAAGTTCCACGACAGCGCGAGGCCCGCATAGAGGCACATGATGGTGGCGAGACGCAGCGCGTAATTGTTGCCGAAGACCGGCACGAGCGCGCAGGCGGCGACGAAGACGACGAGCCAGAGCCAGGGCTTCATTCGAATCCCCTTTTGCCGATGAGCCCGGCCGGACGGAAGATCAGGATGAGGATGAGCAGGGCGAAGGAGATGGTCACCGCGTGCTCGGGGCCGAACCAGATGGCGCCGAAGCTCTCGATGATGCCGAGCGCCAGCCCGCCGACGATCGCGCCGGGGACGCTGCCGAGCCCGCCGAGCACGCAGATGACGAAGGCCTTGCCGAGGAACATGCCCGAATTCAGCGGCGAGATCGGGTAGACGATGCTGAGCAGGCTGCCCGCGGCGCCCGCCATCATCGCGCCGAGGCCGAAGGTGACGGCATTGATGCGCGAAACGTCGACGCCCATCAGCGAGGCGGCCTCGCGGTCCATGCGGACGGCGACGATGGCGCGGCCGATGCGGCTGTCGCGCAGGAGCCGGTAGAGCAGGAAGGTCAGGAGAAGCGCGAGCCCCATGGCCGCGACGCGATCGAGCGGCATGAAGACCGGCCCGATCTCGAGCTGGCCGAGCGGATTTTCGAGCACCAGCTTCCGATAGTCGGCCTTGAAGGCGACGAGCATCAGATTGTTGAGCAGGAGGTCGAGGCCGAAGGTCAGCGTCAGCGTCATCAGCACCGGCGCCGCGATGACGCGGTTGACCAGGGTCGACTGGACGGCGTGCCCGATGAGGTAGAGCGCCGCGCCCGCCGTGACGACTGACACGAAGGGATGGATGCCCAGCAGATTGTAGGAGAACAGGGCGATGTAGGAGCCCAGGACGATGAAGGTCCCGTGCAGGATGTTGATGACGTTCAGCACGCCCCAGACGAGGGAGAAGCCGACCGCGATGCAGGCATAGAGTCCGCCGAGGACCAGCCCGTTCGCCAGAACCTGGAAATAGATCATCGCCGTTCCCGATGGGGGCCGAGCGGGAGGGCTCCGAAGAGCCCTCCGGCATGTCGGATCAGTTCACGCCGAACTTGAATTCGGCCTGCTTGATCTCGGCAGGCATGATGACCATCGGCTTGCCGCCCTGGATCTGGAAGACCGGCGGGGCGAGCGAGGTGACCTGACCGGTCGGGCCGAACTTGATGCGGCCGTAGAAGGTCACGGCGTCCATCGCGGCGAGCGCGTCGCGGACCTTGGCCCCGTCGAGCGTGCCCGCCTTTTCGATGGCGAGCTGCAGGACGGCACCCGCCGCCGCGGCCGAAGCCTGCGCGTAGTCGGGTTCCGACTTGTACTTGTCGGCCCAAGCCTTGTTGAAGGCTTCGGTCGTGCCGAACACGTCCTCGCCCTTGTAGCGCACGGCGGGGTGCCACCAGGCGGCGCTCGAGATGTTCTCGGCGAGCGGACCCGACGCGTCGATGAATTCCTGATAGGCCGGACCCGCGATCATGGTGACCACCGGCGCCTTCACGCCGAGGTCCTTCATCTGCTTGCGGATCAGGATCAGGTCGTTGATGTAGCCGGTGGCGAAGATCCAATCGGGCTTCGCGGCGCGCATCTGGGTGATGGCCGAAGCGTGGTCCATCGTGCCGATCGCGTATTTCTCGAACATCACGACTTCGAGATTGCGCGACTTGGCCGACTTTTCCATCTCCTGCCCGATGGCGAGCGGGAAGAGGTCGTTGCGGGCGAGGATCGCGACGCGCTTGACGTTCTTGTCCTTGGCCGTGACGAGATCGGCCAGCGGCTCGGTCAGCGTCTGGTTCGGCGTGAAGGTGCCGAAGAGATACTTGTATCCCTGATCGTAGACTTGCTCGGACGAGGCCGTCGCGGCCACCGTCGGGATGGCGTATTTCTCGGAGACCGTGCTGGCCGCCTTGGCCGCGCCGGAGCCGAAGGGCGAGAACAGGAAGTTGACCTTGTCCTCGGTGATCAGGCGCTCGGCGGTCTGGACCGCGCGCGGCGTATTCGAGGCGTAGTCGGCATAGACGAGCTGGACCTTGTAGGTCTTGCCGCCGACCTTGATGCCGCCCTTGGCGTTGGCGGCTTCGGCCCACAGATCGTAGCCCTGCTGCTGCTTGACGCCTTCGGGCGACAACGGACCCGTCAGCGGCAACGGTGCGCCGATCTTGATCACGTCCTGCGCCGTGGCGACGCCGCCCGTTGCGAGGCCGATGGCCGCCGCACCCCCGAGAGCGACGACGAAGCGCCGCGAGAATTTCATAGAACCGATCATGGGACCCCTCCACCAGAACGTGTACGAAAGGCTATGTGCGGGTCAGGTCGTCAACAAGAGCAATTTTTCTGATCGCCCGTTGCCGTTTCGGCAACGCTAGCCGATCCGACCCAAGGCCCGCAGGATCCGCTCCGGCGTCGCCGGCATCGTGAAGATCTCGGCATCGAAAGGGCTCATCGCATCGTTGATCGCGTTGAAAACGGCGGCGGGGGCCCCTGCGGTTCCCGCCTCGCCCGCACCCTTGGCGCCGAGCGTGGATGTCCGCGTGGGCGTCTCGACATGCGCGACCCGGATATCGGGCAGGGTGGCGGACGACGGCGTGAGATAGTCGACGAGACTGCCGTTCACCAATTGGCCGTTCTCGTCGTAGAGGCATTCCTCGTAGAGCGCCGCACCGATCCCCTGCGCGATGCCGCCGCGCATCTGCTCGTCGACGAGCATGGGGTTGATGATGCGCCCGCAGTCTTCCACCGCCCAATGTTCGAGGAGCCGGACGATGCCGGTCTCGACGTCGAGTTCGAGATGCGAGGCCTGGAAGCCGTTGGTGAAGACGAAGGTGTCCGTGAGCTGGGTGAAGTGCCCGCTCGCGCTCAGGAGCGGCTGCAGATCCTTCGGCAGCTGGTCCGGCTTGAAATAGGCGATGTCGGCGATCTTGCGCAGATCGACCCGGCCTTCCGAAGAGCCCTTGGCCCCGACCATGCCCTCGCGGATGTCCAGATCGTCGGGTTCGGTCTGGAGCAGGGCGGCCGCGATGCGCAGGATGTTCTCGCGGAAGGCGGCGGCGGCCCGCAGCGCGGCCTCCCCGCCCACGCCAGCGCCGCGCGAGCCGTAGGTGCCGCCGCCATAGGGAACCTGCGCCGTGTCGCCCATCACGATGCGGACATCCCCCTGCTTCAGGCCGGCGACGTCCGCGACGATCTGGCCGATGGCGGCGAGATTGCCTTGGCCCTGATCCGTGATGCTGATGGCGCAGGTGACGCGCCCGTCGGATTCGAGCTTGATCGTGCAGCCGTCCTGCGCCGAGACGCGGACATTGCCGACGCTGTAGAGCGCCGGGCCTGGATTGGTGAGTTCGATCACCGCCGCGAGCCCGATGCCGCGGAAGATGCCGCGCTTGCGCAATTCCGCCTGTTCGGCGCGCAGGCGCGGATAGTCCATCATCTCGACGAGCCGATCGAGGCAGCGGTGATGCGACAGCCCCTCGAAATGCAGTCCGGTGAGGGTGCGAAAGGGATAGGCGTCGTCGGGCAGCAGATTGCGGCGGCGGATCTCCACCGCGTCGATGCCGAGCCGACGCGCCGCGGATTCGATCAGCACCTCGCTCAGCGCCATCGCGATGGGATGGCCGACGGCGCGGTACGCGCCCATCGGCGCCTTGTTCTGGAAGGCGAGGCGGAGCCGGCCTGAATAGGCCTTGAGGCCGTAAGGCGAGCCGGTGAGCGTGAGGACCTGCGACCCTTCGAGCACGGATGTGCGCGGATAGACCGACCACGGGCCGATGCCGCTCAGTGCGTCGACCCGCATCGCCAGCACGGTGCCTTCCGCGTCGAGATCCATCCGGGCGGCGACGGATTGGCCGCGGGCATGGATGTCGGAGACGAAGCTTTCGAGGCGGTCGCTGACGAATTTGACCGGCTTCTTCAAAAGCAGCGCGATCCCGCAGACCGCCATTTCGTCGGCATAGGTGTGCAGCTTGATGCCGAAGGAGCCGCCGACGTCGGGCGCGATCACGCGGATGTCGGAATCGCCGAGGCCGTACATCGCGGCGATCGCGGCCTGCGTCTGGAACGGCGTTTGGGTGGATTGATGGACCGTGAGCCGCTCCTCCACGGGGTCGAAGGAGGCGACGATCGCGCGCGGCTCCAGCGGCACGCCGGTGTGGCGGGCGAAGGAGAAGTCCCGTTCGAGCGACAGCGCGGTCGCGGCTTCCGCGCCGGCATGATCGCCCTGCCGGATCTCTGAGACGAAGGCGAGATTGTCGGGCAGGTCCTCGTGGACGCGCGGCGCTTCGGGCGCGAGCGCCTCTTCGGGGTCGGCGACGGCGGGCAGGTCTTCCCACTCCACGATCACGTGATCGAGCGCGTCTTCCGCCACGGCGCGCGAGGAGGCGACGACGGCCGCGACCGCCTCGCCCTGATGGCGGGCGATGCCGACCGCCATCGGATACTGCTTCGGCGCCTTCAGCTTCGGCAGATGATCGAGCTTCGCCTCGAAGGGACGTGCGATCCGCGCGAGGTCGTCGCCGGTGACCACGGCGACGACGCCGTCCCGCGCCAGAGCGGCGGACGGGTCGATCGCGAGGATTCGCGCATGGGCATGCGGGCTGCGCAGGAAGGCCACGTGAAGCAGGCCGGGCAGGTCGATGTCGGGCGTGTAGCGTGCCGCGCCGCGCGACAGGCGCTCGGCATTCGGGCGCGGCAGGGGCCGGCCGATATGGGTCATCTGCAGGCGGGCGAAGGCGCGCGTCTCGTCGGCGCTCATCGGTCGACGCCTCCCTTGCGGCGCTCGGCGGTCGCGGCCACCGCGTCGACGATCGCGTGATAGCCGGTGCAGCGGCAATAGTTGCCCGAGAGCCCGTCGCGGATCTCCTCGCGCGTCGCGTCGGGCTTCGTCTGGAGCAGTTCATGGGCGGTGAGCAGCATCGCGGGCGTGCAATAGCCGCATTGCAGCGCGTTGCGCTCGACGAAGGCCGAGCGGAGATCCTCCGTCTCGGCGGTCGAGCCTTCGAGGGTGCGGACGTCGCGGTCCTGCGCCTGCACGGCCAAAGTCAGGCAGCCCCGCACGACCTTGCCGTCGAGCACGACGGAGCAGCAGCCGCAGACGCCGTATTCGCAGCTTACCCGGACGCTCGGAAGATCGCCGCGGCTTCTCAGGAAGTCCGCGAGATGCGTGCGTGCCTCCACGCGGCCTTCGATCCGCGTGCCGTTGAGGGTCATCGAGACCGTGGTTTCCGTCATGCCGTTTCCGCGCGTTCGGCGGCACGGGACAGGAGGCGGCGGGTCAGCACCTCGGCCAACCGCAGCCTGTAATCCGCGCTCGCATGGTGGTCTTCGGCGGGTTCGAGCTCCTCGGCGAGGGCCCCCGCGGCGGCCGCCCCGGCCTCGTCGACCGTCATGCCGATGCAGGAGGCCGCGAAGGTCTCGGCCCCGAGCGGCGTCGGCCCGAGCCCGAGAAAGCCGAGCTTCAGGGAAGCGATCCGCGGGCCGTCGAAGCGGGCGGCCAAAGCCAGTCCGGCCATGGCGAAATCGCCCGGGCGCCGCGCGAATTCGTCGAAGACGTGCACTTCGCCCGGCTCCTGGGCCGGGATCTCGATCGCCGTGAGGATCTCGCCGGGCTCCAGCGCGGTCTCATAGACGTCACGGAAGAACGCGCGCGCGGGCACCACGCGCTCGCCCGCCGGGCTCTCGAGGATCATTTCGGCGCCGAGCGCGACGAGGCAGGCCGGCCATTCCGCCGCGGGGTCCGCAAGGCATGAACTGCCGCCGATGGTGCCCGCATTGCGGATGCCGGGATGCGCGATGAAGGGTGCGGCGGCCGCGAGCAGGTGAACGCGTTCGGCCGCGAGGGACGAATGCTCGATCTCCGCATGCGTCGTCAGGGCGCCGATCAGGAGCCCTCGCTCGGTCCGCGTAATGCCTTTCCATGCGGCAATTCGTCCGATGTCGACGAGCAGATCAGGCGCGGAAAGACGCAGATTGAGCGACGCGACGAGGCTTTGCCCGCCCGCGATGACCCGGGCATCCCCTTCCGTCCCGGAGAGAAGCTCGAACGCCTCCTCCGGGGTCCGGGCGAGGCGATAATCGAAAAGCGGCGCCTTCAAGAGGGCTCCCTTCATTCGCGTCGCCGCATCGAATATATCGGTGGGCGTTCTTTCAAGTCGAAAGAATGGAACGAAGCGTTCGACAAAGCAGAACGGTCCGACGATGCCGCTCACCCATCTCCGGTATTTCGACGAGGTCGTGCGCTCCGGGTCCATCCGTATCGCGGCCGAGAAGCTGCACGTCGCCCCCTCGGCCGTCAGCCGGCAGATCAAGAACATGGAGGACGAATTGGGCGCGCCCCTGTTCGACCGCCATGCGCGCGGCGTCGCTCTGACGCCGGCCGGCGAGATCTTTGCCCGCTACGTCCGCGGCGCACTGCTCGATCAGGGACGGGTCCATTCCGAGATCGAGGACCTCAGGGGCTTGCGGCGCGGGCACATCCGCATCCACGCGGTGGAAGGCGTGGTGGCTACGCCGGTCACGATGGCGCTCTCCGAATTCCGGGAGAAATTCGGCGGCGTGACGGTTCGCCTCACCGTGAGCGGGACGGACGACATCATGCGCGCCGTGCGCGACGGCGAGACCGATATCGGCGTCGCCTTCACCTCGGATCCCGATCCTTGGGTGCGGTACGAGGCGCGTTTCCGGCACCCGCTCTGCGCGGTGCTGCGGCCCGATCATCCGTTGGCCGGAAAGACCCGCCTGAGCCTGGCCGAGACGCTCGATTTTCCCTATGCCGTTCCCGAGAAGAATTTCGGCATCCGGGCGCTGCTCGATGCGCAAGCGCGCTCGGCAAAATGGCCGCTCAAGCCCGGTCTCGTCACGAATTCGATCGAGGCGATGCGCGGGTTTGCGCGCGAGGGGCACGGCATCACCTTCCTCCCGGCGATCACGGTGGCGCGCGAGGCCGAACGCGGCGAGGTGAAGGCGATCCCGCTCTCGGACCGCGAGATGCAGAAGGCCAGCGTGGATCTCTGCGTGCAGCAGGACCGCCGTCTGCCCAAGGCCGTCGAGGAATTCCTCGCGGTCCTTCACCGCATCCTGCATGACGGTCGCTGAGGGCGTCAGGCTCCCGCGATCGAGATCGCGGACCCGCCGGTCCGCACGAAATTGACGACGCTGTAGGCCGTCACCGCAGAGGTCTTCGGATTGTCCGGCAGAGGCTTCGCCTCGATCTCGAAGCTCGCATCGGCCAAGGCCGAGCGGATCTCCAGCCGATGGATGTTCCGGCCGCCGGACGGGTCGGCGATCAGCAGGACCTCGGTGGCGTCGAAGCCGGATCCGGCGAGCGAGACCGTGGCCGCGACATTGGCGTTCTTCGGAAACAGGCCGACGGCTTCGCGCGCGGAGCCGCGGAAGAAGGTCGCGGGTTCGCGGAGGTCGGACAGCGCGACCAGCTTTTCGGCATGCGTGCCCTTCCAGGCGGCCGGCGGCTTGATGCCGATGTAGCGCACATCGACGGGGCCCGCCGCGGCCGCGGCCTGCAGCACGTCCAAGGCGCCGATCGCGCCGCTCGCGACGAGAAGCTTCCTGCCGGTCTCGCCGACGGCGCGGCGCAGCCGGTCTTCCAATCCGCGATCGCCGAGGGCGCCGGAGGACACGATCAGAAAATCCCGACCCGAGCGCAGAACGGCTTCGCCGAACTGCGCCACGGCCGCATGGCCCGCGGTCTCCACGACGAGTTCGACCTCGGCCGGGATCTCATCGATCCGGGAGACCGCCGCCACGCCCGAGGGCATCATCGCCGCCGTCTCGGCGACCTTCTCGGCGCGGACCAGTACGGCCGCGACGGGGATCCCGTCCTCGGAAAGCCGGTGCAGCACCGTCCGCCCGAGGCCTCCGAAACCGATGATCGCGATCCCGCGCCCGCGCGCCGTGTCCTTCGCCAATGCAGCGTCTCCCGTTCGTTCCGCCCCGAATAGCGCCGATCTACGCCGTGGCGGCAAGTCGTTCTTTCGGGAGCGGGGCGCGGTTCAGCGGATCTTGGCCAGCGCCGTGCGGGCGACCTCCACGATCCCGGCCGTGTCCAGCTTGTAATGCGCATAGAGGTGGGTCGGCGGGGCGATGAGGCTGTATTCGTCGTGGATGCCGTGGCGGACGAGCCGGATCCCGCAGCCCTCGTCGCACAGCACTTCCGCGACCGCCGAGCCGAGGCCGCCGAGGACGTTGTGCTCCTCGGCCGTCATCAGGATCTTGCTCCTGCCCGCCGCCTTGAGGATCGCCTCGCGGTCGAGCGGCTTGATCGTCGCCATGTCGATGACGCCGACCGAACGGCCTTCCGCATTCAGGATTTTCGCCGCTTCCAGCGAAGGATGGACGGGGAGGCCGCAGGCGATGATCGTCAGTTCCTCGCCGATGCCGTGCTCGATCGCCTTGCCGATCGTGAAGGGCGTGCCCTTGGCGTAGACGTCCGGCTCCCGGCCGCGGCCGATGCGGAAATAGATCGGCTCGGGCCAATCCTTCGAGGCCTTGATCGCTTCGGCGAATTGGGGCCCGTCGGCGGGCGAAATCACCGTGAGATCGGCGATGGCGCGGGTGGTGGCGATGTCCTCGGTCGCATGATGCGACGTGCCGTAGAAGCCGAGCGAGATGCCCGTGTGGTGCCCGACCATGCGGACGGGCTGGGCGCAATAGGCCACGTCCATCCGGATCTGCTCGCAGCAGAGCAGCCCGAGAAAGGACGCGAAGGTCGCGACGAAGGGCACGTGGCCGGTGGTGGCGAGGCCCGCGGCCGCGGTCACCATGTTCTGCTCGGAGATGCCGAAGCTGATGTAGCGCTCGGGATAGCGCTCGGCGAAGCGGTTCAGACCGTTCGAATATTGGAGATCGGCGGAACCCGCGATGACGGGCACGCCCGCCTCGACGAGAGCGAAGAGGCCTTCGGAGAAGTGGTCGAGGCCCGGATTGACGGCGTTCAGCGCCCGGTACTGCCAAGAGCCTTCGGCGAGCGTGTCCTTGGTGAGAAAGGCGGTCACGTCAGATCTCCCGCGCCATGATTTCGGCGATCGCGCGCTCGGCGTCCGAGGGGACGAGATAGCCGAGATGCCAGCCGGGTTCGGTTTCCATGTGGTCGACGCCCTTGCCCTTGATCGTCTGCGCGATCACGCAGGCGGGACGCTCGCGCGTCTCGTCGGCCTTGAGGCGACGGAGCAGGGGAACCAGTGCGTTCAGGTCGTGACCGTCGACGACATGCGTCTCCCAGCCGAAGGAGCGCCACTTCTCTTCTAGCGGCTCGATCCCGATGACGTCGTCCACGCGGCCGTCGAGCTGCCAGCCGTTGCGGTCCACGATGGCGACGAGGCGCGAGAGCTTGTGCGCGGCGGCGAAGAGCGCGGCCTCCCACACCTGACCTTCCTGCATCTCGCCGTCGCCGGTCATCACGAAGGTGGTGAACTTCTCCTTCGCGAAACGCCCGCCCCAGGCCATGCCCGCGCCCGCCGAAAGCGCGTGGCCGATCGAGCCGGAGCTGAAATCGATGCCCGGCACCTTGCGCATGTCGGGATGGTCGCCGAGCGGATTGCCGAGGCGGGTATAGCCGTCGAGCGTCTCCTTCGAGATGAAGCCGTATTCCTCGAGGATCGGGAACAGGCCCACGGCCGCGTGGCCCTTGCCCATCAGGAAGCGATCGCGCGACGGCCAGCCCGGCTCGCCCTTCTTGAGGCTCATCACGTCGTAATAGAGCGCGGCGAAGATCTCGGCCGCGGAGAAGACCGACGAATAATGGCCGACCTTGGCGATCTCGATGAGCCTGATCGTCTCCAGCCGGATGAAGCGGGCCTTTTCGCGCAACCGCGCCAGATCCCGGGGATCCAACGCGTAGTCATTGGTGAGCCGGGAAGTCTGCTCTGGCGCTTTCATGAATCTCAACTCCGCGAAGGCACTCTTGCTTCGCGCCCCTGCATGATCGATCATATATCTACGGTCTCGACATTGGTCGTGCAATACGGTCGGGACCCGTTTCGACCCGGCCGCCGTCGCCCGCCGATCGGGCCGGGGCGGGCGGGACCGCCCGAGAAAAGAGGGTCGAAGCGATGCCCGGGTCCGCCGTCCGTTTCCACTGGAACGCTTTGCCCGACGCGGTTCGCCGCCGGTCGATCCTGCTGGTGCGCGATCTTCTCGCCGCCTCCGTGCCGGGATCCGATCTTCCGGCCGCGCGTGTCTCTGCCTCGTGGGCGCTCAAGACCTTCGCGCAAGGCTCGTCCACGATGCTCGCCACCGGCGAGAAAACGAGTGCCGCGGGCGCCGCGTTCGCGAACGGGGTGCTCTCGGACACGTTGGCCCTCAACGACGGCCATGTGCTGGCCAAGGGCCATCCGGGTGCGAACGTCATTCCCGCGACGCTGGCCTTCGCCGAGGAGGTCGACGCGTCCACCACGGCATTCCTGACCGCGGTAGTCTACGGGTACGAGGTGGCCGTCCGCGCCGCGATGGACCTTCACCGACGCATGCCGCTTTATCGCGGGGCGGGCGCTTGGGGCGGCATCTCTTCCGCGGCTGCCCTCTGCCATCTCGCGGGCGAGTCCGACGAAATCCTCGCGCGGGCGATCGGCCTCGCCGAATATCACGCTCCCTACACGCCGCTGCTCCGCTCGCTGCATCGGCCGGCCATGACGAAGGACGCGATCGGCTGGGGCGCGATGGAGGGCGTGATGTCCTTCGAACTCGCCCGCTCCGGCTTCACCTCGCTCGAAAGCGAGTTCCTCGGCTCCGGCGCGCTGGACGATCTCGGCGAAAGGTGGCTGTGCCTCGAAGGCTATGTGAAGCCGTTCCCCGTGATCCGTCTCGCCCAGCCGGCGCTCAAGGCGGCGCTCATGCTCCGTGAACGCCACGCGCTCCGCGCTGAAGACATCCGGCGCGTGACCGTCCGGACCTTCGTGAACGCCGCGGGCCTGCCGAAGCTGATTCCCGCCGATCCGGACCAGGCGCAATACGGCCTCATATGGCCCGTCGCCTACGCGCTCGCGCATGGACGATACGACGTCGAAGCCACGACGGACGGCTTGGCGGACGAAGCGGCCGCAGGGCTTTTTTCCCGCATCGAGGTCGCCGTGCACGACGCCTACGAGACGCAGTACCCGGCGCGGCGCTTCGCGGACGTGACGATCGAAACCATGGCGGGGGAGACCCATGCCTCGGGCCCGGTGGAGCCCGACGGCGAAGCGGGCGACCCGGCTTGGGAAGGGCATGTCGACGCGAAGTTCCGTCGTCTGGTCCCCGGCATCCGTGCGCTGCCGCTCGAAGAGCCCGTTCGCGACATGGGTCTCGGCTGGTTGGGCCGGGACCGCCTCATCGCTGCCGCATGCCACGGTTCGGTCGCCGGTTGAGGCGCGCGGTCGCGCCTTTGCGTCGTTGTGCGGCGGCATCTTGATTTCATAATCTGCATCATCGATCATATATCTTGATCGCCGCGGAGTGCGCGCAAGATGAACGAAGCCCAGTCGTTCCTGCAGGTCAGCAAGCTGAATCTGTCCGGGCAGGTCTATGCGCAGCTGCGCAGCGCGCTGATGGACGGGCGGTTCATTCCCGGCGAGCGCCTGACGATCGCGAATCTCGCAGCGCATTTCGGGACCAGCATCACGCCCGTCCGCGAGGCGATCTTCCGTCTCGTGAGCGATCAGGCGCTGGAGATGCGCGCGGCGACCGCGATCCATGTTCCGCCCGCGGACGGGACCCGCCTGCGCGAGGTGCAGCTCGTGCGCCTCGAACTCGAAGGCGCGGCGGCGGCCGCCGCCGCCGAACGCGCCACGGACGAGGACGTCCGCAGGCTGGAGAAGCTGCACCGGCAGTTCATGGAGGCCGCGGCGGAGGACCTCGCCGAGTCCAGCATCATGAACCGCGACTTCCATTTCGCGCTCGTGCGCATGGCCGGGCTGCCTCTCGTCGAGAAGATCGTCGAGAATTGCTGGGTGCTGAGCGGGCCCGCGCTGCGCCGATTCATCGAACTTTCGCCGCCCGCCCGCGGGGCCGGGCGGCATCCGCACGAAGACGTGATCGCGGCGGTCAGGCGACGGGACGGACCGGCCGCGCGCGAGGCGATCGGGCGGGATATCCGGTGGGGGATTTCGATGGTCGAGAAGCTCGAGTCGTCGGGGGACGACAAGGCTGCTGATCGTGTCGGCGCGAGTGCCGCCCGATGATGCAGGGATCGCTCCACCTCCGATTGGCGCTGCTTCGGGGGGAGCATTCCTGCCCGATGGATCTCGCGGATTTCGGTCGCCCGTCCCGCATCGATCTGCGCACGCAGACCAAGTCCGCCCTCTCCGACCGCATCGCGGTCGCGATGATGGAACTCATCGCCTGCGGCCGACTCCCGCCCGGAACGCGGCTGCCGCCCGAACGGGCCATCGCCGACGGGCTCTCGGCGAGCCGCGTCTCGGTGCGCAAGGCGCTCGCCCGCTTGAAGACCGACGGCTATGTGCAGGCCGTCCAAGGATCCGGCACACGCGTCGTCGACGACGAGGCGGAGACGCTTCGCCGGCTGATCCTCGCCAATCGCGAGAACATCGAGGATCTCGGCGCGTTCATCGCCTTCTTCGACCGCCAGCTGATCGCCGAAGCCGTGACTTACGCCGACAAGGGCTCGCTCGCGGCGGCGGCCGCGATCCTGCGCGAAGGAGGCCGGGCGGAAGATCCGCGCGGTCTCGTGGCCTCCACCGTCGAGGTGCGGCTCGCGCTCGCCGAATGCGCCGGCAATCCGATCCATCTTCTCGTGACCGAACGTCTGCTGCGCACGATGCGCCGTCTTTTCGGCAGCCGCGTGCGCGGGCGCGGTCCGGCGGAGCTCGACTTCATCGTCCGCATGCGCTGCGAAATGGCCGATGCGCTCGAGCGGCGCGACGCGGAAGGCGCGGGAGCGGCTCTGGGCCGGATCGAAGCGTTGTTCGAGGACGGCCGCCAGAGCGGCGAGCCCTCCGGAGGGCCGTCCGCGCGCGACCTTTTCGAGGAGATGCAGATCGCCGGTCCCGAACAGCTCAAGACCAAGCTGACCCGCGAGATCTCCAACATGATCGCCTCGGGGCAGGCCTGCGAAGGCGGGCGGATGTTGAGCGAGAGGCGGCTCGCGCTCCTGTTCGGCGTCAGCCGGGCCTCGGTGCGCGAGGCGCTGGCCGAGTTGAAGAACGAAGGTCTTGTGGTTGCGGACGAGCGGTGCGGGACGCGCATCAGCCCGCTGCGCGAGGACCTGACGCTGCTGGCGGGCGCCGATCTGCGCAACCTCAAGACCGTGGCCGAACTCCGGACCTCTCTCGAAGTCTGGGCGGCGGGGCGTGCCGCGCAGCATGCCTCCGACGGCGACCTGATGGACCTGCGGCGGATCCTCAACGAGATGCGCCGGCCGAATCTGACGGCGGGCCGGCGGATCGACCTCGACATGCGGCTGCATCTGACGATCGCGCGGGCCGCGGACAGTGCGGTGCATCTCTACATCACCGAGATCCTGCGGGATCTGATGAGCGCTTATTTCGAATATTCGCTGAAGAACCCGCTCGTCGCCGGCGGTCGCGAGACGGAGCTTCTCGCGCAGCACGAACGAATCGTCGACGCGATCTGCCGCAGGGACGGGGCCGCCGCACGCGACGCCATGGCGGGCCACTGCGCGGCCTTCGTCAGGACCTACCGACAGCTGGAGAAGGCGGGCGCCGCCTGAGCGGGCCCGCCTCGTCCGATCAATCGCCGCGGAAGTTCGGCTTGCGCTTGGCGAGGAAGGCCTCCACCGCCTCGCGATGGTCGCCCGTGCGGTTCGACATCGCCTCATAGGCGACGCTCGCATCCATGATGGTGTGGACGATGCGCTTCAGCTCGATATTGGTGACGGTCTTGGTCCAGCGGATCGCCTTCGTCGCGCCGTTGAGGAGCCGGTCGGCGAAGGCCTGAACGGCGGCGTCGAGCTCGTCCGCGGGCAGGGCGTAGTTGATGAGGCCGATCTGTTCGGCCTTGCGCGCGGGCAGAAGCTCGCCCGTCATCAGATATTCCTTGGCCCGGGCGAAGCCGACCAGCTGCGGCCAGATCGCGGGGCCGCCGTCGCCGGCCACGAAGCCGATGGAGACATGGGGATCGCCGATCTTTGCGGTCTCGGCGGCGAAGACGACGTCGCAGAACAGCGCCAGCGTCGCGCCGAGGCCGGTGGCATGGCCGTTGACCTTGGCGATGAGCGGCTTTTCGAGATCGAGCATAGAGAAGACGATGCGCTTCGCCTCGCGCGCGGTCTGCTCGAAGATCTCCGGCCGCGCGATCGCGTCCTTCATCCACGGCACGTCGCCGCCCGCGGAGAAGGCGCGGCCCGCGCCGGTCAGCACCACCACGTCGCTGTCGGGGTCCTTCGCCACGTCGTAGAACACGTCGGCGAGTTCCTCGTGCATCACCGTGTCGGCCGCGTTCAGCGCGTCCGGTCGGTTCATGACGATGGTGAGGAGACGACCGCTGCGTTCGATGCGCAGGGTTTCGTAGCGGTTCTCGAGAGGGACCTTCTTCATCGCGCCTTTTCTCCTTCGCCGAGGATCTCTGACGCGAGCTCCTCGATCTTCGCTTCCGCCGATCCGTCGAGGCCCGCAGCGACGGTGAGCCGCTTGTAGACGTGACCGATGCGGTATTCCTCAGTGACGCCGATGCCGCCGCTCACCTGGATCATCTTGCCCGCCGCGGGCAGGCCGTGGACGGCGAGCCCTATCTTGGCAGCACGTGCCGCCGTCGCGCGTTCCGGAGCGTTCGCGGCGATGGCCGCGGCGCTCCACATCGCGAGCGACCGAAGGGTTTCGAGGCTGCAATAGACCTCGGCCATCTTGTGCCGCACGGCCTGAAAGGACCCGAGCGTCTGGCCGAACTGGCGGCGCTGGTTGAGATAGTCGACCGTGAGCTCGAGCCCGCCCGCAAGCGCGCCCACCGCGTCGAAGACGGCCGCCGATACGGCGAGGTCGTCGAGCGCCGCGATCTTGTCCCGCGCGGCGGGGCCGCGGGCGAGAACGAGGACGTCCTGCGAGGCGATGTCGTCGAAGGCGATGCGGGCCGCCGTCCGGCCGTCGATCAGGCGGACGGTACGTGCCCGGCCCGGAGAGAGCGGCACGAGGAACAGCGCCGGTTCGTCCTCGTCCACGGCGACGATCGCATGCGTGGCACGGTCGGCGCCGAGCGCGAGGCCGCCGGTTCCCTTCAGGGCGATCTCGTCCGACCCTGTCCGCACGGCCGTGACGCCGGCGCGGACATAGCAGAAGCGCAATCCGCCTTCGGCCAGTTGCCCGAGTTCCGGACGGTCGGCCGGAAGGACCGCGGGTGCCAGCAGAAGATCCGCGACGAGCGGTTCCGGGTGGAGCGCGCGCCCGGCCTCCTCGATCACCGAGAGAACCTGTTCGAGGTCCGACCCGACACCGCCCGCGGCTTCGGGCAGGCCCATCATGAACCAGCCGAGTTCCGCGGCTTCCGCCCGGATCCCGTCGAGAT
Source organism: Hyphomicrobiales bacterium (assembly GCA_027483895.1). Classification (GTDB taxonomy): domain Bacteria; phylum Pseudomonadota; class Alphaproteobacteria; order Rhizobiales; family Beijerinckiaceae; genus JAIXZO01. The sequence goes on from JAIXTP010000022.1 coordinate 39,351, forward strand.
CCGCTGCGGTGCGGGGGACGTGCGTCCACGGGCTGCGCTCGGCCAGAAAGGCCCTCACGCTGTCCCGCAGCATCGTGTCTTCGGCGAGGCGTTCGGCGTCGCGTCTCATGCGCAGTCCCTCACCGCAAGCCCAGCGTCGTTCCGGCGATGATCGTCTTCTGGATCTCGTTCGTGCCCGCGTAGATCGTGACCACGCGACGGAACAGATGCCGTTCGGTCCAGCCGGCGGCCTCGTCGTCGGCCGTGTCGTGAGGCAGTTCGAGCGCCCGCTCGCCGAGGACGTCCATCGCCAGTTCGCTGATGGTCTGCTGCAGCTCGGAGCCGATCACCTTGACGATCGAGGCTTCGGGGCCGGGCTCGCGGCCTTGGGTCTGGTCGATCAGGATGCGCAGCACGGTGACTTCGAGCGCGGCGAGATCCGTCTCGACCAGAGCGAACCGCCGCCGCAGGCCGGGATCGGTGCGGCGCTCGCCCGTGAACCGCGCCTTCAACCGCTCGAATTCGCGACGGGAGCGATGCACCTGCGCATTGTTCGTGCGCTCATGGGCGAGCAGGAATTTCGCATAGGTCCAGCCCTTGTCGACATCGCCGATGAGCGCGTCGTCCGGGACCGTCACGCCGTCGAGGAAGACGGTGTTGACGCTGTGGCCGCCGTCGATGGTGAGCACGGGATGCAGCGTGATCCCCGGCGACTTCATGTCGATGATGAAGAGCGACAGACCCGCCTGCGGCTTCACGGCCGCATTCGTGCGGGCGAGGCAGATCATGAAATCCGCGAAATGGCCTTCGGTGGTCCAGGCCTTCTGCCCGGTGATGACCCAGCCGCCCTCGGTGCGCTCCGCGACGGTCCGCAGGGAAGCGAGGTCGGAACCAGCGTCGGGCTCGGAATAGCCCTGACACCAGAACTCGTCGCCCGAGAGGATCGGCGGGAGATACCGCGCCTTCTGCGCCTCGGTGCCGAAGGTGTAGAGCGTGGGGCCGACGAGATAGAGCCCGAAGACGCTCGTCGGCGGGGCGTCCGCCCGCGCGCATTCCGATTCGAAGATGAAGCGCTGCACCGGCGTCCAGCCCGGCCCGCCGAATTCGACCGGCCAGTGATGCGCGCCCCAGCCTTTCTCGTGAAGAAGCCGGTTCCAGAGCGCCATCTGCTCGCGCGACAGATGGATGCCGCGCCGCGTCGCCCGTGCCAGGTCGGGCGGCAGGATGCGGCCGATCACGTCCCGGATCTCTTCGCGGAACCGACGTTCATCGCGGGTCAGGAAAGCGTCCAAGGCGGCAGGCTCCTTTCGTTCCGGAAACGGTGCCCGAAGCGGCTCGACCTCAGCAAGATCGCAACTGGTGCCGTCCCAAGACCAATCCCGGACGGCCTCGCGCCTCAAGGAACCAGGACGATCGCGCCGACCGTGTCGCCGGAGGCGAGACGCCGATGGGCTTCCGCCGCATCGGTCAGCGGCAGGCGCAGGCCGATGCGCGGCTTGACCGCGCCCGAGGCCGCCATCGCGAACATTTCGTCGGCGGCGGCCTGCAGATCGGGGACCGTGCGCATATGGGCGAAGACGCCGGGCACCGCCACCGAGAGCGACCGGCGGGGCCCGAGATCCGCGAGAGCGACCCGGCCGAGCGGGGCTCCCGTCTGGCCGAGATTCACCGCCACGCCGAAGGGCTTCATGCATTCGAGGGAACGGGTCAGAACGTCCCCGCCGATGCCCTCGCAGACCATATCCACGCCCGCGCCGTCCGTGAGGCGCAGGGTTTCGGCCACGAAGTCCTGCTCCTTGTAGAGGATGACCTCGTCGCACCCGGCTTCGCGGGCGATGTCGATCTTGTGACGTCCGCCGACCGTGCCGATCACGCGTGCGCCGAGCGCCTTGGCCCAGCCCGCCATCAGCACGCCGAGCCCGCCCGCCGCGGAATGGAGCAGAAGGGAGTCGCCCGGGCCGAGCCGACGCACGCGCGAAAAGATCATGTGCGCGGTCATGCCCTTCAGCATCAGAACGGCGGCGTCCTCGTCCGAGATATGGGCCGGAAGCCTGACGAGCTTCTCAGCGCTCAGGATGCGGGCGGAGGCATAACTGCCGAAGGGCGGACCGGCATAGCCGATGCGGTCGCCGATGCGGAGCGAGCGGACCTCCGCCCCGACGGCCTCCACCACGCCCACGCCTTCGATCCCGACGGGCCCGGGCAATTGCGGAAGGGGAAAGATGCCCTTCGTCTGATAGATGTCGTGGAAATTGACGCCCACGGCCGTCTGGCGAAGCAGGACCTCGTTCGGCCCTACGGGGCCCAAGGCGACCGATACGGGGTGCAGACGCTCCGAGCCGTCATAGGCGTCGATCCGCATTTCGGTAGCTTGCATTCGGCCCTCCATCGTCGTGGGGCGAACTGAAGACGCGTCCGGCCGCAGCGGCAACACGCTCATTGGTCTGCATAGGAGACCAGCCGGCCGTTTGACGCCGCCGGGCGAAGGCCGCGTGATCCCGACATGACCAAGGGCTCCACGACCGCGCCATGATCGATCCAGCCTCCGTGCTTCGACTTTCGGTTCCGCAGCTCGTCGCGCGGAGGGCCGCCGAGCACCCGAACGAAATCGCCCTTTCGGTTCATTCCGTCCGCGGCCGGCGCGACCGGCTCACCTATCCCCAGCTCGTCGCGCGCATGGAGGCGACCGCATCGGGTTTTGCGGCGCTCGGGTTGAGGAGCGGGGACCGGATCGCGGTCTTTCTGGAGAATTCCGCGGGGCGGGAAGCCTTCTTCACGGCGCTCGGCGCCTTGCGGATCGGTGCTGCGGTCGTGCCCTTGAACACGCGCTATGCGGACGAGGAACTCGGTCATGCGCTCGCGCTGGCCGATCCCGTCGCGGTCGTCTGCACGGCGGCCTCCGCCGAGCGCATCAAGCGGCTGCATCCCGCCACGCGGCCCTTGATCGTCGGAGACGTGCCGGCCGAGAGCGGTTTCGAGATCTGGCCCGAGCCTCTCGATGTCGAAGAGGTCGCGTTGCCGCCGGAGGATGCCGATCCCGACCGCCTCGGTTGCCTGCTGTTCACCTCGGGCACGACCGCGCGCTCGAAGGCCGTGATGCACAGCCATTCGACGATGATCGGCGCCGGGCTGAGCTGCGGCGCCGCGCTGGGCCTGCGGCCGGGCGATCTCTATCAGGCGGGATGGCCGTTCTTCACGAGCTCGCCGATGAATCTCGGCGCGACGGGCTGCTGGGTCTTCGGTGCGGGCTTCGTCTTCGAAGAGCCGCTCGACAATCGCGGGCGGCTAAGGCTGATCGCCTCCGAACGGACGACCTATTACCACGGCGTCCCCTCGGTCGTGCATTTCATGATCGACGAATTCGCGCGGCGACCGACGGACGTTTCCAGCCTCCGTCGCCTCGGCTACGGCGGCTCCGCCATGCCGCCGGAAGTGATCCGGACCATCGCCGAGCTCTGGCCGAACGTCGAACAGGTGCAGATCTACGGGATGACGGAGAGCGGCCCCGCCGGCACGCGGCTCGAGCCCGACCGGATGTGGGACAAGCTCGGATCGATCGGTACGGCGATGCCGTTCTGCGAGATCCTCGCCGTCGACGAGGACGTGCGCGAGGTGCCGCGCGGCACGACCGGAGAGGTCCTCATCAAGGGGCCCGGCGTGGCCAAGGGCTATTTCAAGAACCCCGAAGCGACGGCGGAAGCCTTCGTGCAGGGCGGGATCCGGACGGGGGACGTCGGCAGCATCGACGAGGAGGGCTTCCTGTTCTTCTCCGACCGCAAGAAGGACATCATCAATCGCGGCGGGCTGAAGATCGCCTCCGTCGCGGTGGAGGAAGTGCTCTATCGCCATCCGGCGGTGCGCGAGGCCGCCGTCGTGGCGGTCCCTCACCCCGATCTCGGCGAGGACGTCGCGGCCTGCATCGTCGCGAAGCCCGAGGCACGGATCGACACCGACGAGCTGGGCGGTTTCTGCGCCCGTTATCTCGCCGACTACGCGCGACCGCGACGCTGGCTGGTTCTCGACGAACTGCCGAAGAATCCGATGGGAAAGATCCTCAAGAAGGATCTCCGCGCGCGTTTCGCGGAGGGGGCGTGACCGAGGGACGCGGCAGTTGGTCTGCATTCCGGACCAAGGCCGCGGTTGCGGGCTCGGTCGCACCGCCGGAAGCTCGAACCAAAGGGATCGAAAGAATCCCGCAATGAACGAAACAAGGGAGGAAGTGACCCAATGATCTCCGGATTCACTCGTCGCGGCGTCATCGGGACCGCCGCTTCGCTGATGCTGATCGGCGCCGCGCAGGCCCAGTCTGAAGTGACCATCGGCCTCGTTCTGCCGCTCAGCGGCGGCTCGGCGGCGGTAGGCCAGCAATACCGCACCGGCATCTCCATCGCGGTCGACCAGATCAATGCGGCCGGCGGCATCAAGGCGATGAACGGCGCCAAGCTCAAGGCGGTGTTCGGCGACACCCAGAGCAAGCCGGACGTCGGCGTCTCCGAGACGGAACGCCTGATCACCCGCGAGAACGTCGCCATCGTCGGCGGCGCCTTCAACAGCGCCGTGAGCTTCCCGGCCTCGGAAGTCGCCGAACGCTACAAGACCCCGTGGGTCACGGTCGGCTCCGTGAAGGACGAGATCACCGAGCGGAACTACAAATACGTGTTCCGCATCAACAACAAGGCGACCTACGACGCCCGCGAGCAGATCGACGCGATGGACCTCCTGAAGAAGGAGACCGGCAAGGGTCCGAAGACCATCGCGATGTTCTACGAGGGCTCGGACTGGGGCCGCTCGCATGCCGCGAACGTCCGCAAGATCGCCAAGGAACGCGGCTACGACATCGTTCTGGACGAGGCGGCTCCGCCGAACCAGGTCGACTTCTCCGCCCAGCTCCTGAAGATCCGCGCTTCCAAGGCCGATGCGCTGATCGTGGCCTTCTACACTCCGGACCATCTGCTGCTGACCCGCCAGATGTACGAGCAGCGTCTCGACATCCCCTACGGCGTGCACTCCGTGGGCGGCGGAACCGAGGATCCGTCCTTCTACAAGGCCGTGCCGCCGCAGGCCGTCGCCTACTACTTCGTGCAGGAAGACCGCCAGGTCGACGCCCTGCAGGGTACCCGGCATCCGGAGTACGACGACCTCGAAACCAAGTTCAAGGCGGCCTTGAACTACGACGTCAGCGCCTATGGCGCTCAGGGCTTCTCGCTGATGTACGTGATCAAGGACGCTCTCGAGCGCTCCGCTTCGGCCGATCGCGACAAGATCCGCGATGCCCTGTCGAAGACGGACATCACGTCCGGTCCCGCGATGTATGTCGGCTATCGCCGGATCAAGTTCGACGAGAACGGCCAGAACACCTTCGCGAACGGTGCCATCTCGCAGAATCTCGGCGGGCAGCGCCTGACCGTGTGGCCGGCCGAAAGCCGTGCCCCGACGACCAAGCCCGCGTGGCCCGTCCCGGCCTGGTCCGAGCGCAAGTAAGACCGAGCGTCTCGATGCACGGGGGCTGCGGCCCCCGTGCTCTCCCTTCCCGCGCATCTTGACGCCACCGCGGCCCGCGGGCCGCAGGACAGCTCCGCATGGACCCCTTGATCCTGTCATTCGCCGTCGTGAACGGCCTGCTGATCGGCGGCATCTACGGCGGCGTCGCCCTGGGTCTCAGCCTGATCTTCGGGGTGCTCCGCGTCGTGAACTTCGCGCACGGCTCGCTTCTGATGCTGGCGCTCTACGCCGCCTATTGGCTCCAGATCTGGGCGGGCATCGACCCCTATTACAGCATCATCGTCACCGTCCCGCTGCTCTTCGGGATCGGCTTCATGATCCAGAGCGTGATCATCGCGCCGCTGATCCGGCGCGAGAGCGCGCTGGTGGTCGAGCCGCTGAGCGCGCTTCTGCTGACGGCGGGCGTCTATCTCGTCATCGACAATCTTGCGCTGATGGCCTTCGGGCCGAACGTGCGCTCCGCGACGACGAGCTTCGCGCTGCCGCCCGTCATGCTGGGCCAGATCCCGGTCAACATGCCCCGGCTCATCGGCTTCGGAGCGGCGATCGTGGTGGCCGTCGGCCTCGCCTGGTGGCTCAAGACGACCCGCATGGGCCGCGCGATCCGTGCGGTGGCGTCGAACCGCGACGCGGCGGCGCTGTCCGGCATCAACGTGCCGCTCGTCTACGCCGTCACCTTCGGTATCGGGGCCAGCATTCTCGGCCTGTTCGGTTCGCTTCTGGCGACCTTCGTGCCGATCACGCCTCAGGTCGGCCTGAATTTCGGCATCCGCTCCTTCATCGTGGTCGTTCTCGGCGGCATCGGCAGTCTGCCGGGCTCGATCGTCGGCGGTCTGGTCATCGGCGTCTTCGAGGCGATCGCCTCGCAATTCGTGCCCGCCACCTCCGCCGCGATCCTGTCCCTCGGCCTCTTCGTGCTGATCCTGCTCGTCCGGCCGAGCGGACTGATGGGGAAAGCCTGATGTCCGTCGCTCCGCACACCACCTCCGCCGCACCGGCCGCGAAGAGCAAGTCGAGGGTTCTGCCCCTCGCGCTCTTCACGGCGGTCCTGCTCGGCATCCCGCTCGTGGTGAAGGACTCCTTCTTCATCCACTCCTGCATCGTCGTGCTGTTCTTCGCCTACATGGCGACGTCGTGGAACTTCGTCTGCGGCTATGTCGGGCAGCTCTCGATCGGCCATTCGATGTTCGCCGGCGCCGGCGGCTACGCGACGGTGCTCCTCTTCACGCAGACGGGGCTTTCGCCCTGGCTGGGCCTGCCGGTCGGCGGGCTCGTCGCGGCGCTGCTCTCGGTCTTGGTCGGCTATCCGACCTTCCGGCTGAAGGGGCCGTATTTCGCGCTGACCACGATCGCCTTCGCGGAAATGATCCGGATCTGGGTCGAGAACACCGACACCTTCCTCGGCATTCCGCTGAACGGCGCGGCGGGCATCACGGTCCCGTTGCTCGGGCAGAACGTCGCCGCGATGCAGTTCAACGACAAGGTGCCCTACTACTACATCATCGCGACCATGCTCGGCGGCGCGCTGCTCGCGACCTGGCTCCTCGAGAATGCCAAGCTCGGCTTCTACCTCAAGGCCATCCGCGGCGACGTGGACGCGGCGGAGTCGCTCGGCATCAGCCCGAGCCGCTACCAGCTCATCGCGCTCGCGATCAGCGCCTTCATGACGGGCATGGGCGGCGGCTTCTACGCGCAGTTCTACCGCTATGTGAATGCGGAACGCCTGATCGGCGTCGACCTTTCGATCGACATGGCGCTGATGAGCATCATCGGCGGGCAGGGCACGATCTTCGGGCCTCTGCTGGGCGCACTGCTGCTCGCGCCGCTCGCCGAGATCACCCGCAGCCATCTCGGCGGCTCGCTGCTGGGCCTGCACATCGTGGTCTACGGCGTCATCCTCATTCTCGCGGTGCTCTATCTGCCGAAGGGCCTGATCGACCCGCTCCGGCGCCTCGCCGCGAAGTTCAACGGACGGGGGACGGGCCGATGACCGCTCCGCTGCTGGAGGTTCGCAACCTCTCCAAGACGTTCGGCGGCCTCAAGGCCGTGTCGGAGGTCTCCTTCACGATGAACAAGGGCGAGATCCTCGCCCTGCTCGGGCCCAACGGCGCGGGCAAGACCACCGCCTTCAACATGATCGCGGGCTTCCTGCAGCCTACCGAAGGGCAGATCCTGTTCGAAGGTCGGGACATCACGGGCGGCAAGCCTTGGGATCTGTGCCGCGAAGGCATCGCACGGACCTTCCAGCTGTCGCGGCCGTTCAGCGACCTCACGGTGCTCGAAAACCTGATGGTGGGCGGCTTCGCGCGCTCCTCCGACATCGGCCTCATCCGCTCGCGGGCGGCCGAGATCGCCGAGTTTCTCGGGATGGGCCGGCAGATCGACATCGAAGTGCAGCACCTCACCGCCTTCGACCGCCGCAAGCTCGAACTCGGGCGCGCGCTGTCGACGCGGCCGACGCTTCTGCTGATGGACGAGGTGGTCGCCGGTGCGACGCCCGCCGAAGCGCAGGAGATGGTCGCCCTCGTCCGGAAAATCCGCGACACGGGCGTCTCCATCCTCATCGTCGAACACGTGATGAAGGTGATCATGGCGCTCAGCGAGCGCGTGATCGTGATGGAATCCGGCCGCCTGATCGCCGACGGGAAGCCGCATGACGTGGTCGCCCAACCGGACGTCCTCAAGGCCTATTTCGGGGAGCAGTATGTCGCAACCCGCGCTTGAAACCGTCGACCTTCACGCCGGCTACGGCGACGTCCGCGTCCTCAACGGCGTCTCGCTGACGGTCGGACGCGGCGAGATCGTCGCGCTGATCGGCGCAAACGGCGTCGGCAAGACGACGCTGCTGCGGACCGTCTCGGGGCTGGTGCGCGCCAAGGGCGGCACGATCTCGCTCTTCGGCGAACGCATCGAGGCGCTGCCGCCGCACGACGTGACCGCGGCCGGCTTCGTCCAGTCGCCCGAGGGCAAGCAGCTCTTCCTCAACATGCTGATCGAGGAAAATCTCCTCGTCGGCGCGCACAACCGCAGGGCCTATGAGCGCCGCAAGCAGACGCTCGAAGAGGTCTACGAGCTGTTCCCGATCCTCGCGGAGCGCCGGACGAAGCTCGCGGGCACCCTTTCGGGCGGCCAGCAGCAGATGCTCGCTGTGGGACGCGCGCTCATGGCGCGGCCGCGCGCTCTGGCGCTCGACGAACCCTCGCTCGGCCTCGCGCCGATCATGGTCGATCGCCTGTTCGAAGGCATCCGCAAGATCCGGCAGCTCGACATCCCGATCTTCATCATCGAGCAGAACGTCTTCCAGGTCCTCAACATGGCGGACCGCGGCTACGTGCTCGAACAGGGTCGCGTCACCCTGACCGGCACGGGCAAGGAACTGCTCGAAAACCAGCATCTGAAATCGACCTATCTCGGCCTCTGACCCGTCCCGCCCGGCGGCGGGAACGCGCGCCGGACGGAACTCGGTCGGTCCGGTCGCACGGGGGAATCGCCTATGGAACTCGCGGGAAAGATCGCTCTCATCACCGGCGCCGGCAGCGGTCTCGGGCTCGCCACCGCCCGTGCCTTCGCCCGCGAAGGCGCGACGGTGATGATCAACGACATCAGGCCGGAAGCGGCCCATGCCGCGGCGGCCGAGATCGGGCCGAAGCATCGCGGCACCGGCGGCGACGTCTCCAAGGAGGCCGAGGTCGCGAAGATGGTGGACGAGACGCTGAAGGCGTTCGGCCGCATCGACATCCTCGTCAACAATGCGGGCGTGCCGGACAGTTTCGTGCCGACCGTCGACCAGCCGCTCTCGCACTGGCAGCGCCTGATCGACATCCATCTGACGGGCACCTATCTCGTCTCGAAGACGGTCGCCCCGGGCATGATCGCCCGCAAGTCGGGCGTGATGATCAATCTCAATTCCATCGCCGGCGTGATCGGCCTTCCGGTCCGCACCGCGTACAGCGCGGCCAAGGCCGGCATCGGCATGATGACCCGCGTGCTCGCCTGCGAATGGGGGCCGCATCAGGTCCGCGTCAACGCCATCGCGCCCGGCTATATCATGACGCCGCTCACGCAGGGGCTGATCGACGCGGGCCGCATCGACCCGATGCGCATCCGTCGCCGCACCCCGATGGGCAAGCTCGGCGTGCCCGAGGACATCGCGGAAGCGATGGTCTTCCTCGCGTCCGACAGGGCGAAATTCATCACCGGCATCACCGTGCCCGTCGACGGCGGCTATTGCTCGTGGGGTGCCCCGAGCGACGCCTTCCCCGACGAGATGATGCAGGCGGACTGAGGAGGGCGCCATGCGGATCTTCGGTTCACCGGAGCGCTATATCCAAGGGCCGGGCGTTCTGGCCGAGATCGGCACGGTCGCGAAGGACTACGGCGGCCCCGTCTGCATCGTCGTCGATGCGGGCGTGGTCTCCATCGTCGAACCCGTGATGGCGAAGAGCCTCGCGGATGCCGGCATCGCCTTCGAGCTGCATTCCTTTGCGGGCGAGATCACCTATCCCGCGATCGACGCGCTCACGGCGTCGGCCCGTCCGGCCGGACCACGGGCGGTGATCGCGGTGGGCGGCGGCAAGGGCCTCGATGTCGGCAAGGGCGTCGCGGTCCGCCTCGGCATCCCCGTCATCACGGTCCCGACCATCGCTTCGAACGATGCGCCCACGAGCGCATCGTTCGCCGTCTATGACGACGACCATGTGATGATCGCGGTCGACCGCATGGTCCGGAACCCGTCGGTCGTTCTCGTCGATACGGCGTTGATCGCGAAGGCGCCCGCGGGCTTCCTGCGTGCCGGGATCGGCGATGCGTTGACCAAGAAGTTCGAGGCCGACGGCTGCTGGGCCGGAACGGGCATCACGCCGTTCCGCACGCGGCCTCTGCGGCTCGGCAAGGCGATCGCCGACGAAGGCTACCGGATCCTGCGCGCGCATGCCGCCGCGGCGCTCAAGGCCGTCGAGCGCAAGGAGGTCACCGAGGATCTCGAAGCGACGGTGGAAGCCTGCATCCTGATGAGCGGCCTCGGCTTCGAGAACGGCGGCCTCTCCTTCGCCCATTCGATGACGCGCGGACTGGTCAAGGCTCGTGACGCGAAGAACGCGCCCCACGGCGAACAGGTGGGCTATGCGGTGGTGGTCCAATTGGCCGTCGAGCGCCGCTCCGACGCCGAGGTCCTCGACCTGATGGGCTTCAACCGCGAGGTGGGCCTTCCGGTGAATCTCGCGGGGCTCGGCATGCAACGGCCGACGCGGGCGGAGATCGACGACATCGCGCGCTGGACGATGACGGCGCCGCACATCCCCAACCTCGCGCTGACGATCACGGCCGAGGACGTATCGGCGGCGATCCTCCGGGTCGAGGCGCTCTCCGGATCTCCGGTCGGGGGCACGGCATGACGGACCGCGCCCCCCCCCCGAACGACAACGGCTTCGTTCCGCTGGATCTCGACCAGCTGCGCGAGATGGCGCGGATCAACCGCATCGACGTGGCGGACATGTTCGCCGCCGCGGGCAACGGCCATTACGGCAGCTGCTATTCCTGCACCGAGATCATGACGGCGCTGTATTTTTCGGTGATGCGCGTCGACAGCCGCAATCCCGAGCGGCCGGATCGCGACCGCTTCATCTTCAGCAAGGCGCATGCGGCGCCCACGCTCTATTCGGCCCTGATCCGCCGCGGATTTCTCCCGGAAGAATGGATCCCCGAATATGAGACCAAGGTCGGCGTGAAGCTGATGACGCACCAGTCGCGGCGCTATCAGCCCGGCGTGGACGCTTCGGGCGGGGCGCTCGGGCACGGGCTTTCGGTCGGGGCCGGCATGGCGGTCGCGGCCAAGTTCGACCGCTCGGACCACCGCGTCTATGTGCTGCTCGGTGACGGCGAACTGCATGAGGGCTCGATCTGGGAGGCCGCGGCCTTCGCGCCCAAGCACAAGCTCGACAATCTCGTCGCGATCGTCGACCGCAACCGCTTGAGCGTCGACGGCCGCGTCGACGAGGTGCTGCCCCTCGAACCGCTCGCGGACCGCTGGAAGAGCTTCGGCTGGGACGTCGCGGAAGTGGACGGGCACGATCTGGAAGCCCTCGTGAAGGTGCTCGACGTGCCGCGGATCGGCGGCAGCGGAAAGCCGCTCGTCGTGATCGCGCATACGGTCAAAGGGCGCGGCGTGTCCTTCATGGAGGACGTGCGGAGCTGGCATTTCGACGTCATCTCGCCGCAACAGGACGCCGCCTTGCGGCTCGAACTTTCGGAGCCGCTGAAATGAGCCTGCTCGACGATCCCAAGAGGCTCGGCGAGCATGTCGCCGATTTCAGGGCGCGCCATCCGAAGAAGCCGATGCGGCAGGAGTTCGGGGCGATCATGCTGGCGCTCGCCGAGCGTCGCCCGGATGTCTTCGCGGTGACCGCGGACCTGATGTACGCCACCGGGCTCGTCGAATTCGGTGCGCGTTTTCCCGACCGGCTCGTCAATGTCGGCATCGCCGAGCAGAACATGATCGGCGTCGCCGCCGGCCTCGGCGGAGCCGGCAAACTTCCGGTCGTCTGCGGCTATGCCGCCTTCATCGCGCTGCGCGCGGTGGAACAGGTGAAGGTCGACTGCGCCTACAACGAGACCAAGGTCATCCTCGCAGGCCTCAGCAGCGGGCTGACCTACGGCGTGGGCGGCCCGACGCACCAGACCTATGAGGACCTCGCGACGCTGCGGGCCATGCCGAACACCATCGTGATCGTTCCGAACGACACGGTGCAGGCGGCGCTCGCGATGGATGCGGCCGTCGAGCATCCCGGAAATACGCCGATCTATCTGCGGCTCGGACGCGGGCCGGAGCACGTGCTGACGAAACCGGGCGACCCGTTCCGGATCGGACGCGCGAACCGTCTCTGCGACGGCGACGACGTGTGTCTCGTCGCCAACGGCGCGCTGACCTTCGAGGCCTATCTGGCGGCCGACATCCTGCGCGGGGAGGGCATCGCCGCCGAGGTGCTCGACATGCATACGGTGAAGCCGATCGACCGCGAGGCGATCCTCGATGCCGCGGGCCGCGTCGACGCCATGGTCGTGGCGGAAGAGCATTCGCGCAGCGGCGGCCTCGGCGCGGCCGTGCTCGAAGTGCTCGAGGACGGCCACGACTTCCCCGTCGCGCGCATCGGGCTCGAAGACGAATATCCGCCCATCGGGCCCATGCCCGACCTGCGCCATGCCCTCGGCCTCTCGGGCGAGGCGATCGCGCGGCGGGCGCGGCTTCTGCTCGATCGGAAGCGGTCCCGACGGGGCCGCTGAGCCGGCCGGTACCGTCCCAAGCATTGCGGAGATCGACGTGACGCCCTCGAAGGGACACAACAAGGAACTCGCCGAGCGCGCCTATCGGGTCCGGCGCAATGCCGTGCGCATGGGCGAGGTGCAGGGGCAGGGCTATATCGCGCAGGCGCTCGACATCGCCGACGTGCTCGCCACGGCCTATTTCCATGCGATGCGCTACAGGCCGGAAGACCCGAACTGGGAAGGCCGCGACCGCTTCCTGCTCTCGAACGGCCATTACGCGATCGCGCTCTATGCCGCGTTGATCGAGGCCGGGATCATTCCCGAGGAAGAGCTCGAAACCTACGGCAGCGACGAGAGCCGCCTGCCGATGTCGGGCATGGCCTCCTACACGCCGGGGATGGAAATGTCCGGCGGTTCGCTCGGCGTCGGCATGTCCATCGCCGTCGGCATGGCCATGGGGCTGAAGCGGAAGAAGTCCGACAGCCGCGTCTATATCCTGTTCTCGGACGGCGAACTCGACGAGGGCTCGGTCTGGGAGGCGATGATGTCGGCCGCCCATCACAAGCTCGACAACATCATCGCCGTCGTCGACGTGAACAACCAGCAGGCCGACGGCCCCTCGACGCAGGTGATGGCCTTCGAGCCGCTCGGGCAGAAGCTCGAAGCCTTCGGCTGGTTCGTGCAGCGGATCGACGGCAACGATCTCGACGCGGTGGTCGACGCGTTCGACGCGGCCAAGGATCACAAGGCGCCGAAGCCCCGGATCATCGTCGCCGATACGCTGATGGGGAAAGGCGTGCCTTTCCTCGAAGCCCGCGAGAAAAACCATTTCATCCGCGTCGACGCGCATGAATGGCAGCTGGCCCTGGCGGCTCTCGACGAAGGGAGGCTCGCATGAAGCCCGCCGCCCCGCCGCCCACGGGCAAGCCGCGCCTCACGACCTCCGCCATGATCGCTTCGATCGCGGGCGAGGGGCAGAAGACGAAGCCCGCGCCTTTCGGCCATGCGCTGGTCGAGGTCGCGAAGACCCGTCCCGACGTGCTCGGCATGACGGCCGATCTCGGCAAATATACCGACCTGCATATCTTCGGTCAGGCCTTCCCGGACCGGTACTACCAGATGGGCATGGCCGAGCAGCTGCTCTTCGGCGCGGCTTCCGGCCTTGCGGCGGAAGGCTTCACGCCCTTCGCGACGACCTATGCGGTCTTCGCGACGCGTCGTGCCTACGACTTCATCCACCAGACGATCGCGGAGGAAGACCGCAACGTGAAGATCGTCTGCGCGCTGCCCGGTCTCACCTCGGGCTACGGCCCGAGCCATCAGGCGGCCGAGGATCTCGCGCTCATGCGCGCGATGCCGAACATGACCGTGATCGACCCGTGCGATGCGCACGAGATCGAGCAGGTCGTCCCCGCGATCGCGGCGCATCGCGGCCCCGTCTATATGCGGCTTCTGCGCGGGCAGGTGCCGGTCGTGCTCGACGAGTACGGCTACACCTTCGAACTCGGCAGGGCGAAGACGCTCAGGGGCGGCGACGACGTTCTCATCATCTCCTCCGGCATCATGACGATGCGCGCGCTCGACGCTGCCGAAGAGCTGAAAGCCGACCGGATCGGCGCGGCGGTGCTGCATGTGCCGACGATCAAGCCGCTCGATACCGAGACGATCCTGCGCGAGGCGGGCAAGACCGGCCGCATGGTCGTCGTTGCCGAGAACCACACCGTGGTCGGCGGGCTCGGCGAGGCGGTGGCCGGGCTGCTGTTGCGCTCGGGAGTATACCCCGCCTTCCGCCAGATCGGCCTGCCGGATGAGTTCCTCGCCGCGGGCGCGCTCCCGACCCTGCACGACCGTTACGGCATCTCGACGGCGGCCGTCGTATCGCGCATCAAGGAGTGGCTGTCGCGGTAGGCCGTGCTCTTCGCAGGAGATGATCGGGGATGAAACCGGACCTCGTTCGGCGTGAAGCCAATCACGTCGCCCTGACGCCTCTCGACTTCATCGCCCGCTCGGCCGACGTCGTGCCGCACAAGATCGCGGTCGTCGACGGCGAGCGCCGTTTCACCTATGCGGAATTCGAGGATCGCGCCGCGCGGCTCGCGGGCGGGCTCGCGGCGCGCGGCCTTCGCGAGGGCGATGTGGTTTCCGTACTCGCCCCGAACGGTGCGGAAATGCTGGAAGCGCATTTCGGCGTGCCGCTCGCGGGCGGCGTCCTGAACGCGCTGAATACACGCCTCGACCCCGCGGCGATCGCGGCCATTCTCGGCCATGCCCGCGCCCGGTTCTTCATCCTGCATGCGGCGCTGTTCAAGCTCGGCGCGGCGGCGCTGGCGGCCATGGAAGGCCCGCGCCCTGCGGTGATCGTGATCGGCGCATCCGAGGCCGAGCGCGATGCAGTCGGCGGCGAGGATCATGGCGACGTGCTCGCCAAGGCCGCGCGGCATCCGCGGCGCGCGCCGGCCGACGAGTGGGACTCGATCGCGCTGAACTACACTTCCGGCACGACGGGCCGGCCCAAGGGCGCGCTCTACAGCCACCGCGGCGCCTATCTCAACGCGCTGGGCAACGTCGTCACCTTCGGGCTGCGTCCGGAGTCGGTCTATCTCTGGACGCTGCCGATGTTCCATTGCAACGGCTGGACCTACCCTTGGGCGGTCACGGCGATCGGCGCGCGGCATGTCTGTCTGCCCGCGATCGACCCCGCACGGATCTTCCGGCTGATCGAAGAGGAGGGCGTGACGCATCTGTGCGCGGCGCCCGTCGTCCTCACCATGCTGATCCATGCGCCCGAAGCGGCCGGGCTGCGCCTGTCGCGGACCGTCGAAGTCGCGACCGGCGGCGCCGCACCGCCTTCGGCCGTGATCGAGGCGATGGAGCGGATGGGCTTCCGGCTGACGCATCTCTACGGGATGACGGAGTGCTACGGCCCCTCCACCTCCTGCTTCCCGCAGGAAGAGTGGTCCGACCTGCCTCTCGAGGACCGCGCGCGGCTGATGGCCCGGCAGGGCGTGCGCAATATCACGCTGCAGATGCAGGACGTGATCGATCGCGAGACCGGCCTTCCGGTGCCGCGCGACGGCGCGACGCTCGGCGAGCTCGTGCTGCGCGGCAATACGGTGATGAAGGGCTATCTCGATGCGCCCGAGGAAACGGAGAACGCATTGGCCGACGGCCGGCTGCATACCGGCGATCTCGCCGTGATTCACCCCGACGGCTATATCGAGATCAAGGACCGTTCGAAGGACATCATCATCTCTGGCGGCGAGAACATCTCCTCCCTCGAGGTGGAGGAGGCGCTCTATCGTCACCCCGCCGTGATGGAAGCCGCGGTGGTGGCGCGACCGGATCCGAAATGGGGCGAGAGCCCCTGCGCCTTCGTCACGCTCAAGCCCGATGCCGAGCCTTTGACGGAGGAGGACGTGATCGCCTTCTGCCGCGAGCGCCTCGCCCGGTTCAAATGCCCGCGTTCGGTGGTCTTCGGTCCCTTGCCCAAGACCTCGACGGGCAAGATCCAGAAATACGAACTGCGCCGGCTGGCCGCGGAGCTCTGATCGGAAGGCTCCCTCGCGCCGCGTCGGCTCGGACGGGCGCAGCCGCCGCGCGAATGGCGGATATAGCGATTCGGCATTGGCGCAGGGTGCGGAAGAGGCGCGATGCTCGCGGGCGTCGGATCCCATCCCGTTACGAGACATCGCCATGACGAACACCGATACGAAGACTCGCGGCGCGACGAGGGCCGGCAACGGACGGCTCGTCTTCCCGATGGCCGAGTTGGACGAACTCCGGATCGGCGCGGATTACTCGACGACGCGCGGTTCCGTCGTCGAAGGCGACCGGATGATGGTCGGGCTGATGCGGATCCCGGCCGGCACGGGGGCCGAACGGCATTCCCATCCCAACGAGCAATGGATCTTCGTGCTGGAAGGCACCTTCCATGCGGTTGTCGACGGCGCGGCGGTCGACGTGCCCGCGGGCAGCGTCCTCTATATTCCGTCGGGCCTCGTGCATGAGGGGCGTGCCGGCCCGGAGCGGGATCTGGTGTTCTTCACGGTCAAGGACACGACCCACAGCCTGCACGGCATCAAGGCGTCCTGATCCTCGGGCGTCCGATCACTTCGGAAAGATCGGCCTGAAGATGCCGGTGGCGTTCGCCACGAGCGTGCCCTCGGCATCCCGCACGTCGCCTTCGCAGAAGACCACGCTTTTCCCGGGCCTGAGGACGCGGCCTTCGGCCTTGAGCCGGCCGGAACCCGGGTGCAGGAACGCGATCTGAAGATCGATGGTCGCGAAGGACGCGGCACCGTCGACCGCATCGCGCGCGGCATGGCCCATCGCGATGTCGAGCATGGTCATCAGAAGACCGCCATGGGCGAAGCCGCGGCTGTTGGTGAGCGGTCCCTCGGCTTCCGCGACCGTCCAGGCTCGGCCTTCCGGCGCCTCGACGAGCGTTATTCCGCAGTGCTCCATGAAAGGTATTCGGGCAGTCGACACGCGGTCTTCCTCTCGGTTCGGCGATCCCGGCGAGCGCCGAAATCATGCTCCGATTAGCATGAAGGGTGCCTCTCCGCTCATGCCGGCCTCGTATACCGTCCGATAACGCGAAACGATCTTCACCGCCGTGCCGGCGGGCTTCTATCCTCGGTCATGATCCGCGGAGTGCGGTGTCCTTGCGCGTGCCGGTCACGGCGGGGGCGCCGTCCGCGGAGCGGGGGGATCAGCAGAGGAACGCCCACGATGAAAAAACCCGTCCACACGCCCGATCTGCTTCCGGTGCTCCGGCCTTATCCGGTCGCCGTCAAGCATGCCGGTGTCGCGTTCCTCTCCGGCGTCCGGCCGGGGACCCTGAGCCCGCGGCCGCACGGTTTCGACGACATTCCCGAAGCGGGGCGCAGCCGGCGACAAGGATTCGGGCTGGCCGACCGCATCGAAGGCGAGGTTTCGGCCGACTCCTGGGCCGTGCATTCCTCGCTCGACGCCGTGCTGGCCGCAGCGGGCACCCGTGACAATCAGATCCTTCGCCAGCACATCTGGCAGCGGGACAAGCGCTTCTTCCCTTGCTACGAGCGGGTCAGGGCGTCGTTCCAGCCGAAGCCCTCGCCGAGCAGCGGGCTCGGCGTGGGGCAGGTCGTCGGCGGGGCGCGGGACTGGATCGGCATCGATGCGATCGCCGTCGTTCCCGGCGAGCATCCCGACCGTCCCGATCGGGCCGTCACCTCCGCCGTCTACGATCCCCGGCTGCCTTCCGCCTCGCATTACTCGCAGGCCGTCACCTCAGGCGATCTGCTGTTCACGGCCGGACATATCCCGATCAAGACCGCCGAGCCGGGCAAGCCGCTCGTGCAGGGCTTCGACGACGTTCCGGAAGAGGGCCGCTTCCTCGCGACCGGCCGCAGCCATCCCGACAGCCGCGACGGGCCGATCGCGGCCCAGACCTGGTTCGTCTACGAGGAATTGCGCAAGCTCCTGGCGGCCAACGGCCTCGGAATGGACGACGTGATCCTCTCCACCGTCTATCTCGCGGATCTGCGGGACTTCCCGGTCTTCCATCGCGTGCACCGGCACTTCTTCCCCGGCAATACGGCGGCGCTCGCCGTGTCCGGCTTCGACGAAGTGGGCCATCGCGGCTGCAAGATCGAGATCGAGCTCACGGCGGCCACCGGGGCCGCGGGCAAGCGCAAGCTGATCGATTGGAAGATCCCGGCCCCCATGGCGGCTCCGGCGGCCGTCGGCATCGGATCCTTCCTCTTCTGTTCCGGCGTGGTCGGGCTCGATGCGCAGGGCAAGCCGGTCACCGGTTCGGCGGACGTCTCGGCGGCCGGACGGTCGCTCGTCCGCCGGCTCGAGGACGTCGAGGTCCGGCGCGGTTTCGCGGCCCAGACCTGGGCGTGTTTCGAGCGCCTGTCCGAAATCACGCGGGCGGCCGGATCGGATCTGAAGGACCTTCTGAAGATGACCGTCTATCTTCGTCGGCCCGAGGATCTGGTCGTGTTCGAAGCCGTGCGTCGGGAATTCATCGCCGACGCGGATCTTCCCGCCTTCGAATGCGTCGCCGTTCACGGCCCCGGGCCCATCGCCGAGGCCGAGATCCAGATCGAGGCGATCGGCGCGCTCTGACGAGGAAAGCGGGATGACCGGACACGAAGCGCTTGCGCCGGGACGATACCGGGTCGACCACCTCGGGGTGGTCGTGCCCGACCTTGCGCAGGCGACCGCCTTCTATCGCGACATGCTGGGCTGCCCCGTCGGCGAGGTGATCGAACCGCCGGGGCAGGGCATCGCGGTCGTGTTCGTGCCCTTCGGCAACATGCGCGTCGAGCTGATCGCGCCGACCACCGACGTGTCGCCGCTGCCGGAACTTCTCGAGGACCACACGGTCAATCACTTCCTCGCCCGCGTGCCGGGCGGGGGCCTTCATCATGTCTGCTACGAGGTCGACGATCTCGACGAGGTCGTCGCGCGTCTGCGGGCCGGGGGCGCGAGAATCCTCGGATCTGGGCGTCCCATCGTCGGCGCGGGCGGCAAACGGATCATCTTCCTCGATCCGAAGAATGCGGCCGGAACGCTGATCGAATTGAAGGCGTCGGCCTGAAAACAAACCGGCCGACCGCGAAAGCAGAGCGTCGATCGAAGCCCTTCTCAGGCGGTCGTCGAAATCCCCGACGATCCGGGACTCGACGTTCGGGCGCCGATGCCATTTCATCGGTCGGGCTGAAAACGTCCCGGGGGCGCCGCATTGGAACTTCGACAGATACGCTACTTCATTCACGTCGTTCGTTTGAAGAGCGTAAGCAAGGCCGCACGCGCCCTCAACATGGCGCAGCCGGCTCTGAGCCGCCACATCCAGACCCTCGAATATCAGCTGCGGACGCCTTTGCTGGTGCGCACCACCCGCGGGGTCTTCCCGACGGAGGCGGGCGAGAAGCTGGCGACGCTGGGCGAGTCCCTGCTCGGGCTGGTGGACCAGATCCGCGAGCAGGTCGAAACATCGCCGACCCGGATCGCGGGGAACGTGGTGATCGGGATGCCTCAGTCGGTGTCGCTGATCTTGGCGCCCGCGATCATCGACCACTGCCAGCAGCATTATCCCGACATCTCGCTGAGGATCATCGAGGGCCTCAGCATGTTCCTCGAGGAATGGCTGGCCCTCGGCAAACTGGACTTCGCGATCCTCACGCGTCCGTCCGATACGTCGTCGCTCGATTACACGCCCGTCATCCGCGAGCAGATGGTGCTGATCGGGTCGCCGCGGCTGATGCCGACCGGCGTCAGCGAAATCCGCTTCAGCGAATTGGGGTCGCTTCCGTTCGTGATCGCGGACGGGTTCCGCAAGCTGATCGATCCGTGGGCCGAACGTCTCGAAACGAAGCTCAACTACATCATCGAAGTGAACAGCGCGTTCCTGATCAAGGAACTGGTCACGCAGGGACTGGCCTTCTCGATCGTGCCCTACGGCTTCGTTCATGCCGACGTGATCAACGGCGATCTCGGCGTTCTTCCCATCGTCGACCCGCCGATCACGCGCGACCTCGTCCTCGCTTCCGGTACGCGGGCGAACGCGTCTCCGGCCGTCAAGGTCGTCAAGCAGGTGACGCTCGAACGCGCCGTGGAGCTCGAGGTGGCGCCCCGGCGACGCATCTACGGACCCGCGGCTGCTCCATCCCGGTCATAAGGCTCTCGGCATGGCGAGCCATGCCGAACCGGTTTTTCCGAGCCGTCCGGACCGCTGTTACCGTCCTTCCATTCCGGTCTTCCGGAACTGGAGTCGACAGTGGCAGAGACGGCCGAATTCGCTTGGCAGCCCACGCGGGACCTCATCGAGGGAACGACGATGGCGGCGTTCCTGCGCAGGCACGGGCTGGCCGATCAGGACGCTCTGACCGCGGCCGCCAATGCACGTCCCGAATGGTATTGGGACGCTCTGCTGCGTTTCTTCGACATCCGCTTCGAGCGCCCCTACAACGCGGTGCTCGGCCTGTCCCGCGGCATCGAATGGCCGGTCTGGTGCCGGGGCGGGACGACCAATATCAGCTGGAACTGCCTCGGGCGGCATCAGGACACGCCGACGCAGAACCGTGACGCCATCGTGTGGGAAGGCGAGGACGGACGCGTCGTCCGCTGGAGCTTCGCCCGGCTCGACGCCGAGACCGCACGGCTGGCGGAGCTTCTCAGTCAGCAGGGCATCGGCGTCGGCGACGTCGTGGGGCTCTATCTGCCCATGGTGCCCGAGGCGGTCGCGACCTTTCTGGCCGTCGTGGAAATCGGCGCGATCGCGATGCCGCTGTTCTCCGGGTTCGGAGCGCGGCCGCTGGTCGACCGCCTCAACGACTCCGAGGCCAAGGCGCTCGTCACATGCGTCTCGACGCGCCGCCGCGGCAAGTCCGTCGGCATGCTCGACACCGCCCGGGCGGCCCGCCGCGAGACGATCGCGCTGACGACGGTGGTCGTGCTCGATCGAGGCGACGAACCCTCCGTCGATCTCGAGCCCGGCGAGGTCGCATGGTCGACCGTGGACGCGCCGCCGCCCCGCAGCCGCGGACCGGTGATCGTGCCCGCCGAAACGCCCGCGATGCTCATGTACACGTCCGGCACGACCGGGCGGCCCAAGGGTACGGTGCATACGCATTGCGGCATGCTCGCCAAGAACGCGCTGGACATGGGCCTGTGCTGCGATCTCACGGCACGCGACCGGCTGCTCTGGATGAGCGACATGGGTTGGATCGTGGGCCCGAAGGTCTCGATCGCCTGCACAATGCTCGGCGCGACGCTGGTCATGGCCGAGGGCACGCCCGACTGGCCCGAAAGCAACCGCATCTGGCGCCTGTGCTCGCGCCATCGGGTCAGCGTCGTCGGCATCGTGCCCACGGCCGTCCGCCAGATGATGCGCACCGAAGGCGACCCTCTGGAAGGCGCCGATGTTTCGAGCCTCCGGACGGTGATCTCCAGCGGAGAGCCGTGGACGCCCGAAGCCTGGACGTGGTTCTTCGAAAAGGTCGGTTCGAAGAAGGTCCCCATCCTGAACTATGCCGGCGGCACGGAATGCGGCGGCGCGATCCTGATCGGGACGCATCACAAGCCGCTGAGGCCCTGCTCGTTCGGGGGCCCGGTTCCCGGATCCGGTGCCGACATCGTGGACTCCGACGGCCGCTCCGTTCCCGACGGCACCGTCGGGGAACTCGTGATGCGGAACGCCACGATCGGCGCCTCGC
The DNA here is from genome assembly GCA_027483895.1 of Hyphomicrobiales bacterium. Classification (GTDB taxonomy): domain Bacteria; phylum Pseudomonadota; class Alphaproteobacteria; order Rhizobiales; family Beijerinckiaceae; genus JAIXZO01. Next base: position 61,295 of record JAIXTP010000022.1, read on the forward strand.
GGGGGCTGTGGAAGAACCCGGCGCGCTACATGGAAGATTACTGGGGCCGCATTCCCGGCGTCTGGGTGCAGGGCGATCTCGCCTCCCGCGACGCCGCCGGGCTCTGGTATCTGCACGGCCGTTCGGACGACACGATCAAGCTCGCCGGCAAGCGGACGGGACCGGCCGAAATCGAGGCGACCTTGATGGCGACCGGCCTCGTGGCCGATGCGGCCGTGGTCGGCGTCTCCGACGACATCACCGGCTCCGCCTTGCTCTGCGCCTGCGTCCCCGCCGGAGCGGAATCGCAGGATCTGGCGGCTCGGCTTTCGGATGCCGTGGCACGCGAATTCGGTGCGCCCTTCCGGCCCAAGCGGATCGTGTTCGTCCCCGACCTGCCCAAGACGCGCAATCAGAAGATCATGCGGCGCGTGATCCGGTCACTGGCCATGGATCTGCCCGTCGGGGACCTCTCGTCCCTGTCGAACCCGGAAACGGTCGATCATCTGGCGAAGGCCCTCTCCGCGCCGGCATCCGCCGGGCCGCGCGGGTCCGCCCCCGCAACAACCGAAGCACCTTGAGGAATCGGACATGCGTCGACAGCCGCCACGCGCAGGTCAGAACTGGATCTTCGACAATTTCATCAAGCTCACCGACGACGAGGACATCCTTCATCCCGGGATGATGGGCGTCCGTCTGGAGCGGGGCTTCAAATACGCGGACATGGAACGCGTCTTCCACCGCGTGAAGGGCCGACGCTCCTTCCCGAGGGAGTGGGCCCGCCAGGCGACACGGCAGGAAGGCTATGCCGACGCCGCGAAGGCCGACGGAAAGCTCGTCACCGCTTCGCAGCAATATCATCGGGCCGCCCTCTACTGGGGTCGCGCGCAGCATCTCATCCCGGTCGACGGCCATCCGAAGAAGATCGAGGCGCATGCGCGGATGCAGCGCTGCTACGCCGAGATGATCGCTTTGATGGGCGGCACCGTCACCGAACACGTGGTGCCGTTCGAGAACGGCCACAACGTCTATTGCGTGTTCCACCGCGCGCCGGGACCGGGGCCGAAGCCGACCGTGCTCTACACGCCCGGCATGGACGCGACGAAGGAAGACTTCCCCAACCCGTTCAACAACGAGTTCACCCGTCGCGGCATGAACATCGTGGCGATGGACGGGCCGGGTCAGGCCGAATGCAACATCAACAAGACCTGGCTCGACATCGGCAATTACGGACGCGCCGGGAAGAAGGTGATCGACTTCATCCTCGGTTTCCCGGAGGTCGACCCCGATCGGATCGGCGTCTTCGGCACGAGCATGGGAACGCGTTACGGCGTCGAAGTTGCGGCGGAGGATCCGCGCGTGAAGGCGGTCGTCGGGCAGATGCCCTGCGTGGGGCCGAGCGACGTGATCTTCGAGCAGGCCCAGCCGAACTTCAAACGCATCCACATGTACATGACGAACATCAAGGACGAGGACGAGTTCGACGCCTTCGTCGAGCGGATGGACGAAAATTTCATCGCGGCGTCGCGCCGGATGAAATGTCCCTATCTCCTCGTCGGCGGCGACATGGACGAACTGTGCCCGCCCGAGGACATCACGGCCTTCATGGACCGTCTGGAGTGTCCGAAGGAGCTTTGGCTCTACGAGGACGTGTTCCACCCCGGCGGCGAGATGGTCGCCGACGCCTATCCGGCCATCGCCGACTGGATGCTGGACGTCCTGAACAACGGTCGGCCCGCCGGGCATGACCGCCGGCTCAACCTGATCCCGTAAACGACAGCAGAGAGGGCGCGACATGGCGTCGAAGAACACGAAACCCGCCGACGGGGCTTCCTACAAGGACATCGTCTACGAGGTGATCGATCAGGTCGCCTGGATCACGATCGACCGTCCGCACACGCTCAACGCCTGCCGCGAGCTGACGCTCGACGAGATCCGGCATGCGGTGGAGAACACGCGCAACGACGCGTCGATCGCCTGCGTGGTGATCACGGGTGCGGGCGACCGCGCCTTCTGCTCCGGCGGCGACTTCGACTCGATGATGCGCCTCAACTGGATCAACGCCATGCATTGGAACGAGCGGATGCTCGGCTGTGCCATGGCGATCCGCGGCGCCACGATCCCGGTGATCGCGATGGTCAACGGCTGGTGCATGGGCGGCGGCCATGAGCTGGCGCTGTGGTGCGACATCGTCGTCGCCTCCGAACACGCCGTCTTCGGCCAGTCCGGCGCGAAGGTCGGCGCCTGCCCGACCGTGGGCGCCACGCAATACATCCCGCGCATCATCGGCGAGCGGCTCGCCCGCGAGATGATCTTCTGCGCCCGCCGCTTCTCGGCCGAAGAGGCCGTCCGGATCGGTCTTGCGAACCACTGCGTGCCGCATGCGCAGCTGAGGGCGAAGACGCTCGAGCTCTGCGAGAGCATCAAGTCGCACAGCCCGCAGACGATCCGCATGACGAAGAACTCGCTCAACAACGAGTCGGACGATCTCTACTCGTCCTGGCGCGCGGGCATGGAGCTTCTCGCGCATGTCTGGGGATCCGAAGAGTCGCTCGAAGGCATGCGCGCCTTCGTCGAAAAGCGGAAGCCGGACTTCAACCAGTTCCGGATGCGCAACAAGAGCGTCGTGGACGACTATCTCGCCGGCATCGACTGGTCGGACGAGACGGAGCTGAAGGCGGCCGCCCGCAAGGCCGGCGCCGAGGCGGCTCCGAAGCCGAAGAAATAAGGCTGCGGCGATGAAGATCACCCGCATCGAAGCCGTGCCGTTGGCGATGCCTCTGCGCAAGCCGATGCTGATGGCCGGTCGTCTTTTCGAGACGACCGAGACGGTGATCGTCCGACTGGAAACGGAAGGACGGCATGCGGGTTGGGGCGAAGCTTCGGTCGCTCCCTTTCTGACGGGCGAGACGACGGCCGGCATCATGGCCGCCGTCCGCTTTCTGGCCGATGCGGTGATCGGGACGGACGTTCGCGAACTCGCGACGATTTCCGCCGCCGTTTCGAAGGGAATGGTCGGAAATCCGTCTGCCAAGGCCGCCATCGAAATCGCCGCTTATGACGGCGCGGGCCGCGCCCTCGGATTGCCGGTCCACGCGCTTCTCGGAGGCGCGAGGACCCGCGAGCCGGCGTGCCTCCATCTCGTGGGCAACGGCGATCCGGCGCGCGATCTGGCGGAGGCCGAAGCCAAGGCGAAGGAGGGTTTCTCCTCCCTCAAGCTCAAGGTCGCGAACGGCGATCTGGAGACGGAAGCCGAAACGCTGGTCCGGATGCGCAAATTGCTCGGACGGAACATCCAGCTCGCCGCCGACGCGAATGCCGGGTGGACGCGCACGGAAGCGAGCACCTTCGTCCGTCTGGCCGACGAGGCGATGCCCGATTTCATCGAGCAGCCGGTCCATTCCGACGACATCGACGGGCTCGCCCGGGTCGCGCGTGCCGGGCGCATCGCGGTCGGCGCGGACGAGTCGATCCATGCGGTCCGCGACATCCGGATGCTGATCGAGGCGGGCGCCGCCTCCGGCGGCGCGTTCAAGATCATGAAGCTCGGCGGTCTGCGCGCCTGTCTGGATGCCTGCCGTCTGGCGAACTTTCTCGGCGGCGAGGTGAACCTGTCCGGCAAGATCGGCGAGACGAGCATCGCCAATGCGGCGACGCTGGCTTTGGCGGCCGTTTGGGGCGAGCCGTCATGGGGTTTGAGTTTGACCAACGGCTATCTCGCGGAAGACGCCGCGGTCGATCCGATCACGCTTCGGGGCGGTCGGGTCGCGGTGCGCGACGGAGCCGGTTTGGGGATCGAGGTCGACGAGCGCATGCTCGAAAAAAGGGCGAAAACGCCCGCGTGAGCCTGCGGTTGAAGGACGGGACGCATCGGGCGTCCGAAGGAAGGGGAAAACTGATGACCAGGAAGTCCGACTTTGGAATTTCGCGGCGCGGCATTCTGGCGGCGCCTCTCGTTCTCGCCATGCCCAACGTCGTCGGGCGGGCGTTCGCGCAGACGGAACCTCTGCGCTTCGGCGTCGCGGATCCGCTCACCGGTCCGTCGGCCATCTTCGGCTTGGACCAGATGCAGGCGGTGCGCTGGGCGGTCGAGGACATCAACGCGGCAGGCGGCATTCACGGCCGCAAGCTCGAAGCGATCATCGTCGACCATCAGGCCAAGCCCGACGTCGGCATCGCCGTCGTCACGCGTCTGATCCAGGTGGACAAGGTGCCCGCCTTCATCACGGCGTTCAGCAACGTCGTGAAGGCCGTCGCCCCCATCGCCAACCGCGAGAAGACGCTGATGCTGAGCGTCGGCGCGAATTCTCCGGACATCAAGAATCTCGGCGAGTACGTCTACACGACGTTCCCGCTGGCCGACGTCGACATGAAGGCCTTGCCCGCCTACCTGTACAAGACGCAGAACAAGCGCCGCGCCGCCGTGCTCTACGTCAATCACGAGACCGGCATCGAAGGCGCGAAGGTCTTCACCGAGTACTTCAAGAAGGCCGGCGGCGAAGTCGTTCTGAACGAGTCCTACGAAGAACAGCGTTCGGACTTCACCGGCCTCGTGCTGAAGGTCCGCGCGGCCAATCCGGACGTCGTCCACATCCACAGCGTGGTGAGCGACTTCACGGCGATCGTCGCGCAGATGCGCCAGCTCGGCCTCACCGTTCAGGTGACGAGCTTCCAGACGGCCTTCAACCCCAAGATGATCCAGGAACTCGGCAAGGGCGCCGAGGGCATCATCGTGACGGCCATGGCTCCCTCGGCCGAGGACAACAAGAACGTCCCCGGCTATCTCGAGCGGTGGAAGAAGGCGCATAATCGCGAGCCGGTCGGTCTGCCCTACACGCAGTACTTCCATGACGCGCCTTACGTCATGGCCGCCTTGTTCAAGCGCGTGCTCGATCAGAAACTGCCGGTTACCGGCGAGAACATGCGCAAGGCTCTTCTCGAGATCAAGAGCTTCGACCTGCCTCTGACCAACACGATCACCTTCAACGCGGATCATACGGTCGATGCACCGACCTATTTCTGGCAGGTGAAGGACGGTCGCTTCCAGGTGATAGGCAAACTCTGACGGAGGAAGCGGGACGATGGACCTGAGCTTCGAACTGATCGCGCAGCTCGCCTGGACGGGGCTCGCGAGTTCATCGTCCTACTGCCTTTTCGCGATGGCCTTCGCGCTGGTTCTGAAAGTGAACCGCGTCTGGAACTTCGGACAGGCCGGCCTGATGGTCGTGTCCTATTTCGGGATGTACACGGCGTTCAGGCTTCTCGACCTCCCGCCGCTCGCCGGAGCGGTCTTCGGCGCCGCGATCACGATCGCGGTCGCCGTCGCTCTCGAACGGTGGGGTTTCGGAACGCTGAGGCGGAGGAACTCCTCCGTCCTCACCTTCTTCATCTTCACGATCGCGCTCGCGCACGGCCTCGTCTACACCGCCGAGCTGTTCTTCGGGACGGATCCGAAGACCCTCTTCCCGTCGATCATCTCGCCGGTCCGGCTCGTGGGCCCGATCGTCGTCAGCGATTGGGACCTGACAGCGCTCGCCACGGCCGCGGCGATGACCACGGCCCTATGGCTCTTCATGCGCAAGACGGGCGAGGGCAAGGCCATGATCGCGGTCTCCGACGACCCCGATCTCGCGGAGATGTACGGCATCGACAAGAACCGCGCCTATGCGGTGGCGATGATGCTCTCGGCGGTGCTCCTGTCGGCCGGCATGTATCTCATCGGGACCAAGGCGGCGATGTTCCCCGCCACCCCGATGAACCAGTTCCTGATCTTCGCCGTCATCGCGACGATCATGGGAGGGATCGGGAACGTCTTCGCGGCGGGCGTCGCCGGCGTCGTGCTCGCGCTGATGCAGTCCTTCAGCGTGCTCGTGATCGCTTCGACATGGCAGATCCTGCTGCTCTACATCCTGATCTTCGTGGTCATCGTGATCTTCCCGCAGGGGGTGGTCTTCAAATTCCGGCGCGGTCCGTCGCGCCAGGCGGGGACGCTCGCGCCCGCCGTCGAAGAGACCGGGGAGAAGCAGGCATGACCGAGTTCTTTCTCACCATGGCCATTCTGGCGGGGCTCAATGTCCTGCTGGCGAGCGGCTTCAACATGATCCTCGGCTATGGCGGGCTCGTCAGCGTCGCCCAACCGGTGTTCTACGCGATCGGCGCCTATACCTCGGCCCTGCTGTCGATGAAGCTCGGCGTGCCGCTTCCGCTGGCCATGCTGGCGGGAGCCGCCTTGGCCGCGATCGCCTCCTTCGGCGTCTCGCTGCCGTCCCTGCGGGTGTCCGGCGACTATCTCGTGATCGCCAGCATGGGCTTCCAGCTCGGCATCGTTCACGTGATCAACAATATCGAACTGACCGGGGCCGCGAGCGGTCTGTCCGGGATCCTCTCGGCGGTCGAAGGGCCGGGTCGCTCCTGGATCTATGCCGCCATCGTCTGGACCATCTGCGCGGTCGTCATTCTCGGGATCCGCTGGCTCGTCACGGGACCCTACGGCCGGGCGATCACCGCCATGCGGAACGACGAGGAGGCCTTCGCCTCGCTCGGGCGCGACGCGATGCGGATCAAGGTGACCCTGTTCGCCGTCGGCTCGGGCATCGCGGGTCTCGCGGGCGCGCTTTACGGCCACTACTTCCTCTTCCTCACGCCGGACCAGTTCGGGATCTTCTCCTCGGCGACGCTCCTCACGATGGTCGTCGTCGGCGGCGCCGCGACCGTCCGCGGGCCGGTGCTCGGCGCGATCCTGCTCACGGTGCTGCCCGAGGCGATCCGCTTCCTGCAGCTGCCGGTCTCCATCATGGCGCCGCTGCAGGGCGTCCTGTTCTCCGCGCTCGTGATCCTGTTCATCTTCCTGAAGCCCGAAGGCCTGTTCGGCGGCACCGCCGTCGGCGGTCTCGAGGCATGGCAGGGCCGCGGCACGGCCCGCAGCAAGGCCGGAGGACGCGTCTGATGCTGAGCGCGCGCGGGCTGACCAAGAAATTCGGCGGCGTGGTCGTCGCCCAAGACCTCGACCTCGATCTCGAACTCGGGCGCGTCGTCGCGCTGATCGGCCCCAACGGGGCGGGCAAGACGACGCTCTTCAACATGCTCACGGGCTTCGTCCGTCCGGACGGCGGGACCATCAGCTTCGACGGTCGGCGCATCGAGAACATGCCCGCGCATCAGCGCGCCCGGGTCGGCATCGCCCGCACTTGGCAACGGCCGCGCCTTTTCGAGAGCCTCACACTGCTCGACAACGTGATGGTCTCGGAACGCGACTATCTCGGCGAGAGCATCGGCAACCTCATCTTCCGTCACGGCGAGGTCGAGCGTGCGGAGGACGACGCCAGAGACCGGGCGCTGGGCTTCCTCGACCGGGTCGGCCTCGCCGCGCGCGCCGATTCCCTGTCGACGCGTCTCTCCTACGGTCAGCAGAAGCTCGTCGGCCTCGCCCGGGCGCTGATGAACGACGGACGCTGCATCCTGCTCGACGAGCCGATGGCGGGCGTCGAGGGTCGCACCATCGAGACGATGAAGGCCGTCGTCCGGGCCGAAGCCGAGGCCGGGAAGGCGATCTGCATCGTGGAACACAATATCGGCTTCATCCGCGACATCTGCGACAGCGCGGTCTTCATGTTCAACGGCCGCATCGTGGCCTCGGGCAGCATCGACGACCTGCTGGCCGACAAGCGCCTCGGCGCGCTCTATTTCGGATCCCACGCATGACGAACCCGGACATCATCACCGTTTCGGCGCTGTCCGTCCGTTACGGTTCGCTGCAGGCCGTCCGCGACGTCACGACGAGCTTCGCCGCCACGGGCATGACCGGGATCTTCGGCCATAACGGTTCGGGCAAATCGACCTTCCTCAAGAGCCTGATCGGCGGCGGCGGTAAAATCGAGGGTACGGTCACGTTCGACGGTCGGCCCATCCTGCCCGGCGCGGTCCACGATAATGTGCGTCTGGGCATCTCGATCGTGCCGCAGTCGCGCAACGTCTTTCCGAGCCTCACGGTCCGCGAATGTCTCGAAGCGGCCGGCCTGAAATACGGGCACGGCGCGTTCGAGCAGGTCTACGAGCTGCTCCCGATCCTCGCCGATCGCGGCGCACAGCGCGCCGGGTCCCTGAGCGGCGGCGAGCAGCAGCTTCTCGCCGTCGGCATGGCGCTGATGACGCAGCCCAAGGCCATGCTTCTCGACGAACCGACCGCGGGCCTGTCGCCCGTCGCGGCTGACAAAGTCATCGCGACGCTGACGACCATCAACAAGCGCTTCGGGACCACCATTCTTCTCGTCGAGCAGAATGTCCTGTCGGCATTGAAGGTCGTGGATCGTGCGATCGTCTTCAGATCGGGTACAATCGTCTTCGACGGCAGTGCGTCGACGCTTCAGGATCCCAAGGATCTCTGGGCGGCATTCTGATCTTCGAGGACGACAATGGAACCTTGCATCATCTGCGTTGCGATCACGGGCTCGGTGCCGACCAAGGCCGACAATCCGGCGGTGCCGATCACGGTCGCGGAGCAGATCGAAAGCACCCACGAGGCCTATGAGGCGGGCGCGTCGATCGCGCATTGCCACGTGCGCGACGACGAGGGCAAGCCGACCTCCGATCCCGAGCGTTTCGCCCGGTTGAAGGAAGGCATCGAGAAGCACTGCCCGGGCATGATCGTGCAGCTGTCGACGGGCGGGCGCTCCGGCGCCGGTCAGGCGCGCGGCGGCATGCTGCCTCTGTCTCCCGACATGGCGAGCCTCGCCGTGGGCTCGAACAATTTCCCCACCCGCGTCTATGAGAACCCGCCGGATCTCGTGACGTGGCTGACCTCGGAGATGCGGACCTACGGCGTGCGTCCCGAGATCGAGGCCTTCGACCTCTCGCACATCTTCCAGGCGCATCTGATGTGGCAGCGCGGCGAGCTTCCGGAGCGGCCCTATGTGCAGTTCGTCATGGGCGTGAAGAACGCCATGCCGGTCGACCGCGAGGTGTTCGACTTCTATGTCCGCACCGTGAAGCGCCTGTTCGGCGACGATGTGCCGTGGTGCGCGGCGGGCATCGGCGTCAATCAGGCGGTGGTGAACCGATGGTCGGTGGCCGAGGGCGGCCATGCGCGGACGGGTCTCGAGGACAATATCCGCTGGGACAAGAATACGCTCGCGCCCTCCAATGCCGCGCTGGTGACGCGTCTCGTCGACATCTGCGCCGAGCACGGCCGGGCCGTGGCGACATGGCAGGATGCCCGGCGGATCCTGAACCTGCCCCTCAGGAAGGCCGCGGCCTGACGGGCCGCGCGTCCATTCCGCTTTCCTCGTGCAAAGACCATTTCCGCGGACGGCCCGTCCTTTTTCGCGCGCGCTCCATATAATCCGTCGGAAAGCAGTCCCGCGAAACCGCCCTCGGGCGGTGCGCGGGGCCGCGTCGTCGTCATGAGGAGAGCGGAATGTCGAGGGTGAACATCGAGGGTCTGCAAGTCGATGCCGGCTTGCATGCCTTCATCGAAAACGAAGCGCTGCCCGGATCCGGAGTGTCGTCCGGGGCCTTCTGGTCCGGCTTCGCCGGGCTGATCCGCGACCTTTCCCCCCGCAATGCCGCGCTTCTGGCCGAGCGCGACAAGATTCAGGCGGCGATCGACGAGTGGCACCGCGCCCGCGTCGGCCGGCCGCATGATGCTGCCGCCTATGAGGCGTTCCTGCGCGAGATCGGCTATCTGCGCCCCGCGCCCGCCGCAGCCCCCATCACCACCGCGAATGTCGACGACGAGATCGCCCGTATTTCGGGGCCGCAGCTCGTGGTTCCGGCCTCGAATGCGCGTTACGCGCTGAACGCGGCGAACGCCCGCTGGGGTTCGCTCTACGACGCGCTTTACGGCACCGACGCGATCCCCGAGACGGACGGCGCCGAGCGCGCCGGCAAGTACAATCCCGTCCGCGGCGCCAAGGTCATCGCCAAGGCGCGCGAGACGCTCGACCTCGCCGCGCCGCTCGCGCGCGGGTCGCATGTCGATTCGACCGGCTATGCGGTCGAGGGCGGCGCGCTCTCCGTGACGCTGAAGGACGGCTCGGAGACCGGCCTCAAGGATCCGAACAAGTTCGCCGGCCACGCGGGCGATGCCGCGGCGCCGACGAAGATCCTGCTCGTCGACAACGGCATGCATCTCGAGATCGTGATCGACCGCAGCCATCCGATCGGCGCGACCGATCCCGCGGGCGTCGCCGATCTCGTGATGGAGGCCGCCGTCTCCACGATCATCGACATGGAGGACTCCGTCGCCGCGGTGGACGCCGAGGACAAGGTCCTCGTCTATCGCAACTGGCTCGGCCTGATGCGCGGCGATCTCTCCGCCGATTTCGACAAGGGCGGCCGGACCGTGACGCGCTCGCTCAACCCCGACCGCGTCTATACGGCGCGCAACGGCGGCGAGCTGCGCCTGCACGGGCGCAGCCTGATGCTGATCCGCAATGTCGGCCTGCACATGTACACCGACGCCGTGCTCGACGCGTCGGGCGCCGAGACGCCGGAAGGCATGCTCGACGCGGCGGTCAGCGTGCTGATCGCCAAGCGCGACATCGAGCGCAAGAACGCGCTGAGCAATTCGCGGACGGGTTCGGTCTACATCGTGAAGCCCAAGATGCACGGGCCGGACGAAGTGGCCTTCGCCGCCGAGACCTTCGCGCGGGTCGAAGACATGCTCGGCCTGTCGCGCAACGCGATCAAGATGGGCATCATGGACGAGGAGCGCCGCACCACGGTGAACCTCGCCGCCTGCATCCGCGCGGCGAGCGAGCGCGTGGTGTTCATCAACACCGGCTTCCTCGACCGCACCGGCGACGAGATCCACACCTCGATGGAAGCCGGGCCGATGGTGCGCAAGAACGACATGCGCGCCACCGCCTGGATCAAGGCCTACGAGGACAACAACGTCGATGTCGGCCTAGCGCTCGGCCTGCCGGGCAAGGCGCAGATCGGCAAGGGCATGTGGGCCGCTCCGGACCGGATGGCCGACATGCTGGAGCAGAAGGTGGGGCATCCCCGCTCGGGTGCGACCACGGCCTGGGTGCCGTCGCCGACGGCGGCCGCGCTGCATGCGCTGCACTACCATCAGGTCGACGTCGCCGCGCGGCAGAAGGAACTCGCGAGCCGTGCGCCTGCGAAGCTCGGCGACGTCCTCACGATCCCGGTGTCGCAGTCGAACTTCGCGCCCGACGCGGTGCAGCAGGAACTCGACAACAATGCGCAGGGCATCCTGGGCTATGTCGTGCGCTGGATCGATCAGGGCGTCGGCTGCTCGAAGGTGCCGGACATCCACGATATCGGCCTCATGGAAGACCGCGCGACGCTGCGCATCTCCAGCCAGCACATCGCCAACTGGCTCCGCCACGGCATCTGCTCCGAGGCGCAGGTGATGGAGACCATGAAGCGCATGGCGAAGGTCGTGGATCGGCAGAATGCGGACGATCCGCTCTACAAGCCTATGGCCCCGAATTTCGACGGCGTCGCCTTCAATGCGGCTTGCGATCTCGTGTTCAAGGGTTGCGAGCAGCCGAACGGTTACACGGAGTTCATCCTCCACGCCCGTCGCCGCGAGGCCAAGGCGACCGCCTGAGTCGGATCGGTTCGACCGAATACACGAAAGCCCGCTCGAAGGAGCGGGCTTTCTTCATTCTACGGGTCCGTGAAGCGAAGTCAGCGGATGAAGGCGTCCACATAGCCCTCGCCGAGGCCGACCGACGCATAATGCTTCCGGCATTTGTCGATGCGCGTGAACACGTCGTCGAAGCCCGTGACGTTCCCGTCCGGATCGCAATAGATCATCGTTCCATTGACCTGGAACATCGTGATCATCTCCTCGACGTGAGGATCGACCACGAGCGTATGCGTCTCGCCGGGCGCCTCGTAGACGTATCCGCCCTCGCGCGCGATCCAGTCATGTTCCAGATAGCGCCACTCGCCTTTGATGACGTAGCCGTGCACGGGCTGCGGATGGCGGTGCCGCGTCAGCACGCCCGCGCGCCGCACACGCAGGATGCTCATCCAGTAACCGCTCGTCGCCGAGAGCAGCAGCGGGCGGAACCAGACATTGTCGTCCACCGGAACCCAGAGCCGCTCGTCTTCGGGGACGGCCTGCGTGATGACCAGTTCGGGCGGGGACTCCTTCGGCTGGGCCTTGCGGTAGGGGGTCCACTTGTCGGATGCGGGCGGGACGGGCGCGGTCATGAAGTCCTCCGTGCTTGGGGGCGTCGAGCCCCTTCTTTCCCGCTCAGCCTAAAGGCCCGCGGGCCGGTCTTCCAGACCGCAGGAGCAGTGCAGCCGCGACGCGGGAGCAAGGGCGCCGGGCCGACGATCGCGTCACAAAATTATCGGCCGATAAACTGTATCGGTCGGAACGGGACGAAAGCCCGTTCCGGGGCGTTCCGGCGCGGCTCAAAATGATCGTTGACAGCGCTTAATTATCGACCGCTTAATTAACGTGCTCGGTCTCGGGCGTCGGCCCTCCGGCGCTCCGCAGATCCCCGAAGAAGGGACGCGGTCGGCCGAGCCAACGGGGAGAGAGACATGAGCGTCAAAGGTTGGCTCCTGGCCGCAGCCGCGGCCATCGGAACTTTCGGCACGATCGGCGAAGCCGCCGCCGAGAAATACACACTCAAGATCGCGTCCGGGCACAGCCCGAGCTGGCACTTCATCCAGCTCACCCAGACCTACTTCATGCCCGAAGTGAAGAAGCGGGTGAAGGACAAGACGGGTCACGAGATCGAATTCGTGGAAGGCTTCTCCGGGTCCGTCGCCAAGACCAACGAGGTCTTGGAATCGGTCAAGAACGGCGTCGTCGACATCGGCATCTTCTGCATCTGCCACGAGCCGCAGCGGCTCGCGCTGAACAACTTCCCGATGTATCTGCCCTTCGGGCCGAGCGATCCGGAAATCTCGGTCAAGGCGACCCGCAAGGTCTATGACTCCAATCCGGAACTCGGCAAGCAGTTCGAAGGCCACGGCCAGCGGCTTCTGGCGCTCGTCCCCTTCGAGCCGTACAACCTCGTCGCCCGCACGCCGATCAGCAAGGCGTCCGAGGTGAAGGGACGCAAGATCGGCGCGGCCGGTCCCAACGCGTTCTGGGTGGAAAATGCGGGCGCGCTGCCCGTCTCCGTTCCCGGCCCGGACATGTACACCTCGCTCCAGACCGGCCTGATCGACTCGATGATCATCTTCCTGTCGGTCATGGACTCGCTGAAGCTCTTCGAGGTCGCTCCGAACTTCGTGGACGCGTCCTTCGGCGCCATGACGGTGACCTCGCTCACGATGAACGAGCGTCGTCTCGGCCGGCTGCCCAAGGAAGTGCAGGACGTCATCCTCGAGGTCGGGCGCGAGATGGAGGCCAAGGCCGGTCCTTTCACCCGCGAGATCGGCGACAAGACCCTCGCCGCCATCAAGAGCCGCGGCATCAACGTGGTCGCGGTTCCCGAGACCGAGCGGCAGGCCTGGGCCGAGATGCTCGTCGCGGCCACTGCGGCTCACGCGAAGAAGTTCGAGGCCGACGCCAAGGTGCCGATGCGCAAGGTGATGCAGTCCTACATCGCCGCCACCGAGGCCGCGGGCTACAAGTGGCCCGTCAAGGCCAAGCTCGACTGAACCGAGAGCGGGCGGAGTTCGTCTCCGCCCGTTTTTTTCGTATCGGCTCGGGGGGAGCTGTAAATGGTCAAGTTTCTGCGCGGGATGGATTCGTCCGCCCGTATGATGATGGTGCTCACCGCGTTCTGTGCGTTCGGCGCGTCGTTCTTCATCTTCGTCGAGATATCGGCGCGGTTCCTCGGCCTGAAGTTCTACGGAACGGCCGAATACATCCGAAATCTGCTGATCGTGATCGTGTTCCTGCAACTGCCCTTCGCGGTGCGGACGCGGAGCATGTTGGCGGTCGACATCATGGTCGGCGCGCTGCCGAAATCGGTCGCCGACAGGATCGGCATTCTCGGTGCGGTTCTCGGCGCCTTGTTCTTCTTCGCCGTGGGGCTCGGAGCGTTCGAGCCCGCCGTTACGGCTTGGGTCAACAACGAGATGGAAGGCGAGAGCGTCGTCGACGTCCCCGCCTGGCCCGGGCGCTTTTCCGTGGTGATCGGCTGCTGGATGGCGAGCCTCTATTACCTGCTCAGGATCGTCGAACTGGCAGCGGATCCCGAATGGGCCCGCTACGACGACCCGACACTTCCGCCCCAGCAGCACATCTGACGCGAGTTCCCCATCATGGAAGCCTATGCTCCCCTGCTCGTCCTCGGGCTGCTGCTGTTCCTCGTCTTCGCGGGCGTGGAAGTCGCGGTTTCGCTGGGCGTCGTCAGCCTTCTGGCGATCTTCCTGTCCACGCAGGACATCGAGATCTCGATCGCCTTTCTCAGCACCACCGCCTACAACGCCCTGCGCGACTACGTCTTTGCAGTCGTGCCGCTCTTCCTTCTCATGGGCGAGTTCATCGCGCGATCAGGCATCGCCTATGATCTCTATTGGGGGATCGACCGCGGCTTGAAACGTCTGCGCGGGCGCTTCGCCTATGCGACCGTCATGGGCAATGTCGTCTTCGCCTTCGTGTCGGGCACCAGCCTCGCATCGGCGACCACCTTCACGGCGATCGCCTATCCGCAGATGAAGCGGGCCGGATACGATCCGCACTTCTCGCTGGGCCTCATCAGCGGCAGCGCGTGCCTCGGCATGCTGATCCCGCCGAGCATCCTGATGGTGGTCTGGGGCATTCTGACCGACCTCTCCATCGGCCACCTGTTCCTCGCGGGCATCATTCCGGGCTTCATCCTCGCCGGGCTCATGGCCGCCTACATCTTCGTCGTCTCGATGGTGAAGCCGCACATCGTGGGCCACGGCATCGGCGATACGCGCGAATCGCGTGTCGAGACGAAGGGGCCGTCAGGTCAGGACATGATGATCAGCGTCCTCGGGCTGATCGCCATCGTCTTCGGTGCCCTGGGCGGCATCTGGGCCGGCCTGTTCACGCCCACGGAAGGCGCGGGCATCGGCGCGCTGGTCGCTCTGGGCGTCGGCCTCGTGAAGGGCATGAAGGTCGACGAGATCTACAAGGCCGTGCTCGCGGTCGGACGAACGGCCACGCCGCTGATGATCATCGTCTTCGCGGCGCAGCTCTATTCCCGCACGCTGCAGATGAGCGGCATCGGCAATCAGCTGCAGGCCATGATCACCGACAGCGGCATGTCGCCCGAAGGCATGCTCATCTTCATGGTCGTGGTCTGGCTGATCTTGGGCACGATCATCGACTCGATCTCGATCATGCTGCTGACCGTGCCGATCTTCGCGCCGATCGCGATGAAGATCGGGGTGGATCCGTTGGCTTTCGCTCTGATGGGCATTCTCACCATCGAGGCCGGACTGCTGACGCCGCCCTTCGGGCTCGTCGTCTATGCGGTGCGCGCGGTGATCCCGCGAGAACCGGTGAGCATGTCGATGATCTTCCTGGGCGCGACACCCTTCTGCATCATGCTCATGATCGTCGTCGCGATCGTCTACTTCTTCCCGATCACGACTCATTACCTGATCCAATTCTTCCAATAGCCGGCGCTGCGGACGTCGGATCCGAATACAGGAGGACATGCGCATGAAGGCCATGGTCGTCGAACGTTGGGGCGAGCGGTCGAAGCTGCACGAGCGGCCCGTGCCGAAGCCCGGTCCGGGCGAAGCGCTGGTGAAGGTGAGGTCCGCGGCGGTGGGGCTCACGCTTCTCAACATGCGGAACGGCAGCTTCGGCGGCGAGGCGCCGCGCGTGATGGGGCACGAGCTGGGCGGCGACGTCGTCGACGTCGGGCAGGGC
Organism: Hyphomicrobiales bacterium; assembly: GCA_027483895.1. Classification (GTDB taxonomy): domain Bacteria; phylum Pseudomonadota; class Alphaproteobacteria; order Rhizobiales; family Beijerinckiaceae; genus JAIXZO01. The sequence continues at coordinate 77,064 of JAIXTP010000022.1, forward strand.
GTCACCGCGCTCAAGCCGGGCGACCGCGTCGCCTCCTATTTCTACCTCACCTGCAACTGCTGCCGGTGGTGCCGGGGCGGCCGCGAGACGTTGTGCGAGAATTTCGGCGGCTTCGTCGGCGTGCACCGCGACGGCGGCTTCCAGCAATATGTCTGTCTGCCTGCGGAAAACCTGCTGCCGATCCCCGACGGTCTCGACTACGAGGCCGCGGCGATGGCGACCGACGCGGTCAACACCAATTGGCACTGCATGCGCGAGCGGGCGAAGATCAACCCGCACGATACGGTGATGCTGATCGGCGCGGGCGGCGGTGTGGGCATCCACGGCCTGCAGGTCGCCAAGCTGTTCGGCGCCCGGATCATCGCGGTCGACGTCTCCGACGAGAAGCTCGCGCTGGCGAAGGAATGGGGCGCCGACGAAGTCATCAACGTCAAGCGCACGCCGGACGTCGCGGCAGAAGCGAAGCGCCTGACCGACGGACGCGGCGTGAACGCCGCCGTCGACTATGTCGGTCACGGCTCCACCTTCCAGTCCGCCTATGACAGCCTCGCGACGGGCGGTCGTGCAGTGATCATCGGCGTCGGCAAGGGCGACATCTCGGTCAATCCGCGCCAGATGATGCTGACCGAGAAGGTGGTGACGGGATCACGGCATTCGACCCGGACCGAGCTGATCGAGACGATGGAAGTGATGGCCCGCGGGCTGATCAAGCCGGTGGTGGGCATGCGCACGCATTTCACCGAGATCGAGAGCATCTTCGATACGATCATCGACGAGAAGCTGCTCGGCCGCGGCGCGGTCACCTACGAAGACTGATCGAAAGCCCGTCGGGAGGGCTTCGGCGCGTTCCGACGGGTTCCCGCCCTTGCGCGGCTCGGCCGGGGACGACAGGATGCGGCGCGTCGCGGCCGCGTCCGCGCTCTGGAGAACAGCCGGGTCATGAGCCGCCTCGTCTATGTCCTCAACGGACCCAACCTCAACCTGCTCGGCAAGCGCCAGCCCGAGATCTACGGTCGCGAGACGCTCGCCGACGTGGAGCGTGACTGCCGCGCGATCGCGGCCGAGCTGAAGCTCGACATCCGCTTCCACCAGAGCAACCGCGAATACGAGATCATCGACTGGATCCACGAAGCCCGCGAAACGGCGGGCGGCATCGTGATCAATCCCGGCGCCTTCACGCACACCTCGATCGCCATCCTCGACGCGCTCAACGCCTTCGACGGCCCGATCATCGAGTGCCACATCTCGAACGTGCACAAACGCGAGTCCTTCCGGCACCATTCCTACGTGTCTCAGGTCGCGTCCGGCGTCATCGCGGGCTTCGGCACGCAAGGCTATCAGCTCTCGCTGCGACGATTGGCCCGTCTGCTGGACGATGCTGCGGCGCAATAAAGATGCAGCTCATCCCCGCTCCGCTCCGCCGTTCGGGCGGTAAGCCGGCGTAATGAAAAGCATAGGGCGGGACGCTCCTGTTGCATTGCGGCGTCTCGCTTTCGTCCGTCCGAGCAACGCGGAAAATCGATCTTGCCGGCGGCCCCGAAGCAGGTATCGTTTGTCTACGAACGATCTTGCGGCTGAGGGGCCGCGGGGTCGTCGGGGGAAAGACGTTTTCCGTCTCTCGATCGAGGAGGGTGCCAGATGACCGATCAGAAATTCACGCGTCGCAGCGTCGTAGGCGGCATGGCCGCCGCGGGTACGCTCCTCGCGGCCGGGCCGGGTTCCGCGCAGGGCGCGCCGGTCAAGGTGGGCGAGATCAATTCCTATAGCAAGATGGCCGCCTTCGCCGTCCCGTACCGGAACGGCATGCAGCTGGCGATGGAAGAGATCAACAAGGCGGGCGGGCTCGCAGGGCTCGGCGGCCGTCCTCTGGAAATCATCTTCCGCGACGACAACTCGACCCCGGGCGATGCCGTCCGCGTGGCCGAGGAACTGCTGACGCGCGAGAACGTCACGTTCATCGCGGGCGCCTTCCTGTCGAATGTCGGCCTCGCGCTCGGCGACTTCGCGAACCAGAAGAAGGTCCTCTATCTCGGCACCGAGCCGCTGACCGACGCCCTCACCATGGGCTCGGGCAACAAATACACGTTCCGCGTCCGCGCCAACACCTACATGCAGACCAAGATGCTGGTCGACGCCGCCAAGGCGAAGCAGGTGAAGCGCTGGGCGATCGTGGCGCCGAACTATGAATACGGCCAGTCCGCCGCGGCGAACTTCAAGAAGCTGATGGCCGCCGCCGTGCCGGGCTTCGAAGTCGTGACGGAGCAGTTCCCGGCGCTCGGCCGCGTCGATGCGGGCGCGACCGTGGGCGCCATCGCTCAGGCGAAGCCGGACGCGATCTTCAACGTGCTGTTCGGCGCAGACCTCACGGCCTTCGTCCGCGAAGGCAACACGCGCGGCCTGTTCGAGGGCCGTCAGGTCGTGAGCCTTCTCACCGGCGAGCCGGAATACATCCTGCCGCTCGGCGACGAGACCCCCGAAGGCTGGATCACCACCGGCTATCCGCCCGAGCAGATCACGACGCCCGCCCACAAGGCGTTCTTCGACGCCTACAAGGCGAAGTTCAACGACACGCCGCGCCTCGGCTCGCTGCTCGGCTATGTCGTCGGCTACATGATCCGCGACCTCTTCAACAAGGCGAAGTCGACCGACACCGAGGCGCTCGTGACCGCGCTCGAGGGTCTGACCTCCGACAGCATCGCGGGCCCCGTGGTGATGCGCGCGATCGACCATCAGTCGACGCTCGGCGCCTGGGTGGGCGAGACGACGCTGAAGGGCAAGCTGCCCACGATGAAGAATTGGCGCTACGCCGACGGCAAGGACTACCTGCACCCCGAGGCGGAAGTCCGCGCCGTCCGCAAGGGCTGACGACATCGGGCGACGGCCGTGGTGCCGTCGCCCTTCTTCTTCCGGGACGTGCGCGGTCTCCCTGGCCGTCCGCCCGCCGCGTTCCGATCCGCGCTCCTATAAGAAGTCCCTTCGATGGATCCTGCCTTCATCGTCGTTCAGGCCCTGTCCGGGCTCGCGAACGCGTCGTCCCTCTTCATCATCTCGTCCGGCCTGACGATCGTCTTCGGCGTCACGCGGATCGTGAATTTCGCGCACGGCTCGCTCTACATGCTGGGGGCCTATCTCGGCATCACGATCGTTCCGCGCCTGCTCGACATCGACCGGACGCCGACGATGTTCTTCGCGGGCGTGCTTCTCGCCGCCCTCGCGGTGGGGCTGATCGGCGTGCTGATGGAGGTGCTGCTCCTGCGGCGGATCTACAAGGTGCCGGAGCTGTTCCAGCTGCTCGCCACCTTCGGCGTCGTGCTGATCGTCCAGGATCTCGTGCAGAAGATCTGGGGACCGGTGGACATCGCGGGCCCCCGCGCGCCGAGCCTCAGGCACGGCATTCAGATCATGGGGCAGCGCTTCCCCGCCTATGAGATGTTCCTGCTGTTCGTCGGGCCGGCGGTGCTCGTCCTGCTGACGCTCCTGATGCAGAAGACGCGGTTCGGCGTGCTGATCCGAGCGGCCACGCAGGACCGCGAGATGGTCGGCGCGCTCGGCGTCAATCAGGCCATGCTGTTCACCGGCACGCTGTTTCTCGGCGCGTTTCTGGCCGGGCTCGGCGGCGCGCTGCAGATCCCGCGCGTGCCGGCGAACGGCCATATGGATCTCTCCATCATCACCGAGGCCTTCGTGGTGACGGTGATCGGCGGCATGGGGTCGGTGCCCGGGGCCTTCGTCGCCTCGCTCATCATCGGTCTCTTGCAGGCCTTCGGCATCCTGATCTTCCCGAAGATCACGCTCGTGCTCGTCTTCCTGCTGATGGCCGTGGTGCTGGTCGTGAAGCCGTGGGGCCTGATGGGCCGACCCGAAGCGACGGCGAACCGCGCCGTGCTGCCCGAAGGCATCCTCTCGCTGAAGCCCTTCGGCACCGGCGAGCGCCTCGTGGCGGCGCTGGTCGTGGTCGCGCTGCTTGCGGTGCCGCTGATGGGTGACGCCTACAAGACGAAGGTGGGGATCGAGATCCTCGCCTTCGCGCTCGCCGCGTTCTCGCTCAACTTCCTCGTCGGCGCGGGCGGCATCGTCTCCTTCGGCCACGCGGCCTATTTCGGCATCGGGGCCTATGCGGCGGGCCTTCTCGTCGTCGGTCCGCTCAAATTGCCGATGGAAGGCGCGCTCGTCGCGGCCCCGCTCGCGGGCGGTCTCGCGGCCGCGCTGTTCGGCTATTTCGTGGTCAGGCTGTCCGGCATCTATCTCGCGATGCTGACGCTGGCCTTCGCCCAGATCACCTATGCGGTCTTCTTCCAATGGGCCGAGGTGACCGGCGGCGACAACGGCGTCGTGGGCGTATGGCCGTCCGCCTGGGCCTCGTCCCGGTCGGTCTATTTCTACGTCGTGGCCCTCTTGGCCGTCGCCGCCATCGTCTTCCTGCGCCGCATCATCTACGCCCCCTTCGGCTACACGCTGCGGGCGGCGCGGGATTCCGCGAACCGGGCGGATGCGATCGGCATCGACGTCCGCACGCATCGCTGGCTGAGCTTCATCGTCGCGGGCGCGGCGGCGGGTCTCGCGGGCGGCCTCTACGCCTTCTCGAAGGGTTCGATCGACCCGACGCTGATCTCCATCGGCATGTCGGTCGACTTCCTGATGATGATCCTGAGCGGCGGCCTGCAGACCGTCATGGGCCCCTTGGTCGGCGCGGGCTTCTTCCACGCGATCAAGGACTTCTTCATGCCGCTGACGGATTTCTGGCGGTTCTTCCTCGGGCTTTCGATCATCGTGATCGTGCTCGCCTTCCCGCGCGGACTCGTCGGCGCAGTGGATGCCGGGCGCGAGGCGCTCGCTCATCGGAGGGCCGGCTGATGCTTCTCTCCGTTCAGGGACTACAGAAGCGTTTCGGCGGGCTGGTCGCGGCCAAGGACGTGTCCTTCGATCTCGCGGCCGGGGAACTCCTCGCGATCATCGGCCCCAACGGTGCCGGCAAGTCGACGACTTTCAACATGGTCGGCGGCCAGCTTCGGCCCGATACCGGTCGCGTCATGCTCGCCGGCGAGGACGTGACGGGCCTTCCGCCCCGGCTCGTCTGGCGCAAGGGCGTCGGCCGCACCTTCCAGATAGCGCAGACCTTCGTGTCGATGAGCGTAGTCGAGAACGTGCAGATGGCGCTGATCTCGTTCCATGAGCGCACCCGCGATCTGACGGCCGACGCGACGAGCCTCTACAGGACGGAAGCGCTCGCCATCCTCGACGGGGTGGGCCTGACCGAGATGGCCGACCGATCCGTCTCCGAACTCGCCTATGGCGACGTGAAGCGGGTCGAACTCGCGGTCGCGCTCGCGTCCGAGCCGAAACTTCTGTTGATGGACGAGCCGACGGCGGGCATGGCCCCGCGCGAGCGCGCCCAGTTGATGGAGCTCACCGCCTCCATCGCCCGCGCCCGCAAGATCGGCGTGCTCTTCACCGAACACGACATGGACGCGGTATTCGGGCATGCCGACCGGATCGTGGTGTTGGTCCGGGGCGAGATCATCGCGCGCGGGACGCCCGAGGAGGTCCGTGCGGACCAACGGGTCAAGCAGGTCTATCTCGGCGAGACCGGGGTGCAGGCGGCGCTGAAGGCCCGCCGCGCCGCTCAGGCGTGACGCCCGGATCGGAATTCAGGACAATTCAGCGATGAACCGCGCAGCCGATCGCATCCTTCTCGAAGCCAAGGGCCTCTCGGCGTCCTACGGGCGCGCTCAGGTCCTGTTCGGCGTGCATCTCGAATTGCGGGTGGGCGAAGTCGTCGCCCTGATGGGCCGCAACGGTGCGGGCAAGAGCACGACGCTGAAGGCGCTGATGGGTCTCGTTCCGGCCCGCGGTTCCGTCCGTTTCGAGGGGCAGGACATTCTCGGGCAACAGCCTTATCGCATCGCGCGGCTCGGGCTCGGCTACGTGCCGGAAGAGCGTCGCATCTTCACGGATCTCACCGTCTACGAAAATCTGGAAGTCGGCCGCAAGGACGCGACGGGCGACGGCCGGGCTTGGACCTTGGACCGCCTCTTCCGGATCTTCCCGAACCTTTCCGAGATGAAGGGTCGACGCGCCTCCGCGATGTCGGGCGGCGAGCAGCAGATGCTGACGATCGCACGGACATTGATGGGCAATCCGCATGCCGTGCTGCTGGACGAGCCTTCCGAAGGCATCGCGCCCGTCATCGTCGAGCAGATGGCCGACGCAGTGCTCGCCATGAAGAAGGAAGGCATCGCGGTGCTGCTCTCCGAGCAGAACCTCTATTTCGCCGCCGCCGTCGCCGACCGCGCCTATGTGATCGAGAAGGGCGGCATCCGCTTCGAGGGGAGCATGGCCGAACTCGAAGGCAACGATGAGATCCGCGAAGCCTATCTCAGCGTCTGATCGCGCGGCCGGCCCGCGTCACTCGTCCGCGACGGGGTTCGGGGTCGTGTATTGGCGCGCGAGCCAGCGGCTCAGCCCGTCGAGACCCGGAAACAGCACCCGCTCGGTGATGTTCGCCTGATCGAGCTTGTCGCGGATCTCCCATTTGAGCCGCCTGTGGATGACGAGCCGTCTGGCGAGGCTTCTGTCGCCCGCGATCCACGCATCGAGCGTGATCCGCGGATCCGAGGTCAGCGAGAAGACAGCGAATTGATTGGTGATCCGCTCGTCCAGAGACGGCGGCTCGAAGAAGAGCACGAAGGGCGAGCCTGCGCCCGACGCCTTGGCGTCGAATTCGCGCAGCGTGATCGCGTATCGGGACATGAGTTCCGTCGTGAAGACGTGCGAGCCGTCCTCGTTGAGAATCCCGATCAGTTCGTCCGGCAGCCGGCGATGCGCGTCCCGGAAATTCACCATATGGACGACGCCGTCCTCGTCATAGGCGCCGGCGTCCTGCGTCGCGAAATGCATGGCGACATAGGGCGAGTAGGTCCAGTCGAGCAGGCGCGTGGGGAGGCCGTGATGCTGGCCGAGCGCCAGCCAGTTCCAATCATCGTCGAAAGGAACGGTCTCGCGATGCGCATATTTGCGGAAATTGCGGAGGAGATGGCCCTCGCGGTTCCAGTAGTCGCCGCCCAGCCGCATCAGCGACGTCTTGAGGTCGTAATCCGCCCGCGCTCCGCCGCGGAACAGCCATGAGGAGCGGAAGCGGCCCAGCCGCGGGTTCCAAGCGTCGCGGAACACTTCGTCGTGGAGGTGTTCCCAAGACTCGATCGCGACGTCTTCGATCATCCGGCGTCCTCGAAAGGTTCGCGGCCTGCCGGAGAAGAAGGGCGGGACGGCTCCCGCCCGCGCGCCTCACGCCTTCACGGCAGCGTAGGATGAGTGACGAGACACCCACAACCACCCGATGGTTCCGCAGGCCAGCGCGAAGCCGATGACCTCGTTCCAGCCGATCGGAAGGAGGAGGAGCACTCCGGACAGGACCAAGAGCGCCCGAGTCATCGTCCCGAGACGGCGGTGGAGGAAGCCCTCGATGCCGGCATTGAGGACCAGCACGGCGAAGGCGATCCTGCCCAGAGTGATGATGATGTCGACGGGCGTCGACTTCAGCAGCAGGGCGGGTTCGAAGAGATAGACGAAGGGCAGGATGAAGGCGACCATCGCTACGCGGCAGGCGACGAAACCGATCTTGATCGGGTTGCCTTGGGCGATCGATGCCGCAGCGAAGGCCGCGACCGCGACGGGCGGCGTGATCGCCGACATCGAGGCGAGATAGACGATGAAGAGATGCGCCGCGAGCGTCGGGATCCCGAGCTGGATGAGGGCGGGGGCTGCCAGCACTGCCGACAGGGCGTAGACCGCGGGCGTGGGCATGCCCATGCCCAGCACGATGATGACGCATGCCGCGGTCACGATCGTCAGCACTATGCTGCCCGACGACAGCGCGAAGAGGGCCGAGCTGATCTTGCCCGAAAGGTCGGTCATCGCCAGCGTGCCGACGACCAGACCGGCGATGGCGCAGGCGACGCCCACGCCGATCATGCCCTTCATGCCGTCGCTCAAGGCCTGGCCGAGGCCGACCACGAAGCCTTTCGCGCTGCGTTCCCGCCAAGCGATGATCGGGATGATCGAGAGACAGGCGATGCCGCCCGCGAAGGACGCCCGGTTCAGGCTCAGCACCGCCCAGACGAGCACGGCGATCGGGATCAGATAGTACCAGTATGTCTTCAGAACGTGCCGGACCGTCGGCGTGCTCGCGTCCGCGGTCGGTTTGATGCCGTCGCGGTGCGACTTGAAATGCACGGCGAGGAAGACGGACAGATAATAGAGCAGCGCCGAGGGCAGGGCGGCGAGCGCGATCGCCCCGTAGGAGATGCCCGTGAAGTCCGACATCAGGAACGCCGCCGAGCCCATGACGGGCGGCAGCAACGCGCCTCCTGTCGAGGCCGCGGATTCGATCGCTCCTGCATAAGTGCGCGACATGCCGGTCTTGATCATCAGCGGAATGCTGAACGATCCGGTGGTGACCACGTCGGCCGTCGGCGACCCCGAGATCGAGCCGTAGAGACCCGAAGAGACCACGGCGACCTTGCTGGGTCCTCCGACCTGCCGGCCGACGAGGCTGTTGGCGAAGTCGTAAAAGAAGTCCGCGCCGCCCGCCCGTTCGAGCATGGCACCGAAGACGACGAACACCACGACGAGGAACGCCGCCACTTCGAGCGCGGGCCCGAACAGTCCGTTCGTCGAGAAGACGAGGTGGTCGATCATCTCCTGCAGCGAGAAGCCGCGATGGGCGAAGGACCCGCTCAGCTTGTTGCCGAAGACGGTATAGAGAAGGAAGCTGGAGACGAGCACGACGAGCGTGAGGCCGATGCAGCGGCGCGTCGCCTCCATGACCAGCGCGATCAGGATGATCGCGAAGGTCAGGTCGGCCGTCGTCAGCTCGTCGATCATGGGCAGGCGGTCCGCATGGACCTCATGCATCGCCATGAAGTAGCCGGCGCTCGCGGCCGACAGCCCCGAGAGCACCCACGAGGCCGCCGATCTCTCCCGCGGGCGGAGCGGGTTTCCCGTCGTCGTCAGGAAGGCGAGAACGAGAATCGAGCCCGTGAAGAAGAACAGCGACAGCTCGCGGTTCACATAGAGCCCGAGGGACATGCAGAGCAGGAGCAGTCCGGTCGCGATCCCGAGACCGTGCACGACGATCTTTTCCGGCGTGCCGAGTTTCCGCGTTTGGCCCGGAAAAACGAGAGTGAGCAGCTTGAACATGTCGGCCTCGGGTCGGCTGATGCTGGTCCGCCGCTTACTTGATCAGCCCGGCCTTCCGGTAGGCCTTCTCGGCGCCCGGATGCAGCTGCAGCGGAGCGACGTTGATCAGCGAGACCGGCTCGAGACGCGCCAGCGTGGCGTGCGACTGCTTCAGGTAGTCAAAGTTCTTCAGCATGCCGGCGACGATCTTCTCGGCTTCGTCGTCCTTCATCTCGGCGGAGGCCAGAAGCACGACGCTGCCGGTGACGGTCTGCACGGCTTCCGGCTGGAAGCCGTAGGAATTGGCGGGGATGGTGATGGGCGCGGTGCCGAGCAGGCCGCCGAGCTTCTCGATCGTGCCCGCGTCGAGGCCGAGCATCTTCACCTTCATTTCGCGGGTGGCGCTCGTGATCTGGCCGGAGGGGAAGGCGAGCATGTTGATCACCATGTCCACCTGGCCGTTCTTCATGGCCTCGAGGCCGGCATTGTAGTCCATGTTGAGGACGCGGCCGCCCCAGCCCTCGATGTCCTTCACGGTGATGCCGTTGACCTTGAAGACCTCTTCGCCGGTCACGGCCATCAGCGTGCCGCGCTGGTTCAGCGCCACGCGGACGGGCTTCTTGTCGGACTTGATCTGCGCGAAGCTGGTGATGCCCGCGTCCTCGCGCACGAGGATCTGCACCGCGGCCTGCGGGTCGATCAGCGCCATGCCGCGCACGTTCGTGATCGGGCCCTTGAAGGGATCCTCGCCGCTCTGGGCGCGCTTGACGAGCTGCGCATGGGCGATGCCGAGCTCGACCTTGCCCTGCGAGACGAGCTGGATGTTGGCGGCCTCGCGGCCGGGTTCGTAGCCGAAGGCCGCGCCGGGCTGCTCGCGCCGGATCGTCTCGCCGATCGCGGTTCCGATCGCGCTCCAGGCGCCGCCGACGGAGCCGCCGGTGAGGGTGATCTTCTTGGCGTCCTGAGCGAACGCGGTGCCCGCGACCGCAGCTGCGACGACCATGCCGACAATGAACGTGGACCGCTTCATCATGTGCCCCTCTGTTGCGCCCGAGGCGCGGAACGGCGGACGAGGAACAAGGCGGTTCCGAGATCTCGGCATGACCGCATCCCCTCCGATGCGTGAAGGTCAAGCCTCTGTAATCGGACCCGTTTTTCCGATCCCGTCGATCCGGTTCGACCGCCGGGAGCGCTTGTTTCTCCTTCCGACTGATATTCGAGTTTGTTGGTACACGAACATCTTGTCAATCGGCGCCGAAGGCCCCTCCCGTCCGCTTGACAAGTTCCCGTTTCGAAGATCATCGTTGGTATACAAACGAAATCCGTTTGCGGGATCGACCGTCGAAAACTCCCCGGCGCGGTCACGGCCCACCCGGGAGTTTTCAATCGGATGAGGGGCGCCGATGTACGACCGCTTCGCTGTTGGACGGCTGATCGATCTCTGGCTTCAGGAGGACGTCGGCTATTGCGACCTCACCGTTCAGGTGATGATCGAAGAGAGCGAGCAGGGCGCCTTCGCGATGAATGCGCGCGAGCCGATGATCGTGGCCGGCATCGAGGTCGCGGCCATGGTCTTCCGCCGCTATGACCCGACCCTCGACGTGAAGGTCCTCGTCAAGGACGGCGAGCGCGTCGAGAAGGGCAAGGTGATGATGGAGATCCGCGGCTCAGGCCGCAGCATCCTCACCGCCGAGCGCACCGCGCTCAACATCGCCCAGCGCATGTGCGGCATCGCCAACGAGACCGCGCGTTATGCCGACGCGATCAAGGGTACGAATGCCCGCCTCATCGACACCCGCAAGACCACGCCCGGCCTGCGCATGCTGGAGAAGCACGCCGTCACCTGCGGCGGCGGCCTCAATCATCGCCTCGGCCTCGACAACGGCGTGATGATCAAGGACAACCACATCGCCGTCTGCGGCAGCATCAAGGCCGCCGTCGACCGGGCGCGCAGCAAGCTGCCGGTCCTCACCAAGATCGAAGTCGAATGCGACCGCATCGAGCAGGTGCGCGAGGCGCTGGCCGCCGGCGCCGACGTCATCATGCTCGACAACATGTCCGTTCCGGACATGACCGAAGCCGTGAAGATCGTCGGCGGGCGCGCGAAGGTCGAAGCGTCGGGCGGGATCCGCATCGACACCATCCGGCCGATCGCCGAGACCGGCGTCGACTACATCTCGACCAGCAAGATCACCCAGTCCGCCCCGGCGGTCGATATCGGTCTCGACGAGATCTGAGAGAGGCGCATGCGCCCGGGCATCCTGTTCTTCGTCGTCGGACCGAGCGGAGCGGGCAAGGACACGCTGCTGGACGGCGCGCGCGGCGCCATGGCCGGCGACGCGCGCTTCGCCTTCGCCCGCCGGACGATCACGCGGCCCGCGGATGCGGGCGGCGAAGAGCATGAGCCCGTCGACCTCGCCGCCTTCGAGGATATCGAGCGCGCGGGCGGCTTTCTCGTCTCGTGGCGGGCGCATGGCCTCGCTTACGGGCTGCCCGCCGCGCTCCGGGACGAACTCGCGCGCGGCCGCCACGTCATCGCCAACGGCTCGCGCGCCGTCATCGCCGATCTCGCGAAGCGCGTGCCGCGCCTCGTCGTCGTCCGCGTGACGGCGCCGGTCGAGATCCTGGCCCGCCGCCTCGCCGGCCGCGGGCGCGAGACGGAGCAGGACATCGCGGCTCGTCTGGCCCGCGCCGATCTCGCCGTCGATGCCGACGTCGAGGTCATCGACGTGATCAACGACGATACGCCCGAGACCGGGATCGGCCGCTTCGTGACCGCGATCGAGACCTGCGGACGCAGGCTCGTGCTTCGCGAACTGCCCATCGATACGGGGCGCGAGCACACCGCCTTCCTGCCGGCCGACAGCACCGTCCACGCCGAGGATTACGCCGGGCCCGGCCGCGTGGAGATCTCCGGCCGCGACCGCAGCGTCCGCGCGCAGGTCGCCGTGGTCGATGCGGGCACGCTTCTCGAGCCCGACGAGATCGGCCTGTCCAAGGAGGCGTTCCGTGCGCTCGGCCTGCCTGTCGGATCGGACGTCTCCATCGTCCGCACGCCGCCCCAGAAAAGCCGGGACGCGCTCCGCACCAAGATCCGCGGCGGGGAGCTTTCGGAAGACCAATACGAGACCGTGCTCGGCGACATCGTGCAGGGGCGCTACCCCGATGCCGAGGTCGCAGCCTTCCTCGTCGCGGCCACGCGCTCTTTGTCCGACGCCGAAGTGATCGCGCTCGCCAAGGTGCGCACGCGCTTCGCACGTACCATCGATTGGGGCGAGCCCATCGTCGTCGACAAGCATTCGATGGGCGGCATTCCCGGCAGCCGGATCACGCTGATCGTGACGCCGATCGTCGCCGCGCACGGGCTCGCGATGCCCAAGACGTCGTCGCGCGCCATCACCTCCGCCGCGGGCACGGCGGATGCGATGGAAGTGCTCGCGCGCGTCGACCTGACGACCGAGGAAGTCCGCCGCGCGGTCGGCGAGGCGCGCGCCTGCATCGCGTGGAACGGGCGCATGAACCATTCCGCGCTCGACGACGTGATGAACGCCATCACGCGTCCGCTCGGGCTGGATTCGAACCGCTGGTCGGTCGCCTCGATCATCTCGAAGAAGCTGACGGCCGGTTCCTCGCACGTGATCATCGATCTACCGTTCGGACCACGGACGAAGCTGGTCGACGAGGGCGAGGCCCGCCGGCTGGGCGATCTCTTCGAAATGGTCGGCAAGGGCGCGGGCCTGCATGTCGAGGCCTATGCCACGGACGGAAAAGCGCCGATCGGGCGGGGCATCGGTCCCGCGCTCGAAGTGCGCGACGTGATGCTGGTTCTGGACGATCGCCCCGATGCGCCGAAAGACCTGCGCGAGAAGGCGCTGACCTTCGCAGCCCGCATCCTCTCCTGGGATCCGGCGATCGGCACGGTCGAAAAAGGGCGCGCGCGCGCCGAGGCGCTGCTGTCGTCCGGAAAGGCGCGGGAAGCGCTCGACCGGATCGTGAATGCGCAAGGGCGGCGGGAGAAGCCGCACGGCCCGGCCGCTTTGACGAAAAGCGTGGTCGCGGACCGCGCCGGCATGGTGACGGGCATCGACGGCTGGGCCGTCGCCGGCATCGCCCGGCGGGCCGGCGCGCCTCTCGACAAGGGCGCGGGCATCGACCTGATGGTCGGCCTCGGCGAGCGGGTCGAGAAGGGCGCGCCGCTCTTCGCCATTCACTCGAACGACGTGAACGATCTCGATGCGGCTTATGCGCTGGCGCGGGCCGGCCATGGGATCGCGCTCGACGACGACCGGGTTTCCTGAGGACAGGGCGGGATGACGGAGCGAGGCATGTATCTGAGACCCCGGACCATCGACGCCGCTGTCGCGGCGCTCGTCGAGACCAAGGGACGCATCGTCGCCGGCGGCACCGACGTGATGCCCGCTCTGGTCGATCAGGTCCGTCGCACGCCCTTCATCGACATTTCCGCCGTCGACGATCTGCGCGGCATCACGATCTCCGGCGGCAAGGTCCGTATGGGCGCCCGCACCACTTGGACCGACATCGCGAGCGCGGATCTTCCGCCCGCCTTGCACGGCCTTCAGGCCGCCGCGCGCGAAGTCGGATCCCGCCAGATCCAGAACGTCGGCACGATCGCGGGCAATCTCTGCAATGCGTCGCCCGCCGCCGACGGCGTTCCGCCGCTGCTCGCGCTCGATGCGGAGGTCGAACTGACTTCGGCGGCCGGGCGCCGCTCCATGCCGCTCGCCTCCTTCATTCTCGGCAACCGGAAGACGGAGCTGCGCGCGGGCGAGATGATGACGGCCGTAACCGTCTCCGCCCTCGGGCCCGCCGCGCGTTCCGCCTTCCTCAAGCTCGGCGCCCGCCGCTATCTCGTGATCTCGATCGCGATGGCGGCCGCCGTCGTCGAACGCGGCAAGGACGGCACCATCGCCGATGCGCGTATTGCCGTAGGCGCCTGCTCGGCCGTCGCGCGGCGCCTCTCGGCGCTCGAAAAGGATCTCGTCGGCAAACCGTTCTCCCCGGCTGCTGCCGAATTCGTGACCGCCGCTCACGTCGCGGGATTGACGCCGATCGACGACGTGCGCGCGACCGCGACCTACCGCACGGATGCCGCCGAGACCGTGGTCCGCCGCGTCCTCGCCGCCTGCCTTTCGGAGACCGCCCATGCTTGACGTGCCGTCCGAAGCCCTGACCTTCGACCTGAACGGAGAGCGCGTTTCGCTCCATGTCGATCCGGCGGCGCGCCTCACGCAGGTCGTGCGCGACGTCGCAGGCCTCACCGGCACCAAGGTCGGCTGCGACGCGGGCGACTGCGGTGCCTGCACCGTCCTCGTCGACGGCGCGCCCGTCTGCGGCTGTCTGATGCTCGCGGGCCAGGTCGAAGGCCGTTCGGTGACCACGATCGAAGGCCTCGAGCGCGAATGCGACACGGCCGCGCGCCTCAAGGAGTCCTTCGCGCGTCACGGAGCCGCCCAATGCGGGATCTGCACCCCGGGCATGATGGTCTCGGCCGCGGCGCTGCTCGAAGAGGTGGAACATCCGACCGAACAGCAGGTGCTCGACGCCATCGGCGGCGTGCTCTGCCGCTGCACCGGCTATCGCAAGATCGTCGCGGCGGTGATGGATGCGGGCCGGACGCGTTCGGCGGACGGGGCCGTTGCCGAGCCTCTCGATGCCGAGGGCCCGGTCGGTCGCCGCTTCGAGCGTCTGGACGGTGCGCGCAAGATCGACGGCACCGAGCTTTTCGGTGCCGATGCTTGGCCCGCCGACACGCTGCTCCTGCGGGCCGTCCGCAGCCCGCATCATCGGGCACGCTTCTCCTTCGGCGATCTCGACGCCTTCGTTGCGGCGAACCCGGGCATCGAACGCGTATTCACCGCGGCCGACGTGCCGGGAGAGAACCGTTTCGGCGTCATCCCGCCGCTCGCCGATCAGCCGGTCTTCGCGGTGGGCGAAACGCGCTTCCGCGGCGAGGCGGTCGCAGCCGTCGTCGGTCGTCCTTCGGCGATCGCCGCGCTCGATCTCAAGTCCTTCCCCGTCGTCTGGGAAGAACTGCCCGCTCACGTGACCCTGGATCAGGCCCTCGCCGAGGACGCTCATCGGGTCCATGAGGGGCGTGCCGGCAACATCCTCGTCCGCGGCCATGTCGAACGCGGCGACGCCGACGGCGCGCTCGCCGGAGCGGCCGTGACCGCCGAGGGCGAGTTCGAGACGGGCTTCGTCGAGCACGCCTATATCGAGCCCGAAGCGGGCTTCGCGCAGCGCGTCGGCGACCGTATCGAGATCAGCGCCTGCACCCAGTCGCCCTATATGGACCGAGACGATACGGCGAAGATCCTCGGCATCGCTCCCGAAGCGGTGCGCATCATCCCGACGGCGGTCGGCGGCGGTTTCGGGTCCAAGCTCGACCTCTCGGTGCAGCCCTTCATCGCGGTGGCGGCCTGGCATCTGAACAAGCCCGTCCGCATGGTCTATTCGCGGCCGGAATCGATCGCGACGACCACGAAGCGCCATCCGGCCCGGATCCGCGCCAAGGTCGGGGCCGACGCGTCGGGCCGTCTCGTCGGCATGGCCTTCGACGGCGATTTCAACACCGGCGCCTATTCCTCATGGGGACCCACGGTGGCCAACCGCGTGCCCGTGCATGCGTCCGGTCCCTATTTCATGCCGAACTACCGCGCCCGGACGCGGGCGGTGCACACCAATCTCGTGCCCGCAGGCGCCTTCCGCGGCTTCGGCGTGCCGCAGGCCTCCGTCGCGCAGGAACAGCTCTATGACGAACTCGCCGACAAGCTCGGCATGGATCGGCTCGAGTTCCGCATCCTCAACGCGCTGACCGACGATCTGCCGACCGTGACGGGGCAGGTGCTGGGCGAAGGCGTCGGGTTCCGCAAATGCCTCGAAGCGCTCCGGCCGCATTGGAAGCGGGCGCGGAGCGAGGCCGAGGCCTTCAACGCGAAGGCGTCC
The DNA here is from genome assembly GCA_027483895.1 of Hyphomicrobiales bacterium. Classification (GTDB taxonomy): domain Bacteria; phylum Pseudomonadota; class Alphaproteobacteria; order Rhizobiales; family Beijerinckiaceae; genus JAIXZO01. The sequence continues at coordinate 93,207 of JAIXTP010000022.1, forward strand.
GGGGCGCTGCGCCGCGGCGTCGGCGTCGCCGGCATGTGGTACGGCTGCGGCAACACCTCGCTCGCCAATCCCTCGACGATCCGCGCGGGATTGAAGCCGGACGGCCGCATCGCGCTCCATCAGGGCGCGGTGGATATCGGGCAGGGCTCGAACACGGTCATACCGCAGATCTTCGCCGAGGCGCTCGGCGCGCCCTTGTCCGTGCTCGACGTGCTCTCGGCCGATACCGACATCACGCCCGATTGCGGCAAGACCTCCGCCTCGCGCCAGACCTTCGTGACGGGCAAGGCCGCCGAATTGGCCGGCCGCGCCATGCGGGCCCAGATCCTGCGTCTGGCCAATGCGGGCGAGGATGCGCGCATCTCCTTCAAGGGCGGCAAGGTCGCGGTGGAAGAGAACGGCCGCTCGCGCACCGTCAATCCGGCCGCGCTCGCGGTCGACGCTCTCGGCTACGTGTTGAGCGTCGAGGAGACCTTCGACCCGCCGACCACGCCGCTGGATTCGAAGGGGCAGGGCAGCCCCTATGCCGTCTATGGTTTCGGCGCGCATATGGCGGAACTCGAGGTCGACGTCGAACTCGGGACCGTGAAGGTCCTCAAGATCACGGCGGCGCACGATCTCGGCCGCGCGATCAACCCGATGCTGGTCGAAGGCCAGATAGAGGGCGGGGTGGCGCAGGGCCTCGGCCTCGCGCTGATGGAGGAGTTCATCCCCGGCCGCGGCGAGAATCTGCACGACTATCTGATCCCCTCGGCGGGCGACATGCCGCCCGTCGAATCCATCATCATCGAGGATCCGTCGCCCGTCGGGCCGTTCGGGGCCAAGGGCATCGGCGAACAGGCGCTGATCCCGACGGCGCCCGCGATCCTCAACGCCATTCACGACGCCGTCGGCGTCCGGATCCGCCGCGTGCCCGCGACCCCCGACCGCGTCCGCGCCGCGATCCTCGCGGGAACGAGGTGAACGCCATGTCCCAGTCCGAAAAGATCCGCTGCGATGCCTGCCCGGTGATGTGCTACATCGCCGACGGCGCGACCGGGGCCTGCGACCGCTACGGCAACAGCGGCGGCACGCTCGTACGCGTCGATCCCCACATCCTGCTCGAGCGCGCCAAGGATACGGGCGGCCCGCTGGTGCCGTTCAATTCGCCGGGGCAGTGGGACGGCCAGATCGTCACGCGCGGCGAGGCCTTCGTGACCGCGATCGGCGCCGGGACGACCTATCCCGACTACAAGCCCGCGCCCTTCATCGTCGGCTCCGAGGTCGAAGGCGTCGACATGATCACGGTCGTGACGGAGGGCATCTTCAGCTATTGCGGCGTGAAGGTGAAGATCGACACCGACCGCCATCTCGGGCCGGAACAGGCGGTCGTCCGCGTCGAAGGCGAACCGATCGGCCATGTCACGACGGCCGAATACGGCTCGCAGATGCTCTCGCTCGGCGGCGTCCACCATCTCACCGGCGGCGGCAAGAAGGAGGGGCGCGTCACCTGCGACGCGTTGCTCGCGCTGTGCAACGGCAAGCCCGTCGAAATGACCATCGACGGCGGCGCGACCATCATCGTGCAGGCCGGGAAGGCCCCGATCGTCAACGGCGTTCCGGAAGAGCGCATGCGGGTGGGCTGCGGCTCGGCCACGATCGGCATGTTCGCGAAGCAATGGCAGGGCAAGGTCGACGAGGTCGTCGTGGTCGACGACCACATCACCGGCGTGCTCTCCGAGCATCAGGCCGGCAAGCTCCTCGACATCCCGGAGACGGGCATCAAGATCAAGGGACGGCGTTCCACCCCCGGCCGCTACTTCCAGGTGGCCGAGCCCGGCACCGGCTGGGGCGGCACCTCGATCTCGGATCCTCTCTCGATCCTCGGCCCCTTCGATCCGAAGAAGTCGCGCCCCGGCATCACGATGCTGATGGTCAGCACCACCGGCGAGCACTACGCCTATTTCGTGCTCGACGAGAACCTCGTCCCGGTCGAGCGGCCCATGCCGGAAGAGCTGATGAAGTCGGTGCTCCGCATTCAGGAGAATTGCGAGCCCGCGCTCTGCACGGTCCTGTTCATGGGAGGCGCGGGGGGTTCGCTCCGTGCGGGCGTCACCGAAAACCCCGTGGGGCTCACCAAGTCGGTGAAGGACTCGCTGACCTACGTCACCTGCGGCGGCGCACCGGTCTATGTCTGGCCGGGCGGCGGCATCACCTTCATGGTGGACGTGACGCGCCTGCCGGAAAACGCCTTCGGCTACGTGCCTACCCCTGCGCTCGTGGCTCCCATCGAGTTCACGATGCGCAAGGAGGACTATGCCGCGCTCGGCGGGCATATGGGCGAGATCAGGAAGCTGCAGAACCTGACCGAGTTCATGGACTACACGACGACCCAGCAGCCGGTGCCGCATCGCGAGGACAATCCCTGGCCTCTCGCGCCCGCCGGAGCGAAGCGCTCGCACGGATGAACGATCGCGCCCGAATGGCCCTCCTGGCGGACGGCCGCCTGCACCTGAACGACGGTCCGATCGACCTCGTCATCAGGGCGGACGGTCGTGCCGACGAGGTTCGGGCGGCTTACGGCGCGGCGGTCGCCCGGTTCCGCGACGTTCTGGACGAACTCTGCCGCGAGTTGCCGATCATCCGGTCGCCTGCGCGGCCCGCGAGCGACCATCTCGCCGGGCCGGTCGCCAAGCGGATGAACGACGCCTGCGCGCGCTTCCTCGCCTTCGAGGCGCTGACGCCGATGGCAGCCGTCGCCGGTGCGGTGGCCGAGGAGATCCTTGCCGCCATGGTCGGCGCGGCGCCGCTCGACCGCGCCTTCGTCAACAACGGCGGCGACATCGCCTTCCATCTCGCGCCCGGCACCGCGCTCACCGCGGGCCTCGTGCCGCAGATCGAGGATCCCGCCCTCGCCGGCACCGCACGGATCGGCTTCGACGATCCCGTCCGCGGCATCGCGACGAGCGGGCGGGGCGGGCGCAGCTTCTCGCTCGGCATCGCCGATGCCGTCACCGTTCTCGCCGAGACCGCCGCCATCGCCGATGCGGCCGCCACGGTCATCGGCAACGCCGTCGATCTTCCGGGCCACCCGGCCGTCACGCGCGTGCCCGCCCGCTCGCTTCTGCCCGACAGCGACCTCGGGGACCGACCGGTGACGCGCGGCGTCGGCCCGTTGTCCCCCGACGAAATCGCCGAGGCTCTCGACGCCGGCGCGAGCGTCGCGGAAGACTTGGTCCGTCGCGGTCTGATCCGGACGGCCGCCCTCCATCTCCGCGGGTCCGGCCGCGTCGTTCCTTCGACGCAGGCACTGCCGGGCATCGCTTCGCCGCAACCGATCACGTTTCGAGGGGAACCGTCATGGTCGACATCGTCGTAAGGAAGACCTGCCTCATCACCGAGGAAATCCATCATGAAGGCGGTCCCAAGCCGGCCGTTCCGCGCCGGCGCGGCGCGATCGCGGCCGTGATCCGCAACCCCTTCGCGGGCGGTTACGTGGAAGACATCAAGCCGATGATGGACGCGCTTTCCCCGCTCGGCGTCGAGATGGCGAACAAGCTCGTGCAGGCGCTCGGCGGCGACAAGACGGCCATCGACGGCTACGGCAAGGGCGCCATCGTGGGCGCGGCGGGCGAGCTCGAACACGGCGCGCTCTGGCACGTCCCCGGCGGCTACGCGATGCGCGCGGCGCTCGGCGACGCCAAGGCCATCGTGCCTTCGACCAAGAAGGTCGGCGGTCCCGGCACCCGCATCGACATCCCCGTCACGCACATCAACGCGTCCTATGTCCGCAGCCATTTCGACGCGATGGAAGTGAACGTGCCGGATTCCCCGCGTGCGGACGAGATCGTGCTGATCCTCGTGATGACCTGCGGCCCGCGCGTGCATGCCCGCGTCGGCGGCCTCCGGGTCGAGGACATCAGCGTGCATGACGGTCAGCGCTGAGCCGGAGGCGGAACGATGAAGAGCGAAGTCCGCAAATATTGCGTCTTTCTCGAAGAGACCCGGCAGGAGATGGGCCGGCCGGTCGATCCCCCGACCCGGCGTGCCTGCGCGGTCGCGGTGATCCGCAATCCGTTCGCCGGCCGCTATGTCGAGGATCTCTCCGAACTCGTCGACATCGGCGAGGAGCTCGGCGAAGTCCTGACCCGCAAGGCGGTCGAGGCGCTCGGCATCGACGGTCCGGCGGCCGAGAGCTACGGCAAGGCCGCCGCCGTGGGCGAGAACGGCGAGCTCGAACATGCCGCGGCCATCCTGCATCCGAAGCTCGGCGCGCCTGCGCGCAAGGTGCTCGGCAAGGGCGCGGCGCTGATCCCGTCCTCGAAGCGTCGGGGCGGGCTCGGCTGCGAGATCGACGTGCCGCTCGGGCACAAGGATGCGGCCTTCGTGCGCAGCCATTTCGACGGGATGATCGTCTCGGTTCCGGACGCGCCCCGTGCGGACGAGATCGTGGTGGCCGTGGCCGTCACCGACTCCGGCCGTCCGCTGCCGCGCGTCGGAGGCTTGACGAAGGACGCGATCAAGGGCGAGGACGGCCTGCGATAGGCGACGCCACCCCGTATCCCGCCTCGGGAGCGGATCCGGACGGGAGGTCCGAGGTGTTGAAGAAGAACGAAACGGCGCCTGCCGCATCGACCTATGTGCTCGACGAGCAGGTCGGTTTCATCCTGCGTCAGGCGAACCAGCGGCACGCGGCGATCTTCGCCGCGAGCGGCATGGACGATCTCACGGCCACGCAATGGGCCGCGCTGGCGAAGCTCAGGGAGCAGGGCACCTGTTCGCAGAACCTGCTGGGGCGGCACATCGCGATGGACGCCGCCACCGTGAAGGGCGTCGTGCAACGGCTCATCCGCCACGGCTATGTCGAGACGGATCCCGACCCGACCGATGCGCGCCGCGTCGTGCTGAAGCTGAGCCCGTCGGGGGAAGAGGCCTATCTGCGCCTTGCCGAAACGGCCTTGCGGATCACCCGCGAGACCCTTTCGCCGCTCACCGAGGACGAGCGGGACACGCTGGTCGAACTTCTCAAGAAGATCCGCTGAACGCGAAAGGCCCGTGCCGGAGCACGGGCCTGCGAGGCCTCAATGGCCGACGATCTGCGGCACGCGCGTCGCGGGCGGGGTGTTGCGGCTGCGCTCGGTGCGCACGATGCCGTCGATCACGGTCATGCCGATGCCGGGAAGATCGCCGAGCTGCACGCTTTCGAGCAGGTCCTTGCCCGCCGAATGCTGCGCCTTGTCCATGAGCACGAAATCCGCCGCACGGCCGACCTCGACGATGCCGCAGTCGAGCGCCCGCATCCGCGCCGTGTTGCCGGTCGCGAAGCAGAAGGCGATTTCCGCCGGCACGTCGCCGAGCGAGGACAGCATCGAGACCATGCGCAGGATGCCGAGCGGCTGAACGCCCGAGCCCGCCGGCGCGTCCGTGCCGAGGATCACGCGGTGCATCTCGCCCATCTCGCGGGCCGTGCGCAGCGTGTAGAGCGCGGCGCGCTCGTTGCCGTTGTGCACCAGTTCGAGCCCGCGCTTGCAGCCTTCGCAGATGCAGCGGATCTCCTTGTCCGGCAACGCGGTGTGGCCGCCGTTGATATGGCCCACGACGTCGGTGTCGGCTTCGAGCACCACGTCCGCGCCGATGAGGCCGGAGCCGGGGATCGAAGGTCCGCCGGTGTGGATCGTGCTCTGGATGCCGTATTTGCGGGCCCAGGCGACCATCTGCTTCGCGGTGGCGCCGTCCTTCACGCCGCCGAGGCCGACCTCGCCCAGGAGCTTCACGCCGGCGGCCGCGAGTTCCTTGAAGTCTTCCTCGGTCATGCCCGGCTCGATCACCGGGGCACCCGCATGGATCTTCACGCCGCCCGGCCGGAAGGCCGAGAAGGCGCGCTGGGCGAAGATCGCCATGGCCTTCACGCCGACGACGTCGCGCGGCCGGCCCGGCATATGGACCTCGCCCGCCGAGATCATGGTGGTCACGCCGCCGTGCAGGAAGCTGTCGATCCAGCCGATCTGATTCTGTCGCGGGGTCCAGTCGCCGGCGACCGGATGAACATGGCTGTCGATCAGTCCCGGAGTCAGCGCCGACCCGTTCGCATCGATCAGAGTCGTCGCGCCTTCGGTATCGACGTCCTTGAAGCGGCCGATCGCAGTAATTCGACCGTTTTCGGCGACGACGGTATCAGCATCCGCTACGGGTTTGTCCATATCGCCCGTCAGCAGCAGTCCGATATTCTTGATGACGAGCTTCGTCGGCCCCGTATTCGCGGCAGGTTGATCATGCGCCATGCGTTCGGCTCCCCGTTCCGAAGGGCTGCTCGGTTGACAAGAAGCCCCACCACCGATATTCGTTAGTATACAAACGATGTCGCGCTTCGCAAGCGCCGAGCGGCGTCATGGCCGGCGGTCTTGCTCGAGCGCGGCGGCCAGACTATCCGATCGCGCCTGAACACGAACCGGACCCGCCATGAGCAATTTCAATCAGGAAACCGTTCTCTCGGTCCATCATTGGACGGACACCCTGTTCAGCTTCACGACGACCCGCGATCCCGGCTTCCGTTTCCAAAGCGGTCAATTCGCGATGATCGGGCTCGAAGTCGAGGGCCGGCCCCTCCTTCGCGCCTACAGCATGGCGAGCGCGCATTACGACGAGAATCTCGAATTCTTCTCGATCAAGGTGCCCGACGGGCCGCTGACCTCGCGGCTGCAGCATCTCAAGGTCGGCGACAGGATCCTCGTGGGCCGGAAGGCCACGGGTACGCTGATCCACGGCAATCTCCTGCCCGGTCGGAACCTGTATCTCCTCGGCACCGGAACCGGCCTCGCGCCCTTCATGAGCGTGATCAAGGACCCGGAGACCTACGATCTCTACGAGAAGGTGATCCTTCTGCACGGCTGCCGTCAGGTCGCCGAACTCGCCTATGGCGACTACATCATGCGCGACCTGCCCAAGCACGAATTCCTCGGCGAAGAGGTCCGCAACAAGCTGATCTACTATCCGACCGTGACCCGCGAGCCCTTCCGCCATACCGGCCGCGTCACGGAGCTGCTGGATCGCCCCGGCTTCTTCGACGAGATCGGGCTGAAGCCGCTCGATCCGGCCGTCGACCGCCTGATGCTCTGCGGCAGCCCGGCCATGATCGCCGACACGAAGGTCCTGCTCGAGTCCAAGGGTTTCGAGGAAGGCAGCGGCACCAGCCCCGGCCATTTCGTCATCGAAAAGGCCTTCGTCGAACGTTGACCCCGAAGGGCGGCGCGACCACGATCGCGCGATCCTTTCCGGATCGCGATGAGGCCCGATGACGATCCGTCCCGACGACACCGACGTTCTGCTCGTGATCGACGTGCAGAACGATTTTCTCCCCGGCGGCGCTCTGGCGGTGCCGGACGGCGACGCGGTGCTCGAACCCGTCGCGGCGCTCTCGGCCGTCTTCCGGCACATCGTCGTCACGCAGGATTGGCATCCGGCCGATCATGTCTCGTTCGCGTCCAACCATTTCGGCCGTTCGCCCTTCGACACGGTGACGTTGCCTTACGGCGAGCAGGTGCTCTGGCCGGATCACTGCATCGCGGGGACGCGCGGGGCGGAGTTCTCGCCGGCGCTCGACGCCTCCGGCGCGCAACTGGTGCTCCGCAAGGGATACCACCGCATGGTGGACAGCTATTCCGCCTTCCGCGAAGCCGACCGCCGCACCCAGACGGGGTTGGCCGGCTATCTCCGCGAACGCGGCCTGCGCCGCATCTTCTTCGCTGGGCTCGCGACGGATTTCTGCGTGGCGTGGTCCGCGATCGACGCGGCGGAACTCGGCTTCGAAAGTCACGTCGTGCTCGAGGCCTGCCGCGGGATCGATGCCGCGGGCTCGCTCGACAGGGCGATGCGCACCATGGCCACCGCCGGCGTCCGCTTCGTTTGAAATCGCCCTAGCCCGCCGAAGGCCCGCCGGTCGGCCAGGCTTCGCGTCCGACCAGAGGCACGAACCGGACAGGACCGAGATCGTCGGTCGTGAACCGGCCGTCGTCCGAGAGCGTCAGGCGCAAGAGCCTTTGCGCGTCATAGCCGCCCCCGACCGGCATCACGATGCGCCCGCCCGGGGCGAGCTGATCCTTGTAGGCTTGCGGCACTCGGGGCCCGCCCGCGGCGACCAGGATCGCGTCGAAGGGCGCTTGCTCGGGCAGCCCCAGACTTCCGTCGCCCTCATGGACGATGACGTTTCCGACACCCGCCGCCGCGAGGTTGCGCCGCGCGACATCGACCAGTCCCGGCAGGCGTTCGATCGTATGAACCTCCCGGGCCAGCCTCCCGAACACCGCCGCCGCATAGCCGCAGCCGGTGCCGACTTCGAGCACGCGATCCGTCGCGCGCAACCGCGCGGCATCCGCCGTGAGCGCGACCACATAGGGCTGCGAGATCGTCTGACCCTCGGCGATCGGAAGCGCCCGGTCCTCATGCGCGAAGTCCTCGTAGCCCGGCGCGACGAAGGATTCCCGCGGCACCGAGCGCATCGCGTCCAGAACGCGTTCATCGGTGATGCCGCGATTGGCGATCTGAAGCCGGACCATGCGCTCGCGCCGCGCGGCGGCAGCGCCTTCCGTGTCTTTTCCGGTCATCTTTTCGCGCCCCCGACCGCAGTGACAACGATCCTGCCCCACGCCGGTTCGCGCCCCTTTCGGGCGATGCCCGGTCTACCGAATGGGACGATGCGGTCCCGAGCGGTTCGCGGAGACGGGGCCTCGATCACACGGTTGCATTACGTAAGGGAAGGTCTAACCTCTCGCTTCGGGGGCTCGTCGACCAGAACGAGGGAGCAAGAGCATGGCGATCAATTTTCCGAAGGGGATCGATTGCGACAATTCTCCGCCTCCGGGGGGACTCGGGCCTTATGCGGTTCACGGCACCGCGGAAGGCGACGTCCTGATCGGCGGTTCGGTCATGGGGGGACCCGGCAACGACACGATCACCGGAACCTCGGGCGACGACAGCCTCAGCGGCGGACCCGGCGTCGACGTGATCATGCCCGGAGCGGGTGACGATTTCGTCATCGGCGGCCCCGGCAGCGAGGCGTTCGGGGGCGGACCGGGCAACGACACGTTGTTGGGACGCCAAGGCGACGACACGCTCAGCGGCGGCCCGGGGAACGACGACATCTACGGCGGTCAAGGATCGGACGTCATTTCGGGCAGCAGCTCGGGCGACGACTGCATTCACGGCGGTTCGTGGGCCGATACGCTGAACGGCGGCATCGATTCCGACACCATCATCGGCGGCAGCGGCAACGACTTCCTGACCGGCAACACGGGCGACGACTCCCTGTTCGGCGGAGCGGGCAACGACACGCTGCGGGGCGATGCCGGAAACGACACGCTTTACGGCGGAGCCGGTGCCGACACCTTCTTCTTCGGTGCCGTGACCGGGAACGACGTGGTCGCCGATTTCGGCGTTCACGACGTGATCGATGCCCGCGGCATGGGGTTGAGTACCTGGGCCGCGGTGCAGGCGCATCTCAGCTACACCGACGACGGAGCAGTTCTGACCGTCGGCGCGAACACCGTTCTGCTCGAAGGCGTCACATCGCTTTCGGCGAACGATTTCGTGTTCTGAAAATCTCACGCCGAGGCCCCGTCCGAATGTTCGGGCGGGGCCTCTCGAGTCACGCGGCCATGCCGAGGCCGTTTTCCTCGGGCGCCTTCTCCATCACCGGCCAGGTGATGCCGCCGGCCCGGCGGAAGTCCGCATCGAGCTTCTCGCCCATCGTGAACGCCACCGCGTAGCAGAGCGTGTTGCCGATCTTGCGCGGCGGGGAGATGGGATCGCCCGCGCATCCGGCCCGCTTGAACGTGCGGTGCATGAAGGCGTCGATCACGGCCACGAAATGGCTGACGCCCGCGGCCAGCGCGATCTCGTTCGAGGCGATCGCGAGCTCCGCCGTGGCGATGCTCAGCGGGCGGTCGCCCTGCGCGGTCTTCGCGTCCATGTCCACCGCGAGCCGGCTCACCTCCCAGATCCGGGGGCTGTAGACGGGCGAGCCTTCCGGCAGGAGTTGCGGGAAGATGTCGTTGAGCATGTTGAAGCCCGTCGTCGGCAGAAGCCGCATCGTCCCGACGACCTGATCGGCCTCGTCCATCGCGAGGAGATAGACCGGATCCATCGCGTCGAAGCCGTCCACCTCCCAATCGTTGATCAGCGGGACCTGCCACTGCATGCGCTGATGGAACACCTTCTTGCGCAGCCGATGCATGGCGTCGATCTCGCGCGGAAACAGATGGCGTTGGTGCCCGTGAATGACTTTGATCATGGCAATTCTCCTCTGAGCCGATGGGGAGAAGCCTAAGATGGGACGGGCGTCCTTTGACCTGTGCGAAAGTGCAGGTCGGCGCGTGTTCGCCTCAGTAGAGCGCGATGGCGCCGCAGGCGAGCGCCTTGGCCACGGCCTGCGTCGTATTGAGCGAATCCAGCTTTCCCCGCGCGTTTTCGAGGTGGAACTTCACCGTCCGCTCGCTGATGTTCATGATCTGCGCGATGTCCCAGTCGGACTTGCCCGTCGCGCGCCAGCGCAGGCAGTCCTTCTCGCGCTGGGAGAGACGCCCGGAATAATCGGGGATCTCGACGCCGGCGCGATCGAGGGCGAATTGGTGGAAGTGATGCGCGAGCAGCAGCATTTCCGGCACGAGACGCGGCCGCAATTCGGCCCATTCGCGATCGGACACGTCGGAGGTGACCGAAAACAGCGCGAATTCGTGGTGCCGGCCGCGGATGGGGAAGGACAGGCCCTGTCGCCCGACGCGGCATTCCTGCGCCTCGCCGAAGAAGCGCGCGACGAGCCTGTCGGATCGGTCGATGCGGCTCCAGTCGATCGGCAGAAGTCCCCCGAGCCCGGCCCGGATCACCGGGTCGATGTCGATATAGCTGCGCTGGACATAGCGCTTCAGCCATTCCGGCGAATAGGTCACGGCATGCAGCGGCAGGGCGGTCGGTTGGGTCGGCACGTTCATCGCCACATAGGAAACATGCCCGAGGCCGAAGGTGCTCATCGCACCCCGGAGGATGTCCGCTCCCTCGGGAATGCGCCCCGCCCGCGACAGACCGTCGATCAACGTCGCGATCGTCTCGGACGAGCGCCGCGCCCGCGGGGCCGGCGATCCGGAGTCCGCGCCGTCAAACAGCGTGATCAACTTTTTCTCCGATCGAAAACTCTCGAAATGCAAACTTCTGAAACGAAATGTTTTCCTGATTAACATTGTTTTCGTGTTTCGATGCAAGCGGGACCGCGGTCATCGGTGCCAGCGCGGCTCAGTCCGGCGGGTCGCGGAGCAAAGCGAGGACGGCGTTTTCCTCCGGCGCGAGCCCTTCGACGCCGGCGACGGGCCGCGCGAGCAGGGCCGCCAGATCGCCCGCCTCGTGCCGGGCGAAGATCGTAGGGTGGACGTAGGACGCGCGGCAGACGGCGACGGTGTTGCCGAGCCGCGCGGCCACCGCGGCGACCGCCGCGCGCTGCTGCTTGCGGGCGGCCGTCGGGCTCGTCGGCGGCTCCATCGTGGAAAGCTCGCGGGCGGCGTTCACCGTTCCGGCCCAGGTGCGGAAGTCCTTCGCCGTGACGTCGCGGCCCGTCGCTTCGCGGAGATAGGCGTTGACGTCGGCGGACGTGACGGCCCGCGCTTCGCCCGTTTCGTCGACGTAACCGAACAGGTTCTGCCCCGGCAGGTCCTGACAGGCGCGCACGACCCGGGCGATCCGGCGGTCACGCATCCGCAGCTTCCAGATCCGGCCGCTCTTGCCCCTGAACTCGAAGCGCAGCGCCGTGCCTTCGACCGCGACATGCTCGGGGCGCAGGGTGGTCAGGCCGAAGCTTTCGTTCCGGCGGGCGTAGTCGTCGTTGCCGATCCGGATCAGCGTGCGTTCGAGAAGGTCGACGACGGTGGCCAGCACTTTCTCCCGCGACAGGCCGCGTCCGGCCATGTCGGCGGCGACCCGGGCCCGAAGCGCCGGCAGCGCCGCGGCGAAATCGGCCAGATGCTCGTATTTCGCGTCGTCGCGCAGGGAGCGGAAGTCGGGGTGATAGCGATATTGCTTCCGGCCCTTGGCATCGCGCCCGGTCGCCTGCAGATGGCCCTGCGGGTCGGGCGAGATCCAGACCTCCGTCCATGCGGGCGGAACGGCCAGTCCGCGGATCCGGCGCAGCACATCGGGGTCGTCGATCCGCCCGCCGCGAGCGTCTTGATAGACAAAACCCCGGCCGGCCCGGCGGCGGCGGATGCCGGGGTCGAGATCGGAGACATAGACGAGACCGGCGGAAGCGGCCGCGATCTGAGGATCGTCCCGGAGGACGCAGGCTAGGGGAGGCACGACGTTCATGGTCGCGGAGAACGGCCGGCGCGGTGCTGCGGTTCAAAGATCCGCAGCGTCGTTCCTGCCGAGGAGGAAAAGCTCCGCGTCCCAGGACAGGAACCGGGCATGGACGGGGGCACGAAGCACGAGACCCGCGCCGTCCGCTGCGGCCCGGATGCCGGCCTCACGGGCGGCGGCGTCCCCTTCATAGGACCAGTTGAAGATCGCGAGGCTGCCGCTTCTCTTCAGCACCCGGCCCAGCTCCGCCATCATCCGCTTCACCAATGGCGGCCCGCCCGCCACGATATAGGGAAAGGCGTCCACGGCCACGGCGGTGTCGATGCTTTCGTCGGGCAGGGGCTGAAGATCGCGACCGGAGCCGAGGATGACGTGGACGTTCGCCAGATCGGCGCAGCGGGCGCGGGCGGCGACGACCATCCGTTCCGAAATGTCGACGCCGACGATGTGCCCCGCTTCGCCCGCCAAAGCTTCCGAGAGCCGACCGAAGCCGCAGCCGAGGTCGAGGACGTGCTTCTCCGCGCCCAGCAGTTCCGTCTCCCGGAGCAGGCGCACGATCTCGGCGGTCGCGACGTCGAGCAGCTCGCGGTCGCCCAGACTGTAGAGGGCGACGCTCGCTTCCGGATTGATCGCGAACGCCCGGTCGAAGGCCGCGGACCAGAAGGCGACCGCATCGGGTTCGCGCATATGCGCATCGTCATGCGGCACGACCGCCAGAATTTCGCGGACGAGGCGATGGGCTTCGGGATGCCGCTCGATGAGCTTCGCCACGTTCCGCAGCCGTTCGACGCCGATGTCGTCGCCTTCACGGTCCAGCAGTTCCATCGTGCGTTCCAACGCACCTTCGATCGTCCGCGGATCGGGCTCGCCCGTCAGGAGACCCATCGCGCAGACATTGGGCGGGATCTCGCCCCGGATACAGCGGGCGAGCGGAACACGCAGTCGTTCGGGAGCGTCGAGCGGGGGCACGCCGGGGGCTCGGGTCATCGCGTCGTCCTCCGTACCACCCGCCGGAGGCTGAAGACCTCCTCGGCTCCCCAAGACGTCTTGTAGCGCTCGCGCCCGCGCAGAAAGCAGAACTCCCGCGCGCCGGCCCGGGTCGCCTCCGCGACGGCATGGCCGATCAGCAGCGTGCCCGGCGCGAGATCCGCGAAGCGCGGATCGAAACCGCCGGCATAGGCATAGAAGGCGTGCCGGTCGCGAAAGCCGAGAAAGACGCCGGCCGGAACGCCCGCGACGGACAGAGCATAGGCGGCCAGGCCGTTTCGAGGGGCGAGATCGATGCTCGCGGCAATCAGCAATTCGACCAGTCTTTCATCGGCATAGCTCGATGCTTCCCCGCCTTCGGCCCGACGGGCGTCGATCCACGTCACGAGGCGCTCGACGGAGGCGCGGAGGTCCTGCGGCGGGATCGGCAGGACGGACGCGCCGCCCGCGCGCTCCGCCCGGTGACGGGCCATGCGCCATTTGCGGCGTCTGCGGGCCGGAACTCCGGAGAGAGGTTCCGGGTCGTCCGGGCGTAAGGTCAGCACGGGGCAGGGCCGCCAGAGGATCGTCTCGTCCACTGAACCGTCGGGAGCCGGAAGCTCGCGCAGCATCGCGCGCGGCAGAAGATCGTCGAATTCCCAACGGTCGCAGAGATCCGCCATCACCGCGGCGATCAGATCGAGTGCGGGGCCGCTGCGCTCCGGGCGGACGAGCAGGTCGAGATGATCGGCGGGGCCCAGACCCATGGGCACCAGCCTTCGCCCGTTTTCCGAGGTCTCGATGTAGAGCGGCGCGAGTGCGATCAGATCGCGCCCCTCGCGGACGGCGACGGCAGCCAATTCTCCGGGCGTGAAGAGCTTCCAGCAGGACAGGAGGAAGCCGTGGCTCTGGAACGGGGTGGCCCTATCGGAAGCGGCATGAAGCTCCGCCCATTCCGAGGCAAGCGCGTCGAGCGCCTCGGTCGTTCGGAGAACCGCGACGGCGGGCGTCATAGGGCGGACTCCCGCCGATAGGCGCGCCCCAGCACCGAGGCATAGAGATCCAGATAGCCGCTCACCATGCCGTGCAGCGAGAAGCGGCGCTCGGCTTCGGCGCGGCAGCGGGCCGGGTCGATGCGGTCGCTGTTGCGGATCGCCTCGGCCATGCTTTCGGCGTCTTCGGCGAGGAAGCCGGTTTCGCCTTGCAGGACGATGTCGGCCAAGGCGCCTTCCGGACGGGCGATGACGGGCGTTCCGGATGCGGCGGCCTCGCGCGCGGCAAGCGAACTGGTTTCGGCCACCAGCGACGGGACCAGCAGGCAGCGGGCGGAGGCGAGGAGACGTCGTCGGGCGGCGGGACCGACCGCGCCGATGAATCGGCAATTCCGATCCAGATGCGGGGCGATCTCGCTTCGGAAATAGGCGAGATGGTCGGCATAGGGCTGAACCTCGCCCGCGATCAGCAGGGGAACACCGGCGCGGCGGGCGGCGGCGATCGCGAGATGGGGGCCTTTCTCGGGGCAGATCCGGCCGAGATAGAGGGCGAAGTCGCGTCGCCGATAGGGGCCGCCGAAGGCTTCGAGGTCGATCCCGTTCTCGACGGGCGGGAGCAGACCGGGGAGAGGGGGCAACGTGGCGTGCTGGCCGGCGGATACGGCGTGGACCCACGTGTCCGGGCGCCGGTGGAACAAGGCCTCGCGCGGATAGAAGGACGCGGGCAGATGCAGCGTCGCCAGCACCGGCCGGCCCGGACGGGGCAGATAGGTCCAGAAATCCACGCCGTGGAGGTGCACCAGATCGACCGGACGGGTCGCGAGCACCCGCTCGATGGCCCCTCTCAGACGCTCGCGCGCGCGGGCGGCGGTGAGGTCGTCGAAGGGAGGCGGGACGGCAGGCAGGGGGATCAGTTCGCCGGCCGGTTCGGACCCTTCCTGAGCCAGAACGAGCGAGCGGTGCCCCGCGCGCGTGAGGGCCCGGTCGAGCGAGAGAAGCACCTGTTCCGCACCGCCCACCGCGCCGGGCGCGGCGACTGCCAAAGGATAAGCCACCGAGAGGATCGTCAGCTTCATGCCGGGGCTCCGAAAAAGGCCGCGCGCGCCTCCCGCACGGAGCGGCTCCAGATCTCGCCGGTGATGCCCCAGCCGAACCGCTCGTAGAGCAATGCGCCGCCGTTGGCGGGCCGCTCGAAATCGTGATCCGGGGCCGCGCGGACGCGTTCGACGGAATCGCTGAACAGCGCGAGCACGCGTCTTTGCGTGACGTGGGCGTCCATCATCCAGCGCTTCAGGCGCCGTTCTGCCGGACGGAGTTCGAGGTCGACGCCGGGATCGCCGCCTGCGGGAATGTCGCAGAAGGTCTGGATCCCCCAGCCGTCGCGATGCGCATGGTAGAAGGGCGCCTCGAGGATCGCGGGCGCGACGGCGCCTTCCTCGGCGATCAAGCGGCACGCGGCCGCGACCGCGAAGGCGACGGCGTCGTGGTCGGGATGGCCGCCCTCATAGGCATGCGTGACGACGAGATCGAAGCGCGCGAGCAATTCGGCCAGCCGCCCCACGATATCCGAGAGATGCAGGACGGCCTCCTGATCCGGGATGCCGTAGCGGATGACCTGCCCCGGTTCGACGCCCGCCAGAGCGAGCGCGCACAAAAGCTCCTTGCGTCGCGTCTCGGCATAGTCGGCGGGACCGACGAAGCCGTGGGCCCGTGCGTCCTGCCCGTCGCGGGGGGCGCCGTCCGTCACGACGACGACGGTGAGATCGGCGATCCGCGGCAATTGCGAGCCCAGCGCGATGGTCTCATCGTCGGGATGGGCGAGCACCAGCGCGACCGTGCCTTCGGTGAGGCGGGACCTGTCGGGATCCGCGAGCTTTTCGAGGAAACGCGCCGCCCGAGGATCCATGGCCTCATCCCGTCGAACGGAGCGGTTCCGTCGCGCCGACGCCGGCGCGATGCGGATAGCGCTCCACCATCCGCGCGCAGAAATCGGCGAATTCGCGCGGGTCCACGGGCGGACTCGTATGGTGCGGCGCGAGCCCGCGATGCTCGGGCGTGAAGCAGAAGGTGACGGTGACCTCGAAATCGCCGAGCGCGTCCATCTGCCGGTCGAACCAATCGAGGGCGGCTGGGCGGAAGCTGTCGGCCCATGACAGACCCGTGCGGAGATGTTTCACGCCGAGCCGCTTCATCCAGCGCACGGCGTCGTCGAGCCGATGATCCTCGAAATGGAACCATTGGCAGAGCCCGAGGGCCGGAGCGTAGTCGCCGAAAAGATCGAGCGCGGGCTTCGGAGAACCGTCCTCCCGCAGCAGGCCCATCGCGAAATGGCGATAGTAGGAGGAGCCTTCCGCCTCCTTGTGGCGGGTCGTCGCCTCCCACGCCTTGGGCAGATCGTAGAGGCTGTACCAGTGGATGCGTTCGGCCCGGCCGACGAGAAGTTCCGCGGTCCGCCGCAGACCCCAGACCTGAACCTCGTCCGCGCCGAAGGTCGAGACGCCGACCTCCGAGACCCAGAGCGGGAGAGGCGTGACGGCGCGGATCTCGTCGAGCTTTGCCGGCCAGTCATGGATCGACCAGAGGTTCCAATCGAGCGGGAAGCCGTGGACGGCCACCACGTCGATCTCGTCGAACACGTCGCGGCCCTGAAGATTGCGCACGAAACCGGGATCGACGGGCGACATGCCCCCGAGCACGCGCGGCAGGCCCGGCGCCGCCGAACCGATCGCCGCGCCGGCGAGGCGGGCCATGGCGGCGAAGCGCGCCCAGTCGGGATCGAGCTCCGGATCCCAATGGGACTTGTTGTTCGGCTCGTTCCAGATCATCGCCGCTTCGATCATGGCCGCGCCTCCGCTGAGGGATGGACGGGACGGGCGTCGGGCCGCGCCTCGCTCCGGCGGCAGACATAGACCTCGGCCTCCGGCCGGGCCTCGATGCGGAAGCCGGCGCTGCGCAGCATCGCCTCCGTGCAGGCGCGGTTCGGGACCCACCAATTGGTGGGATCGTCGGCGTAGCGGTGTTCGACGAAATGCAGCTTCGGCCAGTCCGGACGGTCGAAGGGGGTCTCGTCCGAGAACGGGTAATTCTCGGCGACGGGCTCCGCTTCGGTGCTTCCGCGCTGCATCGACTGGAAGACGAGGACATCCCTCGCCGCATAGGCATGGATCAGGTCGAGCGCGAGCAGCGGATGGCGGAGGTGATAGAGGACGCCCATGAACAGCACGACGTCGAAGCGCTCGCCCAAGGCCGCCACGTCGTAGACGGACAGATTGCGGAACTCGATGTCGAGGCCGAGCACGCCCGAGGCGAAGCGCGCCTGATCGAGATAGTCCTCGTCGGAATCGATCCCGAGCACGCGATCGGCCCCGCGCCGCTTCATCTCGATCGCGTAGAAGCCGCCGTTGCAGCCGATGTCGAGCACGGTGCGGCCGGACAGGTCCTGCGGGACGGCCTCGGCGAAGGCCCGCCATTTGAACCCGGG
Organism: Hyphomicrobiales bacterium; assembly: GCA_027483895.1. Lineage (GTDB taxonomy): Bacteria > Pseudomonadota > Alphaproteobacteria > Rhizobiales > Beijerinckiaceae > JAIXZO01. Next base: position 110,958 of record JAIXTP010000022.1, read on the forward strand.
ATAGTCGCCGAGGAAATGCTCGGGCGCGGTCATCACGCCGCCGAGGTCGATATTGTGGAACCACGGACCCAAGGCCTCGGCGCGGCGGCGGATCTCGTCGGGGGAGAGGGCCGACATCGAATTCATGGGCGTCCTCCGGAGAAGATCCGCGCGGTCGCGGGCGGGCGTCCCGCGGTACGGGCGGGGCGTCTCGGCTCGTCGCGGGCGGCTTCGCCCGCCAGAAGGGCGAGCGCGGTGCGGTACCCGTCGAGGGTGCCGACGTCGACATAGGCCTCGCCCGCCCGGACGCCGCTCGCTTCGCCCCCTTGGGCGAGCCAGGCATTGACGAGGGAGCCGACGAATTCGTCGCTCCGGCCGCGCGCGAACCAGAGCCGTTCGAGATCCCGCAGCACCGAGCCGGGCAGTTTGAAGCCCCCCCAGATCCAATGCGTGAGCGGTTTCGGGACCTTCACCTGAATGGTCCGCACCGCACCGTCGGGCGCGCAGTCCACGGCGTCGAACAGTTCGGGATTTTCGACGGGGAAGAGCAGGAAGGAGAGGCGACCCTCGGGCAGGGTCCCGAAGGCGTCGGCGGGGAACCACACCGTATCCGGCAGGCCGACCAGCGCCGGTTCATCGGAGCCGACGAGCGGAGCCGCCCTGAACAGGGCGTCGCAGAGGCCGAGCGGTTCGGGCTGGACGGCGTAGAACAGGCTCGCCGCGCCGTAGCTGCCGCCGAAATATTCGGGAATGTCGGATTTGCCGGGGCCGATCACGAAGCAGATCTTGTCGGCGCCCGCGCGCACCATGCGTTCGACGAGATATTCGGCGACGGCGCAGGGCCGTTCCGATCCGTCCTGATAGCGGCTGCCGACGGGCAGCAATTCCTTGGAAAAGGCGAGAGGCTGGATGCGGCTGCCGCGCCCCGCGGCCGGAACGATGCCCCACATCTCATGCCTCCATCGCGGCGGGGGCGGGGCGGCGCGCGCGTTCCGAGAGGAGTTCGAGCAATGTCCCGGCGCGATGCGCGGAGGTGTGCTCTTCGAGAACCCGCGCACGGGCGGCGTCGCCGATCCGGCGTAGCTCGGCATCGGACCGCTCGAGCGCTTCCGCGACGTCCCCGGTCGAGCGGGCGAGCAGGATCTCGGCGTCGGGCGCGAAGAAGGCGTCGAGCCCTTCCCAGACGTCGGACACGACCGCCGCGCCGCAGGCCGCGGCCTCGAAGAGCCGGCCCGAGGGACACCAGCCGAGCGAGGCCATCGCGGCGCGGGTCACGTTGAGCGTCAGTCGCGAGGAGCAGAAGAAGGCGGGATGGTCTGCGGGCGGCAGGTGACGGAGGAAATGGATGTTCTCCGTCCACGGAAAATCCTGCGGATATTGTGCACCGGCCAAGAGGAAGCGGAGATCCGGTCGCCGCTGCGCGGGAGCGACGAAGAGCGCTTCGAGCGTGGTCTGCCGGTCTTCCGCATAGGTACCGAGATAGGAAAGATCGGAGCGCAGGCGTTCGGAGAGCGGGGCGGGCGCGTGGGCCGCAGGGTCGACATGGCCGTAGAGAGGCGCGACCGAGCGGGCGCCGAGCCGCGTGCGCAGCGCGTCGAGCGCGGCGCCGCCCGTGTAGCTCAGCACCAGATCGAAATCGGCGAGGCCGTTCGGGCCGATATAGTCGATGTCCTCGCCGCGCGAGAGACGGGCGAGCGTCACCGGCGTGTCGAGATCGTAGAAGCAGGCGACGGCGTTCGAGGAGAGGATCTCGCGCGTCGCTCCGCGGGCGTCGGGGCAATAGGAGGTGACGATCGCCGCATCCGCGTCCGCGAGCGCGCGCCGGGCCTGCGGAAGCACGTCCTCCCACGCCCGGTAGAGCACGAGATCGACCCAAGGCGCGCCGAGCAGATCTCGATGCTGCGCGTAGAAGGGCAGGTCGCGTTCGAAGAAGGTGACGCGGCAGCCCTGCCGGGCCAATGCGCGGATCAGGCCCCGCCAGAGGGTCGCGTGACCGTTGCCCCAAGAGGAGGAGACCGTCAGGCCGAAGACGACGATCCTCACGCCTCGCCCCCTTCGACCTCGCCCGCGATGAAACGCAGCGTGCGCTCGCGGGCCTCCGCGTCCGTGAACTGGCGCGGGGGCGACTTCATGAACCAGCTCGACGGCCCGGTCAGCGCGCCGGCGATGCCGCGGTCGAGCGCGAGCTTGGCGCAGCGCACTGCATCGATGACGACGCCCGCCGAATTCGGCGAATCCCAGACCTCCAGTTTCAGTTCGACATTCAGGGGAACCCCGCCGAAGGCGGTGCCTTCGAGGCGGATGAAGGCCCATTTGCGGTCTTCGAGCCACGGCACGTGATCGCTCGGGCCGATATGGACGTCGCCGGGCGCCATGGGCACGTCGAGCTGGCTCGTCACGGCGCGTGTCTTCGAGATCTTCTTGGAATGGAGCCGCTCGCGTTCGAGCATGTTGAGGAAGTCGGTATTGCCGCCGACGTTCAGCTGTGACGTGCGGTCGAGCCGCACGCCGCGCTCGCGAAACAGATTGGCGAGCATGCGGTGGACGATGGTGGCGCCCACCTGGCTCTTCACGTCGTCGCCGACGATCGGGAGCCCGCGGCGTTCGAAGCGTTCGCGCCAGACGGGATCGGACGCGATGAAGACGGGAATGCAGTTCACATAGGCGCAGCCCGCCTCGAGCGCGCTTTCGGCGTAGAATTCGGTCGCCCTCTGAGATCCCACCGGCAGATAGGAGACGAGGACGTCGGTGCGGCTGTCGCGCAGCACGCCCGCGACGTCGGCCGGAGCGGCTCCCGACTCCTCCACGACGTCGTGGAGGAAGCGGCCGAGACCGTCGAGCGTCGGACCGCGGCGGACGATCACGCCGGTATCGGGCACCTCGGCGAAGCGGATCGTGTCGTTGGGCGGTGCGAAGATCGCTTCGGCCACGTCCCGCCCGACCTTGCGCGCGTCGATGTCGAAGGCGGACGCGATCTCCATGTCGTCGACATGGTAGCCGCCGAGTTCGACGTTCATGAGCCCGGGTACCGGCTCGTTCGTCTGGGCGCCGCGATATTTCGAAAGCCCCTGCACGAGCGCCGAGGCGCAGTTGCCGACGCCGACCAGCCCCAAGCGGATCTTGTTGCGGCCCGTGCCGCCCGTCGCCGTCGCGTTCAAGAGGCGCCTCCCGTCGATGGCCCGTTTCGCCCAACGTTCCCGCCCCGCTGCAGTTCCGGCATCTCAGGCGCTCCCGTCGGCGGCGGGCATGGCCGCATGGCCGTTGCCGTTCCGGCGACGCGGGAAGTCCTCCGCGACGACGCGCTCCGCTTCGGCCGCGAACCAGTCGATGGTGGCGCGCAGGCCCGCATCGAGACCGATGCGGGGTTCCCAACCGAGCCTGTCGCGTGCCTTGGTGATGTCGGGGCGGCGTCGGCGCGGATCGTCGACGGGCAGGGGGGCCTCGACGACCGTCGCTTCCGAACCCGTGAGCGCGACGACCCTGTCCACCAGATCGCGGACGGTGAGTTCGGCCGGATTGCCGAGATTGACGGGCCCGAGATCGGGGGCGCCGTAGTCCATCAGCCGGTTCAGGCCCTCGATGAGGTCGCCGACGTAGCAGAAGGACCGGGTCTGGCTGCCGTCGCCATAGACCGTGACCGGTTTTCCCGACAGGGCCTGGCAGACGATGTTGGAGACCACGCGGCCGTCGTCGGCCCGCATCCGCGGGCCGTAGGTGTTGAAGATGCGCGCGACGCGCACGTCCACGCGGCCGGTCCGGAGGAAGTCGAAGGCGAGGGTCTCGGCCGAGCGTTTGCCCTCGTCGTAGCAGGCCCGCGGCCCGGTCGGATTGACGTTGCCCCAATAGGTCTCGACCTGCGGGTGCACGTCCGGATCCCCGTAGACCTCGCTGGTCGAAGCCTGCAGGAAGCGGGCGCCCGCGCCCTCCGCGAGCCGCAGGAGATTGCGCGTGCCGACGACGCTGGTCAGCATCGTGTGCTCGGGGTCGGACTGGTAGTGCGGGGGCGAGGCGGCGCAGGCGAGATTGTAGATCTCCGCCGGCCGGAGCCGCTTCTGATCCTTGCCGGGCAGCGGGACGATGACGTCCCATTCCATCAGATCGAAACGGGGTTCGCGTTCGAGGTGGCGGAGATTGTCGCGCCGACCGGTACGCAGATTGTCGATGCAGAGAACGCGATACCCGCGGTCGAGGAGAAGATCGGTCAGATGAGAGCCTAAAAAGCCCGCTCCGCCCGCCACGATGGCGAGCCGGCCGTTGCCCTTCGTCATGGATCGTTCCCTTCTGCGACGAAGCTGCCGGCCCCGCCGTTGCCTCGGATTTCGGGAACAAACGTGCCCGCGGAGCTTTGGTTCGATCCCCGCGGGCGGCGTCTTCAGACGATCTCGGTCTCTCTTTCACGCAAGGCCGCGCGCCTTTCGAGCGCGCGCGCCGCATGGGTTTCGAGGGCCGCCGCCCGATGATCGGCGGTGTGCTCCGCAAGAACGCGCGCGCGGCCCGCCGCGCCGAGCGCGCGGCGTTCCGCTTCCCGCATGCCGCGCAGAAGATCGAGAACCTGATCGGCGGTGTCGCGTACGAGAATCTCGTGATCCTCTTCGAAGATCGTGCCGATCCCTTCCCATCGATCGCTGATGATCGGAACGCCGCAGGCCGCGGCTTCGAAGAGCCGGACGCTCGGGCTCCAACCCGCGCGGACCATGTCGGCGCGCGTCACGTTCAGCGTGAAGCGTTGGCTCGCATAGAAGGCGGCATGATCGCCCGGGCCGACATGCTCGATCCGGTCGATATTCGCCGGCCATTCGATGTCGGGCGGATAGAGCGGGCCCGCGACCACGAAACGGAGATCGGGCGCGCGTCGGGCGACCTCGATCAGCAGGCGGTCCAGCGCGGGCTGCCGGTCGGCCCCGTAGGTGCCGAGATAGCCGAGATCGTAGCGCGGGTGCCCGCCCGTCGGGCGATGGACGGTCGGATCCGCCGAGCAATACAGGGGGCGTGCCGCCGGCGACCCGTAACAGGTCTCGATCCTTCGCAGCATCGGCCCGCCGGTGAAGGAGAGATAGAGGTCGTAGTCCGGGATCAGGCGGGGCTCCAGATAGTCGCATTCGCCGCGGACGAGGGCGGCCGTCGTGACCGGCGTATCGATGTCGTAGAAGGCGGTCACGCCGCGCGCGACCGTGCGGACGAAATCGCCTACGGCGATCCCGTCGGGGACGAAGGAGCCGACGATCACGAGATCCGCCCGCGCGACGGGCTCCCGGAACGCTTCGAGGTCGTCGCGGTCCGCGTAGAAGGCGAGGCGGCAGAAATCCGGTTCCGGCAGATCGCGATGCGCCGCGTACCAAGGCCGGTCGCATTCGAGGAAGAGGATGCGGTGCCCGCGAGCGGCCAGCGCCTTCAGCAGCGATCTCCACGTCGTCGCATGGCCGTTGCCCCATGAGGACGAGAGGCTCAACCCGAACACGACGATGCGGAGGCTCTCCTTCATGCGACGGCGCTCCTGCGCTTGATGACGCCCCGGATGTTGAGGATGGCGTCGACCTCGGCGGCGCGACGGTCGTAGGTATGCTCTGAGAGGATGCGGCTGCGGGCCGCCCGGCCGATGGCGCGGGCGCCTTCCGGCGTCAGCCTCTCCACGAGATCCGCCACATCGCGCCCGTCGCGCGCGACCAGCACTTCCTCGTCGGGTTCGAGAAAGAGCTCGATGCCTTCCCATGCATCCGTGATCAGGCAGGCGCCGGCGCCCGCGGCTTCGAACACGCGCGTCGCGGGCGAAAAGCCGACCGCCGCCATGCTGTCGCGCGCGACATTGAGCACGGCGCGCGGCGACGCGTTGAAGGCGTTGTGGTCGTTGGTCGAGACATGCCCGACATGGGTCACGTTCCGCGGCAGATGCGGTGCTTCCCAACCCGACCCGCCGAGCAGGAAGCGCCGAGAAGGGAGCGCACGCGCCGGCGCGAGGAAGAATTCCTCCACGCGCGCCTCGCGGTCCGGCAGGCGATTGGCGAGGAAGCCTATATCGGCCGAGAAACGCGGCTCCGGCGCCACCGGGAAATGCGTCTCGGGATCGACGGCGTTGTAGATCGGGTCGCAACGCGCGGCGCCGAGTTCGAGATAGGACGCGACCACCGGCGGTCCGCCGCCATAGGTGAAGACGAGATCGAGATCGGGAAGCATGCGGCGCAGCGGCCGCAGGGGCTCCGCCCGGAGATCGGCCAGAGTCGCCGGCGCATCCACGTCCCAAAAGACGCGCAGCGCATGGGCGGGCGCCGCCGCCATGACCGCGATCAGCAGCTCGTCGTCATAGACGCCCACGCCGCTCGCCTTGACCACCACGTCCGCGTCATACGCGGCGGCGGCGGCGTGCTTCATGCCGTCGTCGGTCGCGGGCCAGACATGGACATGCGCCCAATCCGGAGGATCGATGTCGCGATGGGCCTGACGGTCATAGGCATCCGGCTCATGGAAATGGATCTCCCATCCCCGTTTCGCGAGGGCATGCAGGATCCCTCGATAATAGGTCGCCGCGCCGTTCCAATAGGAGGAGACGAGGCTCGAGCCGTAGAAGGCGATCTTCATGCGGGGACCTCCTGCGCGGCGCGCGTGCCGAGAACGGACAGCGTCGTAAGGAGTTCGCGTACGCGGTGAGCGCAGGTGTGGCGGGCCCGAACGGTTTCGAGCCCGTGGGCGGCGAGCGAGGCCGCGAGGCCCGGTTCGCGGGCGAGCGACCGCATATGGCGCGCCATGCTCGCGGTATCGCGCGCCATGAGGAAATCGAGCCCCGGCCGGAAGAGATGCTCGGTGTCCTGCCAAGGCGCGCTCAACAGCGGGATGCCGCAGGCCAGCGCTTCGAAGACGCGGATGGTCGGGATGCCCGGCAGGGCCTTCGCATAGAAGCGGCGGGGAACGTGAACGGTCGCGAGCTTCCGCGCGAAGACGTCCGGCGCTTCCGGATTGGGCAGGCGGCCCCGGTGGCGGAAACCGGACGCCGAGAGCCGGTCGACGGCTTCCGGCGGCCAACGCACGCCGTGGACGTCGAGCGGCAGACCGGCCCGGCGCGCGGGTTCGAACAGGAAGGTTTCCAGCTCCTCCGTGCGCTCGCCGTCGCCCCAATTGCCGATGAAGACGAGGCCTTCACGCTTCTCCTCGACCTCGGGCGGCCGGAACAGCCGGATGTCGGCGGCCTCGTGCCAGACGAAGACGCGTCGGCCCCAGCCGAGGCCGCGATACACCTCCGCAAGAGCCTCGCCGAAAGCGAGAACGCCGTCATAGCCGCCGAGATCGAGGGCTGCGATTGAGCCCGGCTCGCTGACCGCGCGGTGATGCGTGTCGTGGAAGAGCAGCGTGAAGCGGGCACCGCGCGCGCGCAGGCGGCCGAGCCCCTCGACGATCGCGGGATCCGTCCATTCATGAACGATGACCACGTCGGCCGCGTCGGTCATGTCTTCGAGATCCGGATCGGCCTCGTAGAGGACGGAATCGAGTTCCGGGTAGCGGCGGCGGAAGGGGGCGAGGCCCTCTTCTCCCTCGTCGCGCAGCAGATTGGCCATGCTCCAGGCATTCGCGGGCTCGAAGGCGCGGACGCCGTGGCCCGCCGCGATCAGTTCGCGCAGCACGCCGCGCAAGAAATGCGCGTTGCCGTGGTTCCAGCAGGAGCGCAGCGAATGGGTGAAATAGACGAAGTTCATGCCGTCGCCTCGCGCAGCGCGGGCGTGTCGAGAAAGGCGGCATAGAGGCCGATCATCCGGCGGACCATAGCGTCGGCCGTGTAGCGCGCGGCGCGTTCGCGGGCGGCGGCGGCGAGGTCGGCCCGCAACCCCGGGCGGTCGATGACCGATCGCATCGCGCCCGCGAAACCTTCGACGTCCTCGGGCGCCACGAAGAGCGCGGCGCCGTCCCACAATTCGCGGTGCGTCGGGATGTCGGAGAGCACCAAGGGGCAGCCGGTCTGCGCGGCTTCGAGCGCCGCCAGCCCGAAGGGTTCGTAGAGGGCGGCCGAGGCGAAGACCGCGGCGCGGCGCATCAGGGCGGCGAGACCCGCTTCGTCGAGTTGCCCCGTCGCCAGCAGGCGCTCCGGCACGAAGGCCGTGCCGTTCGGGCCGCGCTGGGGGCCGGCCGCGATCAGCGGGCGGCCGAGCCCCGCGGCCGCTCGGTCGAGCGTGCGGATGTTCTTGCCTGCGTCCCACAAACGGCCCGCGGCGAGGGCGAAATGCTCGCGATCGGAAGCCCGGACGGCCCCGCCCGGCAGACGCATGCGGCCGTTGCGCAGATGAAGCGGGCGGTCGATGCCGTAGACCTCGGCCGTTTCCGCCGCGAAGGCCTTGGTGGGCGCGATCACCGCATCCGCGCCCGCAAGACCGCGGGCGGTCCATTCGGTCCGCCGGACGAAGTCGGCCGGCATGGGCACGGGGCCGCGGACGGCGCGCCACCATGTGGCGAGGCAGGAGTGATGCCCGACCACCACCGGGCAGGGAAAACCCCCGGCGGCGGCCTGCGCCGCGGCATTGAGATGGACGAGATCGGCGCCGATCCGGTCGGCGAGCACCGCGAGCGCGGCCGACGAGCGCTCGACCGCCGTTTCGTCGGGGGCAAGCCAGTCCAGCGGCAGCGCCGTCTCGACGGTCTCCACGCCGTGAAGGGCCCGCAGGACCTCCCGCCGTGCGCGATCCGGCGCGGGCCCGAGCAGCGCGAGCGTGACGCGGAAGCCGGACCGGTGAAGGCCTGCGGCCGCATCGACCGCATAGGTGAAGACGCCGCCGACGGCATCGGTCGTCATGAGGACATGGGGCCGACGGGTCATGCGGGGCCCGTCCCGCAGCAGGCTTCGAGGTCCTTCAACGGTGCGGGGCGCTGCTCCTGAATGTCGCTCCAGCGTTCGAAGGCGGCGAGATAGTGATCATGCGCGCGCTCCCAGGCCTCGTCGTCGGGCTCGCCCCAGAGCCGCCGGTAATCGGGCGAACTCGGATAGGGGTAGAGCGGGACGGGATCGTTGGCCCAGACGCCCGCGGCCTGCATCCGTTCGCGCCAGTCCGCGACGAGAGCGGGGTCGTCCTCGACCGTGGCGATGAGATTGGCCTGCACGAAGGGCACGCGGCGGCGGGCATGGACGAGTCGCTCCGCGAGCTCGTCCGTCGTCATGCGGCAGCGTTTGTCGAGCGCGGCCCGTCCCTCGACGGTGAGGCTTTCGACGCCGGCCTCGATGGAGACGCAGCCCGCTTCGCCGAGCAGGTCCAGCATCTCGGGATTCCACAGGTCGATCCGCGTCTGGATCCCGAAATCGACGTCGCGGGCGACGAGCGCTTCGAGCAGCGGCTTCCGGGGCAGGAAGATCTCGTCGATGAAGTAGAGATAACGCGCGCCCTTCGCGATCAGCCCGTCGATCTCTTCCAGAAGCGGAGCGAGGTCGCGTTTGCGGTAGGCGTCGCGGAAGTCGATCTTGGCGCAGAAGGAGCAGGTATAGGGGCAGCCCCGCGAGGCCTCGACCTCGGCGCCGGGGCCTTCGGGCGGGCGGTCGAAGCGATGGTGATGGTGACGGTGACGCGCGATCCATTCCTCCGGCCAGTCGAGCGCCGGCAGATCGACGAAGCGCGCCGCCTGCGGACCGCCGGTGACGCGCAAGGCGCCCGACGGATCGGAGAAAGCGATGCCGGGGATCGCGCCGAGTTCGGTCCCCGACGCGAGCCTGACCACGGTCTCCTCGCATTCGCCGCGCACGACGATGTCGACGCCGAGCTTCCTGAGCGTCGCGCCCGGCGTCGCCGATCCGTGCGGGCCGACGGCGACGGTCACGCCGCCCCGATCGGCGAGGGCATCGAGGAAGCGGCGCGGAACGCGCAGTTCCGGCTGGGCGCAACGCCAGAAGAGATAGGTCGGCGCCGTGGTCACGACCGTCATGTCCGGCGCATAGGCCGCGACGGCCTCGGCGAGGGCGGCGTCGGCGAGCCCGCTCAGCGGGCCGTCGAAGATGCGGGCCTCATGGCCCACCGCTTCGAGCAGGACCCGCGAAGCGCCGAGTTCGAGCGGGAGATGCGCCTCGCGGCAGCCGAAATAGATCGAGCCTTCGAAGCTCCAGTCGGGATTGACGAGCGCCGCCCTCACGAAACGGCCTCCGCCGCGGCGTGACGCTCGCGATCGTTGCGGGCGAGGCGCTCGGTCGCGAGCCAGACCGCGAGCGATCGCAAACCGACCTGCCAGGGTTTGGGCGCAGGAAGGTCGAGGGCGCGATGGACGGCCCGCGGGTCCGAGACGAACCAGCGCTGGTCGCCCGGTCGCCATTCCGAGGACTCGGAGGCGACGGGCCGCCCGTAGAGCCTTTCGACGAAGCCGAGGACCTGACGCAGGCTCACCGCATTGGCCGGGCCGCCGCCGAGATTGAACGCTCGCCCTGCGATCCGGTCGATCCGCTTCCACGCGGCGCAATAGGCCTCGACCGCGTCGCCGACCTCCAGCACGTCGCGAACCTGCCGGCCGTCGCCGTAGATCGTGATCGGGTCGCCCGCCATCGCGCGGAGCATGAAATGGGCGACCCAGCCCTGATCCTCGGTCCCCATCTGGCGCGGGCCGTAGATGCAGCTCATGCGCATCACGGCCGTGGGCACGCCGAAGCTGCGGGCATAGTCGAGCACGTACTGGTCCGCGGCCCCCTTCGAGCAGCCGTAGGGCGTGTGGAAGGCGATCGGCCGCTCTTCGGATATTCCGGCCGAACGCAAAGCGGGATCGGCGGGCAGATAGCCTTCGGGGGAGAGTTCCAGAGGCACGTCCGCGAGGTCGCCGTAGACCTTGTTGGTGCTCGCGAAGATGAGGGGCGTGCCGTCGTTCTTTCCGCGCAGCGCCTCGAGCAGCATCAGCGTGCCGCCGACATTGGTGGTGAAGTCGTTCGCGGGATCCGCGAGGCTCGACGTCACCGCCACCTGCGCTGCGAAGTGGAACACCGCGCAGGCACCCCGGGCCGCCTCGGCCACGGCGGCGCCGTCGCGCACGTCGCCGCGCTCCGCCGATACGCGTTGCGGGTGTCGGTCGCGCAGCCAGCGCAGGTTCCCCTCGACCCCCGGCCGGGCGAGCGAGTCGTAGATGAGGACGTCATAGCCTTCGGAGGCGAGCCGGTCGGCGAGGTTGGAGCCGATGAAGCCCGCGCCGCCGGTGATCAGGACGGGGCGGCGGCCCACGGACGGGGGCTTCTTGATCGCGGGCGCGTCGGTCATGCCACGAGCCCCCGTGTCTCGAGCTCGCGCCGGGCTTCCACCACCCGGTCCTCGGCCTCCTGCCGCGCGACCCAGTCGGCCAGCTCGGCGAGACCCTCCCGGAAGTCGCGTTCGGCCGCGAAGCCGAGCCGTTCCCGGGCCAAGCCGGTATCGGCGAAGCAATGGCGGATGTCGCCGATCCGCGTCTTGTGCATGATCTCGGGCTCGATGTCCTTCCGCCCCATGGCCGCTGCGATCTCGCGACCGATCTCCGCGATCGAACGGTCGCGTCCGCTTGCGACGTTGAAGACGCCGCCCGGCGCGGCCGGATGATCGAGGGCGAGCAGGAAGGCGCGCGCGACGTCGGACACATGCACGAAGTCGCGGCGCTGGCGGCCGTCCTCGAAGACGAGCGGGCGGGCGCCGTTGGCGATGCGGGAGGCGAAGATCGCGAGAACGCCCGTATAAGGGTTCGAGAGCGCCTGACCGGGGCCGTAGACGTTGAACAGCCGCAACGCCACGCCTTCCATCCCGTAGGCGGGCGCGAGCGTCAGGGTCAGGCGCTCCTGAACGTATTTCGTGAGCGCGTAGACCGAGGCGAGGTTCGGCCGTTTCCATTCCGGCGTGGGCACGGGGACGAGCGGGCGTCCGCGCCGATCCACGGGATCCCAGCCGTCGCCCGGCGCGGGCGGCATCCGCTCGACGGTCTCGAGCGGCGTGCCCTCGACGTCGTGATAGAGCCCTTCGCCGTAGATGCTCATCGAGGAGGCGACGACGACGCGCCGCACGGGGCGCTCGATCAGAGCCTGCATCAGGACGGCGGTGCCGAGATCGTTGACCGCGACGTAGCGGTCGACCGCATACATGCTTTGGCCGACACCGACCTCGGCGGCCAGATGGATGACGGAATCCACGCCCGTGACCGCCGCGCGCACGGCGGTTTCGTCGCGGACGTCGGCGCGGATCAGCTCGGCCTCGGGATGAAGGTCGACCGGTCGCTCGCGATCCCCATGGACCTGCGGAATGAGCGCGTCGAGCACGCGCACCCTTCGCCCGCCGTCGATCAGCGCGCGGACGACATGGCGGCCGATGAAGCCGGCGCCGCCGGTGACGAGGACGACGTCGCTCATCCCTCGCCTCCGTCGTCGTCGCGTCGGACCAGCTTGTTGAAACGGCTCTGCTTGCCGTCGGCGGTCTTGTCCTGATGCAGCAGCGCGAGGCCGTTCTCGTCGAAGATCGCGAAGAACTCGTCCCAGCCGATCTCTTCGAGCGCCTCGTCGGGCTCTCCGAAATCGAGCCTGAGAATGCCGCCGTCATCGTCCTTTCCGCCCTTCCGGCGGACGATCGCGGGACGTCCGCCGCGCGCTTCGGCCCATTTCCGGATCGTGTCGTGATCGGTGGTCTTTTCGGCTTCGGACATACCCGCCCCTCGAGCTCGGACGGAGGGGTGAACGTGAGGGCGAGTAGAAGGTTCCGCGACGGCGCGCCGCGGTCCTCCGGATTGACGAATGAACGTTCATTCACTATCTGGTGGGCATGAACGAACAGCCTCGGCTCCACGATCTTCATGCCGAACGTCGCGCTCAGATCCTGAACGCGGCGCAGGTCTGTTTCGTCCGCAGCGGCTTTCACCGCACGACGATGCAGGATGTCGCGAAGGAAGCCGGGATGAGCCCGGGCAATCTGTATCGCTATTTCGAGTCCAAGGACGCCATCGTGGCCGGGCTCGCCCGGGCCGATCAGGAGCGCATCGCCGAAGATTTCGCGGCGGCGGCGTCGAACCCCGATTTTCTTCCCGCCTTCGCCGAACTCGGTCGCAAATATCTGATCGACGAGCCGCGCGACACGGCGGTCATGGCTCTCGAGATCTGGGCCGAAAGCACGCGGAACGAGGTGATCGCGGGCGTTCTGCACGGGATCGTCGAGGAGGTCCGCAACGGCATGGTCTCCGTGCTCGAAGCCGCGCGCGGGCGGGGTTCCATCCCCGCCGATCTCGATATCGACCGAGCGGTCCGCTTCCTGCTGGCGGTGTCGGACGGAATGATGAAGCGGCGCGCCGTGGCTCCCAACTTCGCGGGCGAGAGCGAGCTCGAAACCATGTTGGCGGTCCTCGGGGCCGTGCTGAGGGGGCGCGTTCCCCTGACATTCGAAGAATCGGAGACCGAGCGATGAAGGCCAGTCGGTGGATCGCGATCGGGCTGGTGGCGGGTGCGGTGCTTTGGATCGGCTCGGGTCATCTCGGCCGCCCGGCGCCGAAGGCTCAGGAACGGGTTCAGAAGGAAGAAAAGCGCTTCCGCGTCGCCGTCGTTCCGGCCGTCGTGGAAGAACGGGTGCAGCGGTTGGCGGTGTCGGGCCGCACCGAGGCCGACCGCCGCACCAACGTTTCGGCCCGCACCAACGGGGTCGTGACGGATGTCCGCGTCCGCCGCGGCAGTGCCGTGAAGGAGGGCGACGTTCTCGCCGTTCTGTCCGACGAGGCACGCGAGGCGAACGTGCAGCAGGCCCGCGCGCGGGTGGACCAGCGCCGCAAGGAATTCGAGGCGCGCCGTGCGCTCGTCGAACAAGGCAATCTTCCCCGGCTCAACCTCGCCCAGCTCGAAGCCGACCTGAAGGGCGCCGAGGCCGCTCTGGCCGCCGCCGAAGCGGAGCGCGACCGGGGCGTCGTGATCGCGCCGATCGCCGGCGTCGTGAACGCCCTGCCGGTGGAACTCGGCCAGGCGCTCCAGCCCGGGGCGCCGGTGGCGGAGGTCATCGCGCGCGAACCGATGCTCGCCGTCGTCGAAGTCTCGGAGCGCCGGATCGGCAGCGTGAAGACGGGCGACAAGGCCGATGTGCGGCTCGCCGACGGCCGCACGGCCGAAGGCGTGGTCCGTTTCGTCTCCGCCCGGGCGACGGCCCAGACCAGGACCTATCGCATCGACATCGAGATCCCGAACGCCGACGGCGCGATCCCCGACGGGATCACCGCCGAGGTCGGTCTGCGTCTCGCCGCCGTACCGGCGACGCGGGTGCCGCGCTCGGTGCTGACCTTCTCCTCGGAGGGACGTCTCGGCGTGCGCGTGGTCTCCGACGAAGAGCGCGTCGCCTTCCTGCCCGTGGCCCTCGTCGAGGACGAGACGGACCATCTGTGGGTCTCGGGCTTGCGCGACGGCGTCCGCATCATCGTGCAGGGGCAGGATTTCGTGAAGGAAGGCCAGCCGGTCGAAGCCGTTCCCGCGCCGAGGGTCTGACGCCATGAAGAACCCGGTCGATTATGCGATTTCGCATGCGCGGCTCACCATCGCGCTGCTGCTTTTCCTGCTCGTCGCAGGCTTTTCCTCCTATCTCTCGATCCCCAAAGAGGCCGAGCCCGACGTCAAGGTGCCGATCATCTACGTGCAGCTGACGCAGCGCGGGATCAGCCCCGAAGATGCGGAGCGGCTGCTGCTGCGTCCCGTCGAGACGCAGTTGAAGTCGGTCGGCAACGTCAAGGAGATGCGCTCCACCGCCTATGAGGGCGGCGGATACGTGCTGCTCGAATTCGAGGCGGGCTTCGATTCCGGCAAGGCGCTGCAGGACGTGCGCGCCAAGGTGGACGACGCCCAGCGCGATCTTCCCCGCGATGCTGACCAGCCGGCCGTGCGGGAAGTGAATATCTCGCTTTTCCCGATCCTCGTCGTCGGACTGACCGGCGATCTGCCGGAGCGGACCCTCCTGCGCATCGCCCGCACGGCCAAGAATGCGCTGGAGCAGGTGCCCGGCGTCCTCTCCGCCGACCTGCGCGGCGCGCGCGACGAAGTGGTCGAGATCATCGCCGAACCGATGCTGCTGAAGAGCTACGGCATCGCGCTTTCGGACCTTGCGGCGGCGACGGCGGCCGGCAACAGCCTCGTGGCGGCGGGCGCGATCGAAGGCGGGTCGGGCCGTTTCGCGGTGAAGGTTCCGGCGCTGATCGAGAAGCCCGAAGACGTGCTGAAGCTGCCGGTCGTCGCCTCGAGCGGCGCGAGCGTGACGCTCGGCGAGGTGGCCGAGGTCCGGCCGACCTTCAAGGACGCGACCTCCATCACACGCATCAACGGCAAGCCCGCGATCGCGATCGAGATCACCAAGCGCACGGGCGCCAATCTGATCGAGACCGTCGACGGCGTGAAATACGTGATGGAGAAGCTGCGGCCGCTCCAGCCCGAGACGCTTCAGGTCACCTTCAGCCAGGACAAGTCGACCACGATCCGCGACATGCTGCATGAGCTGCAGAACAGCGTGATCACGGCCTGCCTTCTGGTGCTGGTCATCATGCTCGTCGTGCTCGGCGGCCGCGCGTCGATCTTCATCGGCATCGCCATTCCGGCCTCGTTCCTGACCGGCATTCTCGGCCTGCAGATGGCCGGTCTGACGGTGAACATCGTCGTGCTGTTCGCGCTGATCCTCGCCGTCGGCATGCTCGTGGACGACGCGATCATCGTCTCGGAATTCGCCGAGCGGCGGATGGCCGAAGGCATGGATCCGCGCAGCGCCTATTCTCTCGCCGCCAAGCGCATGGCGGGCCCCGTGATCGCGGCCACCGCCACCCGCGTGGCCGCCTTCTCCCCGCTGATGTTCTGGCCCGGCATGGTCGGCCAGTTCATGAAGTATCTGCCGCTGACGCTGATCGCGACGCTCACGGCCTCGCTCGTCGTGGCATTGTTCTTCACGCCCACGCTCGGCGCGCTTCTGGGCCGCAAATCCGACGTGCCGCATGATGACCGGGCACGGGAGAACGGCCTCTACATGCAGGTCGTCCGCAAGGTGCTGCAGCGGCCGGGCCGAACGGTCGCGGGCGTCGCCGTCATGCTGGTCGCCGTGGTCTTCCTCTACGGCCGGGCGGGGAACGGCGTGGAGTTCTTCCCCACGGTCGAGCCGGATTACGGGCTGGTGCAGATCCATGCGCGCGGCAATCTCTCGCTCTCGGAGAAGGACCGCATGGTCCGCGCCGTCGAGGAGCGGATCCTGCCGATGAACGAGATCTCGACGGTCTATGCCCGCGCGGGCGAAGGGCAGAAGGGATCCAACGAGATTTCCGAAGATACCGTCGGCACGATCCAGTTCGAATTCGTGCATTGGCAGTCTCGCCGGTCCGCCCATGAGATCATGGACGACATCCGGCGGAAGACGGCGGATCTGCCGGGCATGCAGGTGGAAGTGACGGCGCCGAAGGCGGGCCCGCCCACCGGCAAGGCCGTGCAGGTGCAGCTGACGGCGATGGACCCGGCCGCGCTGCCCGCGGCGGCGCGCAAGGTCGCCGCGCTGCTCGAGGCGCGGCCGGACGTGCGCGACATCGACGACGGCCTGCCGCTGCCGGGCATCGACTGGACGCTCAATGTCGACAAGGCGCAGGCGGCCAAGTTCGGTGCCAGCGCCGCGACCGTCGGCACCGCCGTGCAGCTCGTCACCAACGGCGTGAAGATCACCGAGTATCGGCCGAACGACACGGACAAGTCGGTCGATCTCATCGTGCGCTTTCCCGAGCGGATGCGGACGCTCGACCAGCTCGACGAGCTGCGGATCAACACGCCCGCGGGGTCCGTCCCCATCGGCAATTTCGTGACGCGGACGCCCGCGCAGAAGGTCGGCCAGATCAACCGGGTCGCGGGCCAGCGCGTCATCACCGTTTCGGCCAACGTGCCGGAGGGCGTGCAGTCCGCCGCCGTGCAGCAGGCGCTGCAGAAGGAGCTCGCGGCAGCCGATCTCGGACCCGGGGTCGCGTTCCGAATGAAGGGCGAGGACGAGGAGCGCGAAAAGGCCGGCGCCTTCCTGATGAAGGCCTTCGGCACCGCGCTGTTCCTGATCTTCGCGATCCTGCTGGCGCAGTTCAACAAGTTCAGCAGCGTGCTGCTCGTGCTCTCCGCCGTGGTTCTCTCCACGATCGGCGTGCTGATCGGGCTGATGGTGATGGGCCAAGCCTTCGGCGTCGTGATGACGGGCATCGGCGTGATCGCCAATGCGGGCGTGATCGTGAACAACAACATCGTGCTGATCGACACCTACGACCGGCTTCGGCAGGAAGGCCGGGCGGCTTACGACGCCATCATCGAGACCTGCCGCGAGCGCGCGCGGCCGGTGGTCCTGACCGCGGTCACCGCGGTGCTCGGCGTGCTCGCCATCGCCTTCGGCGTGAACATCGATTTCGTGACCCGGGCGGTCGCGGTCGGTGCGCCGTCGACGCAATGGTGGGTGCATCTGTCCACGGCCATCGTCTTCGGTCTCGGCTTCGCGACCGTGTTGACGCTGGTGGTTACGCCTGCCGCGCTGATGCTGATCGCGAACGGACAGGAACGCCTCGCGCGCCTTCGCGCCGGAAGACGCCCGGCACCGACCGCCCCGACCCTGCGGGCCGCGGCGGAGTAGGCCGTCAGGGTTTGTCGGCGAGGACCATGTAGTTCACGCCGACATCCGACGACAGCCGCCAGGAGTCTCCGAGCGGATCGTAGACCACGCCGATCCGGTCGGTGACGGCGAGGCCGTTGCGCCCGATGCTGCTTTCGAGCTCCTCGGGCGTGACGAACTTCTTCCAGTCATGCGTGCCGCGCGGCAGCCAGCGGAGCACGTATTCGGCGCCGACGATCGCGAGCGCGAAGCTCTTCAGGGTGCGGTTGAGCGTCGCCATCACGAGCAGGCCGCCCGGCTTCACGGCGCGGGAGCAGGCTTCGACGAAGGCGTCGACGTCGGCGACGTGTTCGACGACCTCCATCGCCAGCACGACGTCGAAGGACGCGCCTTCCTCCACCAGCGCCTCGACCGTGTCGTTGCGATAGGAGACCTGCGCGCCGGACCGCTCGGCGTGGCGCCGGGCCACTTCGACATTGGTGCGCGCGGGGTCGATGCCGGTGACCGTGGCGCCGAGCCGGGAGAGCGGCTCGCAGAGCAGCCCGCCGCCGCAGCCCACGTCCAGAACCGAAAGGCCTTCGAGCCGGAGCCCGCCGGTCGGGTTGCGGTTCCAATGCGCGGCCGCGGCGTCGCGGATATAAGAGAGCCGGACGGGATTGAACTTGTGCAGCGTCCGCATCGGCCCCTTCGCGTCCCACCAGGTATCCGCGAGCCGGTCGAAACGGGCCACTTCCGCCTGATCGACGGTGGCCGAACCGCTGAAATCCTTCGCCGCTTCCGCCATCGGATCTTCCTCGAAGCTGGACCCCGCCGGGAGCGGGGCAGGACGTTGACACCGACCGGCGGCGCCGTCATGAGTGTGCGCCTTTTTCAGCCGGGCCCCCGGCGGGCGCAAGGCCGTCCGACGGGGTTTCGCACAGACCAATCCGGAAGATCCTTCTCATGGCCCGTCTCGTCATGAAGTTCGGCGGCACCTCCGTCGCCAACATCGAGCGAATCCGCAACGTCGCGCAGCACGTCAAACGCGAGGTCGAGGCGGGTTACGAGGTGGCCGTGGTCGTTTCCGCCATGTCGGGCAAGACGAACGAGCTCGTCGGCTGGTGCAAGGAGGCCTCGACTCTCTACGACAACCGCGAATACGACACCGTCGTCGCCTCCGGCGAGCAGGTCACCTCCGGGCTTCTCGCGCTGGCGCTGCAGGAAATCGGCGTTCCCGCCCGGTCCTGGCAGGGCTGGCAGATCCCGATCCGTACCTCCGACGCGCACGGCTCGGCCCGGATCGCGGGCATCGACGGGACCAATCTGATCGAGGGCTTCGGCAAGGGCGAGGTCGCCGTCATCTCCGGTTTCCAGGGCGTGCACGAGCCCACCGGCCGCATCGCGACGCTCGGCCGCGGCGGCTCGGACACCAGCGCGGTGGCCGTGGCGGCCGCGATCTCGGCCGAGCGCTGCGACATCTACACGGATGTCGACGGCGTCTACACGACCGATCCCCGTATCGTTCCCAAGGCCCGCCGGCTCGACAAGGTGGCCTTCGAGGAGATGCTCGAAATGGCGTCGCTCGGCGCCAAGGTGCTTCAGGTGCGCTCGGTCGAGCTCGCCATGGTTCACAAGGTGCGCACCTATGTGCGCTCGTCCTTCGACGACCCGTCCGCGCCGACGGCGGGAACCCTCATTTGCGACGAGGAAGAGATCGTGGAACAGCAGATCATCACGGGGATCGCCTATTCCAAGGACGAGGCGCAGATCACGCTGCGCCGCGTGGCCGACAAGCCCGGCGTCGCGGCCGCGATCTTCATGCCGCTGGCGGATGCCAACATCAATGTCGACATGATCATCCAGGTCGTGTCGGACGATTCCACCTCCACTGACATCACCTTCACGGTCCCCACCGCGGATTACGAGCGCGCCAAGACGCTGCTCGAAAGCGCGAAGGAGGCGATCGGCTTCGGTGCGCTGCAGGGCGCGACGGACGTGGTGAAGGTCTCGGCCATCGGCATCGGCATGCGCAGTCATGCGGGCGTCGCCGCGAAGGCTTTCAAGGCGCTCGCGGAAAAGGGCATCAACATCCGCGCGATCACGACTTCCGAGATCAAGTTCTCGGTGCTGATCGACGCCGCCTACACCGAGCTGGCCGTGCGGACGCTGCACTCGCTCTACGGGCTCGACAAGGCCTGATTTCAGGGGTCGACGGAGGCGTCGGCCTTTGCAGCGCGCCTCCGGCCTGATAAGGCGAAATACGGGGGGCGCGTCGGATTTTTCCGACGCTCCGAGGCGGGCGGCCGGCACGTTTGCCGGCATGACGATGGTGGGCGATGCGCGGCGGATCAGGACCTCGCATTCTGCTGCGCCGGCTCCGCGAGGTCATGGCGGAGCCGGTGAATGCACAGGCGCGCCTCGACAAGATCGTCACCCTCATCGCCGGCAACATGGTCGCCGAGGTCTGCTCCTTCTACGTGATGAGGGGCGACGGCACGCTCGAACTCTTCGCCACCGAAGGCCTGAAGCGTGAAGCGGTCCATCTGACGACCATGAAGGCGGGCGAGGGTCTCGTCGGTCTCATCGCCAAGCAGGCCGAGCCGCTCAGCCTGTCCGACGCCCAGAACCATCCGTCCTTCTCGTACAAGCCGGAAACGGGCGAAGAGATCTACCAATCCTTCCTCGGCGTGCCGGTGCTGCGGTCCGGCGTCACGATGGGCGTGCTGGTCGTGCAGAACCGCGCGCACCGCGTCTACACCGAAGAAGAGATGGAGGCGCTGCAGACGACCGCGATGATCCTCGCGGAGATCATCGCCTCGGGAGAGCTGCAGGCGCTGGCGCGTCCCGGCACCGACATCGCCGTGCGCAAGCCGTTGGCGCTGCAGGGTCAGGCGATGGCCGACGGCGTCGGTCTCGGCTACGTCGTGCTGCACGAGCCGCGCGTCGTCATCAAGAACCTCATCGCCGACGATCCGAACGCGGAGGCGCGGCGGCTCGAAACGGCCCTCGGCGAGCTGCGCGCCTCGATCGACGACATGCTCGACCGCGGCGATCTCGCCCATGGCGGCGAGCATCGCGAGGTGCTCGAAACCTTCCGCATGGTGGCGCATGACCGCGGCTGGCTGCGGCGGCTCCGTGAGGCCGTGATGACCGGCCTCACGGCCGAGGCGGCCGTCGAGCGCGTCCAGTCCGACAACCGCGCGCGCATGATGCGCCAGACCGATCCTTATCTTCGCGATCGGCTGCATGATCTCGACGAGCTCGCCAACCGGCTGCTGCATCAGCTGGCGGGCCAGTCGATGGTGGCCGATCCGGCCGATCTCCCCGACAATGCCGTGCTCGTGGCCCGCACGATGGGCCCCGCGGCGCTGCTCGACTACGACCGCTCCCGGCTGCGCGGCCTTATCCTCGAAGAGGGCGGCCCGACGAGCCATATCGCCGTGGTCGCCCGGGCGATGGGCATCCCCGCGGTGGGGATGATCGAAAACATCACCGGCCTCGTGGAGGCGGGCGACGCGATCATCGTCGACGGGCAGACCGGCATCGTGCAGCTCAGGCCGCAGCCGGACGTCGAACAGGCCTACAAGGAGAAGGCCCGGCTTCGCGCCAAGCGGCAGGAGCAGTATCGCGGCCTTCGGGACGTCGAACCCGTCACCAAGGACGGGGTCCGCATCAATCTGAACCTCAATGCCGGCCTGCTTTTCGATCTGCCCAATCTCGACCAGTCCGGCGCGCAGGGCATCGGCCTGTTCCGGACCGAGCTTCAGTTCATGGTCGCGGAGCGGCTGCCGTCCTTGGGCGAACAGATCCAGCTCTACCGCTCGGTGATCGAGGCGGCGGGCGACCGGCCCGTGACCTTCCGCACGCTCGATATCGGGGGCGACAAGGTTCTCCCCTACATGTCGAAGATGGAGGAGGAGAACCCGGCGCTGGGCTGGCGTGCGATCCGCATCGGCCTCGACCGGCCGGGGCTGCTGCGGGCCCAGCTGCGCGCCCTGCTCAAGGCCGCGGGCGGTCGCGACATCCGCATCATGTTCCCGATGATCGCGACGGTCGACGAGTTCGACCGCGCCAAGGCGATCGTCGACCGTGAACTCGCGCATCTCGAACGCCACGGCCACGATCTCCCGCGGCTCGTGAAGCTCGGCGTGATGGTGGAAGTGCCCTCGCTGCTCTTCGCCATCGACGCCATCGCGGCCAAGGCCGATTTCATGTCGGTCGGCTCGAACGATCTGATGCAGTTCCTCTTCGCCGCCGACCGCGAAAATCCGCGGATGGCGGAGCGCTTCGATCCGCTGAACCCCGCCTGCCTGCGCGCCTTGCGCGTCGTGGCGCGGGCGGGCGAACGCTGCGGCATTCCGGTGACGCTGTGCGGGGAGCTCGGCGGGCGGCCGCTCGAGGCCATGGCGTTGCTCGGCATCGGCTATCGGTCGCTCTCGATGTCGCCGATCTCGATCGGTCCCGTGAAGGCGATGTTGCTCGGGCTGGACGTGGCCGCCGCGAGCGATTACGTGAACCGCCTCATCGACGAGAAACCCTGCGCGGTCAGCCTGCGCGAGGATCTGAAGGCCTTCGCGGAACGCGAGGGCGTTTCGATCCACCAGGCCTGACGGCGCGACGTCCGAAAACCTCATGTCCCCGTTGCCCGTCCAGAAGCTCGACGCGATCCTCGCGCGCCATGCGGTCTTGACCGAGCGTCTCGCCGGGGGCCCGGATTCCGAGACCTTCGTCGCCTTGTCGCGCGAATTGGCCGAGCTCGACTCGCTGGTCGAAGCCGTGCGGGCGCTCAAGGCCGCCGAGAGCGAATGCGCCGATCTCGAAGCGCTCATGGCCGACGGCGGCGATCCCGATCTGCGGACGATGGCCGAGGAGGAGAAGCCCGAGGCCGAGGCCCGTCTGGATGCCGCGGTACGCGAGGTGCGGCTGATGCTGCTGCCCAAGGACCGGGCCGACGACCGCAGCGTCGTGCTCGAAGTCCGCGCCGGTACGGGCGGCGACGAGGCCGCACTGTTCGCGGGCGATCTGTTCCGCATGTACCAGCGTTACGCCGATCTCCACCGCTGGAAGGTCGAAGTGCTTTCCGAGAGCGAGGGCACGATGGGCGGCTACAAGGAAATCGTCGCGGAAATCCGCGGGAAGGGCGTCTTCGCCCGGCTGAAATTCGAAAGCGGCGTCCACCGCGTCCAGCGCGTTCCCGAAACCGAGACCGCCGGACGGATCCACACCTCGGCCGCGACCGTCGCCGTGCTTCCGCTCGCCGAAGAGGTCGACGTGGCGGTCGACGACAAGGACCTGGTGATCGAGACGATGCGTGCCGGCGGCGCCGGCGGCCAGCACGTGAACAAGACCGAAAGCGCCATCCGCATCACCCACGTGCCCACCGGGGTCGTCGTGATGATGCAGGAAGAGCGTTCGCAGCATCGCAACAAGGCGAAGGCGATGGACCTGCTGCGCACGCGGATCTTCGATCTCGAACGGCAGAAGCTCGCGGCCGCGCGTGCTGCGGACCGGCGCGCTCAGGTCGGGTCCGGCGACCGCTCCGAACGGATCCGGACCTACAATTTTCCGCAGGGCCGGATCACCGACCACCGGATCAATCTCACGCTCTACAAGCTGCCGCAGGTTCTCGAAGGCACCGCGCTCGACGAACTGATCGACGCCCTCGTGACCGAGCATCAAGCGGCGCTCCTGGCCGAGGAGGTCGATGCATGACCCGACATCTGCCCCTGTCCCCCGAGACGACCCGGCTCGAAGCACTGAAGCGTCTCGGCGAAGCCTTCCGCTCCGTCGGCATCGAAACCGCGCAGCGCGATGCGCGCCTGCTGACGCTCGATGCCGTGGGCATCGACCATCCCGACCTGATCCGCGCGCCGCGCGAGAGCATCGGCGCCGAGGCGGCGGAGAAGCTGAACGCGCATGCGGCGCGTCGCGTCGCGCGGGAGCCGGTGGCGCGGATCCTCGGGGAATGGGAATTCTGGAGCCTTCCCTTCAAGCTCTCGCCCGACACGCTGGTGCCCCGGCCCGACAGCGAGACCGTCGTGGCGGCCGCGCTGATCGCGCTCGGCGCACGACGCCACGAGAACGAGGGCGTGCGCGTTCTCGATCTCGGTACCGGATCGGGCTGTCTGCTGATCGCGCTTCTGCACGAAATGCCGGGGGCGAGCGGGATCGGGATCGACCTTTCGCCCGGAGCGGTCGAAACCGCGCGCTCCAATGCGCGGCTCAACGGGGTGGACGCGCGCGCCGAATTCCGCCTCTCGGACTGGACGGCCGAGGTGGAAGGCACGTTCGATCTCGTCGTCTCCAATCCGCCCTACATCGTCGATTCGGTCCTGGAAGGGCTCGAACCCGAGGTGCGCGTGCATGATCCGCGGCTCGCGCTCTCGGGCGGTGCGGACGGGCTCGACGCCTATCGCCGCATCATCGCGCTGCTGCCGAGCGTATTGGCGCCGGGCGGCGTCGCGGCGCTCGAGATCGGCTCCGATCAGGCGGACAGCGTGACGGCGCTTGCGACCGAGGCGGGTTTCGCGGTCGACGGGCCTTACGCCGATTTCGGCGCCCGGCCGCGCGCGCTGGTGCTGAAACCTAAGCGCTGAATTCGCTGTTCATGCGCGCAATAACGCTTGGTTTCGACGCTGCGACCGCTTATTGTGATCATGAACGGAATCGTGGATCGCGCGGTCTCGCAAGAGCAAGGCGCTCGTCGATGAACCGGCCCGTTTCGATGAAGCCGGATCTCCGAAGCACCGTTTCTTCCGGTTCTGCGAAGGCGATCAAGCGGTTGCTCGAACCATTCAGACCATAAGGACCGAATGCGAGGTCCGTGGCGATGCGGCTCATGCCCCGATCGCCGAAGCGAAGGATCGACCGAAGGGCTTCGCGCGAAGATGAAACCGGACCGCCGGCCGGATCACGGCGGTTCTCTCACTCGACCTGAACGTGACGGACAAGGACGTTCGATGAGACCCAATCATCAGAACAAGCGCATGCGGGGCAGAAACCGCGGCGGTGGCGGCGGCGGCGGTGGTGGCGGCAAAGGACCGAACCCGCTGACGCGCAGCTACGAGTCGAACGGACCCGACGTTAAGATCCGCGGCACCGCGCATCACATCGCGGAGAAGTATCTCCAGCTCGGTCGTGATGCGCAGGCTTCCGGCGACTACGTCAACGCCGAGAACTATTTCCAGCACGCCGAACATTATCTGCGCATCATCGCCGCGGCGAACGAGCAGATGCGGCTGACGAACCCGAATTTCCGTCCGTACGAAATCGCCGGTCAGGATTCCGACGAGGACGAGGACGAGACGGTCTTCTCGGGCGACGCGCCGCAGCCGGAAGTCCGCTTCCCCGCGGTCGTCACCGGCGACGAGGATCAGCCCGACGTACCGGCCCGCGCCTTCCCGCAGCGGGAGGGCCGCGATTTCCAGCCGCGCAATCGCGACCGCGACTTCCAAGGCCGCAATCGCGAATTCCAGCCGCGCGAAGGCCGCGAGCCGCGCCCCCCGCGCGAGGGCGGCGACGTCCAGCCGCGTGAACAGCGCGAATTCCAGCCGCGCGGCGAGGGCGAAGAGCGTGCTCCGCGCGAAGGGCGGTTCAACCGCTTCGAGCGTCGCGGGCCGCGCCCGGAGCGCGCGCCGATCGCCGAAGGCGCCGAGCAGCCCGGTCTGCCCGCCTTCATCACCGCGCCGGTCCGCACGCCCGTTTCGGAAGGTCCCGAGGACTCCGCGGCGGAGACGGCACCCGCCGTCACGGCGGAGGGCGAGGGCTTCCCGGTGAAGGAACGCCGCCGTCGCGGCCGCCCGCGGAAGACCGCGGAGGCGGATGCGCCCGCCGGAGCCGACGACGCGGGCGAGTGATCCCGCCGATCATTCTCTGAAGATCCGAAAGGAGGGCCTCGTGCCCTCCTTTTTCGTTTTGCGTTCCTTTTTCCCATTTCGAACGGAGCCTCGAATGAATTCTTCCGAGTTCAACGACCTGATCGCGACGGTAGCCCCGACCATCGCCGGCGCTTTGGGCGGACCGCTCGCAGGCCTCGCCGTCCGAGCGATCGCCCTCGCCCTCACGGGCCGAGAGGATGCCGCCTCCGACGACGTGCAGGCCCGTCTGGCCGGTGCGACGCCCACGGATCTCGCCGCGCTCAAGACGGCGGAAACGGAGTTCCGGGCCCGCCTGAAGGCGCTCGATATCGATCTCGAACGGATCGCGTCGCGCGACCGTGCCGATGCGCGGCGTCGCGAGACGGAACTGAAGGATCGAGCCCCGGTCATCCTCGCCGCCGTGGTCACGATCGGATTTTTCGGGACCTTGGCGCTGGTGCTTCGCTTCGGCCTCCGGCCGCAGGGCGGGGAGGCGGTGCTCGTGATGCTGGGCGCGCTCGCGACGGGGTGGACCGCCGTGCTCAACTACTATTTCGGCTCCTCGGCCGGGTCGGCGGCGAAGAACGCCCTGCTCGAGCGCATGACGGGGCAGCGTTCGTGACGGCCCTCGATTTCGTCGTCGCGCTGTTCCGCCGATGGCGGGTCGGCGCGACGCCCGCGGACGGGATCGCCACGGAGGGGCCCGCTTGGCTTCGCGAAGCAGAGCGTCTCCGGGGCGTTCATGAAACGCCGGGTCCAAGTTCGACCGCGGAAATCATGGCATGGGCGGCCGATCAGGCGCCTTGGATCCGGGCCGCCTATGTCGGCGATCACATCCCCTGGTGCGGATTGTTCGCGGCCCACTGCATCCGCAAGGCGGGATTGCCCTTGCCGAAGAACCCGCTCTCGGCCCTCGCATGGGCGGAGTGGGGCCGGCCGCTCGATCGACCCGCGCGCGGAGCCGTCGCCGTGTTCGGCCGTGCGGGCGGCGGGCATGTCGGCTTCGTGGTCGGAGAGGGGCCGCGCGGCGATCTCCTCGTGCTCGGCGGCAACCAGAGCGACAGCGTCGGCACGGCGCGCTTCGCCAAGGAACGGCTGGTGGCGATCCGATGGCCCGGCGGCGTCTCCATACCCCGTGACGCGCCCGTGCTTCGGGATGCCGCCGCGCCCGTTTCGACGAACGAGGCCTAGGTCCTCAGGCGACCGTGAGCGTCGTGCCCGGCGTGATCGTCCCGCCCTCGACCACGTCGGCATAGATGCCGCAATCGGAATGGCCGTGGGCCTCGTCGAGCGCTCGCGGGATCTGCATGTCGCGGATGCCGGTGGCCGGGTCGACATCGGTCGCGGCACAGCGGACGATCCGCTTCACGACGCGCAGTCGGACGCCGTCTTCCGTCACGAGGTCCTTGCCGACCAGGTCGAACTCGCGCCATGCGGGCAGGCCCGTGACATGGAGATTGGCCCGGAAGCGCAGCGGATCGACGGGCCGTCCGATGCGCTCTTCGAGTGCGGCGACGGCGGCGAGATTGAGGATGGACAAGACCCGGCGGGGCGTGTCCGAGAAGCTGAAGCCGGGGCATTCGAGAACGCGGGGCGCGCCGCGCAGTTCGGCGGGCATGAACCGTCCGAAAAAGGCCTCCACGGCCGTCCGGCCCTCGGGGGTCGAAAGATCCCCGCTCACGGTCTCCGTGCCGGTCTCGATGGTCAGGACCGTCGTCGCGTCGTCGAAGCGGGTGCGCAGCGTCGCGAGCCGCTCGTTGCGCATCAGCATCAGGAAGTGGATCTTCTTGATGTGCACGGGTGCCGCCGTGTCGAAGCCGGACGGGCCGTTCTCGACGGCGTATCGGCGATCTCCCGGGATCGTGTCGCCCGGCGTCAGCACGGCCGAGGCCAGCCTTTCGGGTGACAGCCCTTTGACGGGGTAGCGCCTGATCGACTCGATCGTCACCGTTTCCCGCATCGTCGCCCCCTTCCGACTTCCGAATCCCCTGCCTATCTAACCGACGGAAGGTCGCCGCGCGAAGGGGCCTTCCGGATCGTTAGGGGTGCGGACCGGGCCCGATACGGGGCGGGACGCACGGCCGAAAGGAGATCGGGATGGATTTCGAAAAATATACCGACCGGGCCAAGGGCTTCGTCCAGTCGGCGCAGATGCTGGCCATGCGCGAGGGGCACCCGCAGCTCGGCATCGAACATGTCCTCAAGGTTCTGCTCGACGACGGCGAGGGACTGGCCGCGGGCCTCATCTCGCGCGCCGGCGGCGACGCCAAGGCGGCGCTGCGCAATGTCGAGGAGCTTCTCGCCAAGCAGCCGAAAGTGTCGGGAGCCGCGGCCCAGCCGCAGCCGACGCGCGACCTGATCCGTCTTTTCGACGGGGCCGAGAAGATCGCGCAGAAGGCGGGCGACAGTTTCGTGACCGCCGAGCGCCTGCTGCTGGCGATCGCGATGGAGAAGGATACGGAGGCCGGCAAGGCGCTGGCCAAGGCGGGCGTGACCCCGCAGGCGCTGAATTCCGCGATCAACGAGATCCGCAAGGGGCGGACGGCGGACAACGCCTCGGCCGAGAACGCCTATGACGCGCTCAAGAAATATGCGCGCGACCTCACCGCGGCGGCCCGCGAGGGCAAGCTCGATCCGGTGATCGGCCGCGACGAGGAGATCCGCCGCGCCATTCAGGTGCTCTCGCGCCGGACGAAGAACAATCCGGTGCTGATCGGCGAGCCGGGCGTCGGCAAGACCGCGATCGCGGAAGGCCTCGCGCTGCGCATCGTCAACGGCGACGTTCCCGAAAGCCTCAAGGACAAGGCCCTGCTCTCGCTCGACATGGGCTCGCTGATCGCGGGCGCCAAATATCGCGGCGAATTCGAGGAGCGTCTGAAGGCGGTGCTGTCGGAAGTGACGGCGGCCGAAGGCGGCATCATCCTCTTCATCGACGAGATGCATACGCTGGTCGGGGCCGGGAAGGCGGACGGGGCGATGGACGCCTCCAACCTCCTGAAGCCCGCGCTCGCCCGCGGAGAACTGCACTGCATCGGCGCCACGACGCTCGACGAGTATCGCAAGCATGTCGAGAAGGACGCGGCGCTCGCCCGGCGCTTCCAGCCCGTCTTCGTCTCGGAGCCGACCGTCGAGGACACGATCTCGATCCTGCGCGGGCTCAAGGAGAAATACGAGCTGCATCACGGCGTCCGCATCACGGACGGCGCGATCGTGGCCGCCGCGACGCTTTCGAACCGCTACATCACCGACCGCTTCCTCCCCGACAAGGCGATCGACCTCGTGGACGAAGCCGCCTCGCGCCTGCGCATGCAGGTGGACTCCAAGCCCGAGGAGCTCGACGAACTCGACCGCCGCATCGTGCAGCTGCGCATCGAGCAGGAAGCGCTGAAGAAGGAGACGGATCCGGGTTCGAAGGATCGTCTCGGCCGGCTGGAGAAGGAACTCTCAGACCTCGAGGAAAAGTCTTCGACGCTCACCTCCCGCTGGCAGGCGGAGAAGGAGAAGCTCAACGAGGCGCAGAAGCTCAAGGAACAGCTCGAACAGGCACGCAACGATCTCGCGATCGCGCAGCGCCGGGGCGAATACCAGAAGGCCGGCGAACTCGCCTACGGCATGATTCCGGATCTCGAAAAGCGGCTGGCCGCGGCCGAGACGCAGGACGGCGACAAGGCGGGGCTCGTCGACGAGGCGGTGACGCCGAACGACGTGGCGCAGGTCGTGTCGCGCTGGACGGGCGTGCCCGTCGACAAGATGCTGGAAGGCGAGAAGGAAAAGCTCCTCCGCATGGAGGAGCAGATCGCCAAGCGCGTCGTGGGACAGGCCGAGGCGGTCGCGGCGGTGTCCACCGCGGTCCGCCGCGCGCGGGCGGGGCTGCAGGACCCCAACCGGCCGATAGGCTCCTTCATGTTCCTCGGGCCGACGGGCGTCGGCAAGACGGAGCTCACCAAGGCGCTCGCCGCCTTCCTCTTCGACGACGATACGGCGCTCGTGCGCATCGACATGTCCGAATACATGGAGAAGCACGCGGTCGCCCGGCTGATCGGCGCCCCTCCCGGCTATGTCGGCTACGAGGAGGGCGGCGCGCTCACCGAGGCGGTGCGGCGGCGGCCCTATCAGGTCGTGCTGTTCGACGAGGTGGAGAAGGCGCATCCGGACGTGTTCAACGTCCTCCTTCAGGTCCTCGATGACGGGCGGCTGACGGACGGGCAGGGACGCACGGTCGATTTCCGCAACACGCTGATCATCATGACCTCGAATCTCGGGGCCGAATATCTGGTGAACCAGCCCGAGGGCGAGGACTCCGACGCCGTGCGCGACGAGGTGATGGCGGTCGTGAAATCGCATTTCCGACCGGAATTCCTCAACCGCGTGGACGAGATCATCCTGTTCCATAGGCTCCAGCGCGCGCAGATGGGCGCCATCGTCGATATCCAGTTCGCCCGGCTGCAGAAGCTGCTCGACGAGCGCAAGATCACGGTGACGCTGACCGAGGCCGCCCGGGAATGGCTGGCCGAGCACGGCTACGACGCCGCCTACGGCGCGCGGCCGTTGAAGCGCGTGATCCAGAAGAACGTTCAGGACCCGATGGCGGAGCTGATCCTTTCCGGCGCGGTGAAGGACGGCGATGCGGTTCCGGTCGATGCCGGTCCGCTCGGTCTCCTGATCGGCGAGCATTCCGCCGCACGCGACCCGAAGGTGCCGAAGGCGAAGCTGAACTGAAAAGAGAACGGGCGGCCTCAGGGCCGCCCGTTCTCTTTCATCGTGCCCCGAGCCTCAGGCGATCTTGCCGCCGAGTTCGTCCTCGATATGGACGCGGATGATCTCTTCGAAGGTCTTCTCCGCCTTGAAGCCGAGGGATTCGGCGCGGCGCGCGTCGAAATTCCGCGGCCAACCCGCGACGATCCTGATGATCGCCTCGTCCGGCACCTTCTTGATGCGGGCCACGACCTTTTCTCCCGCGACGCGGCGGAGCGCCTCGATCTGCTCGCCGACCGTGCAGGACAGGCCGGGCATGGTCAGGTTGCGGCGGGCGCCGAGCTTCTCTCCGTCGATCGTCGCGGCATGGAGCATGAACTCCACCGCAGCCCGCGGCGAAGCGTGCCAATGGCGCACGTCCTCGGAGACGGGCAGCACCGCTTCGTGCCCGGCGAGCGGCTCGCGGATGATGTTGGAGAAGAAGCCCGAGGCGGCGGCGTTGGGCTTGCCGGGGCGCACGCAGATGGTCGGGAAGCGGATGCCCACGCCGTCGAAGAAGCCCTTGCGGGTGTAGTCCGCCAGCAGCAGTTCGCCGATCGCCTTCTGGGTGCCGTAGCTCGTCAGCGGCGTCGTGAAGAATTCGTCGTGGATCGCTTCGGGGAAGGGCGCGCCGAACACCGCGATCGACGAGGTGAAGACGATGCGCGGCTTGTAGGCCCCGTCCGACTTCATGTTGAGGGCGCGGACGGCCTCGAACAGGAAGCGCGTTCCGTCGAGATTGATCCGGTAGCCCTTGTCGAATTCGCGCTCCGCCTCGCCCGAAACGATCGCGGCGAGGTGGAAGATGACGTCCGGCTTGTCGGCGACGAGTTTCTCCGCCTCGCCCGGCAGGGAGAAGTCGGAGGCGAGCGTCTTGGACGCGAAGGCGGCGCCCGTCGGAGCGACGGGCTCGATCACGTCGTGAAGCGTGGCCTTGGTGATGGTCTTGCCGTCCAGCTTGCCGTCCTTGGCGAGCCGTTCGACGAGCTTGCGTCCGGCCATGCCGGCCGCACCGATGACGAGAACGTGCATGGTCTTCTCCTCAGAGCGCGAAGCCGCCGTCGACGAGGAAGATCTGCCCCGTCGTATAGGACGCCTCATCGGCGGCGAGATAGACGGCCATCGCCGCGATCTCCTGCGGCGTGCCGAGCCGGCCGATGGGCTGGCGGTCGATGAAGGCCTGCCGCACTTCCGCGAGCGGCTTGCCCGTGTCCTTGGCGAGCGTCTCGATGCGCTGATCGAGCGACGGGCTTTCGATGGTGCCGGGGCAGATCGCATTGGCGCGGATGCCCTTGCGGATGAAGTCCGCCGCGACCGACTTCGTGAGACCGATCACCGCCGCCTTGGTCGTGCCGTAAGCGTAGCGGTTCGGAATGCCGCGTACGGAACCGGCGCCCGAGGCGATGTTGACGATCGCGCCCTTGCCCTTGGCCAGCATGCCCGGCAGGAAGGCCTGGATCGTACGGTGCATCGAGGTGACGTTGAGATCGAAGGAGCGGTTCCAGGCCGCCATGTCGGTGTCGAGCGCGGAGCCGTGATGCACCCAGCCCGCCGCGTTCACCAGAATGTCGATCGCGCCGACCTTTTCGGCGAAGGCCTTCACGGCCTTGTCCGACGTCACGTCCAGCTTGCGGCGCTTGGCCCGGGCGAGCCCGTCGAGCTTCGCGACGTCCACGTCGGTCGCCCACACCGTCGCGCCTTCGGCCACGAAGGCTTCCGCGATCGCCCGCCCGATGCCTTGGCCGGCGGCGGTGACGAGCGCCACCTTGCCCTGAAGTCGTTTCGCCACGTCTCTCTCCCTTTCGGTTCTTCATGCGCCCGTTCGACCGGGCTTTTTCCGAAGGCCTAGCCGGCCGTGAACTCCCGCAGCTGCCGGATCTGCCGGCCTTCCGCGTCGAAATTGTCGGGCGACAGCCAGTCGCGGAAGGCCGCGCGCCGCGCCGGCCATTCCTCGTCCAGCATCGAGAACCAGGCCGTGTCCCGGTTCCGGCCCTTGACGATCATGTGCTTGCGGAACACGCCCTCCGGCGTGAATCCGAAGCGCTGCGCGGCGCGCTTCGAAGGCTCGTTCACCGCGTTGCACTTCCATTCGAGACGCCGATAGCCCAGCTCGTCGAAGGCGTATTCCGCGACGAGGAACACCGCCTCCGTCGCGAGCGGCGTGCGCTGCATCACCGGCGCGAAGACGATGTTGCCGAGCTCGATGACGCCGGCCGCGGGCCGGATCTCCATCAGGGTCAGAATGCCCCGCGCGCGCCCGTTCGACTGGTCGACGACGGCGAAGGAGAGCGGATCGGCGAGCTTCTCGCGCCCTTCGAGCCATTCCTCGAAGGCTTCGAAATCGCGGAAGGGGCCATAGGGCAGATAGTCCCAGACGCGCTCATGCCCGTCGAGCGCACCCCAAAGGTCCTCGGCGTGCCGCTCGGCCTCGAGCGGCTCGATGCGCACGAGGCGGCCCTCGCGGGTGACGCGGGCGGGCGGGGCGGCGAAGGGCGTGTGAAGCATGGCGCTGTCCGGCGGTGCGGGCGGGCGCGCGGGGCGCCCGCCGCCGGCGTCAGTGATTGTCGCGGGGCACCCCGTGCGTCTGGGCGACGCGCTGGTACTTCACGGCGGGCTTCAGCACCATGCCGTTGTCGAACTGGTCGACCATCGAGCGCTGGATTTCCTGCCACGGCGTCTGGCTGGCCGGATATTTGTAGCCGCCCTGGCCCATCAGCGCCGCGCGACGCTCGGCGAGTTCCGCATCCGAGATCAGGATGTTCGCGGTGCCCTTGCCCAGATCGATGCGCACGCGGTCGCCGGTCTTCAAGAGCGCGAGGCCGCCGTTGGCCGCCGCTTCCGGGGATGCGTTGAGGATCGAGGGCGAGCCCGAAGTGCCCGACTGGCGACCGTCGCCGATGCAGGGCAGGGCGGTGACGCCCTTTTTGATGAGGGCCGCGGGCGGCTGCATGTTCACGACTTCCGCGCCGCCGGGATAGCCGATCGGCCCCGTGCCGCGGATGAAGAGCATGCAGTTCTCGTCGATCGCGAGCGCCGGATCGTCGATCCTGTGATGGTAGTCCTCCGGCCCGTCGAACACGATCGCCCGGCCTTCGAAAGCCTCGGGATCCTTGGGGTTCGAAAGATAGCGGTTCCGGAATTCCTCCGAGATCACGCTCGTCTTCATGATCGCGTTGTCGAAGAGATTGCCCTTCAGCACCACGAAGCCCGCGTCCTTCTTCATCGGCTTTTCGAAGGGGAAGATCACGTCGTGGTCGATGATGCGGGCGCCGCGGCAGTTCTCGCCCATCGTCCTGCCGTTCACGGTGAGCGCGTTCTCGCGGATGAGCCCGTGCTTCATGAGTTCCGCGACGACGGCGGGGACGCCGCCCGCGCGGTGATACTCCTCGCCGAGATACTTGCCCGCGGGCTGCAGATTGACGAGCAGCGGCACCTTGTGGCCGACGCGCTCCCAGTCGTCGACCGTGAGTTCGACGCCGATATGCTTGGCGATGGCGTTGACGTGGATCGGCGCGTTGGTCGATCCGCCGATCGCGGAATTGACGACGATCGCGTTCTCGAAGGCTTCGCGGGTCAGGATGTCGGAGGGCTTCAGGTCTTCCCAGACCATGTCCACGATGCGCTTGCCGGTGGCGTAGGAGATCTGGCCGCGCTCGCGATAGGGCGCGGGAATCGCCGCGCAGCCCGGCAGCGACATGCCGAGCGCTTCGGCGATGGAGTTCATCGTCGAGGCCGTGCCCATCGTGTTGCAGTGGCCCACGGACGGGGCGGAAGAGGCGACGATGTCGATGAACTCGTCATAGTCGATCTCGCCGGCGGCGAGACGCTCGCGCGACTTCCACACGACGGTGCCAGAACCCGTGCGCTCGCCTTCCCACCAGCCGTTCAGCATCGGGCCGCCGGAAAGGACGATCGCCGGGATGTTCACGGTGGCGGCGGCCATGATGCAGGCCGGCGTCGTCTTGTCGCAACCGGTCGTCAGCACCACGCCGTCGAGCGGGTAGCCGTAGAGCACCTCGACGAGACCGAGATAGGCGAGGTTCCGGTCGAGCGCCGCGGTGGGGCGCTTGCCGGTCTCCTGAATCGGATGCACCGGGAATTCGAAGGCGACGCCGCCGGCGGCCGTGATGCCTTCGCGGACGCGCTTGGCCAGTTCGAGATGGTGGCGGTTGCAGGGCGAGAGATCCGAGCCCGTCTGCGCTATGCCGATGATGGGCTTGCCGGACTGAAGCTCTTCGCGGGTCAGGCCGAAATTGAGGTAGCGCTCCAGATAGAGCGCCGTCATGCCCGGGTTCTCGGGATTGTCGAACCAGAGCTTCGACCGCAGCTCGCGGCGCTTTTGACCGCCGTTGTTCGCTCCACCCGCCATGACGCGCTCCCTAAAACGTTTGAACCCGGATTTTTCCGGCATTTTTTTCTCGGCTCCGAGCATCACCCGAAGCACGGGAGGAAATCAACGGCGTAAATCGCAGGTCGAGCATTCCGCGGCGTGCGGGACCGGTTGCGCTCGCGCCTCCGATCCTGTTCAACGTTCGGCCAACGGACCCTTCGAGGTCCGATGGACAGGGAGCGATCCGTCATGCTGCACGTCGTCGACTCGTTCGGCCGTATCGGCGAGGAGAACGCCTTTGCCGTGCTGGCCCGGGCCACCGAGCTTCAGCGCCAGGGCAAGGACATCATCAATCTCGGCATCGGCCAGCCCGATTTCGCTACGCCCGAGCACATCGTCGAGGCGGCGATCAAGGCGCTGCGCGACGGCCATCACGGCTACACGCCGGCGACCGGCATCCTGCCCCTGCGCGAAGCGGTCTCGGCGGATCTGCACAAGCGCTTCGGCGTCGATGTGTCGCCCGAACTCGTGTTGATCGTGCCCGGCGGCAAGGTCACGATGTTCATGGCGATCCTGATGTTCGGCGAACCGGGCGCCGAGATCATGTATCCGGACCCCGGCTTCCCGATCTATCGCTCGATGATCGAGTTCACCGGCGCCAAGGCCGTGCCCGTGCCGATCCGCGAGGAGAACGGCTTCGCCTTCTCGGCCGAGGAGACGCTGGCCCTGATCACGCCGAAGACGCGGCTGCTGATCGTCAATTCGCCGGCCAATCCGACGGGCGGCGTGACGCCGAAGGAAGAGATCGACAAGCTCGTCGCGGGCCTCGCCGCGCATCCCGACGTGGCGATCATGTCGGACGAGATCTACGGCCAGATGACCTATGACGGTCTCGAGCACCGGACTCTGCTCGCCTATCCGGAGATCCGCGACCGGCTGATCCTGCTCGACGGCTGGTCGAAGACCTATGCCATGACCGGCTGGCGCATGGGCTATTCGGTGTGGCCGAAGCCGCTTTACGAGGCGGCCCGCAAGCTCGCGGTGAACTCCTATTCCTGCGTCAACGCGTCCGCCCAGTTCGCGGGTCTCGCCGCGCTGACCGGCCCGCAGGACGCGGTGCATGCGATGGTCGCGGAGTTCGACCGCCGGCGGAAGATCGTCGTGGACGGCCTCAACAAGCTGCCCGGCGTATCGGCGGCGACGCCGAAGGGCGCTTTCTACGCCTTCCCGAACATCTCGAAGACCGGCTGGAAGGCCAAGCCGCTCGCCTCGGCGCTGCTCGAAGAAACCGGCGTCGCGACGATCGGCGGGCCGGATTTCGGCGTCTACGGCGAAGGCTATATCCGCCTGTCCTACGCGAATTCGGCCGAGAACATCCTGCGCGCGCTCGAGCGCATGGGCGAGTTCCTCGCGACCCGCAAGGCGGCCTAGTCCTCCTCCGTCATTGCGAGGAGCGAAGCGACGCGGCAATCCATGCCGGGCATGAGGCGCGAGCCTTCGGGCATCGGCTGGATTGCTTCGCTTCGCTCGCAATGACGGCTCGAACCCGGAGCCCCTCTTTGAACCTCCCCGTCGTCCTTCTCTCGGCCGCGCTCGCGGTCGGGTTCGTCGCCCCGGTCCGTGCCGAAACGGCCAAGCCCGCGCCGAAGCCGCTCGCGGTCGACGTGCGCAACAAGTCGGTGCCGACCTTCTGCGCGGAGGACGACAACGTCCATCTGAGCTTCGCCAACCCGGCCGTTCGGCGCTTCCGCGTCGAAGCGCGTGCGCCCGCCGTAATCGGCTCGATCGTGGTCGACTCGAAGGATCCGGACTTTACGGACTGCACCATCAAGGATGCGCCGCCGGATCCGGGCGCCGAAGTGAACCGCGTCGTCCTGCACGAGGACGACCGCTTCATCCTCGTCGGCTGGAAGAAGACCGGCGGGTTCTGGCGGAAGTCCGAGGTGACGGTACGGTCCGGAAATAGGGCCGAAAATCATCTCGAACTGGTGCAGCTGCATCTGAAGCGGCCCGGCGGCAGCTATGAGTTCCTCGTGCTCTATCCGTCGGACGGCTATTGGCGCCTGCGGCCGCTGCCGCCGGAGCGCCTCCCCGAGGTCGCCTACGGCACGTCCTTCCTCGTCGGCCCGGTAGAGGAGAAGGAGCGCCCCTTCGTCGCCTTCACGGACGTGGTCTACGAGCCCGCCGCACGCGTCTTCCGCATGCGCTTCGCGCGGGGCGGCGAGGGCACGCTGACCGTCGGCGAGCCGAGCGAGAAGGCGGTGGGCGTCGATGTCGCGCTGTCCGGCCGGCTGCCCACGAACCTGCCCTTCGCCACGCTGCGCTCGATGTACATCACGGATGCGAACGCCGATTCCGCGCAGGTCGCCTGGAAGGCGCCGGGTGCGAAAGGCTGGTCGCTCGCGCCCGTCATGGCGTTCAAGGGCGGCAAGGCGACGGAGCTTTGGCTCGGCCGTTCGGCGCCGTCTCGACACAATACCAGCGCGCCCGACACCCTGCTGACGAGCTTCGGCCGCTGACGCGGGCCTAGCGGAGCAGCATGACGGCGCCCGCCACCAGAAGCGGGACCGGCAGCGAGACGATGATCCGGAGCCGCACGAACCAAGCGGGGGTCAACGGCAGCTCCCACATGAGCATCCGGTTGAGCGCGAAGAGCGACCACGCCGTCACGAAGGCCATGACCTGAGGCAGGCCCGCGCCGCTTTTGAGCGCGGCCGAGCCCAGCGCGAAGCCGACTACGGGCCCGCCGGGCGTCAATGCGCCCGCGAGCGAGGCCGTCAGCAGGCCGCGAAAGCCGGAGTCCGGGCCGATCAACGCCAGAACCGCGTCCTGCGGAAGCAGACGGGCGAGAAAGCCCGCGCCGATGACGCCGAGTACGAGGCGCGGCAAAAGATGCAGGAAATCGGTCTTGGTGAAGTCCAGAGCGCGTCGCGCCGTACCGTCGCGGCGCCGTGCGGCCACGACGAGCAGGACGGCGACGATCACGTAAAGCGATGCGGTAAGGGCAAGGATCATTCGGCGCGGCCCTCTGCCGAGTGCTCTGCGACGAGCCGGCCGAACGCCGCGCGGGCGGCGAAGCCCAGAAGGATCGGCATGGGGGCCGAAACGAGCATCCGCAGGCCGACGAAATCGAGGCCGAAAAAGGGGACTTCCCAGACGATCGCGCGATTCAGCCCCAAGAGCAGCCACGCGGAGACGAAGGCGGCGGCGGCTCCGGCGTCGGCGCCCGCCACCAGCAATGCCGCGCTCAAGGGAAACACCGTGAAGGGGCCGGCGGGGATGAGAATGCCTGCGAGGGTCGCGATCCCCAGTCCCCGCAGGCCGGAGCCCGCCCCCAGCGTGGCCGCGATCGTTTCCTTCGAGACGAGGAGGCGGATCAGGGCGCCGATCAGCGTGCCGGCCAGAACCTTCGGAACGATTTCGAGGAAGAGCAGCGTGTCCTCGAAGAGGACTTCGAAAAAGACGTGCGATCCTTCGCGGATGAAGACGGTCGCGGCCCCGCCGATCGACAGGACCGCGACGATCCGGAAGCTCCAGTCTATCCCGCCGCGTCCGGGCCCCGCCATCTCAGCCGCGGAGCTGCGCGGCCTCGCTGGCGAGACGCGTCACGGTTTCGAAATCGCGCGCCTTCAAGGCGTCCGCAGGCGTGACCCATGAGCCGCCCACGCAGACGACGTTCTTGAGCGCGAGATAGAGCCGGGCCTTCGCGGCATCGATCCCGCCCGTCGGGCAGAAGAGGAGATCGGGCAGGGGCGCGGAGAGGGACTTCAGATAGGACGTGCCGCCTGCGGGTTCGGCGGGAAAGAATTTCAGGATGCGGTGGCCGTGCTCGGCCATCAGCATCGCCTCG
Source organism: Hyphomicrobiales bacterium (assembly GCA_027483895.1). Classification (GTDB taxonomy): domain Bacteria; phylum Pseudomonadota; class Alphaproteobacteria; order Rhizobiales; family Beijerinckiaceae; genus JAIXZO01. The sequence continues at coordinate 149,202 of JAIXTP010000022.1, forward strand.
CTCGCAGTCGCGACCCCGGGGAGGAACGGAACGCCGAGATCGGCGGCGGCGCGCGACAGAGCGGGCGTCGAGCCGGGGCTCACGAGGAAGGTCGCGCCCGCATCCTTCGCCTCGGTCGCCTGCGAGGCCGTCAGCACCGTGCCCGCGCCGAGCACCGCGCCGGGGACCTCGCGCGCCATGGCCTCGATCGCCCGAAGCGCGCCTTCGGTCCGCAGCGTCACTTCGAGCACCGGCAAACCGCCCGCGACGAGCGCATGCGCGAGCGGGACCGCATCGTCCGGGCCCTCGACCGTGAGGACGGGAATGACGGGCGCGCGGCGCAGAACGGCGAGAAGGGCGGTGTCGGCAGAAGACAAGGGGATGCTCCGGTTCGGAAGGTCACGATTGGACCCGGAAGGGCGGCACGTCAACGGCGGGGCGAAAGGGACGCGACCTTGACCGGGATCAAAGAGGGCCCGCGCCGCCGGTGCTTCACTTCGAGCATGACACAGGCGTCCCCCGCTCTCGTGCTCGCCGAACGGGCCGTGCCCCGTTACACGAGCTATCCCACCGCCCCGCAATTCACCCCGCCGGTCGACGAGGCCGTCGCCCGACGCTGGCTCGGCGGGCTCGACAGGGATGCGTCGCTCTCGCTCTATCTGCACGTCCCCTATTGCCGGGTGATCTGCCATTATTGCGGCTGCAATACGAAGGCGACGCGGAAGGACGAGCCCGTCATCGCCTATGCCGACCTCCTCTCCCGCGAAATCGAACTGGTCGCGGCGGCCACGCCCGCCCGACGCGTCCGCCACATCCATTGGGGCGGCGGAACGCCGAGCATTCTCGGGCCGGAGCTTCTGCGGAAGCTGGGCGCCGAGCTGGCGAGCCGTTTCGAGATCGCGTCCGATGCCGAACATGCGATCGAACTCGACCCGCGCCTCGTGGACGACCGGCTCGCGGAGGCGCTCGCGGAGATCGGCGTCGGTCGCGTCTCCTTCGGCGTGCAGGACCTCAACCCCCATGTTCAGGAAGCGATCGGCCGCGTTCAGCCCTTCGACGTCGTCGTGAAGGCGACCGAGGCCGTGCGCAGGGTCGGGATCGGCGCGATCAATTTCGACCTCATGTACGGCCTGCCTCATCAGAGCCTGAAGGACGTCGAGCATACGGCCCGCGTGGCCGCCTCTCTCGCGCCCTCGCGCCTCGCGGTGTTCGGCTATGCCCATGTGCCGTGGTTCAAGGCGAACCAGAAACTGATCTCGACCGAGGCCCTGCCCGGCGCCGCCGAACGCATGCAGCAGGCCGCGGTCTCGCGCGGCGTGCTGGAAAGCGAGGGCTACGAGGCGATCGGGCTCGACCATATGGCGCGGCCCGACGATCCGCTCGCGGTGGCCGCGCGCACGGGCATGCTCCGCCGGAATTTCCAAGGCTACACGACCGACGCGGCCGATGCGCTTCTCGGCTTCGGGGCATCGGCGATCGGCTTTCTCGGCCGGGGTTTCGTGCAGAACGCGACCGATACGGCCGGCTGGTCGCGGGCCGTCGAAGCGGGGCGGCTGCCTATCGTCCGCGGCATTCCGATGTCCGCCGACGACCATCTGCGCTCGCGCGTGATCGAACGGTTGATGTGCGATTTCGAAGTCGATTTCGGTGCCGAGGCCGAAGACTGCTTCGGGCGCCCCGACGTGCTCGACGGCGCTTTCCCGGCCCTCTCCGATCTCGTCGCGCGCGGCGTCGTCGTCATGGACGGCCGCGTGGTGAGGATGCTTCCCGAAGCGCGCGATTTCGTGCGTCTCGCGGCTGCGGCGTTCGACGCCTATCTGCCGCAGTCCGAAGCGCGGCACTCGGTGGCGGTCTGATCAGGCGCCCGTCACCGACCGTCTTTCCTGCGCGATCAGGAAGAGGCCCGAAGCGATGATGATGGCGCAGCCGGCGAGCGTCCACCGGTCCGGCATGTCGCCGAAGACGAACACGCCCAGACCGATCATCCAGAGGATCTGGGTGTACATGAACGGCGCGAGGACGCCCGCGGGCGCGCGCTGATGCGCCAGCACGACGAAGTTGTGCCCGATGCCGCCGAGCATCGGCAGCGCGATCATGATCGCCCATTCGGCAGGCGATTGCGGCGTCTGCCAGATGAAGGGCAGGACGGGAGCCAGAAGGACGGTGCCCGTGATCCCGGAATAGATCATGGTGGTTTCGGGCGCGTCATAGGATGCGAGCTTCCGCGTCACGACCACGTAGCTCGCATAGCAGATGCATCCCGCCACCGAGAGGAACGCGGCCGGATGCATGGCGCCGAGGCCGGGCCGGGTGATCACCAGCATGCCGATGAAGCCGACGCAGATCGCGCCGATGCGCCGGATGCCCAGCGCTTCGCCGAGAACGGGGCCCGCCAGTAGCGCCACGATCAGCGGCGTCGAGAAGATGATCGCCGTGGTCTCGGCGAGCTGCAGCCAGCGCAGGGCGAAGAAATTCGTGATGGTCGAGCCGAACAGCAGCGTGGAGCGCAACACCTGCAGCCCGGGCCTTTTCGGCACGATGAGCCCCGGCTTCGTCCAGCCGTTCACGAAGAGCACGACCAGCAGCACGTTTCCGGCGAAACGCACCCAGACGAGCTGAAGGACGGGAAGCGAACGTCCGCCGAGCTTCGCCGTCGCGTCGAGGAGCGAGAACAGGAAGAGGGCGAGGATCATGAGCCCGATCCCGACGGCCCTGTCGCGAGGGGTCGTCCGCAGCCGCGCCTTGAGAGTACCGTCGGTCATAGTGACGCCGGATCGGGGGTTTCGGGCCGCATCTGTTTAGACGGGGCAGGGCTCGAACGGAATCCCCCTACGCTCACGCCACCTCTGCGCGACCCGGGATGCTGCGGCCGCTCATCGCGGCCGCAGGTCCTTGCCGACGCCCTTGTTCACGAACTCGGCGGTGAAGGAGCGGCGCCAATCGGTGGAGGCGTCGGCGAGGCCCGCCCGGACCATCCGGTCGAAGAAGCTCTTCATCCGGTCTTCCGTCATCGCGCCGATGCCGAGCCGCTCCGCATCGCCCGAATCCACGATGCCGTAACGCTTCATCGCCGCGACTGCATGGGCGATCGCCTCGGGGGACAGATCGGGATTGAGTCGCCGGATGTCGGCATCGGCGGCCGTTCGGTCGCCGTAGAGATAGTTGTACCAGCCGACGATCGAGGCCTCGACGAAGCGCCGCACGACGTCCGGGCGCTGTTCCACGATCTCGCGACGGGTCTCGATCAGGGTCGCATAGCTGTCGAAGCCGTGATCGGCGAGCAGGAAAACGTTGGGCCGGAACCCGCCCTCGCGCTCGATCTTGAAGGGCTCGGAGGTCACGTAGCCCTGTTGCACGCTCTTCTTGTCGGCCAGGAAGGGCGCCGCGGAAAAGGCGTAGGGCCGGGTATTCTCTTCCCTGAAGCCGTGCTCGCGGACCAGCCAGCGATAGGTCGAGGCCAGGGTCAGCTTCGACACGAAGATCGGAGCGGCCTTCAGGTCCTCGAAACGGTCGAGTCCTTGGCCGGGATGGGAGATCAGGATCTGCGGATCCTTCTGGAAGATCGCGGCGACGACGACGGTGGGAATGCCCCGGCTCACCGCCTCGAAAGGCTGGAGCATGTTGCCGCCCATGTAGAAATCGATCCTGCCGGCCGCGAGCAGCAATCGGTTGTTCGTCTGGGGGCCGCCCGGCACGATGGTCACGTCGAGGCCGTAACGGGCATAGGTCCCGTCGACGAGGGCCTGATGAAAGCCGCCGTGCTCGGGCTGTGCGGTCCAGTTCGTGCCGAAGGTGACCTTGTCGGCCGCCGACGCGGCGGCGGTGGACAGGGCGAGGGCGAGAATCGAAAACAGAAGGCGCATGGGGGACTCCGTGTTTCCGACGGATAGCCCGGATCCGGTTGCGGTGCACCATGGCATCGCGCCGCGACGAGGCTCAGTCGCCGTTCATCCGCCGGGCCGGGACCTGCGTAGACGCAACGTCTGCCGAGGAGGAAACGCGATGGGCGAGGAGCGGGACAAGGCGATGCTCGAGGCGCTCGAGGATCTGCAGGACGTCTGCGGCGATCTTTTCGGCCTGCCGTCGCCCGCCGAGATCGCCGAGCGCGAGAAGGCCTTCGCCGAACGCGCCCTGTGCAAGGATCCGCTCGCGGTTTCCGGAGCCGAAGTGATCCCGTTCCCGAAAGCTCCGCGCGCGGAGCGCGACTGAGGCTCAGCCGTCGGCGCCTTCGTCGGGAATGTTCAGCACCGTACCGCAGGCCTTGCAGTGGACCGCATCGCGGTCATGCCGCTGAAGCCCGCAGGTCGGGCAGGGGAACCGGACCTTGGCGGGCCTGAACATGACCTGTGCGAGCCTGAGGAACAGCGTCACCCCGAAGATCATGATGATGACGGAGATCATGCGGCCGAGGGTTCCCGGAAGCGTGATGTCGCCGAATCCGGTCGTGGTCAGGGCCGTGACGGTGAAATAGAGCGCGTCGGCGTAGTTTCCGATGTGCGGATTGGACGGGTGCTGCGTCTCGTAGACGATCCCCGTCATCACGAAGACGAAGACCGCCAGATTGATGCCGGCGAGGATCACCTCCTCGTTGCGGCGGAAGAACGCGCTGTCGCGACGCAGCCGTTCGGCGACCTGATAGGTGCGCAGAAGGCGCAGCGTCCTCAGGACGCGCAGGAAGCCCGCAGCCTCGCCCGCGACGGGCGCCAGAAACGACACGATGGCGATGATGTCGGCCCAGGTGGTCGGTCGTGCGAATTCGAGCCACCAGCGCCGGCGGAGCGACAGGCGGGCGAAGAAATCCGCGAGAATCGCGGTGCCGAAGGCGACGTCGAGGACCTCGATCCATCGCGCGCGCTCGAAGAAGGACGTCGCGATGATGAAGAGGATCGTGAAGACGTCGAAGGCGAGCAGCGCGTAGCGGAACCGATGGCCGGTCGGCGTGTCGTCCTCGTAAAGCGACCGGAGCCGGGCCCGGATGGAGCCGTCCCGGAAGATCCGCGAGTCCGCCTCGGTCGCCATCTCGAGCCGCTCAGCTCGCGCGCCAGGGATAGGTCCAGGTCTCGGTCAACGCCCGGTTCCCGGCCTTCAGGAACATGCGCAGATCGGTGGACTGGCCCGGCTCGAGCGCGATGTCGATCGCGGCCCGGAAGCCTTCCGTCTTCGCGTTCGGCACGATGAAGGTGCGCAGGATCCGGCCCGCCGACGTGCTGGGCACGATCTGGACGGCTTCGGGGTCGCGCTGCCAGAAGGGCAGGTCTCCGCCGACGAAGTCGACGATGAAACGGCGGGTGCCGGGTGCGGCAGGCTCGCCCGAGCCGAGCGCGCGTGCTTCGGTCTGATAGGTGTGAAGCGCGAAGCCGCCGGGGTTGAGGTCTTCCTCGCTCGTCGTGGAGCGGATCCGATAGCCCCAGGACCAGCCTTGCCCGGGCTCCGGCACAGCCTTCGGCATCCAATAGGCGACGATGTTGTCGTTGGTCTCGTCGCCGGTCGGGATCTCCACGAGGTCGATGCGGCCTTCGCCCCAGTCGCCGACGGGCTCCACCCAGTAGCTCGGGCGTGCCTCATAGGCGAGGTCGAGGTCCTGATAATGCTCGAAGATGCGGTCGCGCTGCATCAGGCCGAACCCGCGCGGGTTCGTGTCCATGAAGCTCGAAATGCTCATCGCCGCCGGATTGCGCAGCGGACGCCACATCCATTCGCCGGCGCCCGAATGGATCAGCAGGCCGTCGGAATCGTGCAGCTCGGGCCGATAGTCGTTGGTCGCCCGGCGCTCGTTCTCGCCCGTGAAGAACATCGAGGTGAGAGGGGCGATGCCGAGGCGGTGCAGCGGCTTGCGCGGGAACAACGTGAGCGCGACGTCGACCACGGTGTCGGCCGAGGGATAGATCGCGAACTGATAGGCGCCGGTCACGGACGCGGAGTCGAGCAGGGCCAGAACCACCACGCGGTCGGCGCCGGGGGCGGGCTGTTCAACCCAGAATTCGCGGAAATGCGGGAACTCCTCGCCTTCCGGCGCGCCCACGCCGATCGCGAGGCCGCGGGCCGAGAGCCCGTAGCGCTGTCCGCGGCCGAGAAAGCGGAAATAGCTCGCGCCGAGGAAGGAGATCAACTCGTCATGAAGCTTCGGTTCGTTCAGCGGGTAATGCAGACGGAACCCGGCGAAGCCGAGATTGACGGGCAGAGGCCGCTCGAACTTGTTCCGGCCGTAGTCGAAGAGCGACGCGGAATAGGGAACCGGAGCCGGCACGCCCTCGCGGATGACGTTCACCGTCACCGGCCGCCGGAAGAGGAACCCGGGATGGAACATGTGCATCCGGAACGGGCCGCCGGACAGAAGCGCACGCTCGGACCGGAAGCGGATGTCCCGATAGGCGTCGAAATCCAGCTTCGCGAGCGGCTCGGGCAGCTGCGGGGGCGCCGCGTCATAGGCCACCGCCGCCAGTTCGCGGGCCCGCTTGACGACGTCCTGCAGTCCGAAGCGCGGTGCCGCGGGTTCCGCGGGCGCCTGCTGGGCATAGGCGGGCGCGGCCAGCGCGGCCGCGGCGAGCGCGCCGAGCCCTTCGAGGAATGAGCGGCGGGGAAGGGTCATGAACAGGTCCGTATGCAGCGGCTCGGGGGCGGCCGTTCGGCTTCTCGACCTCTCCCATAGCCGAGCGCGAATCCGCTTCCAACCCGTGCGCGGCGCGACATGGAGCGCCGGCGCGGCGACGGAGGCGGGAGTTCGGCGCGGGCACGGGTCCAAGTTCATGAAAGGTCGAAGGATTCTCGAAAAGGGAAAACTTCAAAAAAACGCTTGCGGAGGGGGGGCGTCGGACGTATCTACGCCTTGCCCAATTTCGCACGTGCCTGTGGTCGCGTGCCGGTCGGTGGGCATCCGGACAAGAGGCCGGACAGCCGCCCGAAAGCTCCGCCGTTCTGGGAGCTTTCGATGATCGACCGGCAGCCGGAGGCGAAACCGGCGCACCCCGCTCTCCCCGGGGGACGCGACTTAAAGCAACGACGGAGCGGGCTTTTTTGGTCTCGATTCGCCCTCCAAAGGCGAGTTCACCGAAGAGGCTTGTCCATCTTGCCAGGCGTGCGGACGGGGTCCCCCCATCCAATCCACGGCAGCACACGCGGGTGACCTGACCCGACTCGGCGTCTCCACAGCGCCGGGCCGCGGGACCGTCATCCGGGGCTTTGGATCAGGCGCGCAAGCGCCCAAGACGGGGAGGTCGTGCCATGACCGCACGCATCCGCGAATTTCTCCGCAACCGCCGCGAGGACGGTCCCTGCGTCGTCGTCGATCTCGACGTCGTCGAGGACAACTATCGCGCCTTCGCGCATGCGCTGCCCGACACGCGCGTGTTCTATGCCGTGAAGGCCAATCCGGCGCCGGAAATCCTGCGTCTGCTGGCCCGTCTCGGCTCGTGCTTCGACACCGCTTCCGTCCAGGAGATGGAGATGGTGCTGGCGACGGGAGCGACGGCCGACCGCATCTCCTACGGCAACACGATCAAGAAGGAGCGCGACATCGAGCGCGCCTTCGAGCTCGGCGTCCGCCTGTTCGCGGTCGACTGCAAGGCCGAAGTCGAGAAGATCGCGCGCGTCGCCCCGGGCTCTCAGGTGTTCTGCCGCATCCTGTGCGACGGCGCGGGCGCGGAATGGCCGCTCTCGCGCAAGTTCGGCTGCGTGCCCGAAATGGCCGCGGACGTGCTCGAGCATGCTCACCGTCTGGGCCTCGAAGCCTACGGCGTGTCGTTCCACGTGGGTTCGCAGCAGGGCAACACCGAAGCCTGGGATCAGGCGCTCGGGTCGGCCTCGGCGATCTTCAAGCAGTGCGCTGAGCGCGGCATCATCCTGTCGATGGTCAATCTCGGCGGCGGTTTCCCGACGAAGTACCTCAAGGAGGTGCCCGGCGTGGAGAGCTACGGCGAGTCCATCTTCCGGGCGCTGTCCAAGCATTTCGGCAACCGTCTCCCCGAGACCATCATCGAACCGGGTCGCGGCATGGTCGGCAATGCGGGCATCATCGAGACCGAGGTGGTCCTCGTCTCGAAGAAGTCCGATGAGGACGACGTGCGCTGGGTCTATCTCGACATCGGCAAGTTCGGCGGTCTCGCCGAGACGATGGACGAGTCGATCCGCTACCCGATCCGCTCGGAGCGCGACTCGGACGAGACGGCGCCCTGCGTGCTCGCCGGCCCGACCTGCGATTCGGCCGACGTTCTCTACGAGAAGGTGCCGTATCTGCTGCCCGTGAGCCTCGAGATCGGCGACAAGCTGCTGATCGAGGGGACGGGGGCTTATACGACCACCTATTCCGCGGTCGCCTTCAACGGCTTCCCGCCGCTCAAGTCCTACGTCATCTGAGCTTCGGCTCCCGACGAGGACCTTTCGGGTTCGACGCCATGCGCCGAGCCCGGCTTCCCCACGAACGAAGAACGGTTCGATACCGCCCGCGACGCCGCGCGGCGGGGAAGGAGATTGCGATGATCACGATCAGAGAAGAGACGATCGCCGACATCGAAGCCCGCGAGCGCCTGCTCGACGAGAGCTTCGGCCCCGGTCGCTTCGCCAAGACCAGCGAGCGCTTGCGCGAGCGGCGCATGCCGTCCCGCGGGCTCGCCTTCGTGGCGGCGATCGGTCGCCGGGTGATCGGCACCGTGCGGCTGTGGGACGTGGATGCGGGCCTCGGGCGCCCGGCCCTCCTGCTGGGCCCGCTCGCGGTCGACCCCGCGTTCCGTTCGCACGGCATCGGCGCGAAGCTCATGGAGCATGCGATCGGACGCGCGAAGGCGCTCGGCCATCGCGCGATCCTGCTCGTCGGGGATGCGTCCTATTACGCGCGCTTCGGCTTCTCGAACGCGGCCACGAGCGGTCTGGCTTTGCCGGGTCCCGTGGACCGGGCGCGGTTCCTCGCGCTCGAATTGCGGCTCGGGGCGCTCGCGGGCGCCTTCGGTGCGGTGATCCCGACGGGCGAGCGGACCGTATCCGCTCCGCTGCGGGCAGCCGTTTCCGCCGCGGCCCTGCAGGCGGGGCTCCGCAAGGCCGCTTGATCCGACCCTGAGCTTGACCCTGAAGGTGCGGTCTCGTTGAAGACCGCGCCTTTTTCTTCGACCGGCCCCCCGGCCATTTTTTTCTCACCTGAATGCGGGGACCAGAATGACAGACCATCCCGTCTACGCGACCATCGACGGCCCGATCGTGATGATCGGCTACGGCTCGATCGGCAAGGGCACGCTTCCGCTCATCGAGCGCCATTTCAAGGTGGATCGGTCGCGCATCACCGTCATCGATCCGAGCGATGCGGGGCGGGAGATGCTGGAGAAGCAGGGCATCCGCTTCATCCATCAGCCCGTCACCCGCGACAACTACAAGCATCTGCTCGGTCCGCTGCTGACCGCGGGCCCGGGCCGGGGCTTCTGCGTGAATCTCTCGGTCGACACCTCCTCGGTCGACATCATGGAACTCTGCCGCGAAATCGGGGCGCTCTACATCGACACGGTGGCGGAGCCTTGGGCGGGCTTCTATTTCGACAATTCGAAGGGCGCCGCGGAGCGCTCCAACTATGCCCTGCGCGAGCGCGTCCTCGACGCGCGCCGCCGCAACCCGGGCGGTCCGACCGCGGTGTCCTGCTGCGGTGCCAATCCCGGCATGGTGTCGTGGTTCGTGAAGCAGGCGCTCGTGAACCTGCAGAAGGAACTGGGGCTGCCGGGCGCCGAGCCCGTGACGAAGGAAGACTGGGCGAAGCTCGCGCAGACGCTGGGCGTGAAGGGCATCCATATCGCCGAACGCGACACGCAGCGCGCGCGCAAGCCCAAGCCGCGCAACGTGTTCGTGAACACCTGGTCGGTGGAAGGCTTCGTGTCGGAAGGGCTCCAGCCCGCCGAACTCGGCTGGGGCACGCATGAGCGCTGGATGCCCGAGAACGGGCGCACGCATGATGCGGGCTGCGGGGCGGCGATCTATCTGCTCCAGCCCGGCGCGGATACCCGCGTCCGGTCCTGGACGCCGACCGGCGCGGCGCAGTTCGGCTTCCTCGTCACGCACAACGAGTCGATCTCCATCGCCGACTATCTGACCGTGCGCGACGAGAAGGGCGGCGTCGTCTATCGCCCGACCTGCCACTACGCCTATCACCCCTGCGACGACGCCGTGCTTTCGCTCCACGAGATGTTCGGCCGTGCGGGCGAGCGTCAGCCGGAATGGCACATTCTCGACGAGAACGAGATCGTCGACGGCATCGACGAACTCGGCGTGCTTCTCTACGGCCACGGCAAGAATGCCTATTGGTACGGCTCGCAGCTCTCCATCGAAGAGACGCGGATGCTCGCGCCCTACCAGAACGCCACGGGGCTTCAGGTGTCCTCGGCCGTGCTCGCCGGCATGGTCTGGGCCCTCGAAAATCCGAATGCCGGCATCGTCGAGGCCGACGACCTCGACTACAAGCGTTGCCTCGAAGTGCAGACGCCGTATCTGGGCCCCGTCGTCGGCGTCTACACGGATTGGACGCCCCTTTCCGGTCGCCCCGGCTTCTTCCCTGAAGACATCGACGCGTCCGACCCTTGGCAGTTCCGCAACATCCTCGTGCGCTGACGGGCGACCTTCCTCAGCATTGAACCCTGCCGGACCCTCCGATAGCCTCGGAGGGTCTTTTTCTTCGTCGGGAGATGGCGATGCAGGAGGCGTCATCGCGTACTCGGTCGACCGCGTCGGGGCTTCTCGCCCTGTCGCTTCATCTCGCCCTCGCCCCGCGCGCGGCGTTCTGGAAGACGCTGCTCGCCGCGCTTTCCATCGCCCTCATCATGGACACGGGACTGCCGGACCCGGCGCGTGAGCCGGGCGCCGCCGCTCTCTTCCTGATCGGCTCGCTCCTCCCGACGGTGCTCCTCGCCGTGTTGCCGGCGGGCCCGATCGGGGCTGTCCTGCTCGCGGAAACGGAGCGGCCGCCCACCCCGTTCCTCGCCCTGCTGCGGGCGGCATTCCGCGGGACCTTCGTGCAGCTCGCCGTGATGCTGTCGCTGCTCTTCCTCTGGGCCGTGGCGGTCGGCTACGCGGGCATCTATGCCATCGAGCACCTCGCCGCCGATTTCGACGAGACGGCCGAAAATGTGGAGAGGTCGGTCCATCTCTTCGGGGGCATGACCTTCGCCGTCTTCGTCGCCGCGTCCGCGCTGACGATGATCGACGTGCAGTTCGGCGGACCGCCGACCGTCACGCGGTCCTTCGCCCTGCTGATGCGGGCGCCCGTGCGGGGCATGCTGGCCGGCATCTTCGGCTTTCTGCCCGGAGCGGCCGCAGGCGCCGCGCTCCATGGCCTCGGCCTGCTGCTGGGCGTTGCTTCCGAGCCGTTGGAGATCGCCTCGATGACGATCGGTCTCGGGGTCGGCGCTTGGACGGTCACGGCCGCGCTGTTCGCGCATTACCGCCTGATCTTCGGCCCCGACGGGGCGCCGCCGCCGCGCGATCCGGAGCCGCATCCCGTCCGCTTGCTGCGGGGCCGCCGGTCCTAGCCGCGCAGCGCCTTCGCGATCATCGGCCGGGTCTGGACCACGGCCGCGCCCGGGGAACGGCAGCTGCGCGCCGCTTCGCCTCGCCTCAGGATCAGGATCACCGTCTCCCGGCCGGGGCAGGCGGGATCGGCGCAATCGATCTCGTTGACCGAGACCGTATCGTCCGGGCCGAGCCCCAGCATGGTCGCGGCCCAGCCCTTGATGCGCGCCACGGCATCGGGATCGGCGGACGGCCGCTTGAAACGGTCGAGGTCGAGCCCGCCGGTCACGGCAGCGTCAGCACCCCGGCCTCGCCTTCGGACGTGCCGAAGATCAGCCGCTTGCCCTGCTTGTCCCATGCGAGCGCGCTCACGGCGCCCGCGCCCTTCACGGCCGCGCGGACGAGCAGTTCCGCTCCGTCCTGCAGCCGCGCGAGCAGGATGCAGTTGTCCTCGTAGCCGACGGCGAGCACGAGCGCGCCGGGATGGAAGGCGACGCGCGAGACCTTCGCGTTGCGCACGCCGCATTCCCGCGGCGCCTTGCCCATCGGCCCGTCCTTGTCCTGAAACGGCCAGATGATCGCCGCATCGGCGCCGGACGTCGCGAGCCATTGGCCGTCATGCGACCAGTGCAGGGAGCGCGGCTTCGCGGGATAGCCGGACATGCGCATGTCCTTGCGGTCGGCGAGGCGCCAGCCGTGCAGCATGTTCTCCTGCATGGAGGTGACGACGAATTTCCCGTCCGGCGACCAGACCACGTCGAGATGCGAGCCCTTCCAGTTCAGGACCTCGGGCGCGGCCTCGACGTTCGGGAACCAGAGGCTCACGCCGTTGTAATGGGCCATCGCCAGACGATAGCCCTTGGGCGCGAAGACGAGCCCCTGCGGCGTCGAAGGCGCTTCGAGGGCCCGGAGACGACCCTTCTCGTCGCGCGCGCTCACCTTCTTGCCGGCCGACCATGCGACCGCCCCGCCGGGAGCGGCGGTGACCGCATCGATCCAGCGGCCCTTTTCCTCGCCGAGCAGTTCGGCCGTGCCGTCCTTCGCGGTCCGGACCACGCGTCCGTCATCGCCGCCCGTCACCGTGCCGCTATGATCGACGAAGGCCGAGACGAGGCCCGCATCGGGATGCGCCGCGGTGTCCTGCGGCATGCCGTCGACGATGCGGCGGATGATGCCCGAGGCGAGAGCGAGCGTCGGCACGCCGCCCGGAAAGCCCGCCGCGAAGACGTGTTCGCCCGCGTCGAGCGCCGCGACGTTGGAGGTGAGGGAGGTCGGAGCGTTCACGCGCGGCAGGCCTCCACGGCCTTCTCGATCTTCGCCCGGTCGAGGTTGCGCCCGATGAAGACGAGCTTCGACTCACGCTTTTCGTCGGGCCGCCAGTCGCGCTGCAGATCCCCGTCGAGGATCATGTGCACGCCTTGGAAGACGAAGCGCTTCGGCTCGTCCTTGAAGGACAGGATGCCCTTGCAACGCAGGATGTTCGGCCCTTCGACCTGGGTGAATTCGTTGATCCAGGGCATGAACTTCTCGGGATCGAGATCGCCCGGCACCGTCAGCCCGACGGACCTTACGTCGTCGCTGTGGTGGTGATGGTGTCCCGCTTCGAGGAAGTCCGGTTCGATGTCGAGGATGCGGTCGAGGTCGAAGGCGCTCTTGCCGAGCACCGCGTCGAGCGGCACCGCGGAGCGCTGCGTCTTGTGCAGCACCGCATAGGGATTGATGGCGCGGATGCGCGCTTCCACCTCGGCCAGCTCTTCCGGCGTCACGAGATCCGTCTTGTTGAGGATCAGCACGTCCGCGAAGGCGATCTGGTTCTTGGCCTCGGGCGCGTCCTTGAGGCGCTCTCCGAGCCATTTCGCGTCCACCACCGTCACGACGGCGTCGAGGCGGGTGCGGGCGCCGACGTCCTCGTCGACGAAGAAGGTCTGCGCGACCGGGGCGGGGTCCGCGAGGCCCGTGGTCTCGACGATGATCGCGTCGAACTTGCCCTTGCGCTTCATCAGGCCGTCGATGATGCGGATCAGGTCGCCGCGCACGGTGCAGCAGATGCAGCCGTTGTTCATCTCGAACACTTCCTCGTCGGCGCCCACGACGAGGTCGTTGTCGATGCCGACCTCGCCGAACTCGTTGACGATGACGGCGAAGCGTTTGCCGTGCGGTTCGGTCAGGATGCGGTTGAGGAGCGTGGTCTTGCCCGCGCCCAGATAGCCGGTGAGCACGGTGACGGGGATCTTCTCGGTCATGGGTCTCTCCGTCCGGCCGCGGCGCGCACGGCCTGCGGTCGGGTGATGATCGGTCGGTCCTTATATCGTGAGCCGACGCGACTTTGCCGGCCCCGCGCTGTGCATGCGTGACCTACGCTTGAAGATGGCGGCGCGGCAGGGCGCGCAGGAGCAATCCGTTGCGGGCGCCGAACAGGATCGAGACGAGATAGACCCCGCCCGCGCACAGGATGATCGTGGGCCCGGTGGGAAGGCCGGCATGGAAGGACAACAGGATCCCGCCGAGACCCGACAGCAGGCCGAAACCGGTCGCCCAGCCGATCATGCCGCCGATGTTCTCGGTCCAGAACCGCGCGGCGATGGCGGGCAGCATCATCAGCCCCACCGCGAGCAAAGTGCCGAGCGCATGGAAGCCCGCGACGAGATTGACGACGACGAGCGCGAGAAAGGCGAGATGCACCACCGTGCCGCTGCCGCTCACGGAGCGCAGATAGCCGGGATCGACGCATTCCATCACCAGCGGACGATAGAGCAGGGCCAGAGCGATCATGCTCGCGACCGCGGTGCCCGCCATCAGATGCAGCGTCGGATCGTCGAGCGCCAGCACCGAGCCGAACAGGACGTGCAGCAGATCGACGTTCGAGCCCTTCAGCGAGACGAGCGTGACGCCGGCGGAGAGGGAAAGGAGGTAGAAAGCCGCGATGGACGCGTCCTCCTTCAGCACCGTCGCCCGCGCGACGGCGCCCGAGAGCAGAGCGACGGCGATCCCGGCCACGAGCCCGCCCACCGTCATCCAGGGCAGCGAGAGCCCCGCGACGAGATAGCCGACCGCGGCTCCGGGCAGGATCGCATGCGCCATCGCGTCTCCCGCGAGGCTCATCCGCCGCAGCATCAGGAACACGCCGACGGGGCCCGCGCCGAGCGAAAGCGCCACGACGCCGACCAGCGCACGCCGCATGAAGCCGAAATCGGCGAAGGGAGCGATCAGCCACTCGTGGATCATGGAAGCCGCTTCAGGCCGCGCGAGCGCAGGCGACGGCGTGCGGATCCTGCGCCTCGGCCATCCGGCGGGCCTTGAGCAGGTTCTCCGCCGTCAGCACGTCGAGGGTCGCGCCCCAGGCCACCGCCTCGCGCGCGATCAGCAGCGTCTCCGGGAAGGTGCTGCGGACGAGGTCGAGATCGTGCAGCACGGCCACGACCGTCCGCTCTTCGGCATGCCAACGGCGGACGATGGCGAGGAGGTCGGAGGCGGTCTTGGCGTCGATGGCCGTGAGCGGCTCGTCGAGCAGGATGATCGAGGCGTCCTGCAGCAACAGGCGCGCGAAAAGCGCGCGTTGCATCTGGCCGCCCGACAGCGTGCCGATGGCGCGATCCTCGAAGCCGGTGAGGCCGACGGCGGCGATCGCGTCGGCGATGGCCGTGCGGTCCTTCCGGCCGAAGCCGCCGAAGAGGCCGTGGCGGCGCCACAGGCCCATGGCGACGAGGTCGTAGACCGAGATCGGGAAGGAGCGGTCCACATCGGCGGCCTGAGGCAGCCACGCCACGCGCGCCGAGGTCTCGATGCGGCCGTCGAGCGGCGCGAGCGCGCCCGCGATGCCCTTGAGCAGCGTCGACTTGCCGGCACCGTTCGGGCCGACCACGGCGGTGAGGCTGCCCGGCGCGATGGTGCCCGTGAGGTGATGCACGGCGGGATGACGGTCGTAGCCGAGCGTCACGTCCTCGAAGCGGATGGAGGATGCCGTGCCGTTCATGCCGCGGTCGCCCAGACGACCATGCCCCACAGCGCCGCCGAGGCGACGAGCGCCGCCACGAGCCGCTCGCCCGCCGAAAGCCTCAGCAGGGAGAAGCCGACGTGATGCGGTCGGGCATGATGGTGATGATGATGACCGGCGTGAGCCATGCCTCCCTTATAGCCGTCGCGGGAACGGCGGCCAAGGGAAATGTTATAATATTACACTGCGATGGATATCAGAACGGGTGGTGCTGATAGAGCCAGGTCTCGCTCAGCACTTCGTTCTTGAGCTTGAGATAGCACCGCATCTCGACGGGCTCCGTGCCCTGCACGGTCAGGTCGAAGGTCGTGCGCCATTGGCCGGGCACGTCGTTGGGGACGGCCTCGGTCATGACGAGGCTCACGGTGCCGCGCGAAACGCTGATGACGGCTTCTGGCAGCACGCCCTTGGGCAGGGAGGCGAGCTGCTTGCCGCGGAACTCCACCGCGAATTTCCGCACGCCCGCCGGCCGCGGATGGCCGGGCTGGCCGCCGCGGCCGATGCGGGTCGCGACGACGCGCGCGAGCGCGGAGGGGAAGGGTTCGTCCGCGTACCAATGGATCCGATATTTGAGATCGTAGGTCTTGCCCGCCGTCGCGGGTTCGGCCGGCACCCACATCGCGACGATGTTGTCGTGGATCTCGTCGTCGGTCGGCAGTTCCGTCAGCTGCACGGCGCCGCGGCCCCAATCCCCCACGGGCTCCACCCATGCGGAGGGACGGTCGTGATAGCGCACGCCGTCGAGATAGTTCTCGACGTTGCGGTCGCGCTGGCAGAGGCCGAAGCCGCGCGGCGAGGTATCGACGAAGCTCGACACCATCACGCGGTTCGGATTGTTGAGCGGCCGCCAGATATGCTCGCCCGCGCCGGTCCAGATCGCGAGACCGTCGGAATCGTGCACTTCCGGCCGCCAGTCGATGCCCTGCACCTTCACGGTCTCGGAGTACCAGAACATCGAGGTCAGCGGCGCGATGCCGAAGCGGTCGACGGACTTGCGCAGGTTCAGCGAGGCTTCGACGTCCATCAGCACGCCCTTGTCCCGCTTCAGGCGGAAGCGATAGGCGCCCGTGATGCTGGGCCCGTCGAGCAAAGCGTGGACGGTGACGGGGTCGGAATCCTTGGCCGCCGGCTCGAACCAGAAGGACACGAAGTCCGGAAATTCCTCGGGCGTGCCCGTGCCCGGCGCGAGCGCGATGCCGCGCGCCGAAAGGCCGACCTGCCCGAGTTCGCCGACCGCCCGGAAATAGGACGCGCCGAGGAAGGTCGCCCACGGTTCGAGCTTCTTCCAGTCCGGCCCGTTCCGGCTTTCCTGGATCCAGAAGCCCGCGAAGGCCGAGGGCTGGGCCGGAAGTTTCGCCGCGACGTGATCGGGGCCGCCCATGAACAGCGAGGGATCGTAGAGAACCTCGCGGGCGCGCCCGCCCTCCACGGCATGCATCTTCACCGTCTTGGGGAAGAACATGCCGACATGCTGGAAGGTGACGGGATAGGCGCCGCCGCCCTTGCCCCAAAGGGCCGCGTCCTGCCGATAGCGCAGCTTGCCGTGCGCGTCGTAATCGATCTTGGAGACGATCTCGGGGTTCGGCCGCGGCGGGGCGACATAGTCCTTCGCCGCGCGCTCACGGGCCATGCGCTTCAGCATCTCGAAATCGAACGGCTCGGCGGGGCCGAAGCGCAGTCCGTCGGTCGTCTGGGCGTCCGCCCGGTCGATGCCGGCGAGAGCCGCCGCCTGCGCGGCGAGTGCGAGCTGAAGGAAGGTCCTGCGGTCGAGGCTCATGGCGCGTTCCGGGTCCTGCATGCGACGCGCTGCCGGGGCAGCGGGATGCTTCCGATACAGGAGCCCGCGACCGGTGCCAATCCGGAGGGGCTTTCCGCGCCCTTTGGTCGCTCCGGCCGCGGCCGTTCAGCTGCGGAGCGGTTCGACCTTCGCGGCGCGGCGCAGGAAGAGCAGCAGGCCGTAGCCGCCGAGCATGGCGAAGACGCCCATGAGCACGTAGCCCACCGAAGCGCTGAAGCCCATGAGGCCCGCGATCGCCCAGCCTGCGGCCAGCGCGACGCCGATCAGTTCGGTGCCGACGAGAATGGCGAGGCTCACCAGGATCCAGAAATTCTTCAGGTTGAAGCGCGTGGGGCGATTCACGGTCGGTCTCTCCCGAGGGCGTGGGATTGCCCTATAACGATCGCGGCCCGGGCGCAAGAATCGCCGCCCGGCACGAGGCCCGGAGTACCCCGTTCCATGAAGGACACCCCCGTCTTCGACCGCGCCGCCGCGGCCGCGCCCCATACGCTTGCCGCAGAAGCGGGCCGCACCGTCCTCGCGATGGGCGGCAATGCCGTCGAGGCGATGATCGCCATGGCCTCGACCATCGCGGTCGTCTACCCGCACATGAACGGGGTGGGCGGCGACGGCTTCTGGCTGATCCGGGAAAAGAACGGAAAGGTCCGCGCGCTCGAAGCGGCCGGCGCGGCCGGGTCTCTCGCCACGATCTCGCGTTATCGCGATCTCGGATACGCGGCGATTCCATCTCGCGGCATCCATGCGGCGCTCACGGTCCCCGGCACGGTCGGAGGCTGGACCGAAGCGCTGGCGCTCGCCGCCGCCATGGGCGGACGCCTTCCGCTTCGGGATCTTTTCGCCGACGCGATCCGCCATGCCAGAGAGGGCGTGCCGATGTCGCCCGGCGAAGCGGCCTATGCGCTCCGCGAGGAAAAGGACGTCCTCGGTGCCCCCGGCTTCGCCGACGTCTTCATGCAGGACGGCAAGCGCCACGCGTCGGGCGAAATCCGGCGGTTTCCGGCGCTCGCGGCCACGCTCGAGCATCTCGCGCATGCGGGGACGGACGATTTCTACCGCGGTGACGTCGCGCGCGAGATCGCGGCCGATGCGGAGCGTTTCCTGCTGCCCTTCACCCGCGCCGATCTCGAGCGCCAGAAGGCGAGCTGGCGAGAGCCGCTCTCGGTACGGATCCCCGGTGCCGTGCTCTTCAACCAGCCCCCGCCCTCGCAGGGGCTCGCGCATCTTCTGATGCTCGGCATCCATGCCCGTCTCGGCGACCACGAGGCGGAAAGTTTCGGCCACATCCACGCGCTCGTCGAAGCCGCGAAACGGGCTTGGCGGATCCGCGACGCGGTGGTCACCGATTTCGACCGCCTGACGCATGACCCGCAGAGCTTCCTCGCGCCGGACGTGCTGGAACGGGAGGCGGCGCTCGTCTCCGGCGACCGCTCGGCGCCCTTCCCGCTGCCGCCGCTCGGGGACGGAGACACGATCTGGATGGGCTGCATCGATGCGGCAGGAAACGCGGTTTCCTTCATCCAGTCGCTCTTCTGGGAATACGGGTCCGGCGTGGTGCTGCCGCGCACGGGCGTGCTGTTGCAGAACCGCGGCCGCGCCTTCTCGCTCGATCCGCGGTCGAAGAACCCGCTCGAACCGGGGCGGCGTCCATTCCACACGTTGAACACGCCCTTGGCGGTCTTCGACGACGGTCGGGTCATGTCCTACGGCACGATGGGCGGCGATCCGCAGCCGCAGATCTCGGCCCAGACCTTCGTGCGTCACGCGCTCTACGGGGTACCGATCTCCGAGGCGCTCGACCGGCCGCGCTTCTCCCTGTCCGTCGCATGGGGCGCGGAGCGCGCGACCTTGAAGCTCGAAGACCGCTTCGATCCCGACGTGGTCCGGGCGCTCGAAAAGGCGGGGCATGTCGTGGAGAGTTTCGGCAAGCCCTATGCGAACCCGGCGGGCCATGCGGGCATTCTCGTGCGCGATCCGCGCAACGGCTCGGTCGCGGCGGATCACGACCCGCGGGCGGACGGCGGCGCGGCGGGGATTTGACGCGGGCGCCGGGGCGGCGAAGATCGGGGCGACCTACAAGAAGAAGGACCGCGCCATGCTGCTGCCCGACGATCCCGTCCAAGCCTTCATGCTCTATCCGCCCGTCGCGGTGGGGAGCGCCGCCTCCGGGCCGCTCGCGGGCCTGACCTTGGCCGTGAAGGACATCTTCGACGTGGCGGGCTACCCGACGGGATGCGGCCAGCCGCATGCGCTCGCCGCCTCGGGCATCAAGACGAAGACGGCCCCCATCGTGCAGGCCTTTCTGGATGCCGGGGCACGGTTCGTCGGCAAGACGCATACGGTCGAACTCGCCTTCTCGCTGAACGGCAAGAACGTCCATTTCGGCACGCCCGTGAACCCGGCGGCGCCGGGCCGGATCCCGGGAGGTTCGTCCTCGGGCTCGGCCTCCGCGGTCGCGGCCCGCATGGCCGATATCGGGCTCGGCTCGGACACCGGCGGTTCGGTCCGCGGCCCCGCGAGCTATTGCGGCCTTTTCGGCATCCGCCCGACGCATGGCCGGCTTCCGCTCGATCTCACGATGCCGCTTGCCGAGAGTTTCGACGTGCCGGGCTGGTTCACCCGCGATGCGTCCACCTTCGTCCGCGTGGGCGACGCGATCCTCGGCGATGATCCCGCGCCGCTGAAGGGGCCGACGCGTCTCCTGATCACGGAGGACCTCTTCGCCCAGACCGACCCGGAGGCCCGCCGGCTCCTCGACGTCGTGGTCGAGCGCATCGACCGCATGGGCGGGCCGCTCGGCAAGGTGCGCGTGGCTGCGCCCGATTTCGATGCGCTCTACTGGGCCTTCCGCCATCTGCAGGGCCATGAGGCGTGGCAGGCGCACGGCGCCTTCATCACGCGGCACAAGCCCGCCTTGGGTCCGGGCGTCGCGGAGCGCTTCGCCTTTTCGAGCACGGTGGGCCATCCGGAGGTGAAGGACGCGCAGAACGTGCGCAAGCGCTTCCGCGAGCACGTCGCGGCCATGCTCGACGGCGACGGCGTCCTGATCATGCCGACCATGCCCGACATCGCGGCGCTTCTCGATACGTCGGAAGCGGATCTGGAAACGCAGCGCAATCAGGCGCTGCGGCTGCTCTGCATCTCGGTGCTGACGGGCTTCCCGCAGATCACGATTCCCGTGACCGTGAAGGAGGGCGCTCCGCTCGGCCTGTCCGTTCTCGGCCCTGCCGGCTCGGATCGCGCGTTGGTGCATCTGGCGGCGAAGATCGCCGACATGGCGGCCGCGAAGATCGCCTGAGCGCCCGCCGCGTCATTGCGAGGAGTGCAGCGACCAAGCAATCCGGATCGTGGCGGGCATGGAGCACTACGCCCGCCGTCCTTCCGGATTGCTTCGCTTCGGTCGCAATGACGGATCGAACTTCACGCGCCCCAGCGCCAGAAGTCCTGCCCTTCCTTCGAATAGGCGCCGGCGAGCACCATGCGGTGCACTTCGGTGGCGCCGTCCACGAGGCGGGCCTGCCGGGCATAGCGGTAGATCCATTCGAGGACCGTATCCTTCGAATAGCCGCGCGCGCCGTTGATCTGGATCGCGACGTCCGCCGCCTTGTGCAGCGTGTCGGCGACATGGACCTTGGCCATCGATACGGCCTTCCGCGCGAAGTCGCCGCGGTCGAGGAGCCAGGCGGCATGCATCACGAGAAGGCGGCCGACCTGAATGTCCTGCGCGATCTCGCCCATCTTCACCTGCACCGTCTCGCGGTCCGCGAGGCGGATGCCGAAGCCTTCGCGCTCATGGGCATAGGCGGCGGCGATCTCCATGCAGCGCTTCGACAGGCCCAGCCAGCGCATGCAATGCGTGAGGCGGGCGGGGCCGAGCCGGATCTGCGTCGCCTTGAGGCCGTCGCCGACATTCATCAGCACGTTCTCGTCGGAGATCTCGAGGCCGTCGAATTCGAGCTCGCAATGGCCGCCGTGTTCTTCGGGGCCCATGATCTCGATGCGGCGCAGGATCCGCCAGCCCGGCTGGTCCTTGTGGAAGAGGAAGGCGGTGAGGCCCTTGCGCGCATCGTCCGAAGTCCGGGCGATCAGGATGAAATGGCTCGACGCTTCAGCGCCCGTGATGAACCATTTCCGGCCGCGTACGACCCATTTGTTCCCGACGCGCTCGGCCCGCGTCCGCATCATGCCGGGGTCGGAGCCCGCGCCCGGATGCGGTTCGGTCATCACGAAGGAGGAGCGCACGCGCCCCTCGACGATCGGGCGCAGCCAGCGTTCCTTCTGGTCCGGTGTCGCGACCTTCGAGAGCAGGTTCATGTTGCCGTCGTCGGGCGCCGCGCAGTTGATCGCCGCGGGCCCGAAGATCGAGCGGTTGGCTTCCTCGTAGATCGCCGCCCAAGCCGTGACGGGCAGGCCCATGCCGCCGTAATCCGGGTCGGCCTGCGGCGCCCAGAGGCCGATCGCCTTAGCTTCGGCGCGCACGGTCGCGAGCACCTCGTCCTTGATGTTCTCATGCGCGTCGTAAATCGCGCGGTCGGCTTCGAGCGGCAGGACGCGCTCGGCGATGAAGCTCCGCGTCTTCAGGCGCAGGGCTTCGATCTCGGGCGGAAGCGTGAAATCCATGGGGATCCTCAGAGCGGAAGAATGTGGCCGCCGTCGACGACGACGGAGGAGCCGGCCATCCAGCGGCCGGCCTTGGACGCGAGCAGCAGGAGCGGGCCGTCGAGATCGCCGTCCTCCCCGAAGCGCCGCATCGGAATGTCGGGGATCATCGCCTGCCCCGCGGGCGAGGCGAGATAATCCCGGTTGAGTTCGGTCACGGCATAGCCGGGCGCCAGCGCGTTCACGCGGATGTTGCGGCCCGCCAGCTCCATCGCCATGGCACGCGTCAGATGCAGGACGCCGGCCTTCGAGGTGCAATAGGCCGCCACCGCCTTCTGGCTCCGGAAGCCGAGAACCGACGCCACATTGACGATGCTGCCGCCCTTGCCCGCGGCGATCATGCGGCGGGCGGCCTCCTGCGCACAGAACATCACGGCATCGAGATTGAGCGCCATCACGCGCGCCCAGCCCTCGCGCGTCTCGTCGACGAGCTTGGCCGCATGCGCGGTACCGGCATTGTTGATCAGCACCGTGACCGTGCCGAAGGCGCGCTCGGCCCCGTCGAAGGCGCGGGCGATCCCCGCGGCTTCGGTCACGTCGGCCGCGACGGCGATCGCCTCGCCGCCCGTGGCGCGGATCTCCGCGAGCACGCCTTCGAGCG
The DNA here is from genome assembly GCA_027483895.1 of Hyphomicrobiales bacterium. Lineage (GTDB taxonomy): Bacteria > Pseudomonadota > Alphaproteobacteria > Rhizobiales > Beijerinckiaceae > JAIXZO01. Next base: position 171,705 of record JAIXTP010000022.1, read on the forward strand.
GCCCGGCTCGGCGCGCCACCAGCACGACCTTGGCGCCGTTCGCGGCCAGGACGCGCGCGAAACGCGCCCCGAAACCCGAGGACGCGCCGGTCACGAGGGCGATCTCGCCCGATAGATCGAAGAGTTCTGCGGCCTTCATGCCTTGTCGTTTCCTCCCGGTCGGTCGGGCGATCATGGCCCGGCGGCGTCCGAGGTCAAAGCGCATTGACCGCACCGGAGCCGCGCGCCATCGTCGGGGCATGCATGACGACCATGACGATCATCACCATGATCATCATCACGATGATCACGATCATGACCACGGTTCGGAACTCTCCGAGGCGGCTCTGCGCGTCCGAGCGCTCGAAACCGTGCTCCTCGAAAAGGGCTATGTGGACCCCGCCGCGCTCGACCTGATCGTCGAGACCTACGAGACGAAGATCGGGCCCCGCAACGGCGCGCGCGTCGTCGCCCGGGCCTGGACGGACCCTGCCTTCAAGGCGCGCCTGCTCGCGGACGGCACGAAGGCCGTGGCCGAATTCGGCTTCGGCGGACGGCAGGGCGAGCATCTGCAGGTCGTCGAGAACACGCACGACCTTCACAACCTCGTCGTCTGCACGCTGTGCTCCTGCTATCCGTGGTCGGTGCTCGGCCTGCCGCCGGTCTGGTACAAATCGGCGCCCTACCGCGCGAAGGCGGTGATGGACCCGCGCGGGGTGCTCGGGGATTTCGGGGTCTTCCTTCCCCCCTCGACCCGGATCCGCGTCTGGGATTCGACGGCGGAACTGCGTTACCTCGTCCTCCCGATGCGCCCCGAAGGCACCGAAGGCTGGTCCGAGGAGCGGCTGGCCGACTGCGTCACCCGCGACGCGATGATCGGCACGGGGCTCGCCCGCCGGCCGGGAGATGCCGCATGAACGGCGCGCAGGATCTCGGGGGCATGATGGGCTTCGGCCCCGTCCGGCCCGAGCCGGACGAACCCGTCTTTCACGGCGAGTGGGAGAAGCGCGCGCTCGCGATCACGCTGGCTTCGGCCGCGCTCGGCGAGTGGAATCTCGACATGGCCCGCCATGCCCGCGAGACGCTGCCGCCGCCCGAATATCTGACGTCCTCCTATTACGAGATCTGGACGAAGGCGCTCGCCCGGATGCTGGCCGAACGCGGCATGGTCACGCCGGAGGAAGTCGCGGCGGGCAGGGCGCTCATGCCGCCGGTGCCGACGCGTCGTCCGCGTGCGGACGCGGACACCGTCGCGCGCGGATTGGCGAAGGGCACGCCCTATGACCGGCCCGCTGAAGCCCCCGCGCTGTTCTCCGTCGGCGACCGCGTGCGGGCCAAGCTCATCAATCCCCGCGGTCACACGCGGCTCCCCCGCTATATTCGCGGGCGGACGGGAATCGTCGTCGCCGTCCACGGCGTCTTCGCCTTCCCCGATACGAACGCCCACGGGCTCGGCGAGCAGCCGCACTGGTGCTACGGCGTGCGGTTCACCGGGCGGGACGTCTGGGGCCCCGATGCGGAGCCCGGACTGGAGATCATGGTGGATTGCTGGGAGCCCTATCTGGAGCGCGCGGCATGAGCGTGGACGCGGCGCCGGCCGCCGTGCCCTCCATCCCCTGCGACGCGACCGGACCGGTGTTCCGCGAGCCTTGGGAGGCGCAGGCCTTCGCCATGGCGCTCGCGCTCCACGATCGCGGCCTGTTCACATGGCCCGAATGGGCGGAAACCCTCTCGGAGACGATCCGCGCCGCGCAGCATGCGGGCGATCCCGATACGGGCGAGACCTATTACGCCCATTGGCTTTCGGCCTTGGAGCGTCTGGTCATCCGGAAGGGCGCGGCTTCCGCCGAGCGGCTGCATGATCTCCGCGACGCGTGGGATCGCGCGGCGCGGGCGACGCCTCACGGCGAGCCGGTCCTCCTCGAAAACGATCCCGAGGCGTCAGGCCCCGGCCGCCCCGACCATCAGTGACAGGCCAAGCGCCAGCACCGCCGCCGCCGCCGTCGTCTCGAGCATCCTGACGGCGAGCACCGCACGGGCACTCTCTTCCCCGCCCGCCAGACGTCGCGCGGTCGCCTTGGCGAGAACCGCCAAGGCGGCGAGCGAGCCGGTGGTGATCGCGACGCCGAGCCCCATGGCGAAGGCGGAAAGAACGCCCCAGCCGTAAAGCCCCTGCGACAGGGCGAAGACCAGCACCACGATCGCGCCCGAACACGGCCGGATGCCCGCGGCGATCACCGCCGCGGCGGCGCCCTTCCAGCCGGATCCCGCGGGAGCCGTCGGAGCATGGTCGTGCCCGCAGCCGCAGGCCGCGTCATGCGCGTGGTGGTGATGGTCGTGATGGTCGTGATGATGCCCGTGATGGTGATGGTCGTGGCCGTGATGATGGCCGGCCGTTCCGCCCGATGCGGCGAGAAGATCGCCGAGACCCGCCGATTTGCGCCACAGCAGCACCGCACCCACGGCGGCCACCGCCGCGAAGCTGAAGGTCTCGATCATGCCCGCGACGGACGTCATCGTCCGCGCCGTCGCGGAGAAGAGAAGCGCGAGAACCGAAACGATCGCTACGGCCACGGCCGCCTGCAGCATCGCCGCGGCGAAGGACATCGCGAGGCCGCGTTTCAGCGCGCGTTCTTCGGCAAGGACGTAAGCTCCGATCACGGCCTTGCCGTGCCCCGGGCCCGCCGCATGGAAGACGCCGTAGGCGAAGCTGAGGCCGACGAGGGACCAGGCGGCCGCCGGGTCCGTCTTGAGAGCCCGCAGCGCCCCGGTCGTGGCGCGCGAAAACGCGCTCTGCACGTCGAGGATCCATGCCGCGAGCGCGTTCGTGGCCGCGCCGCCCTCGCGCAATCCCACGCCGAACGGGTTCTTCGGGGCGGGCGCGGGCTGCACGCCGTGCCCCAGCAGCGCGCCGAGCGCCGCGCCGATCAGCACGACCACGGCGACGGCGGCCAGCGCGATGCCGGCCGTTCGCAGAAGGCGTCCGCGGCCTTGGGAGACAGGAGCATGGACGAGGTCGGACATGGGTCGCTCAGGGACAGGCGATGACGGCGCGATTGGCGAATTGCAGGCCGAAATCGGAGTTAGGGGCGAGGTTTTCGAAGAAGCTCTCGCCGAGCTTCTGCGATTGCGCGGGCTCCGGCTGCTTCGGCCGCGTCACGGTGACGCTGCAGGCGGGCGGGGCCTTCACGGGATCCGCCTCGACGAAGGCGAAGGAGACGAACCAGGTCGGGTCATAGACCTCGAGGCCCATCGCCCGCGTCGGCTTGGCGGGGGACTTGAGCGGCAGCGTGAAGGTGAGCGTCAGCACGCCGCCCGCATAATCCATGACCGCTTCCTGCGGCTCGGCGAAGGCCTGCTTCTTTCCGTCGAGCTTGGCGACGGTGAAATAGTCGAATTCCACGAGGGATTCCGTGTTGATCTTGGCGAGTTCGGCCAGATCGTCCCGGGTCGGCGGTGCGCCGTTCTTGCCGAGGCCCTGCGTGGCGAAGCTCGAATAGGCCTCGTCGAAGGTCCAGCGATGCCGGATGCCGGTGACGCGGCCGTCCTCCGCCAAGACGAGTTCGGCGGCGGCCTTCACCCAGACATGCGGATGCGCCGCGGCGGGCGTCGCCGAGGCGAGCCAGACCCAGCCGAGAACCAGACCCGCGAAGAACCGCAGCATGCGTCGGACCCCGAACAAACGAATGCCGAATCGTACCATTTCGTCGGCCGAGCCGCATCATCGGGACGAAAAGGGCTGAAACGCGGCCGCCGATGCGCGTTGACGGCCGCAGGTCCTTATGTCAGCCTTGCTGACGTAAAAAGTCGCAGAAGAAGCCCGGTCACGGGCCGGGGCCGAAAGGCTGCGACACGGGAGAAGCGCCATGGCGGCCGATCGGGCACGGCTTCGCGACGTCCATCTCGACGACAAATACGACCTGTCCAAGGACAAGGTCTTCATCACCGGCACGCAGGCGATCATCCGCCTCCTGCTGACGCAGCACGAGCGCGACCGTCGCGCGGGGTTGAACACGGCGGGCTTCGTCTCGGGCTATCGCGGCTCGCCGCTCGGTGCGCTCGATCAGAGCCTCGCCCGGGCCAAAGCCTTCACCGAACCGCGCAACATCGTCTTCAAGCCCGGCATCAACGAAGAACTCGCCGCCACCGCCTGCTGGGGAACGCAGCAGGCCGAGATGCGCGGGGAGGGGAAATACGACGGCGTCTTCGCGCTCTGGTACGCGAAGGGCCCCGGCGTCGACCGCTCCGGGGACGTGTTCCGCCATGCGAACAGCGCGGGCACTTCGCCCAACGGCGGCGTTCTCGCGATCATGGGCGACGACCATACGGCCGAGTCCTCGACCACCGCGCACCAGTCCGAATTCACCTTCGTCGACGTGATGATGCCGATCCTGAGCCCGGCGGGCGTTCAGGAGATCCTCGATTACGGGCTTTACGGCTATGCGATGAGCCGCTGGGCCGGCGTGTGGACCGGCATCAAGGCGGTGAAGGACACCGTGGAGTCGACGGCCATCGTCGACGGCTCCGTCGATCGCGTGAAGATCGTCACGCCGACCGATTTCGAGATGCCGCCCGGCGGCCTCAACATCCGTCGCGGCGACGGCATCCTCGCGATGGAGGAGCGGCTTCAGGACTACAAGCGCGACGCGATGCTCGCCTTCATCCGCGCGAACGGTCTCAACCGCGTCGTGATGTCGGGCGGGCCGAACGCGAAGATCGGCGTGGTCACCCTCGGCAAGAGCTATCTCGACGTGCGTCAGGCGCTCGACGATCTGGGCATCGACGAGGTCGCCGCCAATCGGCTGGGCCTGCGGCTCTACAAGATCGGCTGCCCCTGGCCGCTGGAACCCGAGGGGCTGAAGGCCTTCGCCAAGGGTCTCGACCTCGTGATCGTGGTCGAGGAGAAGCGTTCGCTCGTCGAGGTTCAGCTTCGCGAGGAGCTTTACGGCACCGCCGACCAGCCGATCTGCGTCGGCAAGAAAGACGAAGAGGGCCGGTGGCTCTTCCCGGCCAAGGGCGCGCTCGATCCCAACGACGTCGCGATCGCGATCGGCGAGCGGTTGCTGCGTTACGCGCCGAACGAGGAACTCGCCGCCCGCGTCGCGGCGATCCGGCAGGCGCAGCAGGTGCTCGCCTCCACGCAGGACGTCTCCAACCGCATCCCGCATTTCTGCTCGGGCTGCCCGCACAATTCCTCGACCGTCGTGCCCGACGGCATGCGCGCCTATGCCGGCATCGGCTGCCATTACATGGCGCAGTGGATGGACCGCTCGACCGACGGCTTCACGCAGATGGGCGGCGAAGGCGCCAACTGGGTGGGCGAGGCGCCGTTCTCGACGCGCGGCCACGTCTTCCAGAACCTCGGCGACGGCACCTACAACCATTCCGGCGTGCTGGCGGTCCGCTTCGCCGTCGCCTCCGGCGCGAACATGACCTACAAGGTCCTCTACAACGACGCGGTGGCCATGACGGGCGGCCAGCGCCACGAGGGCGGTCTCTCCGTCGATGCCGTCGCGCGGCAATTGGCGGCCGAGGGGATCGGGCGCATCGCGCTCGTCTCCGACGAACCCCACAAATATCCGTCCGGCACCGAGTGGCCCGCGGGCATCACCTTCCATCACCGCAGCGAACTGGACTCGGTCCAGCGCGATCTCGCCGGAACGCCCGGCGTGACCGCGATGATCTATGACCAGACCTGCGCGGCCGAGAAGCGCCGCCGCCGCAAGCGGGGCGAGTTTCCCGATCCCGACAAGCGCGTCATCATCAACGAATTGGTCTGCGAGGGCTGCGGCGACTGCGGCGTGAAGTCGAACTGCGTCTCCGTCCAGCCGATCGAGACGGAGTTCGGCCGCAAGCGGCGGATCGACCAGTCGAACTGCAACAAGGACTTTTCCTGCAAGGAGGGCTTCTGCCCCTCCTTCGTCACGGTGCACGGCGCGAAGGTGAAGAAGGCGGCGCCGCTCGCAAAGGACGGCGGTGCGCCCGATCTGCCCGAGCCGGTCCTGCCCGAACTCGGGCCTCGCCCCTACGGCATCATCGTGACGGGCGTGGGCGGCACCGGCGTCGTCACCATCGGGGCCATTCTCGGCATGGCCGCGCATCTCGAAGGCCGCGGCTGCGGCATGATCGACATGGCGGGCCTCGCGCAGAAGGGCGGGGCGGTCTACAGCCACGTGAAGCTCGCCGCCGCGCCCGAGAACATCCACGCGATCCGCGTCGCGGCGGGAGAGGCCGATCTCGTGCTCGGCTGCGATCTCGTCGTCACCGGCACCCGCAAGGTGCTCGCGGGCGCCCGGAACGGCACCTTCATCGTGGCGAACACCGCCGAGGTGATGCCCGGCGACTTCACCCGCAACGCCGATTTCTCGCTGCCCGCCGAACGCATCAAGCGCGCGCTTCTGTCGACCGCCGGCCGCGACAACGTCGCCTTCGTCGATGCGACCGCGCTCGCCACCGCGCTCCTCGGCAACGCCATCGCAGCCAACATGTTCGTACTCGGCTACGCCTATCAGCGCGGCCGCGTTCCGCTTTCGGCCGCGGCCATCGAGCGCGCGATCGAACTCAACGGCGAGGCGCCGGCCATGAACAAGGCGGCCTTCGTCTGGGGCCGCCGTGCCGCGCATGATCCGAAGGCCGTGGAGGCGATGGTCGCACCCGCGATCACGGCGACCGAAGTCCGCCGCCTGTCGCAGACGCCGGAAGAACGTCTCGCGCGCCGCGTCGAATTCCTCGCCGCCTACCAGAACCGCGCCTATGCGGCGCGCTATTCGGCTCTCGTGGAGAAGGTCCGCTCGACCGAGGACGCCGTCATGCCCGGGAGCACCGCGCTGACCGAGGCCGTCATCCGCTACGCCTTCAAGCTCATGGCTGTGAAGGACGAATACGAGGTCGCCCGCCTCTATACGGACGGCGCGTTCCTGCGGCAGGTGCGCAGCCAGTTCGAGGGCGACCTCAAATTCGAATTCCACCTCGCTCCGCCGATCCTCGGCCGCACCGACGAGCAGGGGCGCCCGATGAAGACGTCCTTCGGGCCGTGGATGATGTCGCTGATGAAGGTCCTCGCTTCGCTGAAGGGGCTCCGCGGCACGGTCTTCGACGTGTTCGGCCATACCCATGAGCGGCGGACCGAGCGCAAGCTGATCGGCGACTATGAGAGCCTCGTCGACGAGATCCTTCGCGGCCTCACGCCCGACAACCATGCCGTCGCCGTGGCGCTCGCCTCGATCCCGGAAAAGATCCGCGGCTTCGGGCATGTGAAGGAGCGCCACCTCGCCGCCGCGAAGGCGGAGGAGGCCGAACTGCTCGCGCGCTTCCGCAGCCCGCCCGCGCCGCGGGCCGTCGCCGCGGAATGAGGCTCAGCGGTTTTCGAGGATCTCGACGCGGACTTCCATCGTCCGCTCGATCTTCAGCTTTCCGGGCCTGACGGGCACGTCGATGTCGACGCGCGGCGCCTCGGCGGCCGCGGCGCCGAGCATCCGGGGCGCGGCCCCGGCGAGCGGCCGTCCGTAGGGCTCAGCGTCTTCGATCGAGAGGATGCGCCCGGGCACCGCGCCCACGGCGGCGATCAGCCGGCGCGCCTGCTCCACCGCACTCTTGGCCGCCTGCTCGCCGAGGCGGCGCTCCGTTTCCTCTCCGTCGGCACGCGAGAACCGCACGCCCTGGACGAGGCCGCCATGCCGTGCGGCGGCGGTCATGATGCGCGACAGGCGACTGAAGTCTCCGGTCTCGACGAGGGCTTCCGCGCTGCCGCGGAACCCGTCCGCGCGGCGGCGGTCCGGGCCTTGTGCCTCCGCGGCATAGCGGATCGCGATCTCGGGACCGGAGAAGCGGGTGTCGCCCGCGGGCACCCCGAGCGGTTCGAGATCCTTCGCGAAAGCGGACAGGCGCCCGGCGAGTTCGGCCGTAAGCGCCGCGGAGTCCCGCCCTTCGCCGGCGAAGCGGATCGTCATCACGGCGCGATCGTAGTCGACTTCGGCGGATGCCGTCGCCGTGGTGCGGACGGAGGGGACACGGTCCTGTTCGTGGTCCGTGCGGGGCTGCGCCGAGGCGGCTCCGGCGAAGGCGAGAGCGACCGAAAAAGCGAGGACAGCGAGCGAGGTGCGCATGGGGCGGGCTCCGGATCGTCCTGCGAGAATGCCTCTTCGTACCGTTTCGTGGAAGCCGTTCGGGGCCCTTCGACGTGCGACCAATGGAGGGGGGCTGCGGGCCGCAAACCACGCATATTCGCCTTGTACCCCGCGCATGCGTGCCGCTAACCTCGCTCGAAACGGGGGAACGACGACCCGCAAGAAGGTCGCGTCCGAAGGGGAACGGCGGCTCCGGCCGCAAGGGGAGGAGGGGCGCAGTGTCCGGCACCGCGTCACGCGACGATACGTTTCCGAAGCTGATGATCCGCAATGCCGCGACCCGCGGGGACCTTCCCGCCGTGCGGCACAAGGATTTCGGAATCTGGCAGACCTGGACCTGGCGCGAGGTGGACGAGATCGTCCGCTGCTACGCTTGGGGTCTGCGGGAGCTCGGCCTTTCGCGCGGCGACACCATCGCCATCGTCGGCTCCAACCGTCCCAAGCTCTATTGGTCGATCCTCGCGGCCCAGTGCCTCGGCGCGATCCCGGTGCCCGTCTATGCCGACGCGGTCGCCGACGAGATGGTCTACGTCCTCGAACATGCGCAGGTGAAGCTCGCCGCGGTCGAGGATCAGGAGCAGGTCGACAAGATCCTTTCCATCTCGGACCGCCTCACCGGGCTCACCCACGTCCTCTATGACGAGCCGCGCGGGCTCAGGGACTACGACCATTCACGCCTTCACGCGATCGACGAGGTGATCGAAGGGGCGCGCAAGGCCTTCGCCTCCGATCCGGCCGCGAAGGCCGCGATCGACGCCTCCATCGCGGAGGGCGCGGGCTCCGACATTTCGATCATTCTCTACACTTCCGGCACTACGGGGCGCTCGAAAGGCGTCATGCTCTCCGCCGAGCGCAGCATCGCGGCGGCGACCGATACCGTCCGCTTCGACAGGCTCGACGAAAAGGACGAGGTGCTCGCCTATCTGCCGCTGGCTTGGGTGGGCGACCATTATCTGAACTTCGCGCAGGGTCTCGTCGCGGGCTTCTGCATGGCCTGCCCGGAGAGCGCCGAAACGGTGCAGCAGGACCTCCGCGAGATCGGGCCGACCTTCTATTTCGCCCCGCCGCGCGTCTATGAGAGCCTGCTCACCCGCGTGATGATCCGCATGGAAGATGCGGGCGCCCTCAAGCGCCGGATGTTCCATTACTTCATCGACGTCGCGAAGCGTTACGGCGAGGACATCCTCAACGGCCGGCCTGTCCCGCTCTCGGGCCGCCTGCTCTACGCGCTCGGCGAATTGCTGGTCTACGGGCCGCTCAAGAACGTGCTCGGCTTCTCGCGGATCCGGGTGGGCTACACGGCGGGCGAGGCGATCGGGCCGGAGCTGTTCTCCTTCTACCGGTCGCTCGGCCTGAACCTGAAACAGCTCTACGGCCAGACCGAGGCCTTCCTCTATGTCACGGCGCAGCCCGACGGGCAGATCCGCGCCGATACCGTGGGTCCGGTGGCGCCCAACGCGCAGGTCCGCATCGCCGAGTCCGGCGAGGTCCTGTTCCGGACCCCGGGCATGTTCCTCGGCTATTTCCGCGATCCCGAGCGCACCGCCGAGACGCTCACCGAAGACGGTTGGGTGAAGACCGGCGACGCGGGCTTCTTCGAGCAGGGCTCCGGGCATCTCAAGATCATCGACCGCGCCAAGGACGTCGGGAAAATGGCGTCCGGCGCGCTGTTCCCGCCGAAATACGTCGAGAACAAGCTGAAATTCTTCCCGAACGTGAAGGAGGCGGTGGCTTTCGGCGACGGCCGCGACTTCGTCACCTGTTTCGTGAACATCGACATGACGGCCGTCGGCAACTGGGCCGAGCGCAACAACGTCTCCTACGCGTCGTATCAGGAACTGGCGGGCAACCCGCAGGTCTACGAGATGATCGCCTCGCATGTCGCCGAGGTGAACCGGTCGCTCGCGGGCGAGCCGATGATGGGCGGCGCGCAGATCAAGCGCTTCCTCATCCTGCACAAGGAACTCGATGCGGACGACGGGGAGCTGACGCGCACCCAGAAGGTCCGTCGCGGCTTCATCGCCGAACGCTACGCCCCGCTCATCGACGCGCTCTACGACGGTTCGACCGAGGCCGACATCTCGACCGAGGTGACCTTCGAGGACGGCCGCAAGGGCGTGATCTCCGCCCGCGTGAAGATCGCGGACTGCACGATTTTCCCCGTGACGGCGGACACGGGGCCGACGGAGAAGGCCGCATGAGGGCGCCCGGGGACGGCCACGGAATCATGGCCGGAGACGTTCTGCTGGCCGTGGACGGCGTGTCGCTGTCCTTCGGCGGCGTGAAGGCGATCACCGACGTTTCGTTCGATATCCGAAAGGGCGAGATCCGCGCGATCATCGGCCCGAACGGTGCGGGCAAGACGTCGATGCTCAACGTCATCAACGGCTTCTACCACCCGCAGAAGGGCCGGATCACCTTCAAGGGCGAGATGCGCCGGCGCATGCGGCCCTATGAGGCGGCATCGCAGGGCATCGCCCGCACCTTCCAGAACGTGGCCCTCTTCAAGGGCATGTCGACCATCGACAACATCATGGCCGGCCGCACGCTGAAGATGCACGAGAACTTCTTCTGGCAGTGCCTGCGCCACGGGCCCGCGATGCGCGAAGAGGTCGAGCATCGCCGCTTCGTCGAGGAGATCATCGACTTCCTCGAGATCCAGGCGATCCGCAAGACGCCCGTCGGCAAGCTGCCCTACGGCCTTCAGAAGCGCGTCGAACTCGGCCGCGCGCTCGCGATGGAACCGGAACTCCTTCTTCTCGACGAACCCATGGCGGGCATGAACCTCGAAGAGAAAGAGGACATGAGCCGCTTCATCGTCGACGTGAACAACCAATACGGCACGACCATCGCGCTCATCGAGCACGATATCGGCGTCGTCATGGATCTCTCCGACCGCGTGGTGGTGCTCGAATACGGCCGCAAGATCGCGGACGGGTCGCCAGCCGAGGTCTCCTCCGATCAGGCGGTCATCGACGCCTATCTCGGCGTGCCGCACTGAGGGGGCGACGATGGACATCCTCTACAAGATCTTCGTCGATCCCTTCGTGCAGATGGGCGCCGCGCCCGATCTGCTCGTCCAGACCATGTGGGAAGGCCTCGTCGCGGGCGTCCTCTACGCGCTCATCGCGCTCGGCTTCGTGCTGATCTTCAAGGCCTCGGGCGTGTTCAACTTCGCCCAAGGCATCATGGTCGTCTTCGCGGGCCTCACGCTCGTGGGCCTTCACGAAATGGGCGTTCCGGCCTTCCTCGCGGTCATCCTGACGCTCGGCGTGATGTTCCTGATCGCGGTGGCCGTGGAAAGGGTCGTGCTCAGGCCGTTGGTGAACCAGCCGGACATCATCCTGTTCATGGCCACGTTCGGCATCACCTATCTGCTCATCGGCATCGGCGAGCTGATCTTCGGCGGCAACCCGAAGCGCATGATCGCCAAGGAACTCTATCTTCCTTCCGGTTCGGTCGAGTTCCAGACTCTCGGCGGCTTCGTCCAGCTGCAGAAGATCGACATCGCTGCCTCCGTCATCGCCGCCATCATGATCGCGGTGCTCGCCTTCTTCTTCCAGAAGACCCGCATCGGCCGGGCGCTGCGCGCGGTGGCCGACAGCCACAAGGCGGCGCTGTCGGTCGGAATCTCGCTCAATCAGATCTGGGTCATCGTCTGGTTCACGGCGGGCATCGTGGCGCTCGTCACCGGCATCATGTGGGGCGCCCGCTCGGACGTCTCCTTCGCGCTGCAGATCATCGCGCTCAAGGCGCTTCCGGTGCTGATCCTCGGCGGTTTCACCTCCGTGCCCGGCGCCATCGTCGGCGGGCTGATCATCGGCATCGGCGAGAAGCTGGGCGAGTTCTATTGGGGCCCGCTCGTGGGCGGCGGCATCGAGAGCTGGCTCGCTTATTTCATCGCCCTCGGCTTCCTGCTGTTCCGGCCCCAAGGCCTGTTCGGCGAGAAGATCATCGAACGCATCTGAGGTCCGACCGTGTTCTATCGCGAAGCAGGCCAGTTCAAGACCTCCTATGCCGCGGACATGGCGGTGTTCCCGATCCGGCAGGACCGGATCGGCCTCGCGGTCATCCTTATGATCGCCTTCGTGGGCATTCCGCTGTTCGGGAACCAGTTCTTCCTGTCCTCGGTGATGATCCCCTTCCTCGTCTTCTCGCTGGCGGCGATCGGGCTCAACATCCTCACCGGCTATACGGGCCTGATCTCGCTCGGCACCGCGGCCTTCATGGGGGTGGGCGCCTATGCCTGCTACAAGCTGACGACGTTCTTTCCGGACGTGAACCTGATCGTCTGGATCCTCGCCTCGGGCTTCGTCTCGGCGCTCGTCGGCGTGCTGTTCGGCCTGCCGAGTCTGCGCATCAAGGGCTTCTATCTCGCCGTCGCCACGCTCGCCGCGCAGTTCTTCCTGCAATGGAGCTTCGTGCGCGTGCCGTGGCTCTACAACTACAACACCTCCGGCGCGATCGAAGTGCCCGAGCACGACCTGTTCGGCATCCCGATCACGGGGCCGAACGCTCTGCCCGAGACGCGCTATCTCGTGCTGCTCACGATCGTGACCGTGCTCACCTGGTTCGCGTCGAACCTCATCCACGGCCGCATCGGTCGCGCCTGGATGGCCGTGCGCGACATGGACATCGCCGCCGAGCTGATGGGCATCAAGCTGCTCGACACCAAGCTCCTCGCTTTCGCGGTATCGTCTTTCTACGCGGGCGTCGCGGGGGCCTGCATGGTCTTCCTCTGGTACGGCAGCGCCGAACCCGAAGTGTTCACCATCAACCAGTCGTTCCTGATCCTGTTCATGGTGATCATCGGCGGGCTCGGCAGCCTGCTCGGCTCGTTCCTCGGCGCGGCGCTCATCTACATGCTGCCGATCGCGCTGCGCGTCCTGCCCGCGAGCCTCGGCGTGCCGATCGCCGCGGCCACCGTCGAGCATCTGCAGTTCATCATCGTGGGCGCGCTCATCATCTTCTTCCTGATCGTGGAACCACACGGGCTCGCGCGGCTCTGGCAGACCGGGAAGCAGAAACTCCGGATGTGGCCGTTCCCGTACTGAGAACGGCGAGAACAGAGCGGACGGGAAAGTCCGCCGACAAGGGAAACGCGGGGTCCGTCGAAGGCCCCGAACCAAGGGAGAAGGACATGAAGACGACCGGAAGAGGGGCGCTCCGCAAGCTGCTCGCAGGCGCCGCGATGATCGGCGCCGTGGCGTTCGGCACGGCTGCGACCACGTTCGAGGCGGCGGCGCAGGACAATACGATCTACGTGCCGCTGTTCACCTACCGCACGGGCCCATTCGCGGGCTCCGGCATTCCGATCGCCGACGGCATGCACGACTATCTGCGCATGCTGAACGAGCGCGACGGCGGCATCGGCGGCGTGAAGATCGTCATCGAGGAATGCGAGACCGGCTACGACACCAAGAAGGGTCTCGAATGCTATGACGCGGTGAAGGGCAAGAAGCCGGTCATGGTGAACCCGTGGTCGACCGGCATCACGCTGCCGCTGATCCCGCGCGCCTCGGTCGACAAGATCCCGATCCTGTCGATGGCCTACGGCCTTTCGGCCTCGGCCCGCGGCGACCTGTTCCCGTGGGTCTTCAACCCGCCGGACACGTATTGGGACGGCCTCGCCATGATCCTGCGCCATGTCGGCGACCAGTCGGGCGGCATGGACAAGCTCAAGGGCAAGAAGATCGGCTACATCTATTTCGACGGCGGCTTCGGCAAGGAGCCGATCCCGTTGTTCGAACAGCTCGCCAAGGATTTCGGCTTCGAGCTGAAGCTCTATCCGGTGCCTCCGGGCGAGATGCAGAACCAGTCCTCGCAGTGGCTGGGCGTGCGCCGCGACCGGCCCGACTTCATGGTGATGTACGGTTGGGGCGCGATGAACCCGACCGCGATCAAGGAAGCGGCCAAGGTCAACTACCCGATGGACAAGTTCGTCTCCATCTGGTGGCCGGGCGAGGACGACATCCGCGGCACGGACGGCGCCAAGGGCTTCAAAATGCTCAACTGGCACGGCATCGGCACCGAATTCCAGGCGATCAAGGACATCCAGAAGCACGTCGTCGACAAGGGCCTGAGCAAGGCGCCGAAGGACAAGGTCGGCGAGCTTCTCTACAACCGCGGCGTCTACAACTCGCTGCTGATCGCCGAAGCCATCGCGACCGCCCAGAAGGTCACGGGCAAGAAGGTCGTCGACGGCGCCGATGTCCGCCGCGGCCTCGAGAACATCGACCTCAACGAGGCACGCCTGAAGGAGATCGGCCTTGCGGGCTTCACCGGCACGCTCAAGCTCACCTGCACCGACCACAACGGCCACCGCCCCGCCTTCATCCAGCAGTGGGACGGCGCCAAGTGGGTCAAGGTCTCCGACCTGATCGAGCCGATGCGCGACAAGGTGAAGCCGGCTCTCGACGCGGCCGCTCAGGACTACGCCGATAAGAACAACTGGCCCAAGCGCACCGAGCCCTGCGACAAGCCGTAAGCCTCGACGCGGAGGGCGGGGCTCCGGCCCCGCCCTTCCGATCCCATCAGACGGAAGCGACCCGATGACCGCCGCGCACGAGACCGCCGCCGCCCCCGCCGCCGACATGATCCTGTCGGTCAACAATATCGAGGTGATCTACGATCACGTGATCCTCGTGCTGAAGGGCGTCTCGCTCGAGGTGCCCCGGGGCGGCATCGTCGCCCTGCTCGGCGCGAACGGCGCGGGCAAGACGACCACGCTCAAGGCCGTCTCGAACCTCCTGCGGGCCGAGCGCGGGGAGGTGACGAAGGGGTCCATCATGTTCGAGGGCGAACGGGTGGACCGGATGTCGCCGAACGAACTCGTCCGGCGCGGCTGCATTCAGGTCATGGAAGGCCGGCATTGCTTCGGCCATCTGACCATCGAGGAAAATCTGCTGACCGGCGCCTTCACGCGGCGCGACGGCAATGCCGCGATCAAGCGCGACCTCGAGATGATCTACGACTATTTCCCGCGGCTGCGGCAGCGGAAGGGCTCCATGGCGGGCTACACGTCGGGCGGCGAGCAGCAGATGTGCGCCATCGGCCGAGCCATGATGTCGAAGCCGCACATGATCCTGCTCGACGAACCCTCGATGGGCCTCGCCCCGCAGGTGGTGGAAGAGATCTTCGAGATCGTGAAGACGCTCAACTCAAAGGAAGGCGTGTCCTTCCTCCTCGCCGAGCAGAACACGAACATTGCCCTGCGTTACGCGACCTACGGCTACATCCTCGAAACCGGCCGCGTGGTGATGGACGGCGAGGCCAAGGCGCTGCGCGAGAACGAGGACGTCAAGGAATTCTATCTCGGCGTCGCGGGCGCGGACCGGAAGAGCTTCAAGAACGTGAAGAGCTACAAGCGCCGCAAGCGCTGGCTGGCGTGAGGACCGATGCATTACGACGCGCTCGAAACCCGTGATCCGGCCGCGCGCGAGGCCGATCTCTTCGCCCGTCTCCCCGCCGTCCTCGCCGCGGCCCTGAAGGCGCCGGGCTGGAAGCAGCTCTTGGGCGACGTCGATCCCGCCTCTGTCACGAGCCGCGCCGCGCTCGCGAAGCTGCCCGTCCTGCGCAAGCATCTTCTGCCGGGCCTGCAGAAGGAACGCCCTCCCTTCGCGGGCTTCTCCTCGGCGGACCTCACGCATTACGGGCGCTTCTTCTCCTCGCCCGGGCCGATCTTCGAGCCGGAAACGCGCTCGCCCGACCCGTGGCGCGCCGCCCGCGCGCTCGTTGCCGCGGGGTTCCGCAAGGACGACGTGGTGCTGAACTGCTTCAGCTATCACCTGACCCCCGGCGGCTTCATCATGGATCAGGGTGCCCGCGCGGCGGGCTGCATCGTCATCCCTGCCGGGCCCGGCAATACCGAGCAGCAGCTCGAAGTGGTCGAGCATCTGAAGCCCGTCGGCTATACGGGCACGCCCGATTTCCTCAAGATCCTGCTCGACAAGGGGGCCGAAGCGGGCCGGGACGTCTCGTCCTTCCGCAAGGCGCTCGTCTCGGGCGCGGCCTTCCCGCCGTCGCTGCGCGACGAGTTCATCCGGCGCGGCATCCAGGGCTATCAGGCCTATGCGACGGCCGATGTCGGCGTCATCGCCTATGAGACCGAGGCGCGCGAGGGGCTCGTGCTGAACGAGGACATGATTCTCGAAATCGTACGTCCGGGGACGGGCGATCCCGTGCCCGACGGCGAGGTGGGCGAGGTCGTCGTCACGCTCGTCGATCCGCATCACCCGGTCATCCGCATCGCCTTGGGCGATCTCACGGCGGTGCTGCCGGGCGTCTCGCCCTGCGGGCGTACCAATGTCCGGATCAAGGGCTGGATGGGCCGGGCCGACCAGACCGCCAAGGTCAAGGGCATGTTCGTGCGGCCCGAACAGGTCGCCGACATCGCGAAGCGTCACGTCGAGGTCGTGCGACTTCGCGTCGTCGTCTCGCGCGAGAACGAGCAGGACGTGATGACTGTCCGCGCCGAGGCGACCGATTGCTCGGATGCGCTGGTGAGCGGGCTCGCCGACAGCGTCCGCGCCGTCACGAAGCTCTCCGCCCGGATCGAGCTCGTCGCGCCCGGCGCGCTGCCGAATGACGGCAAGGTGATCGCGGACGAGCGCCCGATCGGCTGACCGGCGCTCTTTCCGCGCGGCAGGGCCGTCTTTGCGCGCTTGCGGCGCCATTTCTCTGGACCCCGGGCGGAAACCCCCTATGTTCCGCTCGGTCTCCCGAGGATCCGTCGCATGAACATGATGACCCGCCCCGAATCCGATTTTCGCGCCGTGGGCCCGCTGCCCGCGGGGCACCCCCAGGTCCGGATCGGCAAGATCGGCGTGCTCCTCACCAATCTCGGAACGCCCGACGGCACCGATTATTGGAACATGCGCCGCTACCTGAAGGAGTTCCTGTCGGACCGCCGCGTCATCGACGTGAACCGCCTCCTGTGGTGGCCGCTCCTCAACCTCGTCATCCTCTCGGTGCGGCCGCAGAAGAAGGGCAAGGACTACGCCTCGATCTGGAACAATGACCTGAACGAGTCCTTCCTCAAGACGATCACGCGCGATCAGGCGACCAAGCTCGCCGATGCGGCGAAGGCGATGGACGACCGGATCGTCGTGGATTGGGCGATGCGCTACGGCAATCCCTCGATCAAGTCGCGGCTCGAAGCGCTGCAGGAGCAGGGCTGCGACCGCATTCTGATCGTGCCGCTCTACCCGCAATATGCGGCGGCCACCTCCGCCACCGCCTGCGACAAGGCCTTCGAGGCGCTGATGCAGATGCGCTGGCAGCCGACCGTGCGCATCTCGCCGCCCTATCACGACGACCCGGCCTATATCCGCGCGCTGGCGGATTCGATCCGCAAGCATCTCGCGACGCTCGATTTCGAGCCCGAGGTCATCCTCGCGAGCTTCCACGGCGTGCCGAAGCGCTATCTGATGCTCGGCGACCCCTATCACTGCCATTGCGCGAAGACGTGGCGCCTGCTGCGCGAAGAGCTCGGCATGGGCCCCGACAAGCTGATGATGAGCTTCCAGTCCCGCTTCGGAAACGAGGAATGGCTGAAGCCCTACACGGACGAAACCGTGGAGGCGCTGGCCAAGAAGGGCGTGAAGAAACTCGCCATCGTCGCGCCCGGCTTCTCCTCGGACTGCCTCGAAACGCTCGAGGAACTCGACGGCGAGAACCGCGAGATCTTCGAGCACAACGGCGGCGAGGACTTCGCCTACATCCCCTGCCTCAATGCGAGCGAAGAGGGCATGCAGGTCATCGAGGCCGTCGTGAAGCGGGAGCTTCAGGGCTGGATCTGACCGGCTTTTCTCGCCGTTTCACGGCGGCTATGCTGCCTTCGCGTGCGTGTTCAGGAGTTCCGGCCTTGCGGTTGTTGCGTTTTCTCGCGGTTTGCGCCCTGGTCGGCGGGATTTCGACGGCGGCCTGTGCCGACAACATCAAGATCTCGAATTTCAGCAGCGGGAACTGGACCGGCGGCGCCTATATCGACAAGGACACCCGCAAATTCTCCTATTGCGGGATGTGGGCGTCCTACCGCTCGGGCATCGCGATCCATTTCGCCGTGGACGGCGATTTCGATTGGCGGATCGGCTTCGGCAGCCCGGATCTCGGCCTCGTTCAAGGCCGCAGCTACGACGTCGCCTACACGATCGACGGCAGCGCGGCGTCCCGCCTGACCGGCTCGGCGCGTTCGCGCGAATTGCTGGTCGTCGAATTGCCCTCGCGCTCCGAACTGTTCGACCGTTTCCGCAGCGGCTCGATGCTGAGCGTGCTCATCCAGGGCAAGGTCCATCAGTTCAAGCTCACCGGGACCTCGCGCGCTCTCGCCTCGCTTCTCGAATGCGCCCGCGACAACGGCGTGGATACCACCGTCGCCACCGCGCCTCGGCCGGTCGACCCGCCCAAGCCCACCGCTCCGGCGCCCGTCGTGCAGGAGATCGGCGCGCAGGATCGTCTGGAGGCCGTCCGCTTCGTCGCCAACGTGCTCGCCCGCGCCGAAGTGCGCGATTACCGGTTCATGACGGAAGAGGATCTCGCGGACAAACGCTGGCCGGAGATCATGCGCAAGTCGGACGTGGCTTGGATTTCCAAGGAGGAATTGGGCTTCCTTCATATCTTCCGGACGAATCTGCTGTCGATCGACGACGGCATCGCCGCGGCCATCGCCTCGGACGCGAAGGCCTGCAACGGCGATTTCGCCTCCGGCAAGCGCGCGCCCGAACCCGGCACGGAACTCAAGCGGGTCTTCACGGCCTGCCGCGATCCGGAAAAGCCGTTCTCGGTGGAATACATCTTCGTGCCGCGCCGCAACGGCCTCGCTTATCGCTTCGCGACCTACCGCTTCGATGCGATCGCGCCGGAGAACAAGTCGCTCGGCGAGGCCCTGAAGGCGATTTGAGCGCGTTCGGGCGCGCTCAGGCGGCGCCGACGCGCAGCAGATCGAGCACGTGCACGAGGCCGACCGGACGGTCGCCTTCGGCCACGATGAGAGCGCCGATCTTCCGCGTTTCGACGATCTCCAAGGCCTCGGCGACGAGAAGCGACGGCGGCACGGTCTTGGGCGCGGGCGTCATCACCGTGTCCACCGGCTGGGCGAGGAGATCCGCACCCATGTGCCGGCGAAGGTCGCCGTCCGTGACGATGCCGGCAAGGCGCCCGTCCGCTTCCGTCACGAGAACGCAGCCGAACCCCTTGGCGCTCATCACGACCAGCGCATCGGCCATCTTCGTGCCGCGCCCGACGAGCGGCAGCCTGTCGCCGGAATGCATGATCGCGCCGACCTGCTTCAGCCGTGCGCCGAGCTTCCCGCCCGGGTGATAGACGCGGAAATCGCCGGCCGTGAAGCCGCGGCCTTCCAGCAGCGCGACCGCGAGCGCGTCGCCCAGCGCGAGTTGCATTGTCGTGGACGTCGTCGGCGCGAGCCCGTTCGGGCAGGCTTCCGCGGCCTTGGGCAGGACGAGCGGAATATCGGCTTCGCGGCCGAGCGCGCTGTCGGCATTCGAGGTGATCGCCACCAGCGTCACGCGGAAGCGCTTCGCATGCGCCACCACGTCGGCCAGTTCGCTCGTCTCGCCCGACCATGAGAGCGCGAGCACGACGTCCTGCGGCATGATCATGCCGAGATCGCCGTGGCTGGCCTCGCCGGGATGAACGAAATGCGCCGGAGTTCCCGTGGAAGCGAGGGTCGCCGCGATCTTCCGGCCGACATGGCCGGACTTGCCCATCCCGGACACGATCACGCGGCCTTCGGATTTCATGATCGCGTCGACGGCCGCGGCGAAGGGGCCGCCCAAGCCGTCGGCGAGCGCGGCCGACAGCGCTTCCAAGCCTGCGCGCTCGGCTTCGAGGGTGCGGGCGGCGGAGGCGAGCGCGCCCGACGCGGCGTATGCTGAGGCTGAAGCGGTCATCGGGCGAGCTTGGCGATCTCCGCCTTCAACGCCGGAGCCAGATCCTCGCGCTCGAGGCCGAGCGCGAGATTGGCGAGCAGGAATCCGATCTTCATGCCGCAATCATAGATCGTCCCGTCGAAGACATGGGCGTAGAAGTTCTGCGACTTTGCCAGCGTGATCATCGCGTCGGTCAGCTGGATCTCGCCGCCCGCGCCGCGCTCCTGCGTTTCGAGGATGTCGAAGATCTCGGGGCCGAGGATGTAGCGGCCCGAAATGGCGAGGTTCGACGGTGAGGTGCCCTTCGGCGGCTTCTCGACCATCGAGGTGATCGCGAGCGCACCGTCGCGCTTCTCCACGCCGCAGATGCCGTATTGATGGGTGTCCTCGTCGGGCACCTCATAGACGGCGACGAGATTGCCGCCGTGGCGTTCATGGGCGTCGATCATGCCCTTCAGGCAGGGCGTGCGGCCGTGATGCAGCATGTCGGGCAGCAGCAAAGCGAAGGGCTCGTCGCCCACGATGTCGCGCGCGCACCACACCGCGTGGCCGAGGCCGAGCGGCGCCTGCTGGCGGGTGAAGCTGGTCTGCCCCGCGGCGGGCAGGTCCCGCGCCAGCGCTTCCAGCTCCTTCGTCTTGCCGCGTTCGGCGAGCGTCCGGTCCAGTTCGTATTGAATGTCGAAATGGTCCTCGATCACGGCCTTGTTGCGGCCCGTGACGAAGATGAAATGCTCGATGCCTGCGGCCCGCGCCTCGTCGACCACATGCTGGATGACCGGGCGATCGACGATCGTCAGCATCTCCTTGGGCACGGCCTTGGTGGCCGGAAGGAAACGGGTGCCGAGACCGGCGACGGGGAACACGGCCTTGCGGATCTTCTTGGACATGCGGGGCGGCTCTCTTTCGAGCTGGGCGTTGCGGCGGGGCGGGCCCGACCGACGCGGGTTTAAGCCAAAATGATCGGTAGGTAAAACGCATCCGCCGCCCGTCCTCCGATCGCGGCAACCTTTCGACAAACTCTAGCGGTTAAACCCGCGCTCAGGTTTCCGCGTTCCGGCCGTCATCCATGATCCTCACCGTCCTGCCTCGTCTCGCCTTCGTCCTGATGCTGCTTCCGGCGCTTCTTTGGACGGGCGGTCCCGCCCGTTCGCAGGAGGCGGGATCCGCCGAATTCGGGGCCTTCCTCCAGCAGATCCGTGCGGAAGCGAGGGGCCGCGGCATCCGGCCCGCGACGCTCGACGCCGCTTTGCGGGGGCTCACGCCGGACCGTTCCGTCATCGCGCTCACGGAAAAGCAGTCGGAATTCGTCAAGCCGATCTGGGATTATCTGCGCAACGGCGTCGCGCCCTCGCGCATCGACCGCGGCGGCAAGCTGGGCGCGACCCATGCCGCGACGCTCGCGGCCGTCGAGAAGCGCTTCGGCGTCGACCGGGGCGTCCTTCTCGGCATCTGGGGCATGGAGACGAGCTTCGGTTCCTTCACCGGGGACAAGGACGTCATCCGTTCGCTCGCCAGCCTCGCCTTCGTCGGCTATCGCGGCGACTTCTTCCGCAACGAGCTGATGGCCGCGCTCGAGATCCTCGACCGCGGCGAGGCCGAACGCTCCGAAATGCGCGGTTCATGGGCGGGCGCCATGGGGCAGACGCAGTTCATGCCGACCAATTTCCGCACCTATGCGCTCGATTTCGACGGCGACGGGCACCGGAACATCTGGACGAGCGTGCCCGATGTGCTCGCTTCCACCGCGAATTATCTACGCGGCCACGGCTGGCAGCCGGGCCTGCCTTGGGGCATGGAAGTGGTGCTGCCGCAGGGCTTCGACCATCGCTTGCGTACCGGCAGCTTCGCGGAATGGGCGAAGCGCGGCCTTCGCCGGGCGGACGGCAAGCCGCCGGCCGGGGCCGGGGAGGCGCGGCTCTTCTATCCCGCGGGCGCGACCGGGCCGATCTTCCTCGTCACCGCCAATTATGACGTGATCAAGCGCTACAATTCGTCGGACGCCTATGCCTTGGCCGTCGCCCATCTCGGCGACCGGCTGAAGGGCGGAGGCGCGCTGAAGGGCGCGTGGCCGGAGGACGAGCCCCAGCTCGGCCATGCCGAACGCATAGAGGTGCAGAAGCGGCTCGCAGCGCTGGGCTATGACGTCGGCGAGCCCGACGGGCGCATCGGCAGCCGCACGCGCGAGGCGCTGCGCGATTTTCAGGAACGGCGGGGCCATCTGCCGGACGGCTGGCCCACGCCCAAGATGCTGCAGGCCCTGAAGGCGGCGCGATAGTCGCGCCGCCGCGAACGCGCGTTCAGCGCGGCAGGATCGACGAGCCGGTGAGGAACACGTCGATCGCCTGCGCGGCCTGACGTCCCTCGCGGATCGCCCACACGACGAGGGACTGGCCGCGGCGCATGTCGCCCGCCGCGAAGACCTTCTCGTGCGAGGTGCGGTAGGCTTCCGTGTCGGCCACGACATTGTTGCGGCGGTCGAGCGCGACGCCCGACTCGCTGATCATGCCTTCGACCTTGGAGCCCGCGAAGCCGAGAGCGATGAAGACGAGATCCGCGGGGATCACGAATTCGGTGCCCGGGATGGGGACGCGCTTCTCGTCGCAGCGCGCGCATTGCACGCCCGTGACCTTGCCGTTCTTGCCGACGATGCCGAGCGTCGAGGCCTGGAACTCGCGCTCCGCGCCCTCGGCCTGGCTCGAAGACGTACGCATCTTGGTCGGCCAATAGGGCCAGGTCGTCAGCTTGTCCTCGATCGCCGGCGGCTTCGGCCGGATGTCGAGCTGCGTAACGCTGAGCGCACCCTGACGGAACGAGGTGCCGATGCAGTCGGAGGCGGTGTCGCCGCCGCCGATCACGACGACGTTCTTGCCCGCCGCGACGAGGCGCTCTTCGGTCACGGGTTCCTGCCCGACCGCGCGGTTCTGCTGGACGAGGAAGGGCATCGCGAAATGGACGCCGACGAGATCCTGACCCGGCAGCTTCGGATCGCGCGGATCCTCCGCGCCGCCCGCCATCAGCACGGCGTCGAAGCCGTCGACGAGCTCGCGGAACGGCTTCGTGACGCCGATCTCGACATTGTAATGGAAGGTCACGCCTTCCGCTTCCATCTGGGCGATGCGGCGGTCAATGTGCCGCTTCTCCATCTTGAAGTCCGGAATACCGTAGCGGAGCAGGCCGCCCGCCTTCGGCTCGCGCTCGAAGACGTGCACGTCATGGCCGACGCGGGCGAGCTGCTGGGCAGCCGCGAGGCCCGCCGGGCCGGAGCCGACGATCGCGACGCGCTTGCCGGTCTTGTGCTCGGGGATCTCGGGCTTCGTCCAGCCCATCTCCCACGCCTTGTCGGCGATGGCCTGTTCGATCGTCTTGATCGTGACGGGCGTGTTTTCGAGGTTCAGCGTGCAGGCTTCCTCGCAGGGCGCGGGACAGATGCGGCCGGTGAACTCCGGGAAGTTGTTCGTGGAGTGGAGGTTGCGCGCGGCTTCCTCCCAGTCCCCGGAATAAACGAGGTCGTTCCAGTCCGGGATCTGGTTGTGGACCGGGCAGCCCGTGTCTCCGTGGCAGAAGGGCACGCCGCAATCCATGCAGCGCGCCGCCTGCTTGGCTACGTCGCCCTCTTCGAGCGGCAGCGTGAATTCGCGGAAATGGCGGATGCGGTCGCCGGCGAGCTGATACTTCTGCTCCTGGCGATCGAATTCGAGAAAACCGGTTACCTTGCCCATCGTCCGTCTCTTGTGCTTGCCGCCTGCGCCCGAGAACGCCGCCCCGAAAGTTTGATCCGGGGCGGCGGCCGCCTCATTCCGCCGCCTGAAGCGTCCGTGCCTTTTCCATCTCGCGCAGGGCGCGCCGGTATTCGACCGGCATGACCTTCACGAAACGGGTGCGGTAATCCGCCCAGTTTTCGAGGATCCGCGCCGCCGTGGTCGAGCCCGTGTAGCGCTGGTGGTTCGCGATCAGCTGGTAGAGGCGCTCTTCGTCATGGCCGGACATGTCGCCCAGAATGTCGATGCGCCCCTTGGTCTCCAGATCGCCGCCGTGGTGGTGGAGGCGCTCCAGAAGCTCCTCTTCCTCCTCGACCGGCTCGAGATCGACCATCGAGAGGTTGCAGCGCTTGGCGAAGCTCTTGTCCTCGTCCAGCACATAGGCGATGCCGCCCGACATGCCCGCCGCGAAGTTCCGGCCGGTCGGGCCGATCACCACCACGACGCCGCCGGTCATGTATTCGCAGCCGTGATCGCCGGTGCCTTCCACGACCGCGATCGCGCCCGAATTGCGGACCGCGAAGCGCTCACCGACGACGCCGCGGAAATAGGCCTCGCCCGAGATCGCGCCGTAGAGCAGCGTATTGCCCGCGATGATCGAATGCTCCGGATCGGCCTTCGAGGCCGGATCGGGGCGTACGATCAGGCGACCGCCCGAAAGGCCCTTGCCCACATAGTCGTTGGCCTGACCGACGAGATCGAGCGTCACGCCCGCGGCGAGGAACGCGCCGAAGCTCTGGCCGGCGGTACCCTTCAGGTTCACCGTGACGGTGCCGTCCGGAAGACCCTCATGGCCGTAGCGCTTGGCGATCTCGCCCGACAGCATCGCGCCGGTCGAACGGTCGGCCGTGACGATCGTCTCGTCGATCGTGACCGGCGTGCCGTTCTCGATCGCGCCCTTGGCGGCGGCGATGAGCTTGCGGTCGAGCACGTCGTCCACCGGGTGATGCTGGCGGATCGAGTGGCGGATCTCGCCGGCCTCGGCCTCGGGCTTGAAGAAGATCTTCGAGAAGTCGAGGCCCTTCGCCTTCCAATGGGCGACGGCCTCGCGCTTGTCGAGCAGGTCCGAGCGGCCGATCATCTCCTCGATCGTCCGGAAGCCCATCTCCGCCATCAGCTCGCGCACTTCGTTCGCGACGAAGAAGAAGTAGTTGATGACGTGCTCGGGCGTGCCCTTGAAGCGCTTGCGCAGCACCGGATCCTGGGTGGCGACGCCGACCGGGCAGGTGTTGAGGTGGCACTTGCGCATCATGATGCAGCCCGCCGCGATCAGCGGAGCCGTCGAGAAGCCGAACTCGTCGGCGCCGAGCAGCGCGCCGATCACGACGTCGCGCCCGGTGCGCAGGCCGCCGTCCACCTGCAGCGCGATGCGCGAGCGCAGCTTGTTCATCACGAGGGTCTGCTGGGTCTCGGCGAGGCCCATCTCCCACGGCGAACCGGCATGCTTGAGCGAGGTGAGGGGGCTTGCGCCCGTGCCGCCTTCGAAGCCCGAGATCGTGATGTGGTCGGCACGCGCCTTGGCCACGCCCGCGGCCACGGTGCCGACGCCGACTTCCGAGACGAGCTTCACCGACACGTCCGCGGCCGGGTTCACGTTCTTAAGGTCGAAGATCAGCTGCGCCAGATCCTCGATCGAATAGATGTCGTGATGCGGCGGCGGGGAGATCAGGCCCACGCCCGGGGTCGAGTGGCGGACCTTCGCGATCACCGCGTCGACCTTGTGGCCGGGCAGCTGGCCGCCTTCGCCGGGCTTGGCACCCTGCGCGACCTTGATCTGCATGACGTCCGAATTGACGAGATATTCGGCCGTGACGCCGAAGCGGCCCGAGGCGACCTGCTTGATCGACGAGCGCTTGGAGCGGCCGTCCGCCATCGGCACGAAGCGGGACGCTTCCTCGCCGCCTTCGCCGGTGTTCGAGCGGCCGCCGATCTTGTTCATCGCGATCGCGAGCGTCTCATGCGCTTCGCGCGAGATCGAGCCGAAGGACATCGCGCCCGTCGAGAAGCGACGCACGATGGACGCGGCGGACTCGACCTCGTCGAGCGGCACGGCCTTCGCGCCGCGTTCGGCGGCGGTCTTGATCTTGAACAGGCCGCGGATGGTGGTGAGCCGGTTCTCCTGCTCGTTCACTTCCTTGGCGAAGGCGCGATAGCGGTCTTCCGCATTCATGCGCACGGCATGCTGCAGATGGGCGACCGTGTTCGGCGTCCAGACGTGATCCTCGCCGCGCAGGCGGAAGGCGTAATCGCCGCCGACATCGAGCGCGTCCCGATAGACGGGAGCATCGCCGAAGGCGTCGCGGTGACGACGGACGGTCTCCTCGGCCACCTCGTCGAGACCGACGCCCTCGATCGTGGTCGCCGTGCCGAAGAAGAAGCGGTCGACGAACTCCTTGCGCAGGCCCACGGCGTCGAAGATCTGCGCGCCGCAATAGGACTGATAGGTCGAGATGCCCATCTTGGACATGACCTTCAGGATCCCCTTGTCGATCGACTTGATGTAGCGCTTCACGACCTCGTAATCGCTGACCTCTTCGGGGAATTCGGCCTTCATGGCCGTCAGCGTCTCGAAGGCGAGATAGGGGTTGATGGCTTCGGCGCCGTAACCCGCGAGGCAGCAGAAGTGATGCACTTCGCGCGGCTCGCCCGATTCCACCACGAGACCCACGGCGGTGCGCAGGCCCTTGCGGATCAGGTGATGATGCACGGCCGCCGTCGCCAGCAGCGCCGGGATCGGAATGCGGTCCGGGCCGACCTGGCGGTCGGACAGGATGATGATGTTGTAGCCGCCCGCGACCGCCGCCTCGGCGCGCTCGCAAAGCCGGTCGATCGCGCCGTGCATGCCCGCCGCGCCCTGCTCGGCCGGATAGGTCGTGTCGAGGGTCTTCGTGTCGAAGCGGTCCTCGAAATGGCTGATCGAGCGGATCTTCTCGAGGTCCTCGTTGGTCAGGATCGGCTGGCGCACTTCGAGCCGCTTGCGACGCGAGGTCCCTTCGAGATCGAAGATGTTCGGGCGCGGACCGATGAACGAGACGAGGCTCATCACGAGCTCCTCGCGGATCGGGTCGATCGGCGGGTTCGTGACCTGAGCGAAGTTCTGCTTGAAATAGGTATAGAGCGGCTTCGACTTGTCCGAGAGCGCCGAGATCGGCGTATCGGTGCCCATCGAGCCCACGGCTTCCTGCCCGGTGACGGCCATCGGGGCCATCAGCAGCTTCAGGTCTTCCTGCGTGTAGCCGAAGGACTGCTGGCGATCGAGCAGCGAGACGTCGGTGCGGGTCTGGCGCGGCTCGACGGGCTTGAGGTCCTCGAGCACGAGCTGCGAGCGGTCCAGCCACTCGCGATAGGGGTTCGCGGCGGCGAGCGAGGTCTTGATCTCCTCGTCCGAGACGATGCGGCCCTGTTCGAGGTCGATCAGCAGCATCTTGCCCGGCTGCAGGCGCCACTTGGTGACGATCTTCTCTTCCGGGATCGGCAGCACGCCCATCTCCGAGGCGAGCACGACGAGGCCGTCATCGGTCACGAGATAGCGGGCGGGGCGCAGACCGTTGCGGTCGAGCGTGGCGCCGATCTGCCGGCCGTCTGTGAACATCACCGCCGCCGGGCCGTCCCACGGCTCCATCAGCGCCGCGTGGTACTCGTAGAAGGCGCGGCGCTCCTCATCCATGAGAGGGTTGCCCGCCCAGGCTTCGGGGATCAGCATCATCACCGCATGGGCGAGCGAGTAGCCGCCGCGCACGAGGAATTCGAGCGCGTTGTCGAAGCACGCCGTGTCCGACTGGCCTTCATAGGAGATCGGCCACAGCTTCGAGATCTCGGTGCCGAAAAGCTCCGAATCCACCGAGGCCTGACGCGCGGCCATCCAGTTCACGTTGCCGCGCAGCGTGTTGATCTCGCCGTTGTGCGCGACCATGCGATAGGGATGCGCCAGCGACCAGGTGGGGAAGGTGTTGGTCGA
>JAIXTP010000036.1 GCA_027483895.1 Hyphomicrobiales bacterium
CCGGTCTCGCCCACGCTGTAGGGCGGGAAGTTGTAGTGAAGGAGGAACGTCTCCTTGTAGGTGCCTTCGAGCGAGTCGATGAACTGCTCGTCGTCGCCCGTGCCCAGCGTCGCGACCACAAGGGCCTGCGTCTCGCCGCGGGTGAACAGGGCGGAGCCGTGGGTCCGCGGCAGCACGCCGACTTCCGACACGATCGGGCGGACCGTCTTCACGTCGCGGCCGTCGATGCGGCTGCCGGTGTCGAGGATGTTCCAGCGGACGATCTTGGCTTCGACTTCCTTGAACACGCCGGAAACGACCAGCGGGTGCTCGGGGTTCTCGACGCCTTCGCCGCAGAACGTCGCGAGGACCTTCTGCTTCGCGGCGGCGACCTTGTTCTGGCGTTCCTGCTTGGCGGGCGTCGTGAACGCGTCGCGCAGCTCGGCCTCGACGAGATCGAGGACGCGCTTTTCGAGGGCCGAATGATCCGGCGCCTTGAAGTCGCGCGGCTCCTTGGCGGCCACTTCGGCGAGCTTGATGATCGCGTCGATCACCGGCTGGAAGCCGCGATGGCCGGTCATGACGGCCTCGAGCATCACGTCTTCGCCGAGTTCCTTGGCTTCGGACTCGACCATGAGGACGGCGTCGGCCGTGCCCGCGACCACGAGGTCGAGCTCGGAATCGGCCATTTCCTGAATGGTCGGGTTGAGCTTCACCTTGCCGCCGATATAGCCGACGCGCGCCGCGCCGACCGGGCCCATGAAGGGCACGCCGGACAGCGTGAGGGCGGCGGAAGCCGCGACCATCGCGACGATGTCGGGATCGTTTTCGAGGTCATGCGACAGCACGGTCACGATGACCTGCGTGTCGTGCTTGTAGCCGTCGACGAAGAGCGGACGGATCGGGCGGTCGATGAGGCGGGAGACGAGCGTCTCCTTTTCGGTCGGCCGGCCTTCGCGCTTGAAGTAGCCGCCCGGAATGCGGCCCGCGGCGAAGGCTTTTTCCTGGTAGTTTACGGTGAGCGGGAAGAAGTCGACGCCCGGCTTCGGCTCCTTGGCGGAGACGACGGTGGCGAGCACGGCGGTCTCGCCGTAGGTCGCGAAGACGGCGCCGTCGGCCTGACGGGCGACGCGGCCGGTTTCGAGCGTGAGCTTGCGCCCCGCCCAGTTCATTTCGACTTTCTGGAGATCGAACATGGTCTATCGGTCTTTCTCGTGCGGACACGGACGGTCCGGACCGACGCCATGAGCAAGACGACGGGAGCCTCCGGATGTCGCGCGCGGCGCGGAGAGGCTCCGGCAATCCTGCCATGACCGTCGGGCCCGGACAGGCGACGCCCCGGCGGGGCGTTCGGGGTTGCGGGACGGGGGCGAAATCCTCCGTCCTCGTTGAAGAAAGGCCGGGAGCGGAAGCGCCCGGCCTCGGATCGATCAGCGGCGGATGCCGAGCTTTTCGATGATGGTGCGGTAGCGCGCCTCTTCCTTGCCCTTGAGGTAGTCGAGGAGCGAGCGGCGCTGGGAGACCAGCTTCAGGAGGCCGCGGCGGGAATGGTTGTCCTTGCCGTGGGTCTTGAAGTGACCGGTCAGATTGGTGATGCGCTCGGTCAGGATCGCGATCTGCACTTCCGGCGAACCGGTATCGCCCGCCTTGGTGGCGAACTGCTTGACGAGTTCCTGCTTGCGCTCGGCCGTGATCGACATCGGATGGTCCTTTCTGGATCGGAGATGAGGAGCGAAAGGATCGCTCCCGGAACGGCCGTGCCGGGATGTCGTCCAGCACGGTCGGCGGATGCGCGGAACCCGGGGCTCCGCACGCGGCCGGACATATACACGAAAACGAGGGGAAGGCCAGCGTTCCGGCTACCAGGTGCCGTCCGGCATCGCACGTCGGAGATAACCGTCGAACATCGGGACGGTAAATTCGGTATCGCCGTGCTGCGGCGAGTAGATCATTCCCTTCTGGATCAGCTTCGATCGCGTCGGGCCTACGCTCGTGACTTTGACGCCCAACCGGTCCGCGATGTCACCGGAGCGCTGCGGGCCCGGACCCAAATCGGCGAGGGCACGCAAATACCTCTTTTCCGCGGGTGTGCAGCGATCGAATCGGACTCGGAAAAAATTCTCGTCCAATTTCATCACGGCCTTGGAAGAGGCGGCCTCGACGGTCGGGAGGTCGATCTCGGAGTCCGGCGCCAAGTTCCAAGCCTCATGGCCCCACTGCTGGAGGAAGTAAGGATAACCCTGCGTGACGTCCAATGTCCGTGCGACGGCCTCCGCCGAGATCTCGGCGCCCTCGGCGATCACGGGGTTGCGGAGGGCTGCTGTGGCATGTTCGCGCGTGAGCGGCCCGACGCGCGGATAATCGAAGAGCCGCTCCGCATAGGACTTGGCTTGGCCCGCGATCCCGAGAATCTGCGGAAGCGCCGCACCGACGACCAGCACCGGAAGAACGCGCTGGTTCAGCCGGTGTACGGCCATGATCAGTGCGCTCAACTCGACGGGTCCAAGATACTGCATTTCGTCCAAACACAGGCAGACGGCGGTATCGGCGGCCTTGGCGGCTTCGCCGACCGACACGAAAAGCTCGGCCAGGTCTGACTCAAGATCCCCGCTGTCGGCCGTTCCGAGCTCTGGCTCGATGCCCAAGCCCACGTCGAGTTCCCCGAACTTGAGCTTCAAGCCCTTGACGAACCCTAAAAGCGTCCGGAGAGCACGTCGGCCGCGATCACCGGCGCGTTGAACGAAATCCACCGAAAGCAGGAGCCTTCGGAGAACGGGAACGAGCTGTTCCGCCAGCGCAACGTTCTCTCGGATCTCCAAAAGCTCCGACTTGTAGCCCATCGATGCTGCGGATTCATGAATCTTGGTCAGGAGGACGGTTTTCCCGACCCCCCTGAGGCCGACGAGGATCAGGCTCTTCGCGGAACGATCCTTTGCAATTCGCCGGAGGGCGACGTCCGCTTGATCGAGAATGGCTTGCCGTCCCGCCAATTCGGGGGGAGGCGTTCCGGCACCGGGGGCAAAGGGATTTCTGACCGGATCCATAGCGAGTTTATCCATTTATATCTGAATCTTGGTATAAATAGATAAACTCGCTCTAAACGCAAGCGGCGAGCCTCAGATCGCCAGATTGAACACGCGGTTCGGGACGAATTCGCCCTTTTCCACCATGCCGACCGCGACCACCACGCCGCCGCAGGCGGTGTAATAGGGGCCGCCTTCGGCCGGCGCGTCTCGGCCGCGCAGGATCACCGACTGGCCGCGGCGGATGCGGGCGGCCTGATCGCGCGACAGCACGATGCAGGGCAGCTCCGTGAGACCCGCCTCGACGCCGAGCAGCGCCCGCTGCGCCGCGCCTTCGGGCTCGAGCTCCGCATAAGGCACGGAATCCGCTTCGGAAAACGGACCGACGCGCGTGCGGCGCAGCGACGTGACATGGCCGAGGCAGCCGAGCGCGCGGCCCATGTCGCGGGCGATGGCGCGGACATAGGTGCCCTTGCCGCATTCGGCCTCGAACACGGCATCATCGTCGGTGCGGGACACCATGCGGAGTTCGTGGATCTCGACGGGCCGGGCCTTGAGCTCGACCTCCTCGCCGTCACGGGCGAGGTCATAGGCGCGCTCGCCGTCCACCTTGATGGCGGAATATTTGGGCGGGACCTGCTCGATCATGCCGATGAAGCGGGGAAGGACGGCCGCGATCTCTTCGGCCGTCGGCCGCTTGTCGGAGGTTCCGACCGGGCGGCCTTCGGTATCGTCGGTATCGGTCTCGATGCCCCAGCGTACCGTGAAGCGATAGGCCTTCTCGCCGTCGACGACGTAGGGAACGGTCTTCGTGGCTTCGCCGAAGGCGAGCGGGAGAATGCCGGAGGCGAGCGGATCGAGCGTGCCGGCGTGGCCCGCCTTCTTCGCGTTCAGAAGACGGCGGACGGCCGAGACCGCGTGCGTCGAGGTCATGCCGACGGGCTTGTCGAGCACGATCCAGCCGTTGATGTCGAGGCGGTGCTTCTTGGGGGCGCTCATTCCGCGTCCTCGTCGTCCCGGTCGTCCGGCCGGCGGATGTCGCGCTGCACTTCCGGCGAGCGGAGGATGGCATCGATGCGGGCGGCGTCGTCCAACCGGTCGTCGATGCGGAAGCGGACGTCGGGCGCGAATTTCAGGTTCACGCGGCGGGCAACCTCGCGGCGGATCTCGCCGCGATGGGATGCCAGCGCCTTGATGACCGGCTGCTCGTCCTTCGCGTCATGCACCGTGACGAAGATCGTCGCGTTCTTGAGGTCGGGGCTCATCCGCACTTCGGGGAAGGTGATGAACACGCGCGAGAGAAGGTCGTCGTTCAGGTCGCCGCGGGAGACGATCTCCGCCATGGCGTGACGGACCAGCTCGCCCACGCGCAGCTGGCGCTGGGACGGGCCGGAGCCCGCTTCGTTGCGATCTTTCTTCATGATGCCGCCTGTGCCGGGATCGGACCGGGCTCGAGGGGTGGAAACGGAAGACCCGCCCCCGGCAAGCGGGGACGGGTCGATCTGAAAGCGGTCGGACGATCAGAGCGAGCGGCGGATCTCTTCGACCCGGTAGCACTCGATGACGTCGCCTTCGCGCATGTCCTGATAGTTCTCGAAAGCCATGCCGCATTCCTGGCCGGACTGCACTTCCTTGACCTCGTCCTTGAAGCGCTTGAGCGTCGAGAGCTTGCCTTCGTGGATGACGACGTTGTCGCGGATGAGGCGCACGCCGGCGCCGCGTTCCACGCGGCCGTCCTGCACGAGACAGCCCGCGACCTTGCCGACCTTCGACACCGCGAAGACCTGCAGGATGCGCGCCTCGCCGAGCCGCTCTTCGCGGAGCGTCGGGGCGAGCAGGCCGGACATGGCCTGTTTGATGTCGTCCACGAGGTCGTAGATGATGTTGTAGTAGCGGATCTCGATGCTGGACTGCTCGGCCGCCGCACGCGCTTCCTTGTTCGCACGCACGTTGAAGCCGATCACGACCGCACCCGAGGCCTGCGCCAGAGTGACGTCGGACTCGTTGATGCCGCCGACGCCCGCGTGCATGACGCGCGCCATGACCTCGTCGTTGCCGGCCTTTTCGAGGGCGCCGATGATCGCTTCGACGGAGCCCTGCACGTCGCCCTTCACGAGGAGCGTGAACTCCTTGCGGCCGGCGGTCTTCAGCTGGCTCATCATGTCGGCGAGCGTGCCGCGCGCGGTGCCCGCGCGGACGGCCATGCGCTCGCGCTTCTGACGCTCGCGATATTCGGTGATCTCGCGGGCGCGAGCCTCGTTCTCGACGACGGCCATGCGGTCGCCCGCCTCCGGCGCGCCGTTGAAGCCGAGGATCTCGACCGGGACGGACGGAGCCGCCGATTTCACCTGAGCGCCCTTCTCGTCGACGAGCGCACGGACGCGGCCCCATTCGGCGCCCGCCACGACGATGTCGCCGGTGCGGAGCGTGCCGCGCTGGACGAGAACGGTGGCGACCGGACCGCGACCGCGATCGAGCTTCGCTTCGATGACGGTGCCTTCCGCGGGACGCTCGGGATTCGCCTTGAGGTCGAGCACTTCGGCCTGCAGCGAGATCGCCTCGAGCAGCTTGTCGAGATTGAGCTTCTGGGTCGCGGAAACCTCGACCTCGAGCGTATCGCCGCCCATCGACTCGACCTGGACGTCGTATTGCAGAAGCTCGGTGCGCACGCGCTCCGGCTTGGCGGAGGGCTTGTCGATCTTGTTGATCGCCACGATCAGCGGAACGCCTGCGGCCTTCGCGTGATTGATGGCTTCGATCGTCTGCGGCATCACGCCGTCGTCCGCCGCCACCACCAGAATGACGATGTCCGTCACCTTGGCGCCGCGAGCACGCATGGCCGTGAAGGCCGCGTGACCGGGCGTGTCGATGAAGGTGATGCGGCCGCCGAGCGGCGAATCCACCTGATAGGCGCCGATATGCTGGGTGATGCCGCCGGCCTCGCCCGCCGCCACGTTGGCCTTGCGGATGGCGTCGAGCAGCGAGGTCTTGCCGTGGTCGACATGGCCCATGATGGTGACGACCGGCGGACGCGACTGCATGGCCTCGTCGGCGTCGGGCGTGTCGAAGAGACCTTCTTCGACGTCGGATTCCGCCACGCGCTTCACGGTGTGGCCGAACTCTTCCGCGACCAGCTGGGCCGTGTCCGCATCGATCACGTCCGTGATCTTGTGCATCTGGCCCTGCTTCATGAGGAAGCGGATCACGTCCACGCCGCGCTCCGCCATGCGGTTGGCGAGCTCCTGGATGGTGATCGTCTCGGGAACGACCACCTCGCGGGCGATCTTCTCCTTCGGCTCGTTCGAGGCGCCGCCCTTGAGACGCTGCACGCGCCGGCGGAAGGCCGCGACCGAACGGGTGCGCTCGTCGTCGCCGCCCGTCGCCGAGGACAAAGTGAGGCGGCCGCGACGCTTCTCGTCGCCGGCACGGGTGCGCTCGGGCTTGGCCGGAACGACCGGACGGGCGGGCATGCCGGGACGGCGGATGACCTTGCGGTCATCGTCGTCGGTCGTGACCGCGCGCGGAGGAGCCGCGCGGGTCGGCGTCGGAACCGGGGCGCCGGCGTCGGGCGACGGCGCGGCGGCCGCGGGACGACGCGACATGCCCATGCTGTCGAGGCTGCGCGGACGCTGCGTGCCGCGGCCCGCATAACCGGCCGACGGCGTGAAGGACGGCGCGGCCGGGGCCGCGGGCTGCGCCTCGCCGAGACGGCGGCGCGCTTCGTCTTCGGACCGGCGGCGGACTTCGTCCTCGCGGCGGTGACGTTCTTCTTCCTCGCGCTTGCGCGCTTCGGCGGCCTCGCGTTCGACCCGCTCGCGGGCGTCGCGCTCGGCGCGCTGGCGAGCCTCGACCTCGGCGCGCTTGCGGTCGTCTTCCTCGCGCTTGCGCGCTTCGACGAGAGCCATGGCGCGCGCATCGCGCTCGTCCTCGGTCAGCGTGCGCAGGACGACGCCGGAGGGCTTGGACGGCTGCGAGGGCGTACCCGGACGGGCCGGGCTGCCGGGGCGGGCCGGAGGCGTGGGCGGAGAGACGCGCGCCGAAGGAGCCGGAGCGGCCGGACGCGGAGCCTCGACGCGCGGCGCGGCCGGAGCCGCGGCCGCCGGAGCTTCCGGCTTGCCCGTTTCGCCGGGGCCGATCACGCGACGCTTCACCTTCTCGACGACGACCGCCTTCGAGCGCCCGTGCGAGAAGCTCTGACGCACCACGCCCTGTTCGACCGGACGCTTCAGGCTGAGCGTCTTCGACGGGACATGCAGCGTCTTGTCGCCGGGGTTCTTCGTATCAGTCATTCCGCTCGGATCCTCGCGGGTTGGTCATCTTCCTGGGCCGGATCGGTTCCCGGGCCGGACGCCTCGGGTTCCTCGCGGCCCCTCCAGCGCTGCACGGCCTGCAGGCGCTCGGCGCATGCGCGCGAAGCCGGCCCGTCGAGAAGCGCTGCATGTATCACATGTGGACGCCCCAATGCCAAACCCAAATCCTCGGAATCGAGAGCTCCGAGGATCGGGACGGCCCGGCCCCCCTCACGGAGGTGCCTTCGCGCGGCGGCCATCATCTTCCTGAGACCGTCCTCGGCCCCGTCACGGGCCTGGATCAGCGCCAGGACGCCGCCCTTGCCTATGGCGGCTTCCACCTTGGCGAAACCCGACACGACGAGACCGGCCTTGTTGGCCAGCGAGACGAACTCGCGGGCCGCGCGGACGAGAAGCGTTTCCGTTTCGTCCGCGAGCGTCGGCGGCGCCTTCGCGTCGCCCTTGAAGCCGCGCGCGAAGAGTTTCCGCCGCAGCGCATCCTCGACCGACGCCCTGTCGGCCGTGACCCAGACGCCGCGGCCCGGGAGCCGCCGCTTCAGGTCGGGTATCACCGTTCCGTCCGGAGCCCGGACGAAACGGATCATCTCATCCGGCGCCTTGCGGAGCCGGGTGACGATGCACAGGCGTTCGGGCCCGCGCTCGTCCTCTTCATAATCCTCGGTGCCGTTCATGCCCGGCACTCCGAAGGGCCGACCCTCAGACCGCTTCCGCGTCTTCGGCCGCGGCCTCGTCCTCGCCTTCCGGCGCGGCCTCGACCCAGCCCGCACGGACGCGCGCGTCCATGATCATGGCTTCGGCGTCCTCGCGCGACAGCTCGAAGCCGTCGAGATAGCCCGCGGTGCGCACGACCTCGCCGTTGCGACGCTCGGTCCAGCCCACGAGATCGTCGGTCGCGCAGCCCGCGAGGTCCTCGATCGTCTTCACGTCGTTCTCGCCGAACTTGACGAGCATGGCGGTGGTAACGCCCGCGACGGTCTTGAGTTCGTCGGCCACGCCGAGTTCGACGCGGCGGGCGTCGTGCTCCGCCTCGATCCGGGCGAGGTAGTCCTGCGCGCGGCTCTGGATTTCCTGCGCGGTCTCCTCGTCGAAGCCCTCGATGGAGGCGACTTCGGCGAGATCCACGAAAGCGAGTTCCTCGATCGAGCGGAAGCCTTCGGCCGCGAGAAGCTGCGCGACGACCTCGTCCACGTCCAGCGCGTCCATGAACACGTTGGTACGCTCGACGAATTCCTTCTGGCGACGCTCGGATTCCTCGGCCTCGGTCAGGATGTCGATGTCCCAGCCGGTGAGCTGCGAGGCGAGGCGGACGTTCTGGCCGCGACGGCCGATGGCGAGGCTCAGCTGATCGTCGGGAACGACGACCTCGATGCGCTCGGCGTCCTCGTCGAGCACGACCTTGGCCACTTCGGCGGGCTGGAGCGCGTTGACGATGAAGGTCGCGACGTCGGGCGACCACGGAATGATGTCGATCTTCTCGCCCTGAAGCTCGCCGACCACGGCCTGCACGCGCGAGCCGCGCATGCCGACGCAGGCGCCGACGGGATCGATGGAGCTGTCGCGCGAGATGACGGCGATCTTGGCGCGGGAGCCCGGATCGCGGGCCACGGCCTTCACCTCGATGATGCCGTCGTAGATTTCCGGCACTTCCTGCGCGAAGAGCTTCGCCATGAACTGCGGATGCGTGCGCGACAGGAAGATCTGCGGGCCGCGCTGCTCGCGGCGCACGTCGAAGACATAGGCGCGGATGCGGTCGCCGGGGCGGAACGTCTCGCGCGGGATCATCTCGTCGCGGCGGACGATGCCCTCGCCGCGGCCGAGATCCACGACCACGTTGCCGTATTCGACGCGCTTGACCACGCCGTTGATGATCTGGCCGATGCGGTCCTTGAACTCTTCGTACTGACGGTCGCGCTCGGCCTCGCGCACCTTCTGCACGATCACCTGCTTGGCCGACTGGGCCGCGATGCGGCCGAGATCGAAGGGCGGGAGCTTGTCGGCGATCACGTCGCCGACCTGCGCGGCCGGGTTGGACCGCTGCGCGTCCAGAAGCGCGATCTCGACGGCCGGGTTCTCGACGCGGTCGACGACCTGGAGATGACGCCAAAGGCGCAGTTCGCCGGTGCGCGGATCGATTTCCGCCTTCACGTCGGTCTCGGTGCCGTAGCGCGAGCGGGCCGCCTTCGCATAGGCGTCCTCCATCGCTTCCAGAACGATCTGGCGGTCGATGACCTTCTCGCGGGCGACCGCATCGGCGATCTGCAAGAGTTCGAGCCGGTTGGCGCTGACGGCCATGAGCGTCACTCCTTCGTGCTGCGACGGCCCTTCCCCTTTGCGGGGGTCGAGGGCGCTTCGTCGTTCGTATCCGCCTCGGGCTCTTCGGCCCCTGCGGCTTCGCGCGCCGCCTTGTCGCGGCGCAGGGATTCGCGGATCAGCTCGTCGGTCAGGACCAGACGGGCCTCCTCGATGTCGCGGATCGGCAGGAGCACGCGCGGCTCCTCGTCGGGCTTCGCGTCGAGACGCTGCACGACGGCGGCGCCGTCCTCCGTGCCGAGCACGAGCCCGCGGAAGCGCTTGCGGCCGCCGACGGGCACGCGCATCTCGATCTTCGCCTCATGGCCGGACCAGCGCTCGAAATCCGAGACTCGGACGAGCGGCCGGTCGATGCCGGGCGACGAGATTTCCAGATGATACGCCCGATCGATCGGATCATCCACGTCGAGAACGGGGGAGACGGCCCGGCTGACGGCTTCGCAGTCGTCGACGGTCATGGTGCCGTCCGGCCGCTCGGCCATGATCTGCACCGTGCAGCCGTTGTGACCGGTGACGCGCACGCGGACGAGGCGATAGCCGATGCCGCGCAGGCTCGGCTCGACGATGGCCGAAACGCGGCCCGCGACGCCGGAGTCCTCGATCAGTCTCGGCTCGTCGAGATCCATCGTGCCGTTCGACCCCAATAAAAAAGAGCGGGACCCGGGCGGGACCCACTCTCATCATGTGATCCGAGGATCACTTCGAGATTGTTTCGTGGTCCTTATACTCGGAATGCGCCCCGATGCAAGCGGATCGCCGGAATCCGCCCGTTTCAGTAGAGTCGTCGCGACGCGGTACACGTTTTGGTGACTTGTCTCGTCCATGCTGCCGCCCGTTCGAAGGGAGAACGGCATGCAGGCTGCACGCTCGTTGGTCGAAGACGTCGAAGCCGCCGTGGCGGGAAGCGATCCGGAGCGCCGGGTGAGGCTGCTCCGCGCGATGACCGATCTTTTCGTGGGCCAAGCCGAACGGCTCGGAGCCGAGCAGGTCGGCTTGTTCGACAACGTGATCGGCGTTTTGGCCCAGGAGATCGACAGGACCGCGCGGCTCGAACTGGCCGAGCGGCTGGCCCATTCGGCCAATGCTCCGCGCCGCACGATCCGGATGCTCGCGCTGGATCACGACCCCGAAATCGCGGGCCCCGTGCTGGCCGCAAGCCCTCTCGTCGCGCTCGAAGATCTCGCGACCGTCGTCGCCGAGCGCGGTGTCGATCACCTTCTGGCCGTCGCCCGGCGGCCCGATCTCGAGCCGTCTCTGGCCGCCGAGATCCTCCGGCGGGGCGATCATCGCGCCCATGCGGCCCTTCTTCACCGCGGGCCGCGCCCCGGCGAGGACAAGGAGAAGCCGAACCGTCGGACCCGGCGGACGACGAGCACGACCGCAGTTCGCGACGCGGCCGTGCGTCTGCGCGGCGCGGCGGCGGCCGGCGGCCCGACCGAAGACGAAATCGAGGAAATGGTGACCGACGGGCGCATCGCCGAGGCGCTTGCCGCTCTCGCCATCCGCTCCGGGCTGCCGGCGTCGGTGGTGGCGCAGGCCTATGCCGCCCCTCAGCCGGAACCGCTGATGTTCATCGTCCGCGCGGAAGGCCTCGGATGGTCGGTGCTGTCGGGGCTGCTCGACGCGCGGGGGGCCGAGAAGGGCGCCGCCCCGGATCTCGACGAACTCAAGGAGAGCTTCGAGCTGCTCACCGAGTCGACCGCTGGCCGGGTGATGCGCTTCGTTTCGGTCCGGGCGGCGACGGAGAGACCGCCCGCGGCGCTCAGCGCCTGATCGCGGTGATGTAGCAGGGCGTCCGGCCTTCGCGGATCGCCTTCGCTTCATAGCGCGTGCCGGGCCAGCCCGCCCACGGGCGACGCCAGTCCTCGGCCCGTTCCGCGGTCCAATCGAAATCCGGTGACCGCAGGATCCGGGCGAGCGTCCAGCCGACATAATGGTCGATGTCGCTCGCGAAGCGGAATTCGCCGCCCGGCCGCAGGATCCGGGCGAAACGCGCGAGCGTCTCGTCGGAGAGCAGGCGTCGCTTGTGGTGACGGCGCTTCGGCCAGGGATCGGGATACAGCATCACCACGCGCCCGACGGAGGCGTCGGGCATGCGGTCGATCAGCGCGATCGCGTCTTCGTCATGCAGGCGGACATTGTCGAGACCGCGCTCGTCCACGGCGGCGAGAAGCTTGGCCATGCCGTTGACGAAGGGCTCGCAGCCGATATGGCCGATCCCGGGATGAGCGACGGCTTCGGCGAGCAGATGCTCGCCGCCGCCGAAGCCGATCTCGAGCCTTACGTCCGAGACGGGCCGGGGAAACAGGGCCGCCGGGTCGACGGGCCCCGTCCGATCGATCCTCAGCCGGGGCAGAAGATCATCGACCAGTTCGGCCTGACGGGACCGGAGCTTCTTGCCCTTCCGGCGCCCGAAAAAGCCGCCCTGCCCCTGAAGGAAGACGTCCTCGCTCACGCCAGATGCGACTTGAGCTTGTCGGCGAGGTCGGTCCGCTCCCAAGAGAAGCCGCCGTCCGCGTCCGGCGCGCGGCCGAAATGGCCGTAGGCCGAGGTGCGGGCATAGATCGGCTTGTTGAGATCGAGCCGCTCGCGGATGCCGCGCGGCGACAGATTGAGATCCATCAGCGCGGTTTCGAGCTTGGCCGGATCGACGCGGCCGGTACCGTGCAGATCCGCATAGATCGAGAGCGGACGCGCGACGCCGATGGCGTAGGACAGCTGGATCGTGCAGCGGTCGGCGAGACCCGCGGCCACCACGTTCTTCGCCAGATAGCGGGCGGCATAGGCGGCCGAGCGGTCCACCTTCGTCGGATCCTTGCCGGAGAAGGCGCCGCCGCCGTGCGGGGCCGCGCCGCCATAGGTGTCGACGATGATCTTGCGGCCGGTCAGGCCGGTGTCGCCGTCGGGACCGCCGATGAAGAACTTGCCGGTCGGGTTGATGTGCCAGACCGTGCCCTGCGAGATCCAGCCCTCGGGCAGCGCCTTGCGGACATAGGGCTCGACCAGTTCGCGCACCTGATGCGAGGTCATGTTCTCGACGAGATGCTGGTGGGAGACCACGATCTCGGTCACGCCGACGGGCTTGCCGTCGGCATAGCGCACGGTGACCTGGCTCTTGGAATCCGGGCCGAGCACCTTCTCGCGGTCCGAATGACGGGCCTCGGAGATCAGGCGCAGGATCTTGTGCGCGTAATAGATCGGCGCGGGCATCAGTTCGGGCGTCTCGCGGCAGGCATAGCCGAACATGATGCCCTGATCGCCCGCACCTTCTTCCTGATTGGACGGCTGGAGCGCATCCACGCCCTGCGCGATGTCGGCCGACTGCGGATGCAGCAGGACCTCGATGTCGCAATTCTCCCAGTGGAAGCCCGCCTGCTCGTAACCGATGTCGCGGATGGCCATGCGCGCGGTGTGCGCGATCCAGTCCTTCGTCACGGTGGAGGGGCCGCGCGTCTCGCCCGCGATCACGACCTTGTTGGTGGTGGCGAGGGTCTCGCACGCGGCGCGGATCTGCCACGGATCGATGCCCGCCTTGGGTCCCTCGCGATAGAACAGGTCCACGATCTCGTCGGAGATGCGGTCGCAGACCTTGTCGGGATGACCTTCGGAAACGGATTCGCTCGTGAAGAGATAATCGGAACGCGACACCTTCGCCTCGCTTCGTTCAAGGGGGCCGGACGACCAAAACCACTCGGGCGCACGAGGGCGCCCGAGTTCGGGTTATAGGGCGCGTTCGTCGTAACAGGCAATATGGCCGAACACGTTCTTTTTAAAGAACGGCGGCGATCACCTGTTCCTCGCCCGAAAGGGTCGTCACCAGCTCGACGATCTTGCGGCGAAGCTTGGGGTCGCGGATCTTCACGAAGGCCCGCGTCAGCTGCACGCCTTCGGAGGTGCTGAGGAAGTCGGCGACGTAACGCGTTTCCGCCGAGTCGCTGAAGCCGCCGCCCGGCCCCGATGCGCCCGTGTCCGCCGTGGGAGCCCCGTCGAAGAAGAATTCCACCGGCACGCCGAGGATCTGAGAGATCTGCTGGAGCCGGCTCGCGCCGATCCGGTTGGTACCCTTCTCGTATTTCTGAACCTGCTGAAACGTCAGGCCCAAGGATTCGCCGAGCTTTTCCTGACTCATCCCGATCAGGATACGGCGCATCCGAACCCGGCTGCCCACATGCTTGTCTACCGGATTGGGCGCCTTCTTCATGGCGATCATCGTCATCGAAATCATCCCCAGAATATCGGACGAATAAAACTTAAGGTTGCATCATATTCGTCGTTCTATTTGCAATAATCGCGGCGATTACCCCGTTCTATAATGAAACCGGGCCACGAACCGCGAGTTGTATTCATCGTTTAAACGAGAAACGGAGTCAACCGACCGTTAACGGCGGACGCGCGGGAGCGTTAATGCGCCGATCAGCGCCGCAAGCCACATGACGAACGCTGCGGAATGTCCCGTCCTGTTAAAGATCGTGGGAGAGAGCGGGACGGGCAGATCAGCATCGAGGAAGCCGACGGCCCCCACGGGCAGACGCGCGCGGATACGGCCGTAGGAGTCGATTACGGCGGTGACGCCGGTATTCGCCGCCCGAACGAGCGGAAGACCTTCCTCGATCGTGCGCAGGCGCGCCTGAGCGAAATGCTGGCGGGGACCGGGCGTATCGCCGAACCACGCATCGTTGGTGACGTTGAGCATCAGACGCGGGCGCTCGCCCTCCGGCAGCACGGCACCCGGGAAGATGGCCTCATAGCAGACGAGCGGCGCGACTCCCGGAAGGCCCGGAACGGGCAGGATGCGCAGACGATCGCCCGCGCCGAACGTGCCCGGCGCATGCACGAACCGCCGGAGGCCGAGAGCGGACAGGAGACCCTCGAAGGGGAGATATTCCCCGAAGGGCACGAGATGCACCTTGTCGGCGCTCGCGAGGATGGCGCCGTCGGGCGCCAGCACCTGAACGGAATTGAAATAGCGGGCTCCCGCCTCGCCGGGCAGCCCGCGATCCTCGCGCACGGCGCCCGTCAGCAGGACGGTGCCCGAAGAGCGCAGCAGCTCGGCGATCCGGGCCAAGGCCAAGGGTTCGCGCCCGAGGATGAAGGGGAAGGCGGACTCGGGCCAGACGAGATGGGTGATGCCCGCGAGCGCGGGCTTGGCCGCATCGCCGTTGCCGGCGCTGAGGACGCGGTAGCGTTCGAGGATCGCGGGGCCGTTGGCCGGCCGGAACTTGGCATCCTGGGGAACGCCCGGCTGGAGCAGGCGGAACTTCACGCCGGGTACGACCGCATGCTCGGCGGCGGCGAGGCGCAGAGCCCCGCCGGCCGCCATGACAGCCAGCAGGCCCAAGGCCGCAAGAGGCGGCGCGTAGCGTTCTCGGCCGGAGAGCCCGGTGAAGAGGGCGGCGGGAGCCGCGGCGATCGCGACGGCGAGCAGCGTCAGCCCGTGCAGGCCGACCAGCGCGGCCGTCTGATCGAAGGGCGCGACCGCGAGAGCCATACCGAACGGGTTCCACGGAAAGCCCGTGAAGAGGAAGCCGCGAAGGATCTCGGCGCCGCCGACGCCTGCCGCGAAGGCGAGGATGCGGCCCGGCCCCGTGCTCCACAAAAAGGCGGCTCCGGCGAAGCCGGCCGCCGTGAAGAGCGCGAGAAGGGCCGGCAGGCCCAGAACGCCGAGCGGCAGAGCCCAGGCGAATTGGTCCGCCTCGACCAGAAAGGCGTTGCCGAGCCACCACAGACCGGCGGTGAAATAGCCGAAGCCGAAGAACCAGCCGACCGTTGCGGCGGCCTTCAGCACCGCGGCCGAGCGCGCGGGCCCTTCGGAAGCGGCGCCGTCCAGCAGCAGAACGGCCAAGGTCATTGAGACGAAGAGGACGGGGCCGAACGAAAAGGGCTCCATGGCGAGCGCGGCGACGGCGCCCGCGCCGAACGCGATCAGACCACGCCTCGTTCCGCTGCTCAGAATGACGGAATGCGCGACCGCGAGCATCGCGTTCACGCGCCGGGAGCGGGCGTATCGGGCCCGGACGGAGCGGGCTGCGGCACGGGTTCCACGGGCTCGGGACGATTGCGGCGGTGGACGCGCACCTTCTTGATGCGGCGCGGATCGGCATCGAGGATCTCGAATTCGAGATCCTGCGGGCCCGAGATGATCTCGCCCCGGACCGGAACGCGTCCGGCGAGCGTGACGATGTAGCCGCCGAGGGTGTCGACCTCTTCGGCGATCTCGTCGTCGGTGCCGAGCACCACCTTCGTCACGGCGGAGAATTCCTCGAGCGCGGCGCGGGCGTCCGCCACGAAGTCGCCGTCCTCGGTCGGCGCGATCATCGGCATATCGTCGAGATCGTGCTCGTCCTCGATCTCGCCCACGACGATCTCCACGAGATCCTCGATGGAGACGAGACCGTCGGTGCCGCCGTATTCGTCGATGACCAGCGCCATATGCGTGCGGGTCGTCTGCATCTTCGCGAGCAGATCGAGGGCGGGCATGGAGGGCGGGGCGTAGAGGACCGGACGCAGGATCTTGGCGGCGCCGAGCGTCGTCGACAGATCGACCTTGCCGAGATCGGGCGCGCCGGCGGGCAGCTTGCGGCGGCGGGAAGCGGGCACCGTCTCGGCCTTCGCGGCGAGGTAATCGAGGAAGTCGCGGATATGCACCATGCCGCGCGGGTCGTCGAGCGTCTCGCCGAAGACGGGCAAGCGCGAATGGCCGGCCGTGCGGAACATGCGCAGAAGGTCGCCCAGCGAGGTGTCGAGCGGCGCGGCGACGATATCCACGCGCGG
Organism: Hyphomicrobiales bacterium; assembly: GCA_027483895.1. GTDB lineage: Bacteria > Pseudomonadota > Alphaproteobacteria > Rhizobiales > Beijerinckiaceae > JAIXZO01. The sequence goes on from JAIXTP010000036.1 coordinate 16,394, forward strand.
GACCATCACGTCGTCCACGCGGCGTCCCCGCAGACCGAGCACGTTCTTCAGCAGTTCGCGCTCGCGCGGGCTGAACTCGTCGTCGGTGCCGCGCTCGGCGAGCGCATCCTCGAGATCGTCGCGGAAGGACGGGGCGGACTTGATGCCGAGAGCGGCGAGAACACGCTCGAATAGGCTCGAATCGGGCTCCTTGGCCCGATCGGCGGCGGGTCGCGTCGAATCGTCGGAGGTCATGGTCCTCGGGTCTTTCCGGCAGGTCCGGAGTCCGGATCGAAGTCCCGATATGGGTCGGGAATGCCCAGTCCCGCAAGCACCTCGACTTCGAGGGACTCCATTTCTTCGGCTTCCGCATCGGTGAGGTGGTCGTAGCCGAGAAGGTGCAGGACACCGTGCACGACGAGATGGGAGACGTGGCCGGCGAGGGTCTTTTCGTCCTGCTCCGCCTCGCGGGCGCAGGTCTCGAAGGCGAGAATGAGATCGCCGAGGACCGGGCTGCCCGCGACGCGATCGGGCGGCACGGCCGGGAAGGAGAGGACGTTGGTGGGCTTGTCCAACCCGCGCCACTCCTTGTTCACGGACTGCACATGCGCGTCGTCGGCGAGGAGGACGGCGATCTCGACTTCGGGAAGAAGGCGGCGGCGGGCACCTGCGACCGCGGCCGCGCAGGCCGCCTCGACCAAAGCCTCCGCGCCCGGAAGCGCGTCCCAAAGAGCGCTTTCGGCCATGCAATCGACTGAGACGACGGTCATGGCGTGCGCGTTTCGAGCATCCGCTTGGTTTCGGCCTCGTAGGCGCCGACGATCCGGCGGACGAGGTCGTGGCGGACGACGTCGCCCTCGGCGAAGACGATGCGGCCGATGCCCTCCACGCCGTCCAGCACGCGGACGGCTTCGACGAGGCCCGATTTCTGGCCCGGCGGAAGGTCGATCTGGCTCGGATCGCCCGTCACGATCATGCGCGAGCCCTCGCCGAGACGGGTGAGGAACATCTTCATCTGCATCGACGTGGTGTTCTGCGCCTCGTCGAGCAGCACGACGGAATTGGTGAGCGTGCGGCCGCGCATGAAGGCGAGCGGCGCGATCTCGATCATCCCCGTCTGCAGACCCCGCTCGACGTGCCGCGCCTCCATGAAGTCGTAGAGCGCGTCGTAGATCGGCCGGAGATAGGGATCGACCTTCTCCTTGAGATCGCCGGGCAGGAAGCCGAGCCGTTCGCCCGCCTCGACCGCGGGACGCGAGAGGATGAGCCGTTCCGCTACGCCCTGTTCGAGCAGCGAGACGGCATGGCCGACGGCGAGCCAGGTCTTGCCCGTTCCGGCGGGGCCTTCGGCGAAGACGAGTTCGTTCTTCTTCAGCAGGCGCAGATAGGCGTGCTGCGCGGCGTTGCGCGCCCGGACGCGGCGCTTGCGGGTGATCAGTTCCTCGAAGCCGACGCGGGCCTCGCCGTCGTCGGCGGGGAAGAGCGTGCCCTGTTTCGCGGTTTCCTCGATGGTGCCGTCGACGTCGCCGGTCGACATCACGGCGCCGTCGCGCACGCGGTCATAGAGACTTTCGAGCACGCGCCGGGCCTGTTCGGTCGCTTCAGGCGTTCCGCGGACGATGACCTGATTGCCGTTGGCATGCGCCACCACGCCGAGCCTGCGCTCGATATGCGCGAGGTTCTGGTCGTATTGGCCGAAGACGAGGCCCGCGAGCCTGTTGTCTTCGAAAGCGAGCCGGATTTCCGCGGTTTCCGCGAGGCCGTCGCGTGCGGGACGGGCGAAGCGTGAGACGCCTTCGGTGGACCTCAACCGGGAAACTCCCTCATGCGATCGCCGTCTCCTCGATGCGGCGGCCGAACAGGCTGTTGCTGCCCGGCGCCGTGATCTCGACTCTCACAATATCGCCGATTCGCGCTTCCGCATCCTCGATCTGCACGGCCTGCAGATAAGGCGACTTTCCGGCAAGCTGGCCCGGGTGGCGGCCGGGCTTCTCCAAGAGGACGTCGACGGTCCGTCCGACGGTCGCGGCGTTGAAGGCGCGCTGCTGCTTCACGAGCAGGTCCTGAAGCTCATGGATCCGGTCGCTCTTCACCTCTTCGGGCACCTGATCTCCGAGATCGGCGGCGGGCGTGCCCGGACGGGGGCTGTATTTGAACGAGAACGCCGAAGCGAAGCCGACGGTTTCCACGAGCCGCATCGTGTCGCGGAACTCTGCGTCCGTCTCGCCGGGGAAGCCGACGATGAAGTCCGAGGAAAGCGCGATGTCGGGGCGCGCCGCGCGCACGCGCTCGATGATGCTGAGATATTCGGCGGCCGTGTGCCGGCGGTTCATGGCGTCGAGGATCCGGTCCGAACCCGACTGCACCGGCAGATGCAGATAGGGCATCAGCTGCGGCAGGTCGCGATGGGCCGCGATCAGCTCCTCGTCCATGTCGCGCGGATGGCTGGTCGTGTAGCGGATGCGGGCGATGCCGGGGATGCGCGCGATGCGCTCGAAGAGACCGCCCAGCGTGATCGAGCGACCGGCCTCGTCCTCGCCGTGGAAGGCGTTGACGTTCTGGCCGAGCAGCGAGACCTCGCGGACGCCCGCTTCGGCAAGCGCCGCGACGTCGGCGAGGATCTTGGCCACCGGACGGGAGACCTCCGCGCCGCGCGTATAGGGCACGACGCAGAAGGTGCAGAATTTGTCGCAGCCTTCCTGCACGGTGACGAAGGCCGAGACGCCGCGCGTGCGGATCTTGTCCTTGGCGGGTTGCGGAAGGGCGGAGAACTTGTCGTCGACCGGGAATTCGGTGTCGACCACGCGCTCCGATTTCGCGGCCCGGACGAGATCGGGCAGGCGGTGGTAGCTCTGCGGGCCGACGACGAGATCGACGACGGACGCGCGCTTGAGGATCTCGGCGCCCTCGGCCTGCGCGACGCAGCCCGCGACGACCACCTTGGTCTCGGCGCCCTGCGCGGCGCGTTCCTGCTTGAGCACGCGGACGCGACCGAGTTCCGAATAGACCTTCTCGGCGGCCTTCTCGCGGATGTGGCAGGTGTTGAGAACGACGAGATCGGCGTCCTCCATGGTCGCGGTCTCGACATAGCCTTCGGGCGCCAGCACGTCCGCCATGCGCTGCGCGTCATAGACGTTCATCTGGCAGCCGTAGGATTTGACGAAGACCTTCTTGGGTCCCGCCTCTCCCGCGCTCTTCGCGCCGCTCCGTTCGATGTCGCCGTCCTGCATGGTGCCCGTCCGTGGTCAGGGGGCTTTTAGCGCTTCTGAGAGACGGGGGGAACGGGCCGATGTTGGGCGATGCAATCGGCCACCGCCCACTAGCGGACCTGAGACGCCTCGGCATGATCCAAGACAAACGCCTGAGGTTTTCTTAGTCATGCCGTGCCGCGTGCAAGTGGTATAGATCGGCATGTATGTACGTCAATATGAATTCACCTTATGGAAATAATGGTATCGGATTTAGTCCGACATGCTCTTTTCCGAGTACACAAAATCTTACTTCGGACGGAGAATAAGGTTCGTACGAACCTCCCCTATTAACTACAAACTGTATATTACAGTTGTTTGTCTCGACAGAAATTCCATCCAAATGGTACACAAAAGCATATCTAAAGTAATTAAATACACTTTCAGCTGGCGATATATTCATCAGATCCAGATTCAACAAATGTATGTGTTTGTTAGTTGTATCACACAATAGATCTAATGCATCAAATTTCACTCCACTGTCCACAAATTTAGCTGATACTGTGTTTCTTAAGAACCTAAAACTATCTTCTTTGTATTCGAACAACACACTTGACTGCAATTCAACATCTACTCTACTGTGTTTTATAGAATTACACATCTTTCGAAATATGTCGTCGTGTCTAAAGTTTGTGAATGCATTTTTTTCACAAAAATGATTTAGGTGAATAGCCAAACCTTCGAATTTATGTAACATCGTATTGGAATTTGGCTCCATCAAAATTGGCAACCTGCTAAAATCTTTTACTAGTTCTAGTGCGGGTATGTAAATTTGATTTAGAAATTTTTTCTTTATGGTCATTGTCTTCTCGTGATTTCTTCAAGCATCCGCCGCACCTCTTCTTCCGCGCGGCGCGTGATCGCCTTGCGGTCGCCGTCGGGGCCGAAAAGGATCGGTTCGCCGAAGGCCACCGCCACGTCGAGCGGGCCGCCGGTGACGTTCGCCTTGAGATGGGGCAGCAGGTCCATGTCCCCGTACCAGGCGACGGAGGCCTTGTCCGGCCGATGCAGCGGAAGACCCTGACGGCGCAGATAGGCGATGGCGACGGGCTGGACGAGCACGTGGCCCTCCCCGCCGGCGGCCTCGCGCGCGGCGCCGAGCAGCGGCGAGCGGAAGGGCAGGAGGCGGTTGCCGTCGCCCGTGGTGCCTTCCCCGAAAAGGACGATCGCGTCGCCGGAGGAGAGCCGTTCCGCGACCTCTCGGGCGGCGGCGCCCGTCGCGGTGCGGCGGGTGCGGTCGATGAAGACCGTGCGCTGGAGCTTCGCGAGCGTGCCGAAAATGGGCCAGTGCGCGACCTCCGCTTTGGCGATGAAGGACAGCGGCAGCGTGCCGCCGAGGACCACGATGTCCTTCCACGACACGTGATTGGAGACGAGCAATAGCGGCCGCCCGGCCGCGGGCGTGCCGTGGACGGTGACCCGGAGCCCCATCAGACGCGCGATCCAGCGGTGATAGCGGACCGGAAGGGCATGGGAGAGCCGCATCTCGCGCCTGATCGCGAGCCATTGCACGGGCAGGAGCACGAGCGTCAGGGCGGCGAAGGCGGCGGCGAAGCTCGCGAGCCTGAGCGTGCGCATGGGTCAGCCGCGTTCGTCTTCGAGCGGTACGCCGTACAGTTCCAGCCGATGGTCCACGAGGCGGTAGCCGAGGCGGCGGGCGATCTCGGCCTGCAGCCGCTCGATCTCCTCGGAGCGGAACTCCACCACGCGGCCCGTGCGGATGTCGACGAGATGGTCGTGATGGACTTCGGGCGTCTGCTCGTAGCGCGCACGCCCGCTCTTCAGGTCCAGCCTTTCGAGGATGCCCGCTTCTTCGAGAAGGCGCACGGTGCGGTAGACGGTGGACAGCGAGATGCGCGGATCGGACTGGGTGGCGCGGCGATGCAGCTCGTCCGCATCCGGGTGATCGGCCGAGCGGTCGAGCACGCGCGCGATGATACGGCGCTGGCCGGTCATGCGCAGGCCGCGTTCGAGACAGCGCTGTTCGATCCCCTTGCGCGGTGCCGCCACCCTCGCATCCTCCGGCTTTCGCGGACATATAGGGCCGCGGGTCACGATGCGTCCACCGGTCAGAGCGACCGCCGCAGGACCAGAGCGTCGGCGCGGGTTCCGTCGGGCTTGGCGTAATAGGCCGCGCGGCGCCCGACCTCCTCGAAGCCCGTGCGGGCATAAAGCGCCCGCGCGGCCGCATTCGCATCTTCGACCTCGAGGAACAGCGAGCGGACGCCCGATGCCGCGAGACGCGCGAAATGGCGGGCCAGCAAAGCGCGCCCGATGCCGCGCCCCTGCACCTTGCGCGCGGTGGCGATGGTGAGGATCTCGGCCTCGTCGGCCGCCTTGCGGCTCAGCACGAAGGCGAAGAGGCGGCCCCCGGGACGGCCTTCCCGGGCGGCGTCGCCGATCACGGCGGGGTCGAGGGCCAGTCTTTCGATATCGACCGCGCTCCACGGAATCGCGAAGCCTTCGGCATGGATCGGGGCGGCCTCGCGCGCATCGGCGGCGTGGAAGGGGGCGAAGGCGGGGGCGGGCGGGGGCGAGAAGAAGGGCAGGCGCATGTTCGGCTCAGGCGCGGGCGATCCGGGCATGGCCCTGCGGCTTGGCGTCGGCGTCGCGAAGATAGAGGGGATCGGGCGGCGCATGCGCGGGATCGGCGGCGAGGCCGAGGCGCGCGACCCAGAGGATGTCGGGGGCGCGGGCGGGCGGATCGACGAAGATCTGCAGGCCGAGATCGAGGGCGGCGTCACCCAGAAGATTCGCGGCGGGCCCGACGATGCGCACGGCGCTGCCGCCGACCGCACGCGCGGCCTCGCGCAGCGGGGCGATGCGGGGGGAAACGAGCAGGCGCCCGCCGGGGCTCACCGCCTGCACATAGACATTCCCGTGGCGGGCATCGATGGCGGAGACGACGACGAGCGTCCCGTCGGAGGCGACCGCCGGGGCGGCGAAGGCCGCGAGCGTGCCGACGCCGACCACCGGGATCCCGAGGCCGACGCCCATGGCTCGGGCGGCGGCAAGACCGACGCGAAGCCCCGTGAAGCTGCCGGGACCCACGGTCACCGAGATGCGGTCGAGCGAGGCGAAACCGCCCGGAACGTCGCGTTCGAGATCCGCGAGCATCGGGACCAGCGCTTCCGCATGGCCCCGATCCATCTCCTCCGACCGCAGGGCCAGCGGCTCGCGCGCGCCGGCGTCGATGACGCAGGCCGAGCAGGCGGAGAGAGCGGTGTCGACGGCGAGAATGCGCAACGGGACCTCTCGGGAACCCGTGTCGCCGGTCCCTTACGCGATCGAGCAGAATTCCTCGAAGGCGAGACGCGGAGAGCGCGGGAAGAGCGCCGACGAATCGCCGTAGCCGAGATTACACACAAAATTCGCCTTGATCTTCCCGCCCGGGAAGAAGGCTTCCTCGACCTTGGCCGCATCGAAACCGGACATCGCGCCGGTGTCGAGACCGAGGGCGCGCGCCGCGATGATCAGATAGGCGCCCTGCAGCGAGGAATTGCGGAAGGCGGTCGCCTGGATCGCGGCGTCGTTGCCGGCGAACCAGCTGCGCGCATCCGCATGCGGGAAGAGCTGGGGCAGCTTCTCGTAGAATTCCATGTCCATGCCCACGATCGCGGTGACCGGGGCGGCCATGGTCTTGTCCACGTTGCCGGGCGCCATGCAGGGCTTCAGCTTTTCCTTCGCTTCCTTCGACTTCACGAAGACGATGCGGGCGGGAGAGCTGTTGGCGGCGGTGGGGCCCATCTTCACGAGATCGGCGAGGCTGCGCAGCGTTTCGTCGGAAACGGCGCGATCGAGCCAGCCGTTATGCGTGCGGGCTTCGGTGAAGAGCTGCTTGAGGGCGGCGTCGCCGAGCGGCTGATGAAAGACGGGATGGGACATCTGAAAAAGGCTCCGCAGAGGATTGCGGAGCCTTATCTATGCCGGAGCGGCGCGATTGCCAGACATGCGGCCGCACGTCCGACCCGCGCGGGGCTCAGACCGCCTGCACTTCCCGCACGTCGGGGAGGAAATGACGAAGCAGGTTCTGGATGCCGTGCTTGAGGGTGGCGGTCGAAGAGGGGCAGCCCGCGCAGGAGCCCTTCATCGCGAGATAGACGATGCCGTCCTTGAACCCTCGGAAGGTGATGTCGCCGCCGTCGCCGGCGACCGCGGGACGCACGCGGGTCTCGAGAAGTTCCTTGATGGTGGAGACGGTCGCGGCGTCGGATTCGTCGAAGAATTCGCTTTCGCCGTCATTGGCGGCCGCGGCGACCGCGTCCTCGCCGCCCTCGATGAGCGGCTCGCCGGAGAGGAAATGCTCCATGATGGCGCCTAGAATGGCCGGCTTGAGGTGCTGCCACTCGCCCTCGCGCTTCGTCACGGTGACGAAATCCGAACCGAAGAACACGGCGCTCACGCCGTCGACCGCGAAGAGCCGGCGCGCCAGCGGCGAACGCTCGCCCGCCCGCGCGTCGCGGATGTCGAGCGTGCCCTCCGGCATGACCATGCGGCCGGGAATGAACTTCAGCGTCGCAGGATTGGGGGTCGCTTCGGTCTGGATGAACATCGGACTCTCCTGGCTTCCCGGTTCAAGGCCGGAAGCATCGACGAACTTTATGTGGTCGATCGGGGGTCCGAATCAACTCATGCGAGGGCATCGATTTCCGCATCACCCAATCCGCCGGGCACGATCGCGATCGGAACGGGGAAGGAGCCGAGCCCGCGGCCGGCGAAACCCTTGCCCGCCAGAGCGGTGAGAAGGGGGCCCGGCCCTTCCGGCCCGTCGCCCGCCGCCAGCACGAGAAGGGAGATGTCCTCGTCCTCCTCGATCAGCGCCACGATCTCCTCGGCGGGGACGCCCTCGCGCACGACTTCCTGCGGCTGCAGGCCCGCCAGCCGGCGGATCAGCGCGGCGGAAGCGTCGAGCCGCTTGCGCGCCTCGTCCGACGCTTCGGCCATGATCACTTCGCCGACGCCGAGGAAATGCCGGTATTCGCTGGGTTCGACCACCGCCAGCATGGCGATGTCGGCGCCGACGCGCGAGGCGCGGCGGGCCGCGAAATGGACCGCTCGGCCGCATTCGGGCGTTTCGTCCACGACGACGAGGAATTTGGGGCGATGCCCCGCTTCGTAGGATCGGCGCGGTTTCACCGGCATGGCCGAAGACCTCCGACGGAAACTCTGCCCCTCGCCGGCGCGCCCCGCAAGCGCGGGAGCATCAGCGGCGCACGAAGCCGAGAATGTCCTTCACGGAATCCATGGTCTTGCGGGCGATCGCGCTCGCACGCTCGGACCCGTCTGCGAGGATCGCGTCGATCGCGGCGGGGTCGGCCGTCAACCGCTTCATCTCGGACCCGATCGGGCCGAGCTTGGCCACCGCCAGATCGACGAGCGACGCCTTGAAGGTCGAGAACTGCGCGCCGCCGAACTGCCGCAGCACGTCCTCGCGGGACGCGTCGGACAGCGCGGCATAGATGCCGACGAGGTTGTCGGCCTCGGGACGCGCGGCGAGGCCCGCCTCCTCGCTCGGCAGCGGCTCGGGATCGGTCTTCGCCTTGCGCACCTTCTGGGCGATGGCGTCGGCATCGTCGGTGAGATTGATGCGCGAATAGTCGGACGGATCCGACTTCGACATCTTCTTGGTGCCGTCGCGCAGGCTCATGACACGGGTCGCGGGACCCTGGATCAGCGGCTCGGGCTGCGGGAAGAAGGCCTCGCCGAAGCCGTGCGCGGCGATGGAGGGGCCGAGATCGTTGTTGAACTTCTGCGCGATGTCGCGCGCGAGTTCGAGATGCTGCTTCTGGTCCTCGCCGACGGGCACGTGCGTCGCGCGATAGACGAGGATGTCGGCGGCCATCAGCGCGGGATAGGCATAGAGGCCGACGGACGCGTTCTCACGGTCCTTGCCGGCCTTCTCCTTGAACTGCGTCATGCGGTTGAGCCAGCCGAGGCGGGCGACGCAGTTGAAGACCCAGGCCAGTTCCGCATGTTCGGGAACCTGGCTCTGGTTGAAGACGATGTGCTTCTTGGGATCGATGCCGCAGGCGATGAAGGCCGCGGTGACCTCGCGGATGCTCGAGCGCAGCGTCTCGGGGTCCTGCGGAACGGTGATCGCGTGCAGGTCGACGACGCAATAGATGCAGTCATGCGTCTCCTGCAGCGCCACGAACTTCGTGATCGCGCCGAGATAGTTGCCGAGGTGCAGATTGCCCGTCGGCTGCACGCCCGAAAACACGAGTTCCTTGAAAGCCGCCATGGACACGTCCTCTGCTTCGTCGCGGCTTATGGCAATGCGGCGGGCTTCACGCAAGCGGCGGGGCGGGACGGCGGAAATCGGACGGGCGCAACGCACCCGTCGCGACCGCCGCGAGACCGTAGACCGCGGCACCCGCCAAGCAGAGCCCGGCGAGGGCGGCGGAGCGCAGGCCGATGCCGCTTCCCGCAGCGAGGACGCCCGATGCCGCCTCCCGCGCCCAGACCAGAAAGACGGCCATGAGGCCCGCCGCGGCGACCGAGCGTGCGGCGTCGCGCAGGACGATGCGGCCGGGGGTCCATATTCCCGAAACATGCAGGGCGAAGACGAGGACGGCGCATTGCACGGCCGCGCCGACGGCGATGGAGAGCGCCGCGCCTGCGATGCCGAAGGAGGCAACGAGCGGCAGGGCCGAAGCGAGCGAAGCGACGAGGCCCGCCGCCGTCGCCAGCAGAGGCGGGCGGGCTTCTTCCCGGGCGAAGAACGCCGCCGAGAGCACCCGGACCGCGGCCGCGAAGGGAATGCCCGCGGCCATCGCGGCCAGAGCGGCGCCGGTCGCGGCGGCATCGGCCGCGGTGAAGGAGCCGCGCTCGAACAGGATGCTCGCGACCGGTGCGGCCAGAAGCGCAAGACCGACCGCGGCAGGCAGGCCCACCGCCCATGCGAGGGCCAGGGCCCGGTCGACGGCGGGGCCGAAGGCGGTCGTTCCGCTGCGTCCCGCCAAGGCGGGCAGCGCGACCGTGCCGACGGCCGAGGCGACGAAGCCGAGCGGGAACTGGGCCACCCGGTCGGCGTAATGCAGCCGCGAAACGGCGCCCGGCAGGTCGGACGCGACGGCGGCGGCGATCAGAAAGGCGAGCTGCGTCGAGGCCACGACGATCAGCCCCGGCCCCGCGAGCGCGACGAGCCGGCGGATCTCGGGGGAAAGGCGCGGCAGGGCGAGCCGCGGCGCGCGGCCGGACCGCATCAGCGGCGGCAGAACCGAAGCGGCCTGCACCAGACCGGCGGCCGCGGACCCCGCCGACAGGATCGCCGCGGCCCGCTCGGCGTCGCCGCCCGAGAGACGGTCGAGCACCGCCAGAAGGCCTACGAGCATCGCATTGACCGCGACGGGCGACCATGACGCCCAGCCGTAGCGGCCTTGAGCGACGAGGAAGGCGGACGCGAGGGAGGCCAGCGTCGCGCCGATCACCAGCGGAAAGGACAGGCGCAGGAAGAACGTGGCGGACGCCCCGCCTTCGCTCGCCGCGAGGCCGGGGGCGGCGAACGCGATCACCGCGGGCGCCGCGATCTCGAACAGGATCGTGACGAGGAGAAGCGCGACGGCGAAGGTCGACAGCGCCTCGCCCGCGAAGATGCGGGCGGCTTCGATCCCGCGACCCCGAAGCACGGAGGCTTCGACCGGGATCACGCCCGCATGAAGCCCGCCTTCGCCGAGTACGCGGCGGACGAGGTTGGGGATGCGGAAGGCGAGAGCGAAGGCGTCGGCCGCAGGGCCCGTGCCGAGCAGCGACGCCGTCAGCACGTCGCGCACGAAGCCGAGGACGCGGGAGGCGCCCGCCGCGAGGCCCACGGAAGCGGCATCGCGGGCGAGCCCGTCGGAGGAAGGCGCGGCGGCTTCGGTCAGGGTTCCGTCTCCTGCGGACGGTTCCCCGCCCGCCCCGATCAGAGAATGTACCGGCTCAGATCCGCGTTCCGCGCGAGATCGCCGACGGATTTCGTCACGAGTTCGGCATCGACGACGAAATTCTCGCCGGCGCGGTCGGGCGCGGTGAAGGAGATGTCGTCGAGCACGCGTTCGAGCACGGTCTGGAGGCGGCGGGCGCCGATGTTCTCCACCGTCGCGTTCACCTGCACGGCGATCTTCGCGAGCGCGGCGATCGCGTCGTCGGAGAAGGACAGCGTGACGCCTTCGGTCGCCATCAGCGCCACATATTGCTTGATGAGGCTCGCTTCGGTGTCCGTGAGGATCCGGCGGAAGTCGTCCTCGTCGAGCGGGTTCAATTCCACGCGGATCGGGAGCCGGCCCTGCAGTTCGGGCAGGAGATCGGACGGCTTCGAGACGTGGAAGGCGCCCGAGGCGATGAAGAGGATGTGGTCCGTCTTCACCGGGCCGTGCTTGGTGGCGACGGTGGTGCCTTCGATGAGCGGCAGGAGATCGCGCTGCACGCCCTCGCGGGACACGTCCGCCCCGCCGCGGCCCTCGCGGGCGCAGATCTTGTCGACCTCGTCGAGGAAGACGATGCCGTTGTTCTCGACCTCGCGCAGCGCGTCCTGCACGATGCGCTCCTGATCGAGGAGCTTGTCGCTTTCTTCCGCGATCAGCGGCTCGTAGGCCTCCGCCACCGTGGTACGCCGCGTCTTGGTGCGGCCTGCGCCGAGCTTGCCGAAGATCTCGCCGAGATTGAGCGCGCCGATGCTCGCGCCCGGCACGCCCGGCACTTCGAACATCGGCAGGCCGGACTGGCCCTGCTGCAGTTCGACCTCGATCTCCTTGTCGTCGAGCGAGCCTTCGCGGAGCTTCTTGCGGAAGCTGTCGCGGGTCGCGGCGCTGGACGTCGGTCCCACGAGCGCGTCGAGCACCCGCTCCTCGGCGGCGAGCTGCGCCTTGGCCTGCACGTCCTTGCGGCGCGCCTGCTTCACGAGGCCGATGCCGACCTCGACGAGGTCGCGCACGATCTGCTCGACGTCGCGGCCGACATAGCCGACCTCGGTGAACTTGGTCGCTTCCACCTTCAGGAAGGGCGCCCCGGCCAGCCGCGCCAGACGGCGGGAAATCTCGGTCTTGCCGCAGCCGGTCGGGCCGATCATCAGGATGTTCTTGGGCAGAACCTCTTCCCGCATCGGGCCGGTGAGCTGCTGCCGACGCCAGCGGTTGCGCAGCGCGATCGCCACCGCGCGCTTGGCGTCCTTCTGGCCGACGATGAAGCGGTCGAGTTCCGAGACGATCTCGCGGGGGGAGAAGGTGGTCATGCCGCCGCGTCCTCCAGCGTCTCGATCACGAGATTGGCGTTCGTATAGACGCAGATGTCGGCGGCGATGCCGAGCGCCTTGCGCACCAGCGCCTCGGCCTCGATCTCGGTGTCGATCAGCGCGCGGGCGGCGGCGAGCGCATAGGCCCCGCCCGAGCCGATGCCCATCACGCCGCCTTCGGGCGACAGCACGTCGCCGGTGCCCGACAGGATGAGCCCGGTATTGCGGTCGGCCACCAGCATCATGGCTTCCAGACGACGCAGATAGCGGTCCGTCCGCCAGTCCTTGGCGAGCTCCACGCAGGCGCGTTCGAGCTGGCCGGGATATTGTTCGAGCTTCTTTTCGAGGCGATCGAACAGGGCGAAGGCATCCGCGGTGGCGCCCGCGAAGCCCGCGATCACCTCCCCGCCCTTGCCGAGCCGGCGCACCTTGCGGGCGTTCGACTTCATCACGGTCTGGCCGAGGCTGACCTGACCGTCGCCGCCGATCACCACCTTGCCGCCCTTGCGCACCATCAGGATGGTGGTCGCACGCCAGCGCTTCGCTTCGTCCTCGCTCATCGTCCCTCGCAGAACCGTGACGTCTTCATTTAGGCGAAGCGGCGCCGGTATTGAAGCCGTGAGCCCCTCGCGTGCATCGGAGGGTCCGGTCCCGCGCGGAGGTGGCGGAGCGTCGCAGGCTTTGCTAGAAGCCGGCGCGGGCGTCCCGCCCGCTGTCCCGAGGAAGACTCCCATGCGTTCCGCAACCGTGACGCGCAAGACCGCGGAGACCGACGTTTCGGTCTCGCTCGCCATCGACGGCACCGGCAAGGCCGTGATCGAGACGGGAGTCGGCTTCTTCGACCATATGCTCGAACTTCTGGCCCGCCACGCGCTCTTCGATCTCGAAGTGCGCTGCAAGGGCGACCTGCATGTCGACCAGCACCACACGGTGGAGGACGTGGGCATCGCTCTCGGCCAGGCGCTTCTGCGCGCGATGGGCGACAAGAAAGGCATCGGCCGCTACGCGGACGTGCATCTGCCCATGGACGAGACTCTGACGCGCGTCGCCGTGGACGTCTCCGGCCGGCCCTTCCTGGTGTTCCGGACGACCTTCGTGCGCGACAAGATCGGCGAGTTCGACACCGAGCTGGTCCGCGAATGGTTTCAGGCCTTCGCGATGAATGCGGGGCTGACGCTGCACGTGGAGACGCTCTACGGCGAGAACGCGCACCACATCGCCGAGAGCTGCTTCAAGGGTCTGGCCCGCGCCTTGCGTAAGGCCGTTGCGGTGGATCCCCGCGAGGGCGACCGCGTTCCGTCGACCAAGGGCAGCCTCTGAGAGCGCCATGACCGTTCATGCCGTCTACGTGCCGGAGCAGCTCGCTCCCGACCCGGCCGTCTCCGTCGAGGCGGCCGAGATCGTGCGCGAGCGGTTCTCGATCGCCGCGTTCCTGTTCGGCCCGCTCTGGCTGCTGCGTCATCGCGCCTGGCCGGAACTGGTCGGTTTCATTCTCCTCGCGCTCGGCGCGGGCGCAGCGGTGCGGTTCTTCCCCGCCACGGCCGCCGAAGCGGGCGAAGTCTATGTTCTCGCCTGTCTCTTTCTCGGCTTCGCCGCCCCGGACATCCGCGGCCGCGCGCTCGAACGCCGCGGATACAGGCTCGGCGAGGTCGTGATCGCGGAGAACGCGGACGAAGCGCTGCGCCGTTTCGCGGATCGCGCCTCTCTCGTTCCCTTGCCGGCCCACGTCGCCGTTCCGGCCACGCAGAGCCGCCCCCTCCGCGAGCCGGACACCGGCGTGCTCGGACTGTTCCCGGAGGCCCGGCGATGAGCGTCATCATCATCGATTACGGGTCGGGCAATCTGCATTCCGCGCACAAGGCCTTCGAACGTGCGGGGCGGGAAGCCGGGCTCGACATGCCGATCGTCGTGAGTTCGCGGCCCGAAGACGTGCTCGCCGCGGACCGGATCGTGCTGCCCGGCGTCGGCGCCTTCGCCGATTGCCGCCGCGGCCTCGGCGCGGTTCCCGGCATGATCGACGCGCTGGAAGAAGCGGTGCGGCGTCGGGCCAGGCCGTTTCTGGGCATCTGCGTCGGCATGCAGCTGATGGCAGAGCGCGGCCGCGAATATGAGACCACCGAAGGGCTCGGCTGGATTCCCGGCGAGGTCGTGATGATCGCGCCGAAGGACCCGGCCCTGAAGGTGCCGCATATGGGCTGGAACACGCTGGACGTGCGCCGCCCGCATGCGCTGCTCGACGGCATCGCGACCGGCCCGGACGGCATGCATGCCTATTTCGTGCATTCCTACCATCTGAACGCGTCCGATCCGGACATGGTCGTGGCCGAGACCGATTACGGCGGCCCCGTCACCGCGATCGTCGCGCGCGACACGATGGTCGGCACGCAATTCCACCCCGAGAAGAGCCAGAAGCTCGGTCTCGCCCTCATCGCCAATTTCCTGAGGTGGCGGCCTTGATCCTCTTTCCCGCGATCGATCTGAAGGAAGGCCGCTGCGTCAGGCTCGTTCAGGGCGACATGGAGCAGGCGACCGTCTTCAACGACGATCCCGCAGCGCAGGCGGCGGACTTCGCCGCGCAGGGCTTTTCCTGGCTGCACATCGTCGATCTCGACGGCGCCTTCGCGGGCAAGCCCATGAACGCCGCGGCGGTCGAGGCGATCCTCGCCCGGGTGAAGCTGCCGCTGCAGCTCGGCGGCGGCATCCGCGACATGCGGACGGTCGAAGGCTGGCTGGAGCGCGGCGTGGCCCGCGTCATCATCGGCACCGCCGCGGTGCGCGACCCCGCCTTCGTGCGCGAGGCGGCCCGCCGCTTTCCGGGCAAGGTCGCCGTCGGCATCGATGCACGCGACGGCCGCGTGGCGGTGGAAGGCTGGGCGCGGCTTTCGGAAATGTCGGCCGAGGATCTCGGCCGCAGCTTCGAGGATGCGGGCGTCGCGGCCATCATCTACACGGACATCGCACGCGACGGCATCCTCAAGGGCCTCAACATCGAAGCGACGCTGAAGCTCGCCCATGCGGTCGGGATCCCGGTCATCGCGTCGGGCGGCCTCGCCTCGATCGAGGACGTGGAACGCCTGCTCGAGCCCGACTGCGCGGTGCTCGAAGGAGCGATCACGGGCCGCGCTCTCTATGACGGCCGGCTCGATCCGAAGGATGCGCTGGCGCTGATCGCCGCGCGGAGCGGCAAGCATGCTTAAGGTCAGGGTCATCCCCTGTCTCGACGTCAAGGACGGGCGGGTCGTGAAGGGCGTGCAGTTCCTCGAACTGCGCGACGCCGGCGACCCGGTGGAGAGCGCCGTCGCCTATGACGCGGCGGGCGCGGACGAACTCTGCTTCCTCGACATCACCGCGAGCCACGAGAACCGCGGGACGCTGATCGACGTCGTGACCCGCACGGCGGAAGCCTGCTTCATGCCGCTGACCGTCGGGGGCGGGGTGCGGACCGTCGAGGACATCCGCGCGCTGCTGCTCGCGGGGGCCGACAAGGTCTCGATCAACACCGCCGCCGTCTTCGACCGCGATTTCGTGAACCGCGCGGCCGAGAAGTTCGGCGATCAGTGCATCGTCGTCGCGATCGACGCGAAAAAGGTCTCCGGGCCCGGCGAGCCCGACCGCTGGGAGATCTTCACCCATGGCGGCCGCAAGCCGACGGGCATCGACGCGGTGGAATACGCCCGGGACGTCTGCGCGCGCGGTGCGGGCGAGATCCTGCTGACCTCGATGGACCGCGACGGCACCAAGGTCGGCTACGATACCGCGCTGACGCGCGCCGTGGCCGATGCCGTCACGATCCCGGTGATCGCGTCGGGCGGCGTCGGCGAACTCGACCACATGGTGGCGGGCGTGCGCGACGGCCATGCCGCAGCCGTGCTCGCGGCCTCGATCTTCCATTTCGGCCGGCATACGATCCGCGAGGCGAAGGACGCCCTCCATGCGGCGGGACTGCCGGTGAGGCTGGACGGATGACCGATTTCACGCTCGACAAGCTCGACGCGTTCCTCGCGGAGCGCGCCAAGGCGTCTCCGGAGGAGTCCTACACGGCGAAGCTCATCGCCAAGGGACAGGCCCATGCGGCCAAGAAGCTCGGCGAGGAGGCCGTGGAGGCCGTCATCGCGGCGGTCGAGAAGGATCGGCGCGGGCTGATGATGGAAAGCGCGGACGTGCTGTATCATCTGTTGGTCGTGCTTCGCGCGGGCGGCGTGCCGTTGCAGGATGTGATGGCCGAACTCGAGCGGCGCACCGCGCAGTCCGGGCTTCAGGAAAAGGCGTCGCGACCGCAGGGCTGACGGCCCCGGCCGCAGCCGGAGATCACGATGGACCAACGCGCGACCGGAACGGCCGAAAAAGGCCTCTCGCCCTATCGCAGCTTCAGCCGCGAGGAATGGGCCGCGCTGCGCGCCGACACGCCGCTGACGCTGAACGTCGAGGACCTGATCAAGCTGCAGTCGGTCAACGACCCGATCTCGCTCGAAGAGGTGGTGGCGATCTATCTGCCGCTCTCGCGCCTGCTCTCGCTCTATGTCGCGGCCACGCAGGGCCTGTTCAAGGCGACGCAGCGCTTCCTGCTCGCGGAAGACGGCAAGGTCCCTTACGTGATCGGGCTCGCGGGCTCCGTCTCGGCCGGCAAATCGACCACCGCGCGCGTGCTGAAGGCGCTGCTCTCGCGTTGGCCGAACACGCCGAAGGTTCAGCTCGTCACCACCGACGGCTTCCTGCTCCCCAATGCCGCGCTCCTCGAAGAAGGGCTGATGGAGCGCAAGGGCTTCCCGGAAAGCTATGACGGCTCGGCGCTGATCCGCTTCCTCGCCGACATCAAGGCGGGCAAGGGCAACGTGCAGGCGCCGGTCTATTCGCATCTCGTCTACGACGTAGTGCCCGACGAGAAGGTCGTGGTCGACCGGCCCGACATCCTGATCGTCGAGGGGCTCAACGTGCTCCTGCCGAGCCGGCTGCCGAAGGACGGCACGCCGGTGCCCTTCGTCTCCGACTATTTCGACTTCTCGATCTATCTCGACGCCGACGAGGACCTGCTGGAACGCTGGTACGTCGCGCGCTTCATGCGCCTGCGGGAGACGGCGTTCCGCGACCCGCGCTCCTTCTTCCGCAAATATGCCGACCTGACGGACGAGGAAGCGGAAGCGACGGCGCGTTCGATCTGGGCGCGCATCAACCTGCCGAACCTGCGCGAGAACATCCTGCCCACCCGGCCCCGCGCCGACCTGATCCTGACCAAGGGCGCCAGCCACAGGATCGAGCAGGTGAAGCTCCGCAAGCTCTGAGCGTCGAACGGGTTCGCCCGCGCTCCTTGACTCCTTTTCGACCCGCTCCTATCTGTCTTCCCGCTGTTGGCACTCGCTTTCGGGGAGTGCCAACACAGGAGTGAAAGCCCGCGCGCCGCGGTGCGCACCGTCGAAAAGAGGACACTCGACCCATGAAGTTCCGTCCGCTGCACGACCGCGTGGTCGTCCGCCGCCTCGAGTCCGAAGAGAAGACCAAAGGCGGAATCATCATCCCCGACACCGCCAAGGAAAAGCCGCAGGAAGGCGAAGTGATCGCCGTCGGCCCCGGCGCCCGCGACGAAAGCGGCAAGCTCGTCGCGCTGGACGTCAAGAAGGGCGACCGCGTCCTGTTCGGCAAGTGGTCGGGCACGGAAGTGAAGATCGACGGTCAGGACCTCCTCATCATGAAGGAGTCCGACATCATGGGCGTCGTCGCCTGATCGGGCGGACGTTTCCCTTTCAGGAAATTCGATAGGAGTTCAGCGATATGGCTGCCAAAGACGTCCGTTTTTCGGCCGACGCGCGCGAGAAGATGCTGCGCGGCGTCGACATCCTCGCCAATGCGGTGAAGGTCACCCTCGGCCCCAAGGGCCGCAACGTCGTCATCGAGAAGAGCTTCGGCGCTCCCCGGATCACCAAGGACGGCGTCACCGTCGCCAAGGAGATCGAGCTCGAGGACAAGTTCGAGAACATGGGCGCGCAGATGGTGCGCGAAGTAGCCTCGAAGACCAACGACATCGCCGGTGACGGCACCACGACCGCCACGGTGCTCACCCAGGCGATCGTCCGCGAAGGCGCGAAGGCCGTCGCCGCCGGCATGAACCCGATGGACCTGAAGCGCGGCGTCGATCTCGCCGTCGCCGCGGCCATCAAGGACATCGAGGCTCGCGCCAAGAAGGTGAAGTCCTCCGCCGAAGTGGCGCAGGTCGGCACGATCTCCGCCAACGGCGACTCCGCCATCGGCGAGATGATCGCCCGGGCCATGCAGAAGGTCGGCAACGAGGGCGTGATCACGGTGGAAGAGGCCAAGAGCCTCGAGACCGAACTCGACGTCGTCGAGGGCATGCAGTTCGACCGCGGCTACCTCTCCCCGTACTTCATCACGAATGCGGAGAAGATGGTCGCCGATCTGGAAGACCCCTACATCCTCATCCACGAGAAGAAGCTGTCCTCGCTGCAGGCGATGCTCCCGGTCCTCGAGGCCGTGGTGCAGACCGGCAAGCCGCTGCTGATCATCGCGGAAGACATCGAGGGCGAGGCGCTCGCCACGCTCGTCGTCAACAAGCTCCGCGGCGGCCTCAAGGTCGCGGCCGTGAAGGCGCCGGGCTTCGGTGACCGCCGCAAGGCCATGCTCGAGGACATCGCGATCCTCACGGGCGGCCAGATGATCGCCGAAGACCTCGGCATCAAGCTCGAGACCGTGACGCTCAACATGCTCGGCCGCGCCAAGAAGGTGCGCATCGAGAAGGAGAACACCACGATCGTCGACGGCGCCGGCAAGAAGAAGGACATCGAAGGCCGCGTGTCGCAGATCAAGGCGCAGATCGAGGAGACCACCTCGGACTACGACCGCGAGAAGCTCCAGGAGCGTCTGGCCAAGCTCGCGGGCGGCGTCGCGGTGATCCGCGTCGGCGGCGCGACGGAAGTCGAGGTGAAGGAGAAGAAGGACCGCGTGGACGACGCGCTCAACGCGACCCGCGCGGCCGTCGAAGAGGGCATCGTCCCCGGCGGCGGTACGGCCCTCCTGCGCGCCAAGGGCGCGGTGATGAAGCTGAAGTCGGACATCGCGGACGTCCAGGCCGGCATCAACATCGTGATGAAGGCGCTCGAGGCCCCGATCCGTCAGATCGTCGAGAACGCGGGCGTCGAAGGCTCGATCGTGGTCGGCAAGATCGGCGAGAACAAGTCGCAGACCTTCGGCTTCAACGCTCAGACCGAGCAGTTCGTCGACATGCTGGAAGCCGGCATCGTCGACCCGGCGAAGGTCGTCCGCACCGCGCTGCAGGATGCCGCCTCCGTGGCCGGCCTCCTCATCACGACGGAAGCGATGGTCGCCGAGCTGCCGAAGGACAAGGGCGCTCCCGCGATGCCCGCCGGCGGCGGCATGGGCGGCATGGACTTCTGATCCCTCACCGGATCGCAAGCTCTACGGAAAGGCGCGGGTCATCCCGCGCCTTTTTCGTTTCCGGGGCGCGGGCGGAACCTTCCGCGGGCTTTGCCGTTGCAGGGGCGTAACCGGCTGCGGGCGGGGGGCTGCATGAAGACCGTCAACATCATCACGCTGCTGCTGATCATCATCGGCGGCCTGAACTGGGGGCTGGTCGGCCTCGCCGATCTCGATCTGGTGGCCGCGCTGTCGGGGGGGCGGCAGGCCACGGCGGCCAAGCTCGTCTATCTGCTGGTGGGCATCTCGGCCGTATGGCAGCTGATCCCCTTCGTCAGGGCCCTCTCCGCCGATGAGGAGACCGCCCTGCGCAACCGCCGCTGATCCTCAGAGCGCGAAGCTCATCTCGACCCGCGTACCGCCGTCGGTCGTGATCGTGAGCACGGCGTCGAGCTGGGTCGCGACGGCGCGGATGATGCCGAGACCGGTCCCGTCGCGCGCACCGTCCCTCATCCCGACCCCGTCGTCCGCCACCATGATGCTGCAGCGCCCGTCGAAGCGACGGACGTCGACCGTGATCGTCCCCGTGCGCCCGTCGGGGAAGGCATGTTTGAGGCTGTTGGAAATCAGCTCGCTGACGATGAGGCCGACGGAGACCGCATTGTTGAGGTCGAGATCGCCGAAGGCGCAGACTTCGATCGCGATGCCGCGTTCCGCGGCGCCGTAGACGTCCCCTTCCGACTCCGCCAGTCGTTCGAGATAGGGTTCGAGCGCGACCCGCGCCGCCGCTTCCTGCTCGTAGATGGTCTGGTGGACGAGGCCGATCGCCCGGATGCGGCGCGCGATCTCGGCGAAGACGGTGCGCGCGTCGGGGTCGCGCACCTTGGCGGAGCTGAAGCGCACCATCGAGGCGACGACCTGCAGATTATTCTTCACCCGATGATGGATCTCCTTGAACAGGACGTCCTTCTCCGCGAGCGAGACCCTCTGTTCGGCCATCAGCCGTTCGAGCTCGGCCGTGCGGTCCGCCACCCGGCTTTCCAGCGCGGCGTTCAGATTCCGAAGCGCGCGCACCGCCGCCTCCTCGCGCCGGCCGTAGACCATCACGAAACCCGCGAGCATCACGAGCGCGACCACCGCGATCCCGCCGCCGAGTCCGTAGGCCGCCAGATCCTCCTTCCAGCCTGAAATCACGACCGGCATGCTGGTGCCTACCCGGACATAGAGCGGCTTGTCGCCGACGCGCCTGTTGGCCCAGATCCGCTCCTCGCCGTCCTGGGCCCCGAGCCGCACCGTCTTGCCCTCGATCAGCGCGCGCGCATCCTCGCCGCGGAGGATCCCGCCGCGCTGGTCGGGCGGAGGCGAGACATCGACGAGGATTTCCATGTCCGCCGAAATCAGCTGGAACACCGCGCCGAACTCCGAGGGCGCCAAGGAGGCGAAGACGTCCCGCAGGACGTCGAGATTGAACGAGACGATGATGACGCCCGCCGGGACCCCCGCCCGGTCGACGCGACGGCTGAGGATCATGAGCGGTTCGCCGGAGGCCTGGCTCTGTACGCCCGTCGTCAGCACGGGCCCCGTTTCGCCGAGCAGATGCCTTCGAAAATACGGCCGCGCGGAAACGTCGAGGCGGGGAAGCGGCTCCAGACTGCCGGCGATGACCCGGCCGGAAACGTCGGCGACGAAAGCGCGGAAGACATAGGGCTTGTCACGGATCAAGGCCTTGAGATCGCGCGACATGTCGGCCCGGGCCTCGTCTCGGCTCAGATCCGCCTCGTCGGCGAGAGCGGCTTCGACGGCGAGAATGGTGGCGGCGACGTCGAGAACGTAGGTCATCTGCGCTTCGAGCAGCCGGGCGGTATCCTGCGTCGCCCGCTCGGCATCGCGGATCGCGCGCCCGCGACTTTGAACCGCGGCGGCCGCCATCACCGCGATCAAGGCCGCCACGAACAAGGTCATGGCCACCACGGTGACGGCCCAGGAATTGGGTCCCGTCCGCGCCGGCGCGCCGTATTCGGTTGACGTTGCGACCAAGACGCTCTCTCGACAAATCTTACCCTACGGCATGTATCATAGCGTATCGAAGAAAGGTATCCGGATGCGAAGGACGGCCAAGCAGCGTCGGGCGTCTTCTGCAATGTCTACGCTTGCTACCGCAGCGTTCGAGTGCCATGGTTCTCGACGGATCTCGGAGTTGTGTTTGTGGTTCCGTCCCTCTTTCGGCGCATCTTTTCCCGGATGATGCCCATGCCGCTACGTCGGCCGGTCGCCGCACTTATGCTGGCTGCGGCATTGATTCCGTCGGCATCGATCACGCGCGCGCAGGAAAAGCCTCCGATCGTCATCGCGCTGGACGGCGAATTCGGTCATGCGACGAGCACTTCGGCGCAGGCGATCGAACGCGGAATCCTGATCGCCGTCGAGGAGATCAATGCGGCGGGCGGCGTCCTCGGAGGACGCAGGCTCGCCTACCGGAAGACGGACAACCGCGGCATTTCAGCGATGGCCGTCGACAACGTGAAGGATCTTGCGGCGGATCCTTCCGTTCTGGCGGTCTTCGGCGGCAAATTCAGTCCTCTCCAGATCGAGGTTCTTCCGGTCATCCATCGGACGGGACTGCTGCTGATGAACCCTTGGGGCTCGGCGGATCCGATCACCGATCATGACTTCCGGCCCAGCTCGACCTTTCGGCTGTCGCTGAAGGACGCGCATGCCGCTGCTGCCTTTCTGAAATTCGCGAAGGAAACCAAAAAGGCCGATCGTGTCGGGCTTCTCCTGCCGAATACGTCCTGGGGCCGCAGCAATGAAGCGGCGCTCGCACGCGAGGCTGAAAAAGCCGGCGTGCGGATCGTCGCGTCCCGCTGGTATAATTGGGGCGACAAGAGCCTGATCGCCAAATATGCGGAGTTGCGGGCGCACGACGCGCAAGCCGTCGTGCTCGTCGCCAACGAGGTCGAGGGCAGCATCCTCGTGCAGGAGATCGCGGCCCTGCCCGCATCCGAACGCCTCCCCGTCATCTCGCATTGGGGCGTGACGGGCGGCAATTTCGTCGATCTGGCCGGATCGGCTCTCCGAAACGTCGACTTTTCCGTGATCCAGACCTTCTCCTTCGACCGGACGTCGTCTCCCCGTGCCGAATATGTGCGTGGAAAGCTCGAAAAGCGGTTCGGCATTCCGCGCGCCCGGCAATCGATCAGCGTGGTCGGGACCGCGCATGCCTACGACCTCGTCCATATCTTGGCCCGCGCGATCGAGACCGCGGGAACGGCGGACCGATCGGCAGTGCGGGACGCTCTCGAGCGACAGGGACGGTTCGAAGGTCTGGTGCGGACCTATGACCCGCCCTTCACGCCGGAGCGGCATGACGCGCTCTCGCCGGAGGACATCTTCTTCGCCCGCTTCCTGCCCGATGGAAGCGTCGTTCCGCTGGCGGCCGGCCGGTGAGCTCGAGCCCCGCTTCCGGCGGTTCGCTGCACGCGCGCTTCGCGCGGGCCGCTGCCGCGCTCGCCACCGGCTCCGCGATGATCGTCACGCTCGCGGCGATGGGCGTGCTTCTGAGCGAAGCGAAGGTCGCCCTCGACCGGAACATGGAGTCGAAGGCGCTCATCGTGAAGGAGCGCGTATCGCGCCTCGGCGAAGAGGTTCAGGAAACGGCCGACCTCTCCCGCAGCTCGCTCGTCGGCACGGCCCTCACCGACTCGACCGGCCGCGAAGCCTATCTGCGTCCGTTCCTCGAAGAGCGGACCAAGGGCGAGAGGGGCGTCTACGCGCTGTTCGACTATCGCGGGCGGGCGATCTTCTCGACGGCGCCCGAAGGTACCGCGGAGCGCCTGGCGAAGGAGGCCGCCCAGAATCTGGCCGATCCGTCCCGGAAGCTGCCGGTGCTCACGGTCGTCCGGGCGGACGAGCGCGCCGTTCTCGTGACCGGCTTTCCGGTCCGCTTCTCCTATTCGCAGGACATCGTGGGCATGCTCGTCCACGTGCTGCCGATCGACGACCTGCTCTCGGCCGTCTCGGACCAGATCGGCGACGACATCGCTCTCGAAGTATCGTCCGCCGGTCGTGCCATCTTCAACGACGGCAAGCCGAACGTGAGCGGCGCGCGGGCCTTTTCGACGTCGATTTCGGGGGGCGGCACGTCGGCGCCGCTCGAATTCCTGATCGGATACAAGGAAAACCCCTTCCTCAGACAGGCGATCAGCCTCGCGATCGTGGCGCTCGTGGCGGGAGCCGCGATCATGATCCTCGCGCTCATGGCCGCGCGCCGTCTGGCGGAGCGTCTGACCTACCGGCTCGACCGCCTCGTCGCCGCCTGCACGGATTTCGCGGAAGGGCGGAAGGTCGTCTTCGAGCACGACGGCCTGCGCGACGAGATCGGCCTTCTGTCGTCGTCGCTCGAACGGGCTTTCGAAGACCGCAGGGCGGCGGAAAACCAGTTGCTGTTCATCGCCCGGCACGACGTGCTGACGGGCCTGCCCAACAGGGCATGGTTCGAGGAGCAGGTGCGCAACGCGGTGGATCGGGCCGAGCGTACCGGCGGCCGGCTGGCGGTGCTGTTCATCGACCTCGACCGGTTCAAGCCCATCAACGACAATTTCGGGCATACCGCCGGCGACGAGATCCTGCAGCATGTCGCGAACCGGCTCGGCGAGAGGCTTCGCCGAACCGACGTGGTCTCGCGGCGCGGCGGCGACGAATTCATGGTCCTGCTCGATCCGATCCGGAACGCGCATGACGCACTGGCCGTCGCGGAGGATTTCGCGCGGCGGCTGCGCGAGCCCTTCATGCTCTCGACCGGCGAGACGGTGCATACGGGGGCGACGATCGGGGTCAGCGTTCTGCCGGACGACGCGCGGACGCTCGACGAACTCTCGCGCCATGCCGATGCGGCGCTCTATATGGCCAAGGCGAACGGCCCCGGGCGCGCGCTGCTCTATTCGTCATCGGCCGCCGGCGCCGCGACCGAGCGTTACCGCGTGGAACGGCGGCTGCGCGAGGCGTTGGAATCGGGCGGTCTCGCACTCAAATACCAGCCGCAGATCCGCCTGTCGGACGGCAAGGTGCTCGGCTGGGAAGCGCTTCTGCGCTGGAACGATGCCGAACTCGGCGAAGTACCGGCCGGAACCGTGGTGTCGGTGGCGGAAGAAGCGGGGCTGATCCACCAGCTCGGCGATTGGGTGATCCGGCGCGCCTTCATCCAGAACCGCGAGCTGATGGCCCTGACGGCGGAGGATGCGCCGCGTCTGGCGATCAACATGTCGCCGCGTCAGTTCCAGAATGCGGATCTCGTCGAGCGCCTGATCGGAATCGCGGCGGAGACCGCCTTTCCGCTCGACCGGCTGGAGATCGAGGTGACGGAGACGGCGCTTTTCCAAGGCTCGGATGCGGAACTCCGCCTTCTCGAAGCCCTCGAAGCGCAAGGCGCGAGCGTCGCGATCGACGATTTCGGCGTGGGCTATTCGTCCCTGGGCCGGCTGAGGCGGCTTCCGCTCGACCGCCTCAAGATCGATTCCGGCTTCGTGCGACCGATGACGGAGGATCCGGAGAGCCGCGAAATCGTGCGGGCCATCATCAGCATGGGGCACGCGCTCGGGCTCGAAGTGCTCGCCGAAGGCGTCGAGACCGACGAGCAGCGGCTGCTGCTGCGCGAACTCGGCTGCGATGCCGCCCAAGGCTTCCTTTACAGTCGGGCGATCGCGATCGGCGAGCTTCGCACCTTCGTGCTGACGCCGCCCGAGGCGAGGGTGCAAGCCCTTTCCGCCTGACCGGGCTGGCGCGACGCTCGCCGACGCGCTATGCGCGAAACCGCATGCGCCCGCCCCCGAGGCGCCGTGGAACGAGGCCGCGCGATGGAGTTCTATCTCCCGATCGCCGAACTGCCGGTGAATGTCGGCCTCATCCTCGCGATGAGCGCCGCCGTCGGCTTCATCTCCGGCATGTTCGGGGTCGGCGGCGGCTTCCTGATGACGCCGCTTCTGATCTTTCTCGGCATTCCTCCCGCCGTGGCGGTGGCGACGGTCGCGCCGCAGATCTCCGCCGCGTCGACCACCGGCGCTCTGGCCTATTGGCGGCGGCGCGCGCTCGATCTCCGATTGGGAACGGTCCTCCTGTTCGGCGGCGTCGTCGGCACGCTGCTCGGCGTGCTGTTCTTCAACGCCATGCGCCGCGTGGGGCAGCTGGAGCTGGTGATCACCCTCTCCTATGTCGTGCTGTTGACGACGATCGGCTCGCTGATGCTGATCGAGAGCCTGCGCAGCCTCCTGCGCAAGCGCCGCGAAGCGACGCCGCGCATGCGACGACGGCCGCGGCCCGCATGGTTCGGCCTGCCCTTCAGAATGCGGTTTCCGCGCTCGGGTCTTTATATGAGCGCCATCCCGCCGGTTCTGGTCGCCGCGGCGATCGGCTTCGTGGGGGCGGTGCTCGGCATCGGCGGCGGCTTCATGGTGGTGCCGGCGCTCATCTATCTGTTCCGGATCCCGACGGCCGTGGTCGTCGGCACGTCGCTCTTCCAGATCCTGTTCACCGCGGTGGCGGCCACGCTGTTCCATGCGGTGACGAACCACTCCGTCGACATGATCCTAGCGCTGCTGCTGATCCTCGGCGGCGTGTTCGGGGCGCAGTTCGGGGCGCGCGCGGCGCGAAACGTGAAAGGCGAGCAGTTCCGTCTCCTCCTCGCCCTGATCGTGCTCGCGGTCGCGGCCCGCTTCGTCACCGAGATCGGCGTGCGGCCCGCCGATCCCTTCTCGCTGGGACTGACGGAGTTCCGGTCATGAGGACGTGGCTGGTTCCGGCGATTCTCTGGGCCATGACGACGGCGGCGGCCGCCGAGACGTTGACGATCTCGCTTTCGCATCACCGCGTCCGCATCACCTCGACCTATACGGGTGCGGAACTGGTCGTGTTCGGAGTGATCGAGCGCGATGCTTCGAGCGCGGCGCGCGCGGGCGATTACGACATCGTCGTCACGGCGCGCGGGCCGCGCGGCAATACCGTCGTGCGCGAGAAGCAGCGGCTCGGGCCGATCTGGATCAACCGCGAGCAGGTCAAATTCTTCGATCTGCCCTCGACCATGGCCGTGCTGTCGACGGCTCCTTTGACGAACATCGCGGATCCCGACGTGCTGCGCCGCTTCCGCATCGGCCTGCTTCCCGCAGGCGGCGACAAGCTCGACGGGACGTCCGCACCCGGCCGGGCCGAGGAGTTCGCAGCATCGCTGGTGCGTCTGAAGACGCAATCGGGGCTCTATGCCGAGAACGAGCGCGGCGTCGCCTTCCTCACCGAAAACGTGTTCCGCGCGACGGTTCCCGTGCCCGCCGCCGCTCCGATCGGCATCTATGACGTGCAGGTCTCGCTCTTTCACGGCGGGGTGCGTCTCACCGAGACCTCGACCAATTTCGAGGTGACCAAAGCGGGGGTGGAGCAGCTGCTCGCGCTCGAGGCCCGGGAAAACGGTTTCCTGTACGGACTTGCGGCCGCCGCCATGGCCTTGGCCTTCGGATGGCTCGCGACCGTCGTCTTCCGCCGGGATTGACCTCGGCGGCGCGCGGGCGACTTATGCGGCCATGACCGACACCATCGAAAACGCCTCCGACGACCGCGCGATCCCGACGCCCGCCCTCCTGCTCGGCGCCGCGGGCCTGATCCCGTTCCTGCTGCCCGCTCTGGCCCTCCATTTCGACCTTTCGGCGATCTCGCCCTGGGACCGGATGATCCGCGGGGGCCTTGCGGCCTATGCCGCGCTGATCGCGTCCTTTCTGGGGGGCGTACGCTGGGGCGTCGCGTTGCGGGCAGGCCCGGAGGCGGGGCGGACCGCGCTCTTCGTCGTCTCGGTTCTGCCGTCGCTCGTCGCCTGGATCGCGCTGGCGCTGCCGCGGCCGCACGATCTCTCGTTGCTGATCGCGCTTTTTCTCGGCCTCGCGGTGATGGACGTCCGCCTGGCGGCGCGCGGGGACGTGCCCCGCTGGTTCGGCACGCTGCGTCTTGCGCTGAGCACCGGGGCCGTCGGGGCCCTCATCCTCGCCTTCGCCGCGCCGGGGGCCTGACGGTTCAGTCGGGCACCAGCATCGACGAGGCGACGCGGTAGACGCGGTCCTCGCCCAGCATGCGCGCTTCGAAGGAGCGGCCGAAGAGCGGCGCGAAGGCCGGGTCGAGCACGTTGAGACCGCCTGCAAAGGCACCGAAGGCCGGCATCACGCAACGCGTGCCGTTCGAAACGAAGCAGCGACGGCGCACCGCGCGCCCGTGGCGCCGCAGCTTGGCCGCAGGGTGGATATGGCCGGCGATCTCCCATGCGGCGGGATCCGTCGAGGGCTCGTGCCGGAGCGTGACGCCCGCAATGACGATCTCCGGGACGCTCGTGCCGCCGAGGCCGCCCGGGGTCACGGGGTCATGATTGCCGGTGACCCAGATCCTCTCGGCGCCCGCGAGGCAGTCTTCCAGCGCGTCCTTCTCGGCCGCGCCGATGCGCGCCATCGCCTCGCCGTCATGCAGCGCGTCGCCCAGCGAGACGAAGACCCGCGGCTTGAACCGGCAGAGGACCGCGGAAAGCCGCGCCAGCGTTTCACGTGAATCGTAAGGCGGCAGCAGGCGGCCGCGGCGCGCGAAGGAGGATCCCTTTTCGAGATGCAGGTCCGCGACGACGAGGATCCGCTCCGCCTCCTCGAAAAGCACGCCCGCCGCGTCCGCCATGAAGACCAGCGGCCCGACGCTCAGCTCGGCGGCGGATGCGGACGGCATGGGGAAGGGTGCGGTCATGCGGCGGCCTCGTCGAGGAGCTCGGCTTCCGCCTCCTCCAGAATGCGTTCTGCGGCTTCGCCATAGACCGACTCGCGGCCGATTTCGAGCATGACCGAGACCGAGAGCGGGGAGACCCGGTCGAGCGGCTTGTGGACGATCCGACCGCGGATGCGGGCGAGCATCGCGGCGAGGCGCCCGAGATCGAGAAGCCCGGTCGCCGCGTCCTGCCGCGCCGCTTCGAGCAGGATGTGGTCGGGCTGGTGCCGCCGCAGCACGTCATAGACGAGGTCCGTCGAGATCGTGACCTGCTTGCCGGTCTTCTCCTTGCCCGGGAAGCGGCGCTCGATGAGGCCCGCAATGACCGCGCAATAGCGGAAGGTCCGCTTCATCAGGGCGGACTCGGCGAGCCATTCCTCCAGATCGTCGCCGAGCATGTCCTCGGAAAAGAGGTCCGAAAGCGACAGCCTGCCCGACGCGGCGGCGGCCGTGAGATCGGCGAGACCCCAGATGGCGAGACCGTAATCGTTGCAGACGAAGCCGAGCGGCCGCAGCCGCATCCGTTCGAGGCGCCGGGTGAGCAGCATGCCGAGCGTCTGATGCGCGAGCCGCCCCTCGAACGGATAGGCGACGAGATAATGCCGGCCGGCGCGCGGAAAGGTCTCGACGAGGAGATCGGAGGGCCCGGGCAGGACCGAACGATGCTGCTGGGCGGCGAGCCACTCCGAGACTTCCGCCGGCAGACGCTTCCACGCGGCCGGATCCGCCAGCATCGCCCGCACCCGGGCGGCCAGAAAGGTCGAGAGCGGAAACTTGCCGCCGGCATAGGAGGGGATCTTCGGATCCGTGCCCGGCGCGGCGCGGGTGACGACGACCTCGTTCTCGATCAGGGCCTCGAAGCGGAGCACCTCGCCCGCGAAGACGAAGGTGTCGCCGGGCGTCATGGTCTCGGCGAAATATTCCTCGACCTCGCCCAGCACGCGGCCGCCGCGAGCGGCCGGGCGACCCGGGCGCGGCGGGCGTCCCAGCCGCACCTTCAGCATCGTCGCTTCGACGATCGTCCCGACATTCATCCGATAACGCTGCACGACGGCCGGATTCACCGGGCGGAGGAGCCCGTCGCGCCCGGCCTTCAGGCGCGCATAGCGCTCGTAGCTCCGCAGCGCGTAGCCCCCGGTCGCGACGTAATCGACCACGGCATCGAAATGCGGGCGGGACAGATCGGCATAGGGCGAGGCGGAGGTGACCTCGGCATAGAGATCGTCCGGCCGGAAACCGCCCGCACACGCCATGCCGAGCACGTGCTGGGAGAGCACGTCGAGCGCGCCCTTGCGCGCCTCGGGCGTATCCTGCGCCGCCTCTTCCACCGCTTCGAGCGCGGCGCGGCACTCCATGACCTCGAAACGGTTGGCGGGGACGAGGAGGGCCTGCGAAGGCTCGTCGAGCCTGTGATTGGACCGGCCGATCCGCTGCATCAACCGGCTCGCGCCTTTCGGTGCACCGACATTGACGACGAGATCGACGTCCCCCCAGTCGATCCCGAGGTCGAGGGTGGCGGTGCAGACGACGGCCCGCAGCCTTCCGGCGACCATCGCGGCCTCGACCTTGCGGCGCTGCCCGGCATCGAGCGAGCCGTGATGCAGGGCGATCGCCAATCCGTCCTCGTTGATGCGCCAGAGTTCCTGGAACACGAACTCCGCCTGCATCCGCGTGTTCACGAAGACGAGCGTCAGGCGATGGCCGCCGATCGCTGCATAGATCTCCGGGATCGTCGCCATCGCCGTATGGCCCGCGAGCGGCAGACGGCGGGCGGGCTCCAGAATGCCGATCCGCGGACGCGCGCCGCCCGTCACCGTCACGAGATCGGCCATGGCGCCGGTCGCCTCGCCGTCGGGGGTCGTCTGCGGCACGAGATAGCGCCTCAGATCGTCCGGCTCGCGCACGGTGGCCGAGAGACCGACGGCGGAAAGGCCGGGCGCGAGCCGGTGCAGGCGCGCAAGGTCGAGCGCGAGAAGATCGCCTCGTTTCGACGTCACGAGCGCGTGGAGTTCGTCGAGCACGACCCGGCGGAGACCGGAAAACAGCGTCGTCGCGTCCTTGTGCGCGAGGAGCAGCGCCAGCTGTTCGGGCGTCGTCATCAGCACATGCGGCGGGCGGCCGACCTGACGGGCGCGCTTGTGGGCGGACGTGTCGCCCGTCCGCGTCTCGACGCGGATCGGCAGCGCCATGTCGCGGATCGGCGCTTCCAGATTGCGGGCGACGTCGACGGCGAGCGCCTTCAGCGGCGAGATGTAGAGCGTGTGCAATCTCGCCGCGTCGCGCGCGGCCGGGGGACGGGTCGCGAGATCGACGAGCGTCGGCAGAAAGCCCGCAAGCGTCTTTCCCGCGCCGGTCGGGGCGACGAGCAGAACGGAACGGCCCTCGCGCGCCTTGTCGATCAGGGCGAGCTGGTGCTGCCGCGGCGACCATCCCCGGGCGGCGAACCATCCGGCGAAGGGCTCGGGCAGGGTCATGCGGGGCGCAGCACGAGAAGGAAGCCGGGGACCGGACGGCCGGCGTCATGGCGGGCGGACACGGCTTCCAGACGCTCGACGGAGAAGCCGGTCCGGTCGGCGGCGCGTCTCAACCAAGGCTCGGAATGCGCCGTCCGCAGATCCTCGCCGACGACGAAATCCGTCCCGTCATGCGCTTGGACCGTGAAGACGAAACGACCCGTCGGCGCGATCGCACGCCTCGACGCCGCGAAGACAGGAACGAGATCGCCGACATAGACGAAGACGTCTGCCGCGAGCACGAGATCGGCGGAGCCCGCGGCTTCCGCACCGAGAAAGGTCACGAGATCGGCGACCGCGAGACGGTCGTAGAAGCCCTTTTCGCGCGCCTTCTCGACCATGGCAGGCGAAAGGTCGCAGCCGGCGAGCGCATCGACGCGGTCGCGGACGGCCCGACCCATCAGCCCGGTACCGCAGCCGAGATCCAGCGCAAGGCCGAAGCGGCCGGGCGGAAGCACGGCGAGGATCAGATCGGGCGCGCGATAGCCCAGGGAGCCGACGAGATGCGAGTCGAAGCGGTCGGCGTAGTCGTCGAACAGCCCGCGCACATAGCCGTCGCTCAGCGCCCGGTCGGGCGGGATCGCCCCGAGGCGGCCGAGACGGGCGCCGGAACCGAGCACGTCTTCCGGATCGAGGGCGATCGTGCGCTCGTAAAGCGCGCGGGCGGCCTCCGGCTCTCCGAGGGCGAGCCTGGCATCGCCGAGCGCCAGCACGGCGGGCGCCCAGTCCGGCACGATTTCGAGGGTCTGGGCGAAGAGATCGGCCGCCGCCTCATGGTCGCCGTCCTTTGCGGCCGCCGCGCCGTAGGCGTAGCGCCGGTCGGCCAGAAGATCGCCGGACGTGCGGAGGGACGCGCTCATGATGCCGCCCATTATGGAGTAAAGGCGCGAAGGGGGAACCCGCGTGCCCCTCTCCCGCATCTCAGTGTCATCCCGGCCGGAGCGAAGCGCAGAGCCGGGATCCGGAAAGCATCGGTCGACGTTCTTCTGGATCCCGGGTCGGCTACGCCGCCCGGGATGACACGGAACGCGAAAGAAACCTCAGAGGCCGAGCTTCTTCTTCCGCTGGCCGAGCGTGCGCAGACGCAGCGCGTTGAGGCGGATGAAGCCCGCGGCGTCGCGGTGATCATAGGCCACGGCGCCTTCCTCGAAGGTCACGAGTTCCTGATCATAGAGCGAATAGGGGCTCTCGCGGCCGATGACCCAAGCCGAGCCCTTGTAGAGCTTCATCGTCACGCGGCCGGTGACGAATTCCTGGCTCTTGTCGATCAGCACCTGCAGCATCTCGCGCTCGGGCGAGAACCAGAAGCCGTTATAGACCAGCTCCGCGTATTTCGGCATGAGCTCGTCCTTCAGATGCGCCGCGCCGCGGTCGAGCGTGATCGACTCGATGCCGCGATGGGCGAAATAGAGGATCGTGCCGCCGGGCGTCTCGTACATGCCGCGGCTCTTCATGCCGACGAAGCGGTTCTCGACGAGATCGAGACGGCCGATGCCGTTGGCGCGGCCCAGCTCGTTGAGCTTGGCGAGCAGCGTCGCGGGCGACATCTTCACGCCGTCGATGGCGACCGGGTCGCCCTTCTCGAAATCGATCGTGATGACGGTCGGCTTGTCCGGCGCCTTTTCGGGGTCGATCGTGCGCGAATAGACGTAATCCGGAACTTCGATCGCCGGATCCTCGAGGACCTTGCCCTCGGAGGAGGCGTGCAGGAGGTTGGCGTCGACCGAGAAAGGCGCCTCGCCGCGCTTGTCCTTGGCGATCGGGATCTGGTGCTGCTCGGCGAATTCGATGAGCTTGGTGCGCGAGGTCAGGTCCCATTCGCGCCAAGGGGCGATGATGGTGACGTCGGGCTTGAGCGCATAGTAGCCGAGCTCGAAGCGGACCTGATCGTTGCCCTTGCCGGTGGCCCCGTGGGACACGGCGTCCGCGCCGACCTTCTCCGCGATCTCGATCTGCTTCTTGGCGATCAACGGACGCGCGATCGACGTGCCGAGGAGATAGAGACCCTCATATTGCGCATTCGCGCGGAACATCGGGAACACGTAGTCGCGCACGAATTCCTCGCGCACGTCTTCCATGAAGATGTTCTCGGGCTTGATGCCGAGCAGCAGCGCCTTGTCGCGCGCCGGGCCGAGCTCCTCGCCCTGCCCGAGATCGGCGGTGAAGGTCACGACCTCGCAGCTATAGGTGGTCTGGAGCCACTTCAGGATGATCGACGTGTCGAGCCCGCCCGAATAGGCGAGCACGACCTTCTTCACGCTCTTCTCGGCCATGGATTGCATACTCTCGGCTGCGGCCGGAGGTCCCGGCTCGGTCGGCGCGGACTATAGGGATCGCGCCCCGTCGCGCAAGGCCGAGGCGACGGTGTACGGGTTCACTCGGAGCCCGCGAGCGTCGAAAGCGTCCGCCGGGGCTTGGCCGGGGCGGCGCCCGAGGCCGGGCGCGCTTCCGCGCGCGGCCGGATCGAGGCGACGAAGGCGGCGGCTTCGTCGGGGCTCATGTCGAGCGCGGCCGCGGCCTTCGCCTCCCCGGGCTTTCCCGCGAGAGCGAGGACGAGGGCGAGATTGCGCCTGACGCCCGCATCGGCGCCGGGGCGGGCCGCGGCGCGCTTGAGCACCTCCTCGGCATCGCCGAGACGGCCCGCGAGCGCATAGGACAGGCCGAGATTGGAGAGCACGGAGGGTTCCTCCGGCATGATGGTGAGCGCGGCCTGATAGAGACCGCGCGCCCGCTCGTGATCGCCGATCTGGTCCGCCGCGATGCCTTGGGCGGAAAGAATGCTCCAGTCCGGCCGCTCGGGCGTGTGCGCCCGGCTCAAGACCTCTTCGGCCTGGATGGAACGGCCCGCATCGACGAGCACCTTGCCGTAGGCGCCGAGCACCTCGCGGTCGCCGGGATAGGTGACGGCGAGCGCTTCGAGCACCGCGAGCGCCTGCGCCGTGCGCCCGAGAGCGCGCAGCGCGGCGGCATAGGCCAGCGCCTTTTTCCGGTCTTTCGGAGAACGTTCGTACTCCGCGCCCAGCCGATCGACTTCGGACGCGGCGAGCTCGGGCGTCACCATGCGGCCCGCGGAGGACCCCGACCCGGTCTTGAGGCAACCGCCCAGAGCCAGCGCCGCGAGGACGGCGACGAGCGGGAAAAGAAAAGCGGAACGGCCGGTCTTCATCGAATCGGACTCCGGAAACACGAGACGGACCCTGTCTTGTTATGGTGAACGAAGCGTTAACGGCGCCATCCGCCGGGCCCCGTGCGGTGCGCGGGCGGGCGTGGTATGAGCGGAGCGGATCGAGAGGAGCCTGCATGCCGCATCCCGTTCTCTCCGGCCCCTCGGCCGACGCCGTCCCCGTCTTCACCGTGACCCCGGACGATTGGGAGAGCCATGCCGAGCCGCTCGGAGCGGAGGCCGTCGCCTTCGCCCGCGCTCAGGGCTTTGCCGGCAAGGCCGGGACGCTCGCCATGGTGCCGGGACGGGGCGGACGGCTCGCCGGGGTTCTCTTCGGCTGCGAGCCGGCGGATGCCCCGGGTTTCGACCCCTTCGCGCATGGCCGCCTTCCCGGCCTTCTTCCCGAAGGCGTCTATCGCCTCTCGGGCGGCGTGCATGACGCGGGCCTCGCGACGCTGGCCTTCCTCCTCGGCTCCTATCGGTTCGATCGCTACCGCAAGCCCGGCGGCAAGGCCGTCAGGCTCGTCGTGCCCGACGGCGTGGACGGCGAGAAGGCGGGACGGATCGCGGAGGCCGTGGCCTTCGGCCGCGACCTCATCAACACGCCCGCCAACGATCTCGGCCCGCAGGAGATCGAAGACGCGGCGCGCGCGCTCGCCTCGGATTTCGGCGCCGCCTGCGAGGTGACCGCGGGCGATGCGCTGCTCGCGGCGAATTTCCCGATGATCCATGCGGTGGGCCGCGCTTCGACCCGCCCGCCGCGCCTCATCGACCTGCGCTGGGGCGATCCCGGCGCGCCGAAGATCACGCTGATCGGCAAGGGCGTCGCCTTCGATACCGGCGGGCTCGACATCAAGCCCGCCTCGGCCATGCGCCTGATGAAGAAGGACATGGGCGGCGCGGCGACCGCGCTTTCCGCCGCGCGCATGATCATGGGCGCGGGGCTTCCCGTGCGCCTGCGGGTGCTCGTTCCGGCGGTCGAGAACGCGATTTCCGGATCGGCCTTCCGCCCCGGCGACGTCCTGCCCAGCCGCAAAGGCCTGACGGTGGAGATCGAGAATACCGACGCCGAGGGCCGCCTGATCCTCGCCGACGCGCTCGCTCTCGCCGACGAGGAGGAGCCCGATCTCGTGCTCCAATTCGCGACCTTGACGGGCGCGGCCCGCGTCGCGCTCGGCCCCGACCTGCCCCCGCTCTTCACCGAGGACGACGCGCTCGCCGCGGATCTCATGCGGCTGGGCCTCGCGGTGAACGATCCCGTCTGGCGCCTGCCGCTCTGGAAACCCTATGCGCGGATGCTCGACTCCAAGATCGCGGACATCGACCACAGCGGCACCGGCGGTTTCGCGGGGTCGATCACGGCCGCGCTCTTCCTGAAGCGCTTCGTCGAGAAGGCGAAGGCCTATGCGCATTTCGACGTCTACGGCTGGGTGCCCTCGGCCCGCCCGGGGCGGCCGGAAGGCGGCGAACCGCAGGTCGCGCGGCTCGTCCTCGCGCTCCTCGAAGAGCGCTTCGGCCGGAAGGCGCCCCTCTAGCGGCGGGCGGGGCGATCGGGCTATAACGGACCCGAAACGATCAGGTCCTTCGATGTCCTTGACGCTCAGACCGTCCCAAGCGCTCAAGCTCTGGCACGACGTGATGCTGGATCAGGTGCGCGACGGCGCGCAGGATCTCACCGCGCGCCAGACCGCGATCCTGCTGACGATCTACATGGAAGCGCCGCCTCATACCGTGCGGGGGCTCGCCAAGAAGCTCGGCGTCACGAAGCCCGTGATCACGCGCGCGCTTGACACGATGGGCAAGATGGATCTGGTGACGCGACGACGCGACGAGGTCGACCGGCGCAACGTCGTGATCCAGCGCACGGTCGCGGGCGCCCTTTACGTCGAAAAACTGGGCGACATGGTGATCGTCCGTTGCCGGGAGTTGCCGCGATGACCGG
This sequence comes from Hyphomicrobiales bacterium, assembly GCA_027483895.1. Lineage (GTDB taxonomy): Bacteria > Pseudomonadota > Alphaproteobacteria > Rhizobiales > Beijerinckiaceae > JAIXZO01. Next base: position 52,608 of record JAIXTP010000036.1, read on the forward strand.
TTTCGATCGACGCATCACGCCGGCCCGGCCCGATCTCGCCGCCGCGCATCTCGAAGGCCGGATCCCCGCCGCCCGCTACGTCGCGGGTCGTCCGATGCGCGTGATCGCGCCGGTCACTCCCATGCGCCCGGAGCCCGTGCCGGATGCGGGCATCGACACCGAGCTTCTGCACGGCGAGGCCGTCATGGTTTACGAGGTGAACGACGAGGGCTGGGCTTGGGTGCAGGCGGAAAGCGACGGCTATGTCGGCTGGGTGTCCGAAGACGCGCTGAGCGCGACATCCCCCGAGCCCACGCATGCGGTGGCGCTGTCGCGCTGCTTCGTATTTCCCGGCGCCAGCATCAAGCTTCCGCCGCTGCGCTGGCTGCCCTTCGGCGCGCGCCTGACGGCGACGGACATGCGGGGAGACTTCGCTGTCCTCGCCGACGGCGGCTTCGTCTATGCACGAGCCCTCCGCCCTGCCGGAGAGAAGGCGTCCGATCCGGTGGCAGTTTCCGAGGCGTTTCTCGGAACGCCCTATCTCTGGGGCGGTCGCTCCAGCCTCGGCCTCGACTGCTCGGCGCTGGTGCAGACGGGGCTCATGGCCGCCGGCATCGCATGTCCGCGCGACAGCGACATGCAGGCGGCCGAGCTCGGCCGCGACGTTGCGACGACGGGCCCCTTCCGCCGCGGCGATCTCGTCTTCTGGAAGGGCCATGTCGGCATCATGCGCGATGCCGAAACGCTGCTGCACGCGAACGCCCATCATATGGCGGTCGTCTCCGAACCGCTGGCCGAAGCCGCGGCGCGGATCGAAACGCGGGACGGCGGCCCCGTGCTGCGCGTGAAGCGGCTCGGTCAGTAGCCGCGGGCGCGATCGACGACGAAGCGCGGCTCCTCCCCCGCCTCGATCCGGCGGATCTGATCCGCCACGAGCCGACCGATCGCGTCCGGATCCGACATGGCCGCGTTGTGCGGCGTGACGGTCACGCCCGGATGGGTCCAAAGGGGCGACTCCTTCGGCAGCGGCTCCGTCTCGAAGACGTCGAGCACCGCATGCTTCAGATGGCCCGCGTCGAGCGCCGCGAGAATGTCGCTTTCGACCTGAAGACCGCCGCGACCCGCATTGACGATGCAGGGGCCGCCGAGCACGCCGTCGCGCGCGAGCCCTTCGAGAAGCGGCCGCGCGACGATGCCCCGCGTATCGGGCGTCAGCGGCAGCAGTACGACCAGAACGTCGGTGCGCGCGAGAAACGCGGGCAGCTCCGCCTCGCCCGCGAAGCAGCGCAGGCCGGGCACGTCGCGCCGAGACCGGCTCCAGCCCGCGACGTCGAAGCCCATCACGCGCAATTTCGCGGCGGCATCCCGCCCCAGAACGCCGAGCCCCATGATGCCGACGCGCAGATCCGCCGCGGCGGGCTGCTTCTTGTCGTCGAGCCAGAGCCGCTCCGCCTGCTGGTCCAGATAACGGCGCCGGCCGCGCAGGAGCCCGAGGCAGTGGAGCACGACATATTCGCTCATGCGGTTCGTCAGATCCGCATCGACGACGCGCAGGATCGGCACGTCGGGCAGACGAGGATCGGCGAAGACGTGATCGACCCCCGCCCCCAGCGAGAACACCGCTTCGAGATGAGGCAGGCCGGCCAAGGCGCCCGGCGGATGCTTCCAGGACGCGGCGTAATGCACCGCCCGCCGGTCGAAGGGCTCGCCCAAGGTGACGATCTCCCGATCGGGAAGGAGACGGCGGAAGCGCTCCACCCACGGGGCGGGATCCCAGCCGGTGATCGCGACGAGCAGGCTCATGGGGACGGCGCCTTTCCGGAAATGCGTTCGATGAGGATGGGGCCGCGCCGCGGCGGCTCGGATCCGACGTCGTAGGCGGCGAGGACCGCGGCAACGGCCCGCTCGGCGGCATCCTCGTTGCGGGCATGGACGATCGCGAGCGGCCGGTCGGGGCCGACCTCCTCGCCGAGGCCGACGAGATCGGTGAGGCCGACGGCCGGGTCGATCCCGTCCTGCGGGCGGGTGCGTCCGCCGCCGAGCGCGACGACGGCCATGCCGAGCGCGCGCGTATCGACGGTGGTCACGAAGCCGGACGGCGCCTGAACGGCCCGCTGCAGCGGGGCTGCGGCGAGATGGGCTTCGGGGCGTTCGAGCAGATCCGCGGGACCGCCGAGGGCTGCGACCATGCGGGCGAAACGCTCCGCCGCGGCGCCCGACCGGAAGGCCTCGACGATCTTCGCCGCGGCCGCGCCGGCATTCTCCGCGAGCCCGCCGAGGACCAGCATCTCGGCGGCGAGCGCCACCGTGACGATGAAGAGCCGATCGTCCCGCCGCCGGCCCGTGAGGAAGTCGACGGCGGCCCGCATTTCGAGCGCATTGCCCGCGGCCGAGCCGAGCGGCTGGTCCATGTCGGTGATCAGGGACACCGTGGGAAGACCCGCACCCCCGGCCGTCTCGGCGATGGAGGACGCGAGTTCGCGGGCGCCGTCGAGCGTCGGCATGAAGGCGCCGTTGCCGGACTTCACGTCCATCACGAGCCCGTCGAGACCCGCGGCGAGCTTCTTGGAGAGGATGGAGGCGGTGATCATCGGAACGGATTCGACCGTCGCCGTCACGTCGCGGATCGCGTAAAGGCGCCGGTCGGCCGGGGCCAGATCGGCGGTCTGGCCGATGACGGCACAGCCGGCCTCGCGCACGGTCTTCCGGAAAAGATCGAGATCGGGCTGCGAGACATAGCCCGGAACGGAGTCGAGCTTGTCGAGCGTGCCGCCGGTATGGCCGAGTCCACGGCCCGAGATCATCGGCACGAAGCCGCCGCAGGCGGCAACCGCGGGCGCGAGCATCAGGCTCACGGTGTCGCCCACCCCGCCCGTCGAATGCTTGTCGAGGACGGGCCCGGGCAGATCCCAGACGAGGGTTTTCCCCGAACGCGTCATCGCCCGCGTGAGCGCCGCGCACTCCGAAACGCTCATGCCGCGGAAGAACACGGCCATCGCGAAGGCGGCGGCCTGCCCCTCGGTGACGCGGCCGTCGACGAGGCCCGCGACGAATTCGGAGACGTCGCCGGGATCGAGATCGCCTCCGTCGCGCTTCGTGCGGATGACGTCCTGCGGGATCAATACGCACCTCCCTCGGGGCTGCGGGCGGCGGTTCCTGCGATCTCGGCCAGCAGCGCCTCGCGCAGGGCGCTGGCGCCGATCCTGAACCGGTCCGGCCCGACCGCCTGCGGCCCGAGGATCTCCTCGGCAAGCCGGAGATAGAGGTCGGCGTCCTCGAAGCTCCGGATCCCGCCCGCCGCCTTGAAGCCGACGGGGCGGGAGGCGATCCGGATCTCTTCGAGCATCACGCGCGCAGCCTCGGGCGTGGCCGAGACGGGCATGCGCCCGGTCGAGGTCTTCACGAAATCGGCGCCCTCGGCGATCGCGAGGCGGGTCGCTTCGCGGATGCGGTCTTCGGAGCCGAGCTCGCCCGTCTCGATGATCACCTTCAGAAGAACGCCGGCGCCCGTCGATTCCCGCGCCGCCCCCAGAACGGCCCGCACCGTGTCGCGGTCCCCGCGCAGCAGCGCGCGCCACGGCATCACGAGATCGATCTCGTCCGCGCCGTCGCCCGCCGTTTCCGAAATGTCCTCCGCGACGCGCTCGGGATCCTCGCCGCCCGCCGGGAAATTCACCACGGTCGCGATCCGGACGCCTTCGTCGCCTAGGCGCCGACGGGCCACGCCCGCGAATTGCGGCCAGATGCAGATTGCCGCCGGGCGCGGCACGGCGAGCGCGGCATCGCACAGCGCGAGAACGTCCGCCTCGCCGCAGCGGTCGTCGAGGCGGGTGAGATCGATGAGGCCGAGCAGCCGGGCCGCGCGGTTGCGGCGCGTTTCAGTGTTCATGTTCGCCGTTTCCGAAAAAGCGGGAGAGGAGGCGGGCAAGCGCGGCGGAGCCTTCCCGGGCCATCCGCTTGGTCTCGTCATGGCTCGGCGCGGCGCCCGCGAGACCCGTGCCGAAATTGGTGACCATGGCCACCGCGCCGACCGAGAGGCCGAGCCGGCGCGCGATCACGACTTCCGGTACCACCGACATGCCGACGAGATCGGCGCCGAGGATCCGCGCGGCGCGGATCTCGGCGGCGGTTTCGAAATTCGGGCCGGGAAAGAACATATAGACCCCGTCCGCGCACGCGACCCCCGCGTCGGCCGCGGCGGAGTGGAGACCGCGCGCGATCTCCGGAGCATAGGCATCGCCGAGCGGCACGAAACGCGCGTCGCCCGGCTCGCCGACGAGCGGGCTCAGGCCCGTGAGATTGATGTGATCGCGAATGACGCAGAGCCCGCCGGGCGCCAGATCCGGGTTCACCGATCCGGCGGAGCAGGTGAGCACCAGCGTCTCGACCCCGAGTGCGGCGAGCGTTTCGAGCGGAAGGCGCATCGCGGCGACGTCGCCCGCCTCATAGAAATGCGAGCGGCCGGAGAGGACCAGAACCGGCTCGCCGCCGATCCGCCCGCCGACGAGAACGCCGCCATGCCCCGTGACGCCGGGCACGGGAAAGCCCGGCAGAGCGGAATAGGGAACGGAAATGGGGTCCTCGAGGAGGTCTACGACGGGAGAGAGACCGGTCCCGAGAACGAGGGCGCGGCGATAGGGCTCCGTGAGGCCGCGGTCGCGTGCCGCCTTCGCCGCCTCCTCGACCCTCTCCATCGTCAGGATCCCGCTCCCTCGAGCGCCGCGGCGGAGAACGATTCGGGCAGCAGATCCCCGATGCGGCTCGTCCTGCGGTCGCGCAGGCTCTCGTCGGAATAGTAGACGCGGGTCTCCGGAGCGGCAAACTCGGCGAGGCGCTGCCGGCAGGCCCCGCAGGGCGGGCAGGGCCGATCGCCGGAGCCGACGATCGCGACCGCCGTCACGACGCGTTCGCCCGCCGCGACCATCGCGGCCAGCGCGCCCGCTTCGGCGCAGGTTCCGACCGGATAGGCGGCGTTCTCGACATTGCAGCCTGCATGGATACGGCCGGACGCGCCACGGACCGCCGCGCCCACCGCGAAGCCGGAATAGGGCGCATAGGCCTTCATGCGCGCCGCCGCCGCCGCCTCGAACAATGCTTCGACCGAATCGTCCGCCATGCCGTCCCTCGACCCGCTTGACCGGAGGACGAATGTGCCGCGCAATGGGGTCCGTTGTCGATGAGACCGCAGGACACCCGCATGCGGACGCGTCTCGACCTGCCGGCGCTGTTCGTCGCCGCCCTCCTCGCCCTCGCGGCGATCCCCTCCGCTGCCGCCAAGAACGGCTCGCGTCCCGTGGACGTGGAGCTGGTGCTCGCGGTCGACGTGTCCTTCTCCATGGATCCGGAGGAGCAGCAGCTGCAGCGCGAGGGCTATTTCGAAGCGCTGCGGTCGCCCGCGGTGCTGGAAGCGATCCGCCGGGGCATCCACGGCCGGATCGCGGTGGCCTATGTCGAATGGGCCGGAACGCCCAGCCAGGAGATCATCGCGGATTGGACCGTGATCGAAAACCGCGAGGATGCCGAGCGCTTCATCGCCGCGATCAGGGCCAAGCCCGCGAAGCGGCTGTCGCGCACCTCGATCTCGGCCGCGATAGACTTCGCGACGGCGATGATCCTCGAAAACGATTTCGAGGGGCTCCGGCAGGTGATCGACGTTTCGGGCGACGGCACCAACAATCAGGGACGCATCGTGACCGCCGCCCGCGACGAGGCGGTGGCGAACGGCATCGTGATCAACGGGCTGCCGATCGTGCTCAACAAGAACCCGGCGTCTTACCGGGACATCGACGAACTCGACGTCTACTACACCGACTGCGTGATCGGCGGGCCGGGCGCCTTCATGATCCCGATCCGCGAGCGGGCGCAGTTCGCCGATGCGACCCGGACGAAACTCATCCTCGAAATCTCCGGCCTCGCCGCCCCGGCCGACGACGCGCGGATCATCCCGGTCCAGCTGAAGGAGCCCCGCATCTCCTGCACGGTCGGCGAGAGGCTGTGGCAGGAGCGGTGGGGCAATTGATGGCGCGTTTCCGGCTGGCGCTGATCGCCCACGACAAGAAGAAGGATGCCATGGTCGAGTGGGCCGCCCGCCACGAGGCGGAGCTTGCCCGCTGCGACATCTGGGCGACGGGAACCACCGGCGGCCGCATCATCGAACGCTGCCCGGCCCTGAACGTCACGCGGGTGAAGAGCGGCCCGCTCGGCGGCGACCAGCAGATCGGCGCGCTGATCGCGGAAGGGCGCATCGACGGCCTCGTCTTCTTCGTCGATCCGCTCTCGCCTCACCCGCACGATGTCGACGTGAAGGCGCTGACGCGTCTGGCGCTCGTCTACGACATCCCGATGGCCTGCAATCCTTCGACGGCGGACCTCGTGGTCGCGGGCTACGCGTCCCGGCGGTGAGCTTCAGGCACCGCGCGGCTTCGCCCGCGCCGTGGGCGCCGCATTCGCCGGGTCGTCCGGCCAGGGATGCTTGGGATAGCGCCCCTTCATCTCCGCCTTCACCGCCGCCCAGGACCCGGCCCAGAAGCCCGGCAGATCCTTCGTGATCTGGATGGGGCGATGCGCGGGCGACAGGAGATGCAGCACCAGCGGCAGCCTCCCGCCGGCAACGGCCGGATGGGCCTTCAACCCGAAGAGCTCCTGCACCCGGATCGCCAGAACCGGCCCTTCCTCCGCCTCGTAATCGATCGGATGCCGGTTGCCGGTCGGTGCCTCGAAATGCGTGGGCGCCTCGGCCTCGATCCGGCGCAGCGCGGCATGGTCGAAGCCGCTCTTGAGCGCCGTATCCAGAAGATCCGCGCCGATCTGCCCCAAGGATGAGAGGCCGTGCAGATAAGGCGCGAGCCAATCCTCGGCTGACGCCGCCAAGGCCTCGTCCGACAGATCTGGACGCCCCTCGGGATCCGCGCGGCGCAGAAACATCACCCGGTCGCGCCACTGGGAAAGCCCCTTGCTCCACGGCAGCCGCCCGATGCCGAGCGCGGCGATGCCGCGGGCGAGCGCGCGGGCGGCCTCGTCGCCCGCGGGCACCGGCAACGTGCGCTCTTCCAGCACCAATGCGCCGAGCCGGCGGACGCGGCGGGCCCGGAGCGCGGCGGCGGACCGGTCGAAGCTCAATTCGTCGGCATCGACGATATGACCGCCGAACTCGTCCTCGATCTCCTCGCGCGTCAGCGGGGCGGCGAGCAGGATGCGGGCATTGCCCGCCGAACCCGCGATCTCCGCGACGGCGAGAAAGGGTTCGCGTGCGAGAGCGTCATGCGCCTCGACCGAAGCGCCCCGGCCGTTCGCCATCACGAAACCGCCCGTCGCGCCGCGCGCCTTTGCGACCCGGTCGGGAAAAGCGAGCGCGAGGACCGCGCCCGCCCGATCGGCGGGGACCTGCCGCGGGTCCTTCTCCGCCGCCGCGGCCCAGCCCCGCGCCATCCGGCGCAGGTCGTCGGCGCGGCCGCCGCGCTCGCGCCGGAACGCCTCGATCCGGTGGACGAGATGCGTGCCCGTGCCTCCCAGCCCGCGCTCGGTGAGGACGGCGGCGATCTCGGCGGCGAGCGAGGCTTCACGCCGCCTTCCGGCTTCTACGATCATGCGCGCGAGGCGCGGCGGAAGCGGCAGATCGCGGACGGCCCGCCCCTGCGCGGTGATGCGGCCGTCCTCGTCCAGCGCGTCGAGATCGCGCAGCAGACGCCGGGCCTCGACGAGGGCGGGTGCGGGCGGCGGATCGAGAAAGCGCAATGCGCCGGGATCGGCCACGCCCCAGGCCGCGCAGTCCAGAAGCAGGCCCGAGAGGTCCGCGGACAGGATCTCCGGCCGTGCGAAGGCTTCGAGCGCGCCGTCGGCCGCCTCTTCCCAGAGCCGGTAGCAGACGCCGGGTTCGGTACGACCCGCGCGGCCGCGGCGTTGGTCTGCGGCGGCGCGCGAGACGCGGACGGTCTCGAGCCGGGTCAGGCCGAGATCGGGCTCGAAGCGCGGCACGCGGGCCAGACCGGAATCGATGACGACGCGCACCCCTTCGATGGTCAGCGAGGTTTCGGCGATGGAGGTGGCGAGCACGATCTTGCGCAACCCCGGCGCGGCGGGCCGCACGGCCTCGTCCTGCGCCCCTTGGTCCATCGCCCCGTACAAGGGCGCGATCAGGACGTCGGGAGATTTCACCGTCTCGCGCAGCAGGGTCTCCGTGCGCCGGATCTCGGCCTGACCGGGCAGGAAGACGAGGATCGAGCCCGTCTCCTCGCGCAAGGCCTTGCGCACCGCTTCGGCGACCTGCTCCTCGATGCGGCGCGAGGGGTCGCGCGGCAGGCGCTTCGTCTCGACGGGGAAGGCGCGGCCCTCGCTCTCGATGACGGGCGCCGCCCCGAGAAGCGACGCGACGCGCGCACCGTCGAGCGTGGCCGACATCACCAGGATCCGCAGATCCTCCCGCAGGCCCGCCTGCGCATCGAGCGCGAGCGCGAGTCCGAGATCGGCGTCGAGCGAGCGCTCGTGGAATTCGTCGAAGAGAACGGCGGCGACGCCCGACAATTCGGGATCGTCGAGAATCATCCGCGTGAAGACGCCTTCGGTGATCACCTCGATCCGCGTCTTCGGCCCGATCTTCGAGCCGAGGCGGACGCGCAGACCGACCGTCTCGCCGGTCCTCTCGCCGAGGGTCTTCGCCATGCGCTCGGCCGCACCGCGGGCCGCGAGGCGGCGGGGTTCGAGCAGGAGGATCTTTCCGCCCTTCGTCCAAGGCTCGTCGAGGAGCGCGAGCGGCACCCGCGTCGTCTTGCCCGCTCCGGGCGGCGCGACGAGCACCGCGTTCGGCCCCTCGCGCAGCGTCGCCGCGAGGGGGTCCAGAACGGCGTCGATCGGCAGCGGGGCGTCGAAGGCGCGCATTCCCCGCTTTCGCCACAGCCCGCGGCGGAAGGCAAGAGCGGGGGCGGAGCGCCTCGAAAGGACCCTCATCCTGAGGAGCCGCCGAAAGGCCGCGTCTCGAAGGACGGATGCCGGAAAAGATGGTTCGAGACGCGCCTGCGGCGCTCAATGAAATTTCCGGGTCGGATCACCGCAAGATGCAGGCTCCTCGGACCGCGCTATTCCGAAAGCTCGTCGATCAGGCGGTGCAACGGCTGCAGATCGCCGTCGACCCCTTCACTGCCCTCGAACATGCACCATTCGGCATGCGTCTCGAAGAACTCCACCTGCGCTTGCCGATGAGGGCGAAGGAGACGAGCAGTCCGTCATCGGACTCCTGCGTGATCGTGAAGGTCACTTTTCGTCTGTTGAGATGGGCGAGAAAGCTGAGCATCCGCTCGAGACCGGTCATCGCAATGCCTCCCGAAAAGACAAGGCTGAAAACGAGCAGGCATGAATTCCTTCCCGGGACGGGCGCGCCGGCCCGGGAGGACGAAAGCGGAAGGCCGGGCCTGCGCCCGGCCTCGGGGGCTCAGCCCCCGACGTTGAAGGCCGCGAGCGCCGCCATATTGACGATCTCGCTGTCCTTGGCGCCGAGCGGCACGATCTGGACGGGCTTGTCGAGGCCGACGAGCAGCGGGCCGATCACCGTCGAGCCGCCGAGCTCCTGCAGCATCTTGGTCGAGATCGAAGCCGAATGCAGCGCGGGCATGACCAGCACATTGGCCGTGTCGGACAGGCGGCAGAAGGGATATTGCTGCAGCACTTCCTTGTTCAGCGCCACGTCGGCCGACATTTCGCCGTCATATTCGAAATCCACCTGCATGGAATCGAGGATGCGGACGGCCTCGATCACCTTCACGGAGCGCTCGCCCGGCGGGTGGCCGAAAGTGGCGAAGGCCAGCATCGCCACCCGCGGCTCGTAGCCGAGACGCCGCGCCACGCCCGCGGCCTCGACGGCGATATGAGCGAGCTCCTGCGGCGACGGCATTTCGGTGATCGCGGTATCGGCCACGAGCACCGTGCGTCCGCGCGCGAGCACCAGCGAGCAGCCGATCATGCGGTGGCCGGGCCGCGGATCGATCACGCGGCGGACTTCTTCGAGCGCGATCGAGTAATTGCGGGTGACGCCCGTCACCATCGCGTCCGCGTCGCCCATGGCCAGCATGGTGGCGGCGAAGTGGTTGCGATCCTGATTGATCAGGCGCTGGCAGTCGCGGAACAGATAGCCCCGGCGCTGCAGCCGCTCGTAGAGATATTGCGCATAGGCCGCGTTGCGGTGCGACAGGCGCGCATTGTGGATCTCGATGCCTTCCCGGGCTTCGAGATCGATGCCGGCGAAGGTCGCGGTTTCGTAGATCCGGTCCTCGCGGCCGACGAGGATCGCCGTGCCGAGGCCCTGATTGACGAAGGACACCGCGGCACGGATGACCTGCTCCTCCTCGCCCTCGGCGAAGACGACGCGCTTGGGCTGGCGGCGGACGCGCTCCATGGTCCGCTGCAGCGCGCCGGCCACCGGGTCGCGGCGGGCGGAGAGCTGGGCCTTGTAGGCCTCCATGTCGACGATCGGTTTGCGGGCGACGCCCGTGTCCATCGCCGCCTTGGCCACCGCCGGCGGGATCGTGTGGATCAGGCGCGGATCGAAGGGCACCGGAATGATGTAGTCGCGACCGAAGCGCGGGCGCGCGCCCTGATAGGCCGCCGCCACCTCGTCCGGCACGTCCTCGCGGGCGAGATCGGCCAGCGCCAGAGCCGCGGCGATCTTCATCTCCATGTTGATCGTGGTCGCCCGGACGTCGAGCGCGCCGCGGAAGATGTAGGGGAAGCCGAGGACGTTGTTGACCTGGTTCGGATAGTCCGAGCGTCCGGTCGCGATGATCACGTCGTCGCGCACCGCGTGGGCGTCCTCGGGCGTGATCTCCGGGTCCGGATTCGCCATGGCGAAGATGATGGGATCGGGCGCCATCGAGGCGACCATCTCCGGCGACACCGCGCCCTTGGCCGACAGGCCGAAGAACACGTCCGCGCCCTTCATCGCGTCTTCGAGCGTGCGCGCGGTCGTGATCGTCGCATGCGCCGACTTCCACTGGTTCATGCCCTCGGTGCGGCCCTGATAGACCACGCCCTTGGTGTCGCAGAGGATGACGTTTTCCGGCGCGAAGCCGATGGCCTTGATGAGTTCGAGGCAGGCGATGCCCGCCGCGCCCGCGCCGTTGCAGACGAGCTTGGTCGTCTTGATGTCGCGGCCGGTGAGCCGCATCGCATTGAGGATGCCGGCGGCGGCGATGATGGCCGTGCCGTGCTGGTCGTCATGGAACACCGGAATGTCCATGAGCTCGCGCAGGCGCTCCTCGATGATGAAGCACTCGGGCGCCTTGATGTCTTCGAGATTGATGCCCCCGAAGGACGGGCCGAGATAGCGCACCGAATTGATGAAGGCGTCCGGATCTTCCGTGTCGATTTCGAGGTCGATCGAATCGACGTCGGCGAAGCGCTTGAACAGGACCGCCTTGCCTTCCATCACGGGCTTCGAGGCCAGCGCGCCGAGATTGCCGAGGCCGAGAATGGCGGTGCCGTTCGAGATCACGGCGACGAGATTGCCGCGCGTCGTGTAGTCGAAGGCGCGGGAGGGATCTTCCGCAATGGCCTTCACCGGAACCGCGACGCCGGGCGAATAGGCCAACGAGAGATCGCGCTGCGTCGCCATCGGCTTGGTTGCGACGACCTCGAGCTTTCCGGGCCGACCGACCGAATGGAATTGCAGGGCTTCCTGATCGCTGATCGTCGGACGGACGGGTCGCGTAGTCTTCTTTTCGTTCGGCATTTGGCACGGCCTTTCTTGCGGACGGCCAAGTTAAGGAGAGGCGGCGCCGGGCACAAGCGAGGATACCGGTCATCTTTCGGGGGACAGCGGGGGGTTGCGGCGCGGGAGGCGGATGAACGGCGGAGCCCGCTTTGCTAGCCTGCGGGAATGATCGCCGCCCCCGAAAACGCCGCATCCACCGCCCCGTCGTCCGCCGCCGCGGACGCCCCGGTCACGCCGATGATGGCGCAATATATCGAGATCAAGGCGGCCAATCCGGACTGCCTCCTGTTCTACCGGATGGGCGATTTCTACGAGCTGTTCTTCGCGGATGCCGAGATCGCCTCGCGCACGCTCGGGATCGTGCTGACCAAGCGCGGCAAGCATCGCGGCGAAGACATCCCGATGTGCGGCGTGCCCGTGGAGCGGGCCGACGACTATCTCCAGCGGCTCATCGCCGCGGGCCATCGCGTCGCCGTCTGCGAACAGACCGAGGATCCGGCCGAGGCGAAGAAGCGCGGTTCCAAATCGGTCGTGCGGCGGGACGTGGTGCGCCTCGTCACGCCCGGAACGCTGACCGAGGAGACGCTGCTCGATCCGGCACGCGCCAATCGCCTCACCGGCATCGCCCGCGTGCGCTCCGCCGACGGAGGATGGCGCTACGGCCTCGCCTCCGCCGACATCTCGACCGGCGCCTTTACCGTGGTCGAAACGGACGAGGCGGGCCTCGCGGCGGAGATCGGGCGGTTGGAGCCGCGCGAGATCCTCGTGCCGGACGCGGTGCTCGACGAACCGGCCCTGCGCGGGCTGTGGCGCGAGGGCGGAGCGGCGGTCACGCCGCTGGCCCGCGACGGGCTCGATCCCGCTTCCGCCGAGCGCCGGCTCGTCGAATTCTTCAGCGTGGGAACGCTTGCGGGCTTCGGCGCGCTGAGCCGCGCCGAGATCGCGGCCGCCGCCGCGGTGGTGGCCTATGTGGAGCGCACGCAATTGGGCGCTCGCCCCCCGCTCTCCCCGCCGACCGCCGAGACGCGCGGGCAGGCGATGCGGATCGACGCGGCGACCCGCGCCAATCTGGAAATCACCCGGACGCTCGCAGGCGAACGCTCCGGCAGCCTTCTGGCCGCCGTGGACCGTACGGTGACGCCCGGCGGGGCGCGGCTGCTTGCCGAGCGGATCGCGGGGCCCCTCACGGATCCGGCGGCGATCGCGCGGCGGCTCGACGCCGTCGAGCTGTTCACGACCGACAGGCCGCTGCGCGAGGACGTCCGCACCGCCCTGCGGGGCGCACCCGACATCGCCCGGGCCGCGGCACGGCTCGCGGTCGATCGCGGGGGCCCGCGCGACCTCGCCGCGGTGCGTGACGCGGTCTTCGCCGCAGGACGGCTCGCCGAACGCATCGCCCGCTGCGGCGCCGTACCCGACGACGTCGCCGGCGCGACGAAGCGCCTCGGTTCCGTCGACCCGGCCTTGGCCCGATCCCTCGCGGTCGCCTTGGCCGACGAGCTGCCGCTGCGGGCCCGCGACGGCGGCTTCGTCCGCCCCGGCGTCGAGCCCGCGCTCGACGAGGCCCGCGCGCTGCGCGACGAGAGCCGGCGCGTGATCGCCGCGCTGCAGGCGCGCTATGCCGAGGAGACCGGGGCACGCACGCTGCGGCTCAAGCACAACAATTTCCTCGGCTATTTCGTCGAAGTGCCGCAGCAGGTCGGCGAGATGCTGCTCGCCCCGCCGCATAATGCCGTGTTCATCCATCGGCAGACCATGCAAGGCGCGATGCGCTTCTCGACGGCGGAACTCGGCGATCTGGAAAGCCGCATCGCATCCGCCGCCGACCGCGCGCTCGCGCTCGAGACCGCCGTGTTCGAGCGGCTCGTACGGGCGGTGCTCGACGCGTCGCACAGCCTGAAGGCCGTCGCGGAGGCCTTGGCCGAAATCGACGTCGCGGCCGCCTTGGCGGAGCGGGCGGAGGAAGGCGACTGGACGCGCCCGGTCGTCGACGCCTCGCTGGAATTCCGGCTCGACGGCGCCCGCCACCCGGTGGTCGAGGCCGCGCTGGCGCGCAACGGCGAGGCCTTCGTCGCCAACGATTCGGAATTGGGCCCGCCCGCGGCGGGCGAGGGCGGCCGCATCGCGCTCGTCACCGGCCCCAATATGGCGGGCAAATCGACCTATCTGCGGCAGAACGCCGTGCTGGCGCTGCTGGCGCAGGCGGGCAGCTTCGTGCCCGCGAAATCGGCGCGGATCGGCGTGGTGGACCGGCTGTTCTCGCGCGTGGGCGCGGCCGACGACCTCGCCCGCGGACGCTCCACCTTCATGGTGGAGATGATCGAGACCGCCGCGATCCTCAATCAGGCGACCGAGCGCTCGCTGGTGATCCTCGACGAGATCGGCCGCGGCACCGCCACCTTCGACGGCCTGTCCATCGCATGGGCGACGATCGAGCATCTGCACGAGACGAACCGCTGCCGGGGGCTCTTCGCGACCCATTTCCACGAACTGACCGCGCTGGCCCGCCGATTGTCGCGGCTGAAGACGATGACCGTGCGCGTCACGGAGTTCAAAGGCGACGTCATCTTCCTGCACGAGGTCGTGCCCGGCACCGCGGACCGCAGCTACGGCATTCAGGTGGCGAAGCTCGCGGGCCTGCCGCGCGCGGTGGTGGATCGGGCGCGGGTCATCCTCGACGAATTGGAAGCCCATGACCGGCAGGCGCCGGTGGAGCGCCTGATCGACGATCTGCCGCTCTTCGCGGTCGCGGCCAAGGCCGCGTCGAAGCCCGCCGAAGCCGAAGAGCCCGACCCTCTGCACGAGGCCGTCGCGGCGCTCGACCCCGACGCGATGACCCCGCGCGAGGCGCTCGACGCGCTCTACCGGTTGGCAGCCTTCGCGCGGCGGGACTAGACTTCCCGAAAAATGCGGGGAGGGACGCGATGAAGAAGGGCTACAAGGCTCTGCTCGACGAAGCGAACGCGGTCGTCGAGACCGTGCCGGTCGATACTGCGAAGAAGCTGCACGACTCGGCCGACGTGGTCTTCGTGGATCTGCGCGACCCGCGCGAATTGGAGCGCGACGGCATGATCCCGGGCGCATTCCATTGCCCGCGCGGCATGCTCGAATTCTGGATCGACCCCGAAAGCCCCTATCACAAGCCGATCTTCTCCGAGGACAAGCGCTTCGTCTTCTACTGCGCGAGTGCCTGGCGCTCCGCTCTTTCGACCCGCACGGCGCAGGACATGGGCCTTCCGAAGGTCGCCCATCTCGGCGGCGGCTTCAGCGCTTGGAAGGCGGCCGGACTGCCGGTCGCGGAAAAGCCCGCCAAGGGGTGATGCGCGCCAGACCTGTCGTTTTCGACAGGGTGCGCGCTCGACCTCCCCTGCCTAGGCTCGGGTTCCGTCCGTTCGAGCCCGAATTCCATGACCACCCGCGTCGCGACCGTCGCCTTCGAAGGCATCGAGGCCCGGCCCGTCGACGTGCAGGTGCTCGTCATGCCGGGCTCGGTCGTGTTCACCGTCGTCGGCCTGCCCGACAAGGCGGTGGCGGAATCCCGCGAACGCGTCAGGGCGGCGCTCGTCGCTTCGGGTCTCGCGCTGCCCGCCAAGCGCATCACGATCAATCTGGCGCCCGCGGACATGCCCAAGGAGGGCAGCCATTTCGACCTGCCGATCGCGCTGGGGCTGATGGCCGCGCTCGGCGCCATCCCGTCGGATGCGCTGGAAGGCTATGTCGTGCTGGGCGAACTCGCGCTCGACGGCTCGATCACGCCGGTGACGGGCGTGCTGCCCGCGGCGATGGCCGCCGTGCGCGCGGACAAGGGCCTGATCTGCCCGGCCGCCTGCGGCTCGGAGGCCGCCTGGGCCTCCGGCGATCTCGACGTGCTGGCCCCGCGCTCGCTGATCCAGCTCGCCAATCATTTCAAGGGCTCGCAGGTGCTGAGCCGGCCTAAACCGGCCGTCCGCGCTCCGGCCTCGGATCTCCCCGATCTCGCCGACATCAAGGGGCAGGAAAGCGCGAAGCGCGCCTTGGAGATCGCGGCCGCGGGCGGGCACAATCTGCTGATGTCCGGCCCGCCGGGTTCGGGCAAATCCATGCTCGCGGCGCGTCTCCCTTCGGTGCTGCCGCCTTTGGCGCCCACCGAACTGCTCGAAGTCTCGATGGTCCATTCGGTCGCGGGCGCGCTGGCGGGCGGGGAGCTGACCGACCGCCGCCCCTTCCGCGCGCCGCACCACTCGGCCTCGATGGCGGCGCTGGTGGGCGGGGGCGTGCAGGCGCGGCCGGGCGAGGTGTCGCTCGCGCATCACGGCGTGCTGTTTCTCGACGAATTCCCGGAATTCCAGCCGCAGGTGCTCGACGGGTTGCGCCAGCCTCTGGAAACCGGCGAGGTGGTGATCGCGCGGGCCAATCATCGCGCGCTCTATCCCGCGCGGTTCCAGCTCGTCGCGGCGATGAATCCCTGTCGATGCGGGCGGGCGACGGAGCCGGGCTATGCCTGTCGGCGCGCGCCCAACGAAAAATGCGTGGCGCAGTATCTTGCGCGCCTGTCCGGTCCCCTGCTCGACCGTATCGACCTCCGCATCGAAGTTCCCGCGGTGACGGCGGCGGATCTCATCCTTCCCGCCGCGTCCGAGAATTCAGCTGCCGTCGCGGCGCGCGTGGCCGTCGCGCGACGGCGGCAGGCGGAGCGGAACCGCACCCTCGGCCTGCCCGAAACGCTGACCAATGCCGCCCTGCCGCCCTCCGCGGTGGAGGCGGTCGCCGCCCCCGACCCCGACGGCACCCGGCTTCTGCGGGACGCGGCGGAGACGCTGCGCCTCTCCGCCCGCGGATATCACCGCGTCATCCGCACCGCGCGGACGCTCGCCGATCTCGACGGAGAGCGCACGGTGCGGCGACTGCACATCGCGGAAGCGCTGTCCTATCGCTCCGCGACGATCGACATCATGGCCGCCTGACCGTCGTCTTGCCGTCACGTCCGAGCCGCATCACATGGTGAGCCGAGGCGATTCGCCTCCCCGGAGCATGTCATGCGCGCTTTGCCGGCCCGCTTCCTCGAATCCTTCGCCGCATCGGAGACCGAGGCCGAAACCCTCGGCCGCTCCGGCACGCTGGAAGTCCGCCTCGCCCGCTCCGCAGCCGACGTGAAGCGCGCGCAGAAGCTGCGCTGGGACGTCTTCTACGGCGAGATGGCCGCACGGCCGGACTGGCGGAGCCGCCTGCTGCGGCGCGACGTCGACGGGTTCGATGCGATCTGCGACCACCTGCTGGTCGTCGATGCCGCGCGCCCGGACGAGCGCGGGCGCCCCTCGGTCGTCGGCACCTATCGCCTGCTGCGGCAGGAGGTCGCCGACCGGCACGGCGGGTTCTACACGGCGTCGGAATTCGAGATCGGCCCGCTGATCGCCCGCCATCCCGGCCTGCGCTTTCTCGAACTCGGGCGCTCCTGCGTCGAGAAGGCCTATCGCGACAAGCGCACCGTCGAACTGCTCTGGCACGGCATATGGGCCTATGTGCGCCGGCATCGAATCGACGTGATGTTCGGCTGCGCGAGCTTCGAAGGCACCGATCCCGAGGCGCTGGCCCTCCCGCTCGGGTTCATTCACGCCAACGCGCTCGCGGCGGAGGAATGGCGCGCGGCGGCCCTTCCCGGCCGCGGCGTGGCGATCGATCGGTTCACCGAGGCCCGGCACGACGCCAAGGCCGTGATGCAGGCGCTGCCGCCGCTTCTGAAGGGCTATCTGCGGCTCGGCGCCCGTTTCGGCGACGGCGCGGTGATCGACGAACGCTTCGGCACCGTCGACGTGCTGGTGGTCCTGCCCGTGAAGGACATCCACCCGAAATATGTCGGCTATTTCGGCTCCGAAGGCGACCGTTACGCCGCCTGAACGCCTTCGCCCGCGGCATGCAGGGCCCGGAGGCCCTCGCGATAGCTCGGATAGGCCAGCGTGACGCCCAGTTCATCCCGGATGAGCCGGTTCGAGACGCGCTTGTTCTCGGCGTAGAAGCTCGCGGCCATGGGCGAGAGATGCGCGGGATCGAACGGCGTCTCCGGCGGCGGTTCCATGCCGAGCAGCGAGGCCGCGAAGGCCACCACGTCCTGCGGCGGCGCGGGTTCGTCGTCCGCCACGTTGTAGATCGCTTCCGGGCGGGGCTTCGCGAGCGAGCCTTCGAGCACGCGGGCGATGTCCTCGACATGGATCCGGTTGAAGACCTGACCCGGCTTCACGATGCGCTTGGCCGTCCCCTCCGCGAGATTGACGAGCGCGTTCTGGCCCGGGCCGTAGATCCCCGCGAGGCGGAAGATCTGGACGCATTTGCCGGTGTCCTGCCCGAAATCGAGCCAGCTCTGTTCGGCCTCGACGCGGCGCAGCGAGCGCTCTTCGGCCGCGCGCAGATCGGCGGTCTCGTCGACCCATGCGCCCTCGTGGTCGCCGTAGACGCCCGTCGAGGAGAGATAGCCGATCCATTTCAGGCGGGGTGCGGCGGCGAGCGTATCGCCGAACATTTCGAGCACCGGGTCGCCCAATTCGTCCGGCGGCACCGAGCAGAGCACCGCCTCCGCCTCGGCGAGGACGGTCGGGAGCCGGTCGTCGTAGCCGTCGTTCTCGAAGCGCAGCAGTTCGACCCCGTCGTGACGCCCGCCGTTCGGGCGGCGCGCGGTGCCGACGATCCGGTCGAAGCGGCCGCGGACATGCTCGGCGAAGGTGCGGCTCGTATAGCCGTGGCCGAAGATGACGAGGGTCATGCCGTTGCCTCCTTGCCGAACGTCCACTCCTCGACGACGAGCGGATCCGTCTCCGAGCTTAGACGAGCCTGCCGGGCCGCGTCGAACGCCTCGCGGGAGAGGAGGCGCGACAGGGCCCAGACGGCCGCCCCGCGCACGAGCGCGGATGCATCATCGAGCAGATGCTCGACCTCGGGCACAAGTGAGGGAAGACCCGCATTGCCCGCGGCGATCAGAACGTTGCGGATGAAGCGGTCGCGGCCCGTGCGTTTCACCGGCGTGCCGGCGAAGAGCGCCCGGAAGGCGGCATCGTCGAGTTGCAGGAGGTCCGCAAGCCGCGGCTCGGCGAATTCGGCCCGGGCGGCCAGCTTCGCGTCGCGCGCGGCCGCCGCGAACCGGTTCCAGGGGCAAACGGCGAGACAATCGTCGCAGCCGTAGATGCGGTTGCCCATCGGCGCGCGGAACTCGCGCGGGATCGGCCCTTTGTGCTCGATCGTGAGATAGGCGATGCAGCGCCGCGCATCGAGCTCGTAGGGCTGCGGAAACGCGTCGGTGGGGCAGATCGAGAGGCAACGGCGGCAGGATCCGCAATGGTCCGTGCCCGGCTCGTCGGGGGGCAGCTCGGCCGTGGTGAAGATCGCTCCCAGAAACAGCCAGGAACCATGGCTTCGCGAAACGAGGACCGTGTGCTTGCCCTGCCAGCCGAGACCCGCGGCCGCGGCCAAGGGCTTTTCCATCACGGGCGCGGTATCGACGAAGACCTTCACTTCGGCACCGGATGCGGCGAGGACGCCGGCGGTCTGCTTCAGCCGCCCTTTGATCGTGTCGTGATAGTCCTTCATCCGCGCATAGACGGAGATGGTACCGAGCTCGGGCCTGTCGAGCGTCGCGAGCGGATCGAAGCCCGGCGCGTAGCTCATCCCGAGCATCACGATGCTCTTCGCCTCGGGCCACAGCACGCGGGGATCGGCGCGACGGTCGGCCGTCTCGGCCATCCAGTCCATGTCGCCGTGGCGGCCCGCCGCGAGATGGGCGGCGAGACGTTCGCGCAGTTCGGGGACGGAATCGGGCGTCGTCACGCGGACGACCGCGAATCCTTCGGCCTCCGCGCGCCGGACCAGCGCGCGCTTCAGCGCTTCGCCGCTCAGAAATCCAGATCCGCGTAGTGGTCCGCCGGGGTCATGCCCGGCACGCGATCCGCCAGAAGCGGACGGAACGACGGACGCGACTTCACCCGCGCGTACCAGTTCTTCGCCGCCTCGTTCTCGTGCCACGGAACGTCGCCCAGATAGTCGGCGGAGGAGAGCTGCGCCGCGGCGGCCAGATCGGCATAGGTCAGCCGGTCGCCCGCGAGCCAGTTCCTCCGGCCGATCAGGAAGCCGATATAGGACAGATGATAGCGGATGTTGGAGCGTGCCGCGCGGATCGCGGACATGTCCGGCGCCCCGCCCCCGTGCTCCGGCCCCATGAAGCGTTTGAAGACCTTTTCGGTGACGAGATAGGACGTCACCTCGTCATGCATCTTGCCGTTGAACCAGTCGAGGAGGCGGCGCACCTCGACCCGGCCCTTCGGATCGGCGGGCAGCAGGCGACGTTCGCCGAGGGCCAGGCCCCGCGTCTCGTCCAGATATTCGGCGATGACGCCCGCACCGGGCACCGCGCCGGCCTGCTCTTCGAAGAAGACGGGCGTGCGTCCGGCGGGGTCGAGCAGCAGGAATTCCCTGCGGCGCTCCCACACGCGCTCTTCCAGGAGCTCGGCCTCGAGCCCGAATTCTCCCAGCACGAGCCGCGCGAAGCGCGACAGCGGGCAAAGCGGGTGATGATGAAGCGTCGCCATGGAGGACGGCTCTCCGGTCCGGTTCCGGCTCGATTCGATCGAAGGAGGTACGGCAAGGATGCCGCGACTCACGCGTGCAGCATGGCGGCACGCGGCGGCACCGTATAGAACCGCGACTCAGGCTCGGCAACCCGATTCCCCGCCGCGGGCGAAGGAGACCCATGGAACCGCTGTTCGCGCTGAAGGCCGTCATTCTGGGGTTCATCGAGGGCCTGACGGAGTTCCTGCCCGTCTCCTCGACCGGCCACATCCTTCTTGCGGAGAGCCTTCTGGGCCTCGGCTTCAGCGACCCGAAATTCGACAAGACCTTCGCGGTCCTCATCCAGCTCGGCGCGATCCTCGCCCTCGTCGGCGTCTATGCCCGCAAGCTGATCGGGATCGCGATCGCGCTGCCGACGGAGAAGCAGGCCCGCATCTTCACGCTGGGCGTCCTGATCGCGTTCCTGCCCGCGGCGATGGTGGGCGTGTTGCTCCACGGCTTCATCAAGGGCGTGCTGTTCAACCCCCTGATCGTCTGCATCTCGCTGGTCGCGGGCGGCATCGTGCTGCTCGTCGTGGACGATCTGAAGCTCGCCGTGCGGCACCACGACGCGACCCGCTTCCCGCTCGCGATGTATCTCAAGATCGGCCTCGTCCAATGCGCCGCGATGATCCCGGGCGTCTCGCGCTCGGGCTCGACCATCGTCGGCGCCATGCTGATGGGGGCCGACAAGCGGGCGGCGGCGGAGTTTTCCTTCTTCCTGTCGATCCCGACCATGACGGGAGCCTTCGCCTACGATCTCTACAAGAACGCGGGCACGCTCACGGCGGAGCATGCGGGCATCATCGCGGCGGGCTTCGGGGCCGCCTTCGTCGCGGGGCTGATCGTGGTGCGCGGCCTGCTCGCCTATGTCGGGCGGCACGGCTTCGCGGTCTTCGGCTGGTGGCGGATCGTCGTCGGTTCGCTCGGGCTCGCCGCGATCATTCTGACGCGTTGAGCGCGGGCTCCACGCCGGGGCGCCCCGGCGCCGGCGTCTTCGGTTCGAAGCGGCAGAGATCGGCGATCGGGCAGCGCCAGCATTCGGGCTTGCGCGCCTTGCACACATAGCGGCCGTGCAGGATCAGCCAGTGATGCGCATGCAGCCCGTATTCGGGCGGCAGGATCCTTTCCAGCCCCAGCTCCACCGCGAGCGGCGTCTTGCCGGGCGCCAGAGGCAGCCGGTTCGAAACGCGGAAGACATGCGTGTCGACGGCCATGGTCGGCATGCCGAAGGCCATATTGAGGACGACGTTCGCCGTCTTCCGTCCCACGCCGGGGAGCCGTTCCAGCGCCTCGCGGTCGGTCGGCACCTCGCCGCCGTGGTTCTCGATCAGCGCCTTCGACAGCGCGATGACGTTCTTCGCCTTGTTGCGGAAGAGCCCGATGGTCTTGATGGCCTCGCGCAAACGGTCCTCGCCCAGCTCGACCATCTGCTGCGGGGTCGTCACCGTCGCGAAGAGCGGGCGCGTGGCCTTGTTCACGCCCGCGTCGGTGGCCTGCGCGGACAGCGCCACCGCCACCAGCAGAGTGTAGGGATTCACATGCTCCAGCTCGCCCTTGGGCTCCGGCTCGATCGCATGCAGGCGACGGAAGACCTCGCGGACATCGTCCGGCGGAAGCGGCTTCGGAGCCTTCGGCTTGCGGGTCTTCGCCGTCGGGGTCTTTCCCTTCTCGGCGGAGCGGATCGTCGCGGCGGGCTTCTTCACGGGCATGAGCGCGTTATAGTAAGGCCCGCACCCAGCGGGAAGATGCGCGGGATCCCCCCGATGACCGACATCGCCGACGTCGCCGAACGTCCTCTGTTCACCACCGTGCTCCGGCCGCATCGCTCGCTGATGCCGAGCGGCTTCCGGCTCGTCATGGCCATCGTCGCCTTCGCCGCGATCTTCGCGAGCATTCCGTTCATCGTGCTCGGCTTCTGGCCGGTCGCGGGCTTCTACGGGCTCGACGTGCTGCTGCTCTACTTCGCCTTCCGCCGGAATTTCGCGGAGGCGCGGAGCTACGAGGAGATCACCGTGAGCCCGGTGCAGCTGCTGCTGCGCAAGTTCCATTGGAAGGGCGGCACGCAGGAATGGCGGATGAACCCGCTCTGGACGCGCCTGCGCAAGGATTCGCACCCCGAATTCGGCGTCCAGAAACTCGCGCTGGTCTCGCGCGGCAATGCCGTGACGGTCGGCGGCTTCCTCTCGGCGGACGAGAAAGAGAGCTTCGGCAGCGCGCTTTCCGCCGCCCTCGCCGAAGCCCGCCGCGGCCCGACCTACGACCACGCCCACGCGTGAGTCGATTCCTCGCCTCCCGTGTCATCCCGGGCGGCGCAGCCGACCCGGGATCCAGCAGAACGGCGTCGCTTTCGGGTGTCGCTCCCTCCCGCGCGCCGCTAGCGTGAGCCCGTCACACTCGGACGCGCCGTCATGACCCTTCTCGCCGAACGCCCCGCTCTCGACTCCCCGCTCGCCGACTACGACGTCGTGCGGCGTGCGCTGGCCTTCATCACGGCCGAATGGAAGCGGCAGCCGGAGATCGAGGAGATCGCGGCGCATGTCGGGCTGTCGGCCTCCCATCTCCATCATCTGTTCCGGCGGTGGGCAGGGCTGTCGCCCAAGGCTTTCCTGCAGGCCATCACGCTCGACCATGCGCGGGCGCTGCTGCGCGATTCCGCCAGCGTGCTCGACGCCGCGCTCGAAGTCGGGCTCTCCGGCCCCGGTCGCCTGCACGACCTGTTCGTGACGCATGAAGCGATGACGCCGGGCGAATGGAAGGCGAAGGGCGCGGGTCTGGCATTGCGCTACGGCTTCCACCCCTCGCCCTTCGGCGAGGCGATCGTCGTGGCGACGTCGCGCGGGCTCGCCGGGCTCGGCTTCGTCGACGGCGGAGACCGGGCGGCGGCGTTGGCGGACATGGTGCGGCGCTGGCCGGCAGCGGATTTCGCCGAGGACGCGCCCGGCACGGCCGCCCTCGCCCGACGCATCTTCGATCCGGCGGAATGGCGCGAGGACCGGCCGCTGCGGGTGATCCTGATCGGCACGGATTTCGAGGTTCGGGTCTGGGAAACGCTTTTGAGGATCCCGCTGGGCCGCGCCTCGACCTATTCGGACGTGGCCGCCGGCATCGGAAAGCCGAGCGCTTCGCGTGCCGTGGGCGCCGCGGTGGGGCGCAATCCGATCTCCTTCGTCGTGCCCTGCCACCGGGTGCTGGGGCGCTCGGGCGCGCTCACCGGCTATCATTGGGGCGTCACGCGCAAGCAGGCCATGCTCGGCTGGGAGGCCGGACGGGTCGGCGGCGGGGACGGCTGACGCGCCGAAAGCCTTCGTTCCCGCTCCTTGCGGCCCCCGGGACCCCCACATATATACGCCGCGAACGCGGGTATTCCGCCCGCCGAAAATCCTGCAGGGGACCGGTCGACCTCACGCCGAGGACGACCAGAAGTCGGAGCCGCTCCGGGGCCCGGCGGTCCCGCCGACGAAGGGGATGAGACATGGCGAAAGTGATCGGTATCGACCTCGGCACCACCAATTCCTGCGTGGCCGTGATGGAAGGCACCACGCCGCGGGTGATCGAGAACGCGGAAGGCGCGCGGACCACCCCCTCGGTGGTGGCCTTCACGGATGCGGAAGAGCGGCTCGTCGGCCAGCCGGCCAAGCGCCAGGCCGTCACCAATCCCGAAGGCACGTTCTTCGCCATCAAGCGCCTGATCGGCCGCACCTTCGCCGATCCGATGACGCAGAAGGACATGGGCCTCGTCCCCTACAAGATCGTGAAGGGCGGCAACGGCGACGCTTGGGTGTCGACCCACGGCAAGGACTATTCGCCCTCGCAGATCTCCGCCTTCATCCTGCAGAAGATGAAGGAGACCGCCGAGGCCTTTCTCGGCGAGACCGTGACGCAGGCCGTCATCACCGTTCCGGCCTATTTCAACGACGCTCAGCGTCAGGCGACGAAGGACGCGGGCAAGATCGCGGGCCTCGAAGTCCTGCGCATCATCAACGAGCCCACCGCCGCGGCGCTGGCCTACGGCCTCGACAAGAAGAAGACCGGCACGGTCGCGGTCTATGACCTCGGCGGCGGCACCTTCGACGTGTCGATCCTCGAGATCGGCGACGGCGTGTTCGAGGTGAAGTCCACGAA
>JAIXTP010000018.1 GCA_027483895.1 Hyphomicrobiales bacterium
AACCGTTCTCGCGCGGTCCCCGCACCGCGCCGGGCACCCGTAGCTCAGCTGGATAGAGCGTTGCCCTCCGAAGGCAAAGGTCACACGTTCGAATCGTGTCGGGTGCGCCATTTCCGTACGAAACCCCGAACATGTTTCGCGCCGTTCGCCTGACCGGCGATGACGGCGGCGAGGGACGCCTTGTCCCCGATGATCCGCACGGCGTGGTCGTCGACTTCGATGCGGTCGATGACGGTGCGGAGATAGGCCTTGCGGGCCTGAACGTCCCCGGTCGCGATCATGAGCGGCTCGCAAACGTTGCGGATCGATGCGGGTCACCCGGTCGGCAAGATCGGCGGCCCTACCCGAAGAAGGCCGGGCGGCGAGCCGTGGCTCGGGTGCTTCAGAAACGTGCCCCTCTGCGGCGCTCGCGGATTTGCGCATGTGCGTCTCCATCAATGGAGACGATCCTACTGACCGGGGAAGGGACCGAAGGACCCCGAAACCCCCGATGAAACGGGGAGTGGTTTCGTCTTCTTCCTATTCCACTCCACAAGAAGGTCAACCGAAGAGCAAAAATTGAACGATGACTCATAATTCATTTCGTGCTAGATTTTTGTTATGCGCGATCGTGAATTGACAGAGCGTAGGCTCGACGAGGCGGCCGAAATCACCGCCCTGCTCCGCGACCTGCTGATCGTGCGGCGGGCCGAAGAGCGGCTGTCCGCGATGTTCGCGGACGGCGAGGTTCCCGGCTTCATCCATCTCAGCATCGGCCAGGAAGCGGTTTCGGTCGGCGTGATGCGGGCTCTCCGCGTCGAGGACACACTCGCCTCCACGCATCGCGGCCATGGCCATGCCATCGCCAAGGGCATGCCGCTCGAAGGCTTCTTCTCGGAACTGCTCGCGAAGAACGAGGGGCTGTGCAGAGGGCGCGGCGGTTCCATGCATGTCGCCGACATGTCGGTCGGCATGCTGGGAGCGAACGGCATCGTCGGTGCGGGACTCTCGATCGCGCTCGGCAGCGCCCTCGCGCACAAGACCCTCGGTCGGAACGCCGTCGCCGTCGCGTTTTTCGGCGACGGGGCGCTCGCCGAAGGTCTCGTGCACGAATGCATGAATCTTGCGGCGCTCTGGAAGCTGCCCCTCCTCTTCGTCTGCGAGAACAACGGCTGGGGCGAATTCCGGCCGACGTCCCAACAACTGGCGTTCGCATTGGGTGACCTTGCATCCGCCTATCGCATTCCGCATCGCATTGTGGACGGTAACGACGTGGTTGCGGTCGCGGAGGCGGCGGAGGCGGTCGTCCGCAGTATCCGCAAAGGCGAGGGCCCCGCGGTGCTCGAATGCATGACGGTCCGCGTGCGCGGTCATTTCGAGGGCGATGCTCAGAAATATCGCGATCAGGCGGAATTGGACGCCATGACCGAAAGGGATCCCATCCGCGTAGTCTGCGAGCGTCTCGCCGCCTGCGGCGTCAATGATACGGATCTCGACGGCCTGACGCGCGAGGTGGATGCGGTCATCGAAGCGGCGGTCGCGGCCGCGAGGCGCGGAACGGATCCGGACCCCGTCGCGGCAAGGCACGACGTCTACACCGACGGAGCGGCCGCGTGACGGAGATCCGTTACCTCAAGGCCGTGAATACCGCGCTGTCCGACGCCATGGACGCGGACCCCTCCGTCGTTCTGATGGGCGAGGACGTGGGCGAGGCGGGCGGCCCGTTCGGCGCCAGCCGCGGTCTTCTGGAGCGCTTCGGGCCGTCCCGCGTGCTCGACGGGCCGATCTCGGAAGCGGCGCTCGCGGGTGCCGCCGTCGGGGCGGCGATGAGCGGTCTTCGGCCGGTGGTCGAGATCATGTTCATGGATTTCACCACGCTCGTCATGGATGCGATGGTCAATCAGGCGGCCAAGGTGCGTTTCATGTTCGGCGGGCAGACCTCCGTGCCCATGGTGCTCCGGACGCCTCATGGCGGCGGGCTCGGGGCGGGGCCGCAGCACTCCCAATGTCTCGAGGCCTGGTTCGCTCATGTCCCGGGCCTGAAGGTCGTCTGCCCCTCCGATCCCGCCTCCGCCTACGGATTGCTGCGGGCGGCGATCGCGGACCCCGATCCCGTCGTGTTCGTCGAGAACAAGGCGCTCTACGCGATGAAGGGCGAGATCGCCGATCCGCCGGCGCCCTTCGCGATCGGACGCGCCGCGATCCGGCGATCGGGCACGGACGTTACGATCGTCGCCTACGGTGCCGCGGTGCATACGGCCGGTACGGCGGCGGACCGGCTCGCCGAGCGCGGCGTCTCCGCCGAAGTGGTCGACCTTCTCAGCCTGCAGCCGTGGGACGAGGCGACCGTGCTGGCCTCTTTGTCCCGAACGCATCGCCTGGTGATCGTCCATGAGGCCGTGGAGGCGTTCGGCGTGGGTGCCGAAATCGCGGCCCGCATGGCGCAGGTCGGCTTCGACGAGTTGGACGGACCGATCATGAGGGTGGGAGCGCCCTTCATGCCCGTTCCGTTCTCGAAAGGGCTCGAAGCCGCCTACATGCCCTCGGTCGACGCCGTTCTTCAGGCCGTCGACAAGACCCTCGAATAGGGAGCGACGGGTGTCCGGCGGCAATCCTCTCCTGATGCCCAAGCTCGGTCTGACCATGACCGAGGGCCTTTTGGCCGAGTGGCGCGTCTCCCCGGGGACCACGGTCCGTCCCGGCGACGTGCTGTTCGTCGTGGAAACCGAGAAGATCGCGACGGAGATCGAGGCGACGGCCGAAGGCCGGATCGAGACGCTTCTCGTCGAGAGCGGCAAGACCGTTCCGGTCGGTTCGCCCGTCGCCTTGTGGACCGGCCCGCCGCCCGGCGGCGATGCGACGGAGAGCGCGGCTGCGACCGCTCCCGAGCCCGCGCCCGACGTCGTGCCCGAGAGCCGAGCCGCCGGTCGACCCGACGGGCGCACCGTGGCGACCCCGCTCGCGCGGCGGATCGCCCGCCAGTCCGGGATCGACCTTTCGACCGTCCGGGGAAGCGGGCCGCGCGGACGCATCAAGGCGGCCGACGTGGAGGCCGTGCAGACGAGCCCCGCGCCTGCGGTGCGCGCCTCGGTGCCGACGTCCGTGCGGCAGCCGACGAACGTCGAAAGGATCGTGGCCGATCGGCTTTCGCTTTCGAAACGGACGATCCCGCATTTCTACGTGCTCGCCGACGCGGACGTGACGGAGCTCGAGCATGTCCGCGCCGAATTGAACGCCGACCGGACCGGGACGCGGATCACCGTCAATCATTTCATCATCGCGGCCACGGCCGCCGCTCTCCGGGCCTATCCGGATTTCGCGTGCCGCTGGACCGACGCCGGGATCGAAAGTCTTCCGGTCGGGGCCGTGGGCATCGCGGTGGATACGCCGCGCGGGCTCATGGTTCCCGTTCTCGCGGATGCGGGCGCGCGCGGCATCGAGTCGATCGCCGATGCCGCAGGCGATCTCGTCACGCGGGCGCGGGAGGGACGCCTTACGCCCGACCACATGGGCGGGGCGGCCGTCTCGATTTCCAATGTCGGCATGACCGGCGCCTCGATGCTGGTGCCCATCGTCGACCCCGATCAATCCGCGATCCTCGGAGCCGGCGCGATCCGCTCGGTTTTCCGACCCGATGCGGAAGGCCGGCCGGTGCTTCGGCGCGAAGTGGGCCTCGTTCTCTCCTGCGATCATCGCGTGTTCGACGGCATGCGGGCCGCTCGTTTTCTCGATGCCGTCGTCTCAGCGTTGAACCATCCGGTCCGCTCGATCCGGACGCCGGATCCCGGGCGAGGCTGAACCGACGAAAAGGGGAACTGCCGTGGCGAAAATGGTGGTGCTCCGCAGCAGAAGGCCGGAGATCGACCCGGCGGCCTTTCAAATCTCATGGGCGGAACGGCTGGGCCCCGTGACGGCGGAACTGCCCGGGCTGATGCGCTGCGTCCAGTCCCGGCCGCTGCTTCAGGGCTACGCCAAGGGTCCGCTCCTCTATGATGCCTTCGAAGAATGGTGGTTCGCCGACGATGCGGCGGCCGATGCGGCGCTTGCCTCCGCATGCGCCCGCGAAGTCGCGGCCTTGGCCGCCGAGATCAGCATCCCCGCGCGGACCGTCGTTCTACCCGTCGACGTCGTGGTCGCGAAGGACGGCGCCATCCCCGAAAACGCCGTGAAGAACGTGGAATTCGTCAATCGCAGGCCGGGCATGCCGCTCGACGCTTTCTTCGCCTATTGGCGGGAGGTTCACGGTCCGCTCGCGGCCACGATCCCCGTCGTGCGACGTTACGAGCAGAACCACGCGCGCAGACGTGCCTATCGAGAGGGGCAGCCCCTCTTCGACGGCTTCGCGGTGACGTGGTTCGACTCGACGCAGGCGATGCGGGACGGCACCCGGACGCAGGCCTATGCCGACACGCGGGCCGACGAGCCGCGGTTTCTGCCCGACGGCCACCTGCCGATCATCATCACGCGCGAAACCACGATCCTGGACGTGCGGTGCGGAGAGACCGGGAGCGGCGTTCTGCCGGCATCCGCGCCGTGATCAACCTGTCGTCCTTCATCCGACACCATGCGCTGCGGGATCCCGCCCGGACGGCGCTGATCTTCGAGGACGAGCCGATCGGCTACGGCGAATTTCTGCGGCGGATCGAAAAGACCGCCGGCTTTCTGAAGGACGCGGGAATCCGCCCCGGCGATGTCGTCGCCGTCCTGATGAAGAACAGTCCCGCCTTCCTCGAGATCGCCTTCGCGACGAGCCACGCGGGCGCGGTCTTCCTGCCGGTGAATTACCGCCTCGCCGCCGATGAGGTCGATTACATTCTCCGGCATGCCGGAGCGAAGCTGTTGTTCGTGGACGACGAATTCGTCGACCGCACGGCGGGCTTCGCCCCCGCCGTCGTGCTGAACGCTGCCGCGCGGTCGGACACGACGGTGCTCTCGGGCGGATCGGCCCGCATCGACGCCGAACCGCGGCGACCCGATGACCTGTTCCGGCTGATGTACACGTCCGGAACCACGGATCGCCCGAAGGGCGTGATGCACAGCTATTCCAATTATTATTGGAAGAACGCCGAGCACGTGATCGTCCTCGGACTGGACCGGAATACCCGCCTGTTGACGGTCGGGCCGCTGTACCATGTCGGGGCTTTCGACCTTCCCGGCACGGCCGTGCTGCAGGCGGGCGGCACGATGATCCTGCATCGAGACTTCGAGGCGCGGGCCGCCTTGGCCGCGATCGAGCGGCATCGTCCGACCGGAGCATGGTTCGCGCCGGTGATGACCGGTGCCTTGCTGGCCTGTCCGGAGCGCGAGCGGTTCGATACGGGAAGTTTGCTATGGGCCGTCGCCGGAGGGGAGCGGACGCCCGAGCCCCGCATCCGGCAGTTCGGGAGCCTGTTCCCGAATGCTCGATACGTCGATGCCTACGGCCTCACCGAAAGCTGCAGCGGCGACACCTTCATGGAGGCCGGCCGGGAGATCGAGAAGATCGGGTCCACGGGGCGGGCGACGCCTCACGTCGCGATCGCGATCAAAGACGAGGCGGGATGCGATCTGCCCGCCGGCACCGAAGGCGAGATCTGCCTGCGCGGGCCGAAGATCACGGCCGGATATTGGAAGGACCCGGAGCGGACGGCGGCCGCGTTCTTCGGAGACTGGTTCCGGACGGGAGACGTCGGCTATCTCGACGCCGAGGGCTTTCTCTTTCTGACCGACCGCAAGAAGGACATGATCGTGACCGGAGGAGAGAACGTGGCGTCCTCGGAGGTCGAACGCGTTCTCTACGAAAGCCCCGAAATCGCCGAATGCGCCGTGATCGGAATGCCCGATCCGAAATGGGGAGAAAGGGTCACCGCGGTCGTGGTGCTGAGGGAGGGCACGCGGCTCGATCCCGAAACGCTGATCGCCCGCTGCCGGGACAGGCTGGCGGGCTTCAAGACGCCGAAGGAGGTCGTCTTCCGTGAGACGCTTCCGCGCAATCCGTCAGGCAAGATCCTGAAGCGCGTTCTGCGCGAGGATCTCGCCTGACATAGGCTGTCGGGGCCGCCCGCCTCAGGCGAGCCCCTTCTCCACGACGGGGGTCGGCACGAAGCGCACGAGAACCTCGTCGCCTTCCTTGACGCCCAGCACGCGACGTCCGAAGTCGTCCATCGGGATCTCGCCCGACTTGCCCGCAACGATGCGGACCCAAGCCCGCAGCGGCGCAGGATTGTTCCCGTACATCTCGACGAGATCGTCGGCCGACACGCCGAGCGCCTTCGCGTCCTTCGGATCGAGCGACAGCACCCTGCGCTTGCCCTTGGCGCCGACATAGGGCTCCGGCCCGCTGTCGTTGCGGATGCGGAAGCGCATGCGGCCCGCGGCGATCGCCGCGCGGCGCGTCCGGGTCGCCGCCTCGTCCACCGATCCGTCGTCCCGGATGACGACTCCGTAGACCTCCGCGGCCGCTGCCTGCGAAACATAGCCGTAGTCGACGTCGGTCGCGACGCGCTCGGGGTCGCGTTCGAGCGGATCGCCGTAGCCGCCGCCGCCCGAGGAGCGGATGACCACGACGTCATTGCGGAAGATCGGATGTCCGGTGACCTTGCCCGGCGTGGCGAAATCCGTCATCCGGCCGTCGCGATCGAGCGACAGGTGGTACGGCTTTCCGGGCCCGCCCTTCAGCACGCCCCACGGCGGGATGACCGCGCGGTCGCTGAGCACCGAATATTGGGCTTCGTCGTCGAGAAGCTTGACGCGTCGGACCATGCCCACGCCGCCGCGGAACTTGCCGGCGCCGCCCCCGTCCGTTCTCAGCGTGCAGCTTTCGATGATCAACGGCATCTCGTTCTCGATCGATTCCACATTGTGGATCGAGGGAAGATTACCGAAGTCGATGTTCACGAAGGCGCTCGGGCCGTCGGCATCGCTCAGGCCGCCGTTCCCGCCCGCCGGGGACTCGTAATAGACGTACTGGCGATTGCGCCGCTTGTTCCATCCGCCGATCGCGTTCGGGAAGGAACTGCCGCAGAGATCCCCGGAGATCTTTTCCGGAATGATCTGGGACAGAGCGCCCAAAGCGACGGAGACGCCGCGCTTGCGCACCTCGCCGTGCGCGCCCGCAGGCGCATCGTTCGCCACGTTGAAGATCGAGGCGGGCGGGGCCTTGAGCGTGATCGGGCGGAAGGCGCCTTCATTGACGGCGCCACCCGGATCGAGCGTCGATTTGACGGCGACGAACACGCCCGCGCCCGCGACGGCGAGGGAGTTGTTGACGACGCCCGGAACCTGCGGGTTCGTTCCTTCGAAATCCGCGGTGATCTGATCGCCGGCGACCGTGAGCTTGATGCGGGCGAGGACGGGATCGAGCTTTCCGGCGTTGAAGAATTCGAGATAGTCCTCGTAGTAGTAGTCGCCGTCCGGCAGCTCGCGGATCTTGTCGCGCAGGCGGCGCTCCGTCCGGTCGAGATTGATCGCCACGGCATCGGCGACCTTCTTGGAACCGTATTTCCCGATCATCTTGCGGATGCGGTTCTCGGCCACCTTGCAAGCGCCGAGAGAGGCGTTGAGGTCGCCCTCGCGCTCTTCGGGAACGCGCATGTTCGCCATGAGCAGGGACATGGCCGCGCGGTTCGGCTTGCCCTTCTCGTAGATCTTGATGGGCGGAATCCGCACGCCTTCCTGATAGATGTTGGTCGACAGGCCCGAATAGCTGCCCGGGACCATGCCGCCGACGTCCACCCAATGGGCGCGGACGGCCGGGAAGATCATGAGCTTCCCGTGCTCGTCGAAGACGGGCCAGAGCAGCGTCACGTCGTTCAGATGCGTGCCGCCGCGGTAGGGGTCGTTGAGAAGGATCGCGTCGCCGGGAGCAAGATCATCCTTGAAGTCCTCGAAGGCGCAACGCACGCCCCAGGGGAGCGGCAGGACGTGCCCCGGATGGTCCCAGGACTGCGCCACCATCTGGCCGTCAGGGCCGAAAAGCGCGCAGGAGAAATCGTCGAACTCGTAGATGACCGACGAGTAGGAGGCGCGGATGATGTTGGCCCGCATCTCGCGGACGATGGCGATCAGGCCTTCGCAGACCACTTCGAGGGTGATCGGATCGACGGCTTCGGTATTGGCGGTCTTCGTGTTCACGACGGAAGTCCTCGCTTGAATGTGATCCGATCAGGCGCGTTCGAGCATCAGCTCGCCATGCGCCAGGACGACGGCCTTCCAGCTGGGAGGAAGCACGGTCGTGGAGCCGCTTTCCTCGATGACGGCGGGGCCGAGAACGGTCTCGTCGAGAACGAGACGGTCACGCTGGATGACCGGCGTATCGACGAAGGAGCCTCCGAAGTGGACCTTGCGCGTGCCGAGGCGGGCATCGGCTCGGGGCGCCGCGGGCGAGAGCCTGTGCAGCGCGGGCTTGTCGACCACACCGACGGCGGCGACGCGGAAATTGACGATCTCGACGCTGGTGCCGGCCCGGTGCCCGAACCGACGCTCATGCACCTCGCCGAAGGCCGCGGTGAGCCGATCGACCGAATTGTCGTCCGGGCCGAGATCGACGTTGAGTTCCCAGCTCTGACCGAGGAAGCGCATGCCGGCCGAACGGCGCATGACGATCCGGTCCTTCGGAACGCCCTCGGCCGCCAGGTCGCGCGCCGCTTGGGTTTCGATCTCCCGGAAGGCCGCATCGATATCGGGCCATGATCCCGCACCGATCTGCATCGTGCGTGTCTTGGCGTAGTCGCGGCGGATGTCGGAGATGAGGGATCCGAAGGCCGCGAAATTGCCCGGGCCCAAGGGCACCAGGATGCGCGGAATTTCCAGTTCTTCCGCGATCGCCACCGAATGCATCGGCCCCGCGCCGCCGTAGGGCAGCAGAGTGAAGTCTCGCGGATCGAAGCCGTTGGCGATGGAGATCTGCTTGATCGCGGACACCATGCGCGCCACGGCGATCCGGACGATCCCGTCCGCGAGCGTGATCTCGTCGAGACCCAGCCGCTCCGCCACCGGCTTCAGTGCGGCCATGGAGAGGGACGGATCCAGACTGATGCGCCCCCCCGCCAGCGGCGATCCGGCAGCCAGACGGTTGAGCACGAGATTGGCATCCGTGACCGTCGGCTGGGTGCCGCCGCGCCCGTAGCAGGCCGGGCCCGGAGCGGCGCCCGCGCTCTGCGGACCCACCATCAGGATGTCGCCGGCGTCGATCCAGCCGATCGAGCCGCCGCCGGCACCGACGGCATTGATCTCGATCTGCGGCGTCCGGTTCGCGTATTCGGCGATCTTCTGTTCGTTCGTGACGGGAATCTTCAGGTTTTCGATCAGGCAGACGTCGGTCGAGGTTCCGCCCATGTCGCAGGTGATGATGTTCGGAACGTCGACCAGGCCGCCGAGATGGACCGCCGCCGCGACGCCGCCGGCAGGGCCGGAAAGCACCGTTGCGACGGGAAGCTGCTTGGCCCGTTCGGCGGTCGAGACGCCGCCGTTAGACGTCATGATGTAGAGGTCGCGCTTGAAGCCCTTCTTCTCCAGGCCCGACTTGAGCCGGGAGAGATAGCGGCCCATCAGCGGGCCGATATAGGCGTTCAGAGCCGTCGTGTTGAACCGCTCGTATTCGCGGAACTGGGGCAGCACGTCCGATGACGTGCAGGCGAAGGCGTTCGGAAGCGCCTTCGCGAGGGCGGCCTTGGCGGCCTGCTCATGCTCGGGATTGATGTAGCTGTGAAGGAAGCAGATCGCGACGGCCATGTTGTCGTGATCGGGCAGATCGGCCACCGCCGCCGCGACGTCCGCGGCCTTGAGCGGCTTGATCACGGTTCCGTCATAGAGCAACCGCTCGTCGACCTCCCGCGTACGGGTGCGCGGGATGAGGGGCGGCTTCTTCTGGGAACGGATGTTGTAGAGCACCGGCCGGTTGGTTCTGCCGATCTCCAGAACGTCCTTGAAGCCCTTGGTCACCAGCATCCAGCATTCGGCGCCCTTGCCTTCGAGGATCGCGTTCGTGCCGATCGTAACGCCATGAACGAAGCGTTCGACCTGGGCCATGTCGGCCTTCAGCAGGTCTAGAACCTCGAGAACCCCGAGCGTGGGATCGACCGGCGTCGAGGAGGCCTTGGCGTAGGTGAAGGACTTGGCGACGTCGTCATAGGCGACGGCGTCCGTGAACGTGCCGCCGACGTCGATTCCGATCCAGAGCATGGTTCGTATACCTCTCGAGCAAGATCGTTTCGGGGGCGTCAACGCCCCAGATAGCTGCGGATGACCTGAGGGTCCGTGGCGAGTTGCCGGCCCGTGGTGGTGAAGGACAGTTCGCCGTTGGCGAGGATGTGCGCCTCTTCGGCGAGCGCGGCGGCGACGCCGACATTCTGCTCGACGAGGAGAATGGAGAGACCGCCCCTATTGAGGGCCGCGATCGCTGCGACCATTTCCTCGACGACTTTCGGCGACAGCCCGGCGGAGGGCTCGTCCATCATCATGAGGCGGGGCTTTGACATCATGGCTCGACCGACGGCGACCATCTGCTGCTCGCCTCCCGAAAGCTGACCGGCACGGTCTCCGCTCTTTCGCGACAGCGTGGGGAACAGCGTCATGACTTCGTCGATGGTCCGCCGGATCTCGGCCTTGTCCGTGCGGGTCACCGCACCGAGCTCGAGATTGTCCCGCACCGACATGCCGGGCCATACGAACCGGCCTTGAGGGACCTGGACCATCCCCGCCTCGACCACGTCGCGCGGATGACGCCCGACGAGGGACTTTCCGTCGAACTCTATGATCCCGCCGCGAGGGACCACCAGTCCGCTCAGAGCCTTGAGGATCGTCGACTTCCCGGCCCCGTTCCCGCCCATCAGGCCGATGATGCGCCCCGCCGGAACCTCGAAGGTCACATCGCGGACGACCTCGGTGGGCCCGTACCAGACGTTAAGATTTTTGACCGTCAGCATCGAACCCGCTTCCAAGATAGGCTTCGATCACGTTCCGGTCGGACGTCACCTCGTCGGCCGTGCCTTCCGCGATCTTCCGGCCGGAGGCCATGACCGTCACGCGATCGCAGACGTTCATGACCACCCGGATCACGTGTTCGATCATGATGACCGTGACGCCGCGCTCGGCCCGGATCTTCCGCAGAAGGTCCTCGAGCTCGATCACGCGGTTGAGGGAAAGACCGACCGCCGGTTCGTCCAGCAGGATCACCTGAGGTTCGCTGACGAGCGCGCGCGCGATCTCGATGATCCGCTGCTGGCCGAAGGACAGCTCGCCGCCGTCGCGATCCGCGAAGCGGGTCATTCCGACGAATTCGAGCGCCGCCCAAGCCTTTTCCGCGGCTTCCCGCTCCTCCCGCCGGACGCGGGCGGAGGAGAAGGCTGCGTCGAAGATCGAGGTCCGCATGTTCGCATGCAGCCCGGTCATCACGTTTTCGAGCACGGTCATGCCGCGGAACAGCTGACTCGTCTGGAACGTCCGACGCATGCCGCGCGCCGCGATCTCGCTGGATTTCAACCCGGAGATGGTCCGGCCGTCGAGGAGGATGTCGCCCGAGGTCGGTCGGCTTACGCCCGTGACGGCGTTCAGGAGCGTCGTCTTGCCCGCGCCGTTAGGCCCGATTACGCCTCGGATTTCCGCCCGGCCGATGGAGAGGGTCACGTCGTCGAGGGCCACGAGCCCGCCGAACCGAACGCCGAGCCCGCGGATCTCGAGTTTCGCAGGGGCGTCGGTCATCGATCGTCTCCCCGGCGGCGGAGGGGCTCGCGCCATTCCGGAAGGTATTTACGAAGAAGCCCGGCGAGGCCGCTGGGCAGGAACAGGACCGTAAGCAGGATCATGCCGCCGAAGGCGATTTCCTGAAGCTCCTTCGTAGCCCTGAGCGCTTCCTGAACGCCGATCAGGCCGACGGCCCCGAAGATGGCGCCGGCGATCGAGCCCAACCCGCCGACGACGACCATCGCGAATTGCACGATCACCTGGAACAGGTCGTAGCTCTCGGGGACCACGAGGGTCAGGATCGGCGCGAAAAGGCCTCCGGCGATGCCCGCATAGAGAGCGCTTAGCCCGTAGGCCGTGGTCTTCGTCCGCGTCAGATCGATGGCCAGGCCTTCGGCCGCGACCTCGCTCTCTCGGATGGCGACGAAAGAGCGTCCGACTCGGGAGCGCAGGATGTTCGACGTCACCACGACCGAGGCGATGCAGATCGCGAGGCTGACGTAATAATGGACGGTCTCCCAGGAACCCGAAAAGCCGTAGGCGACGGCCGCCATCCGGATGCCGGTCGGGCCGCCGGTCACGGGGTCCCAATGCGCGAAGACCCAGACGGCGAACTGCGCGAACGAGATCGAGGCGAGGGCTAGATAGAGCCCCGTCAGCCGCAATGCGGGCAAAGCTACGACGACGCCGACGGCCAGGGCGGCCAGGCCGCCGAGCGGAAGCGCGAAGCCGTAGGGGATGCCGAACTTCGTTCGGGCGATCGCCGTCGCATAGGCGCCGATACCGAACAGAGCGGCGTTCACGAAGGCCAGAAGCCCCGTGTAGCCCAGCAGAAGGTTAAGCCCCAAGGTAAGGATGATATAGATGAAGGCCAGATTGCCGACGAAGATCGTGTACTGGTTGGCGAAGGCGGGCAGTGCCGCCGCGAAGATCGCGGCCGAGCAGAAGACCGGGACCGGAGAGATCAGCTTGAGCATGGTTCAGGCCCGCCTTTGACCGTAGACGCCGAACAGGCCGGCGGGGCGGAAGACGAGCACCACCATGATCACGAGGAAGGCGGCGATCTCCTGCAGAGACGTATCGATGTAGCCGGAGGCGAGCTGCTCGATGAGACCTACTGCGAAGCCGCCGACGACGGCGCCGGTCATGCTGCCGAGCCCGCCGAGAATGGTGGCGGCGAAGGCCTTGATCAGCAGCGTCGCGCCGATGTCGGGCGTGATGAGCGTCAAGGGCGTCATGAGCACCGCGGCCGCCCCCGCGACGGCGGCGCCGACGCCCCATGTCCATGTGTAGACGTTCTCGACCCTGATGCCGACGAGATAGGAGGCCGTCGGGTTCTCGCTGGTCGCCTGCATGATCTTTCCCGCCTTGGTCCGAGAGAAGAACAGGGCGAAGGCGACCATGAAGGCGACGGCCGCGCCGAGAACGATCAGCTGCTGGGGTAGGATCGGGATGTCGTTTATGAAGATCGGAGCGGGATCCACGATCGCGGGGATGCTGAGATATTCCCCTTTGCCGCCCCAGAAGTAGCGGCCGATCCCCTTCAGGAGATAGGAAAATCCGACGGTCGCGAGGACCATGGTGAGCCCGGGAGCCTTGATCAGCGGCCGGTAGACGAGGCGGTCCGAGATCACTCCGAGCAGGAAGGACAGTATCACTGCGAGGAAAAGGGCCACGACGTAGGGCAGCCCGGCGAACATGATGAGGCTGTAGGCGAAGAAGCCGCCCAGCATGAACAATTCGCCGTGCGAGAAGTTGATGTGCCCGGTCGACCGGTAGACGAGGACCAGACCGATCGCGACCATCGCATAAAGGGCGCCGGTCGTGAGGCCGCTCGTCAGAAGGAATGGAAGCATGATGGACCGTGCCCGAGCATGGCGGAGCGGGAAGCGGCGGGAGCGGAGCCCCCGCCGCGGTTCAGGTCACTTCAGGTGCGTGACGCCGACCTGCTTCACTTCTCCCCCCCGGAGAGAGAACCACGCCATGGACCGGTAGCACTGGTGATTGTCGGGCTTGCAGGTCATCGGCCCCGGATAGGCCGCCGACTCGACGGAGAGATCCGACAGAGCCTTCGCCAGACTCTCTCGGGTCAGGTCCTTGCCCGCCTTCTTCAGCGCGGCGACCATGAATTCGCCGCTCGCGACCCCGAACAGGTGCCAGGTCATGAAGGTGTCGGACGGATAGTGCTTCTTGACGACGTCTTTCCACTTGGCGACCGACGGATCGTCGGGATGCTTGGTCGGAGCCAAGGCCTCGAACTTGTCGAGCGACCCCGCGATGCCGATGCTCTGGTCCATCGCCTTCAGGTCGCTGATGGCGGACCCGCCGACGACGATCGGGCGATAGCCGATCTTGTACATGTCGCGCATCAGAACCGTGGCGGCCTTCGGGAACAGGACGCCGATGACCGCATCCGCGCCCGACGTCTTGAGCTTGAGCGCCACGGCGGTCGCGTCCGTCGGATCGGGAGACAATTCCTCGTCCGCCACCGGCGTGATGTTGCGGGCCTTCATGCTGTCCAGAAGCGGCTTGTACCGGCTGTCCGCCCAAGCGTCCTTCTGCTTCACGATGGCGATCTTCTTGGCGCCCAGATCGATGGCGCGCTGCAGCTGGCCTTCCGTCTCCATCCAGCCCGCGAGCATCGTCGTGAAGATCATGGGATTGACGGGATCGGTGAGCTGAGGCGCGGTCGAAGCCGTGATGACCCACGGGATCTTCGCCTGCACGATCTCGGGCATCGCGGCGAGGCTCGCGTTCGAGCAGCCGCCCCCGTGGATCATGAAGACCTTGTGTTCGTGAATGAGCTTCTTCGCGGCGGGAACCGCCTGATCGGGCTTGCAGACGTCGTCCTCGCGGACGTAGCGGATCTTGCGCCCGTGAATGCCGCCGGCGGCGTTCACCTCGTTGTAGACGGACTCCACTCCGTCATAGATCGTCTTCCCGTTGTGATAGAGGGGGCCCGTCAGGACGCCCAACGCCCCGATCAGGATCTCCGTGTCGGTCACGCCGACCTCTGCCTTGGCCGGACCTTGGAGAAAGAGCCCGCCGACGAGCGCGAGCGCGCCCAAGTCCAAAATTCTGCGCTTCATGATCCCGGCTCCTCCATGGCAGCCTTGCCCTACGACGTCATTGACGATTGCGCGCCGGACCGATCCGGCGACGAAGGACGCATTCGGGAGAGCAGTTTTCTTGGATTGACGGACGCGCCAGGCGCGTCGCTCCCGAACCAGGGATCCGGTCGCTCGACGCGACCGGCGTGAGGGGCACGTCCCGGCCGATGAGCCGGTGTCCTTGGATCGGACCGATGACGCGGTTGAACCATGATCGCCCCCGAGGGGCCCTCATAGAGGATCCCTTGACCGAGATGAAACATGAACCATCATTCACTTGTCAAGCACGATCCGGTATGGAATTGAAACATGAATCGTGTTTCACTAGATTTGCGGTCGCCGAAATGCGTTCGGTCTGAAGAGAGTCTCCGGAGGTTCCGCTGAAACGTTCGCTCGATACCCCCCGCAACGGATCCGGAAAGGAAGCGACCCGTCGAAAGACGGCCGCGACGGCCGTTGCGGCGGCTCCGTCATCCGTCAAGAGCGCTGCCAAAAGGCCTGCGAGATTGAAGCCCGGGCGGGGCATGAGCCGTGAGGAGAGGCGCGACCTGACGCGCAAGAAGCTGTTCGACGCCGCGGCCGAGATCGTCGGCCGCTACGGCTATGCGGAGGCTTCCATCCAGGAGATCACGCGCCGGGCCGGCGTGGCGATGGGCACCTTCTACAATTACTTCGACTCGCGGCAGGACCTGCTCGATCAGCTGCTCCCGACGATCGGCGAGGAGATGTACGCGCACATCCGCAAGACCCTCGCCGGACTGACGGACGAGGTCGCCCGCGAGGAAGGTCGCTTCCGCGCCTTCTTCGAATTCATCGCGCTGCGCCCGGAATTCTATCGGATCCTTCACGAGGCCGAGCAATTCGCGCCCGAGGGGTTCAGGCTGCACATGACGAACATCTCGGCGGGTTACGTACGCGCGCTGGAGCGCGCCCGCGGATCGGGCGTCATCAAGGGTTACGAGACGTCAGAGCTCGAGGTCATCGCCTACATGCTCATGGCGGCGCGCGACTATGTGAGCATGCGGTTCTGCGTGACGCGCGCGGGCGTCAAGCGCCTGCCGGATGAGGTCGTCGGAACCTACATGCGGCTTCTGACCGAAGGCTTGTTCAACGGAAAGCCACGAAAGCGCGCATCGAAGGCCAAGGGAGGTTCGGAATGAGCGGCGGCAAAGAAGCCATCGTCGTCGAACGGCACGGCGCGGCCGGCGTCCTGACCATCAATCGTCCGGAAACGCTGAACGCGTTGGACGTGCCTACCCTTCTCGAACTGGACAAGCGGTTCGGGGAACTCGAGACCGATCCGTCGGTGCGTGTCGTGGTGATCACGGGGGCGGGCGACAAGGCCTTCGTCGCGGGCGGCGATATCGGCGATCTCGATTCCCGCGGCTCGATGGCCCACTATCAGGAATTCGCCGAGACGATCCATCGCGTATTCCGTCGGATCGAGATCGCGGACAAGCCCGTGATGTCCGCGATCAACGGATATGCGCTCGGCGGCGGAACGGAGCTGCTTCTGGCGACCGACATCCGCTTCGCCGCATCCTCGGCGCGGTTCGGGCTCCCGGAGATCACGCTCGGCATCATTCCGGGAGCGGGCGGCACGCAGCGCCTGCTGCGGCAGGTGCCTTTGTGCCGCGCGAAGGAAATCATGTTTTCCGGACGCCATTTCTCGGCCGAGACGGCGCTCGAGATCGGCCTCATCAACAGGATCGTACCGCCCGCGGACCTGATGAGCGAAACGCTCGCCTTCGCGGAGGGACTGGCCGAGAAATCACCGTTGATCCTCAAGATCCTGAAGCGGACCCTCTCGGACGGCGGCGACATGACGCTCGCGGCCGGACTGGCGCACGAGAAGATCATGGCGAGCATCGTCTTCGACACCGCCGACGCGCACGAGGGGTGTCGCGCCTTTCTGGAGAAACGCAAGGCGACCTTCACCGGCAAATGAAGCGCGCATTCAACGGAGCAGCGTGATGGATTTCTCACTGTCGAACGAGCACGCGATGCTTGTCGAGACCGCAAGAAAGGTCGGCGAGAAATTCGGCCTCGATTATTGGCGCGAGCATGACGAAAAGAAGCTCTTCGCCGAAGAGTTCTGGCAAGCGGTCTGCGACTCCGGCCTCGGAGCCGTCGCCTTGCCCGAGGAATACGGCGGCTCGGGTCTGGGCATGCTGGAGATGGCGTTGGTCA
The DNA here is from genome assembly GCA_027483895.1 of Hyphomicrobiales bacterium. GTDB lineage: Bacteria > Pseudomonadota > Alphaproteobacteria > Rhizobiales > Beijerinckiaceae > JAIXZO01. Next base: position 16,941 of record JAIXTP010000018.1, read on the forward strand.
TCGAAAATCTCGCGGCGGGCGGCGGCGGCGCCACCCTCGGCCAGCTTTTCATGAACAACCCGATCTTCGGGGGCATTCCGCTCGTCAAATTCGGCACCGCCCGGCAGAAGGATGAGATGCTGCGGCCGCTCGTCGAGGGACGCATGCGTTTCGCCATGGCACTGACCGAGCCGGACGTCGGTTCGAATACGCTGGCGCTGAAGACCTTCGCCCGCCGCGTCGACGGCGGCTGGCGCATCAACGGCAGCAAGATCTGGATCACCTGCATGCCGCAGGCGCACAAGGTGCTCGTCGTCGCGCGCACGACGCGGATGGAGGATGCGCCGCGCCGGACGCACGGCTTCACGATGTTCCTGATCGATACCGATCGTGAAGGCCTGACGCACAGCGCCATCGACAAGGTCGGCACCAACACCAACCCGTCGAGCAACGTCTATTTCGACGATGTGTTCGCGCGAGACGACGAAGTGGTCGGAACGGTGGACGGGGGCTGGTCCGAGCTTCTCGAGGTGCTCAACACCGAAAGGATCGTGACCACGGCCGGCATGGTGGGTGCGGGGAAGCTCGCGCTCCGTCTCGGCGTCGACTACGCGAAGACCCGGAAGGTCTTCGGCTCGACGCCGATCGGCGCCTATCAGGGCCTTCAGTTCCCGATGGCCGAGGCGCATGCCGAGCTCGAATGCGCTCGTCTGATGAATCTGAAGGCCGCTTGGCTGCACGATCAGGACATGGCCTACGGCTCCGAAGCCAATACGGCGAAGTTCCTGTCCGTCCGCGCGGCCACGCAGGCGATCGAACGCGCCATGCAGACGATGGGCGGAATGGGCTTCTCGAAGGACATGCACGTCGAGCGGTTGTGGCGCGATGCGCGGCTGTTCCAGTTCGCGCCGGTCTCCGAAGAGATGGTCCTCAACTTCATCGCCGTCCACGACCTGGGCCTGCCGCGGGGCTACTGAGCGCGCCGAGCTGCGGCGGAAGGAGATCGTCATGGACCTCGAACTCAAGGGACGCCGCGCTCTGATCACCGGAGCAAGCAAGGGGATCGGCCTGGCTGCAGCGGAAATTCTGGTCTCCGAAGGATGCCACGTGGTCCTCGCGGCCCGCGACCCGGAGCGTCTCGATCGCGCCGCGGACAAGGTACGGGCGGCGGGCACGGCCTCTGTCGAGACGATTGCGGCCGATCTCGGCAACCCCGACGATCAGGCCGCACTGGCCGAGCGCTTCGGGGACGTCGACATTCTCGTCAACAATGCCGGATCCAATCCGCCGGGCGAGATCGACGACATCCCGGAAGAAGTCTGGCGTCGGTCTTGGGATCTCAAGGTCTTCGGCTACATCAACATGACGCGGGCCTTCTACGCGCGCATGAAGACGCGGCGGCAGGGCGTCATCGTCAACGTGATCGGCAATTCCGGGGAGCGGATGCAGTCGCGCTACATCCTCGGCTCGTCCGGGAACAGCGCCTTGATGAGTCTGACCCGAGCCTTGGGCGCGCGCTCGCCCGACCACGGGGTCCGCGTGGTGGGGGTGAATCCCGGCCTGACGGCTACGGATCGCGCCCAGTTCATGCTCGAAGGCTGGAGCCGTGACGCCTACGGCACGCCCGACCGCTGGCAGGACTTCATCGAGAAGCTCGATCTTCCCTTCGGCCGCATGGGCGAAGCCAAGGAGGTCGCGGACGTGATCGCGTTCCTCGCGTCTCCGCGCGCATCCTATGTGAGCGGGACGATCGTGACGGTCGACGGCGGGGCCTCGAACCGCAATGCATGAGGATGCGGGTACGGACGACGACATCGTCCGCTTGGAGATCGGGCCTCGCAGCAGCCAGGCCGTGATCTTCAACGGCATGGTCCATCTGGCCGGTCAGGTGGCGAGAGGGTCGGAAAACGCCTCCGTGGCGCAGCAGACCCGTGAGATCCTCGCCAATGTCGACAGGCTTCTGGAAGCCTCCGGCAGCCACCGGTCCCGCATCATCTCCACGACGATCTTCCTGTCCGATTTTCGGCGCTTCGACGAGATGAACGACGTCTGGATGGCCTGGGTCGTCCCCGGCAGGACGCCCGCACGTGCGGTCGTCGAGGCGAAGCTCGTCACGCCGGGCTTCGGGGTGGAGATCTTCGTCCAAGCAGCATTGAAACCCGGTGCCGGCCGAAATTGAGCCGGATCGGGCCGTCGGGGAGAAACGCGATGCATCCTGAGCGGACGGCCACGGCTCTGAGCGGACTTCGGGTTCTCGATCTGACGCGTGTCCGGGCCGGACCCGCCTGTTGCCGGATGTTCGCCGATTTCGGCGCCGACGTGATCAAGATCGACGCGACCGCCGGGGCTGATCCCAACGAGGGCATGAGCGGTCCGCGCGACGGCTACGACATGCTCAATCTCCACCGCAACAAGCGGTCGATCACGCTCAATCTCAAAAATCCCGACGGACTGGCGGTGTTCCTGGAGATGGTCCGGACGGCCGATGTCGTGGTCGAGAACTTCCGTCCGGACGTGAAGGAGCGCCTCGGGATCGGCTATGCGCGCCTGCGCGAGATCAACCCCCGCATCATTCTCGCCTCGATCTCCGGTTTCGGGCAGGACGGGCCCTATGCATCCTTGCCGGGCTTCGATCAGATCGCGCAGGGCATGGGCGGTCTGATGGCCGTCACGGGTCTGCCGGGACAAGGGCCCGTCAGGGCCGGTGCCGCGGTCGCCGACATCGCGGCCGGGCTCTACGCGGCGATCGGCGTCCTCATCGCGCTGCAGGAACGGAACCGCTCCGGCGAAGGACAATGGATCCAGTCGTCCCTCCTGGCCGCCCAGATCGCGGTGCTCGATTTTCAGGCGGCGCTTTATCTCGTCGACGGCGTCGTGCCGGCACAGGCGGGCAACGATCATCCCTATTCGACGCCGATGGGGGTCTTCGCGACGTCGGACGGCTTCATCAATCTCGGCGTCGGCGGCGACGGCCACTGGAAAAGCCTCTGCGGCGTCTTGGGCCGATCGGATTGGGTCGCCAAGCCCGAATATGCGACCGGACAGGCCCGGTTCAAGAACCGCCCGGAGATCAGGGCGATCCTCGAACCGCTGTTCGCCGAAAGAACCAGTGCGGAGTGGATGAGGGTCTTGGCGGAAGCGGGCGTCCCTGCCGGTCCCATCTATCGGATGGACGAGGTCTTCGCCGATCCGCAGGTCCGGCATCTCGGAATGGCGGTTCCCTGCCGGCACCCGACACGGGGCGACGTCGCCGTGGTCGGCCAACCCGTCAAGCTGTCGCGAACGCCCGCGGAGATCCGCACCGCCACCCCGGATGCAGGTGAACATACCGCCGAAATCCTCGCGGAACTGGGCTTCGGCAGCGCCGACATCGCCCGTCTGCGCGCGTCCGGCGCCGTCTGACCCGGGGTCCGCGATGTCGGAAGGTCGAATCCTCATCGAGCGGGCGCAAGGGATCGGACGGATCACCATTGCCAATGAGCGGCGCCGCAACGCCCTGAGCCTCGGGATGTGGAGCGACGTGGGAACCGCCTGCGCCGCATTCGAACGGGCTTCCGACGTCCGGGCCGTGGTCCTTCGTGGAGCGGGGACGGTCGCTTTCAGCGCCGGTGCCGACATTTCCGAATTCTCGACGACGAGGAATACGCCGCAGGCCACGGATCACTACGAGCGCATCGTTCTCGAAGCCCATCAGGCTCTTTCGATGTCATCGAAGCCGACGATCGCGCTCGTGGACGGCCTTTGCTTCGGCGGAGGCATGGGTCTGGCCATGGCCTGTGATCTGCGGCTCGCATCCGACCGCGCGACCTTCTGCATTCCCGCCGCCCGCCTGGGTATCGGCTACGGCTTGGACGACGTGCTTCGGCTTGCGTCCAGAATCGGAATTCCGAACACCGCCGACCTTTTGTTGTCGGGTTTGTCGATGAACGCCGCCGAGGCCCGTGCGGCCGGGATCGTTCAGAGGCTCTGGCCGGCCGAGGAATTCGAGGCACGGGCCGAAGCCTATCTCGCGACCATTGCCGGAAACGCCCCGCTTACGATGGCGGCCGTGAAGCGGGCCTTGCGGACGATCGAATTCCTTCCCTCGCAGGAAGAGGCCGAGATGATCGCCCGTCTCGTGGCCGCCTGCGACGCCAGTTCCGACTTTCTCGAGGGGCAGACGGCCTTCCGGGAAAAGCGCCCGCCTCGATTTACCGGAACCTGACCACCCCAAGCTCCGGCCCTGCGTCGACCGAGAATCATGAGAGAGCCCGCGATGTCTGAAAATGCCGCTCACCGTCCCTCGATCCGCTACGTCGCGGAAAAGGGCATCGCCTCCCTGGTGATCGACCAGCCGGCCAAGATGAACGCTATGACGTTCGAGATGTGGTCCAGCCTGCCCGATCTGATCCGGCGTGCCGAGGAAGACCCGGCCGTCCGACTGATCACGCTGCGGGGGGAAGGTCGACGGGCTTTCTGCGCGGGGGCCGACATTTCGCAGTTCGGGGAAAAAAGAGAGGGTGCGGCTGCGGTCGCCGCCTATGATCGCGCGGTCTCCGCCGGCAATGCGGCCTTGGCGGGCAGCGCCAAGCCGACCCTGGCGATCATTTCAGGCATCTGTTTCGGCGGCGGTTTCGGTCTGGCGATGTGCTGCGATCTGCGGATCGCGACGGCCGATTCCCGGTTCCGCGTTCCCGCGGCGAGGCTCGGCTTGGGCTACGCGTTCGGAAATCTCGAGATGCTCGCCCACAAGCTCGGCGTCGGCCCCACCGCCGACCTTCTGCTCAGTGCTCGGATCATCGATTCCCCGGAAGCGGCTGCGATGGGCGTCCTGAACGCCGTCCTGACCTCGGACGGCTACGATGCGGAGGCGGAAGCCTATGCGGCGCGGATCGCGGCCAATGCGCCCTTGACCCTGAAGGCCGTGAAGGCCGCTCTCGTCGAATTGGCGAGAGCCGAGGGGCAGCGTGATCCGGGCCGCGTGGACGCGCTCGTAGAGGCTTGCTTCGCCAGTGAGGATTATCGCGAGGGGCGCGCCGCCTTCGCCGAAAAGCGCGAACCCGTCTTCCGCGGCCGGTGACGGTCTCCGCGCTCGGGTCCTGGAACGGAAGCATCGACCATGGCGAATCATCTCTTCGACCTCATCCTCGGGCGAGCCCCCGACGCGGCGCGGACGCTGATCGAGACGGCTGCGGGCGAGCGACTGAGCTACGGCGACGTCTTCGAGCGTGCCGCGC
>JAIXTP010000017.1 GCA_027483895.1 Hyphomicrobiales bacterium
AACCCGTCGGTGCTGATCGGCGCGGGCCTGCTCGCCCGCAACGCGGTGGCCAAGGGCCTCGTGACCAAGCCGTGGGTGAAGACCTCGCTCGCGCCCGGCTCGCAGGTGGTGGCGGAATATCTCGCCAATTCCGGCCTGCAGAAGGATCTCGACAAGCTCGGCTTCAACCTCGTCGGCTTCGGCTGCACGACCTGCATCGGCAATTCCGGCCCGCTGCCGGCCGAGATCTCCAAGTCGATCAACGACAACGGCCTCGTCGCCGCGGCGGTCCTCTCGGGCAACCGCAACTTCGAAGGCCGCGTGTCGCCGGACGTGCAGGCGAACTACCTCGCCTCGCCCCCGCTCGTCGTCGCCTATGCGCTGGCGGGCTCCGTGCAGATCGACCTGACGAAGGAGCCGATCGGCAAGGACAAGGCGGGCAAGCCCGTCTACCTGAAGGACATCTGGCCGACCAACAAGGAAATCCAGGCCTTCATCGCCAAGCACGTCACCAAGAAGATCTACAAGGCCAAGTATGCCGACGTGTTCGCGGGCGACGCCAACTGGAAGAAGGTGAAGGCGCCGGAAGGCCAGACCTACGGCTGGGAAGGCAAGTCCACCTACGTCCAGAACCCGCCCTATTTCGTCGGCATCACCAAGACGCCGAAGCCCGTCACGGACATCAAGGGTGCGCGCATCCTCGGTCTGTTCGGCGACAAGATCACGACCGACCACATCTCCCCGGCCGGTTCGATCAAGGCGGCTTCGCCGGCGGGCAAGTACCTGCTCGACAACGGCGTTGCGCAGGCCGACTTCAACCAGTACGGCACGCGCCGCGGCAACCATGAAGTGATGATGCGCGGCACCTTCGCCAACATCCGCATCAAGAACTTCATGGTGAAGGACGCGCAGGGCAACACGCCCGAAGGCGGCCTGACGGTCCATTATCCGTCGGGCAAGCAGACCTTCATCTATGACGCGGCGATGCAGTACGAGAAGGAAGGCGTGCCGCTGGTCGTCTTCGCGGGCATCGAATACGGCAACGGCTCGTCGCGCGACTGGGCGGCGAAGGGTACCAACCTGCTCGGCGTCCGCGCCGTCATCGCGCAGTCCTTCGAGCGCATCCATCGCTCCAACCTCGTCGGCATGGGCGTCGTGCCCTTCGTCTTCGAGGAAGGCACCAGCTGGCAGACGCTGGGCCTGAAGGGCGACGAGACGGTCACGATCGAGGGCCTCGCCGAGGTGAAGCCGCGGCAGAAGATGGAAATCACCATCACCTCCGCCGACGGCAAGTCGAAGAAGGTGCCGGTGCATTGCCGCATCGATACGCTCGACGAGCTCGAATACGTGAAGAACGGCGGCATTCTGCACTACGTGCTCCGCCAGCTCGCGGCGTAAGCGACGCCGCATCCGAGCCGAAGATCAGCCGCCGGGCCGAAAGGTCCGGCGGCTTTTTTCGTGCCCGGCAAAGGCGTTCTCGATTGCGTCGCTCCCCTGCCGCGCCGCCGCCGCTTTCCTCGCTCAGAACCACCCGCGCCGCGGCACGTTGTGCGGTGAAGACGGGAGAGCCTGCGGATGAAAGAGGCCCGAATCCTCATCGTCGAGGACGATGCGATCCTCGCTTGGGATCTCGAAAACGTGCTCGCGCAGGAAGGTCATCGGATCGTGGGGCGGGCCGGGACCTTCGAAAGCGCTCTGGCCTTGGCGGAGAGCCGAAGGCCCGATCTCGTGATCATGGATCTCAAGCTCGCGCACGGCACCAGCGGGCTCGCGACCGCCAGCGAGATCTATCATCGCTTCGGCATCCGCTCGCTGTTCGTGAGCGGCAATATCGACCCGGCTCTCGTGGCGAAGGCGACGGAGGACTGCAATCCGCTCGGATTTCTCGGCAAGCCTTACGCACCGACGGAGCTGACGGAGCTGATCGCGGCGTCGAGCGCCGCGCAGCAGGGGACTAGCCTCGGCTCGTCCGGGCCGTGACCTCGATCTCGACCTTCATTTCCGGCTTGAGAAGACCCGCGACGACATAGATGCCGGAGGCGGGGCGGATGTCGGCGAGGATCTCGCCGCAGACCCGCAGCACCGGCTCGCAATACCGCGGGTCGGTCACGAAGACCTGCTTGCGCACGATCCGATCGAGCGAGCTTCCGGCCTCGTGAAGTACGCCTTCGAGCGTGCGGAAGATGTTGCGGGCCTGTTCGGCGACATCTTCCGGCAGGCTCATGGTCGCGTAGTCGTAGCCCGTCGTGCCCGCCACGAAGACGTAGTCTCCGTCGACGACCGCACGCGAATAGCCGAAGGTCCGCTCGAAGGGCGACCCGGTGGAAATCAGGCGGCGCGTCACGCGGCGGCTCCGTTCAGTTCAGCAGCGGCGACCAGGCGGGGTCGGAGGCGAAGGTGCCGGTCGGCACCGGCACTTCGACGCGGCCCGTGATGTCGACCATGAAGAGCTTGGCGCCCGAATTGCCGCCCGCATCGCGGAAGAACATCAGATAGCGGCCGTTCGGCGCCCAGGTCGGTCCCTCGTTGTGGAAGCCTTCCGTGAGGATGCGCTCGCCCGACCCGTCCGGCTTCATGATGCCGATGGAGAAGCTGCCGCCCGACTGCTTGGTGAAGGCGATGTAGTCGCCGCGCGGCGACCACACGGGGGTCGAGTAGCGGCCCTGCCCGAAGGAGATGCGCTTGGCGCCGCCGCCCGAGGCCGACATCACGTAGAGCTGCTGCGAGCCGCCGCGGTCGCTTTCGAAGACGATCTGCGAGGCGTCCGGGGAATAGGAGGGCGAGGTGTCGATCGCGCTCGTGTCGGTCAGCCGCGTCGTGTTGCGCGAGCGCAGGTCCATCACGAACAGGTTCGAGGACGCGCCCTGCGACAGGCTCATCACGATGCGCTGGCCGTCGGGCGAGAAGCGCGGCGAGAAGGTCATGCCGGGGAAGTTGCCCACCACTTCGCGCTGACCCGTCTCGATGTTGAGCAGGAACACCTTCGGGTCGCCCGCGCCGAAGGACATGTAGGCCACTTCCTGGCTCGACGGCGAGAAGCGCGGCGTCACGACGAGATCCTCGCCACGGGTGAGGTAGCGCAGATTGGCTCCGTCCTGATCCATGATCGCGAGACGCTTCACGCGCCGGTCCTTCGGCCCGGTCTCCTCCACGAAGACGACGCGGGTGTCGAAGAAGCCCTTCTCGCCCGTGATCTTGGAATAGATCGCGTCCGAAATGATGTGCGCCACGCGGCGCCAGTTGTTCGGGTCCGTGAAATATTGCTGGCCGAGGCTCTGCTGGCCGCCGAACACGTCCCACAGGCGGAACTCGGTCTTGAGCCGGCCCGACGGGTCGCGGACGACCTTTCCGGTGACGAGCGCCTGCGCGTTGATGACTTTCCATGCGTCGAAGCGCGGCGCGGCGTCCGGGTTCGTCGTCTTCTCGATGAAGGCGGCCTTGTCGATCGGCGCGAAGACGCCGGAGCGCTTCAGATTGTTCGTGATGATCGCGGAGATCTGCTGCGCCATCGCGGGGTCGGATCCCGAGAAGTCGGTGATCGCGATCGGCATCGGCTGGAAGTTGCCGCGGTCGAGCGTGATCGTCATCTGCGCCGCGGCGGGCGAGACGAGGGCGGCGGAGCCCGCGAGCAGCAGGAAGGCGCGGCGGTCGAACATGGTGCGCATGTGTCGGTCCTCGTCGGGAACCCGGTTCATCCGAGCATTTCCCGGGGGTCGAAGATGATCGTCCAGTCCTTCCAATCACCGTAGAAGGGCAGGAACTGGGCGGGGATCTTGAAGGGCGAGCAGCGGCGGACGGCGCGCACGGCGCTGTCGGCCATCGCGCGGAAGGCGGGGCTCGACTGGTCGTTCGACACGGCCGGGATGCCGACGAGGGAGCCGTCCTGCTGCAGGCTGATCTTGATGATCGGCTTGAGGGCGTCGCCGCCGCTGACGCCCGCGGGCGGGCTCCAGCATTGAGCGAGCTGGTCCTTGATGATCGCGCCGAGCTGATCCTTCTGGCTCGGGTTCATCTTGGCGCCCGTCGCCGTCGGCGAGCCGAGCGAGGCCACCTTGTTCACTTCGCTGCCGGTCGAACCCGCCTGCTGCGGCTTTTCCTTCGACTCGAGCAGCTTCTTGATGTCGTTCGGGTTGAACGGCTTCGCGGAAGGCTCGCTCTTGGGAGCCGGCGCGGGCTTCTGATCCTTTTTCGCGTCCTCGATCAGCTTGGCGAGCTGGTCGGGCTGCGGCGGCTTCGGCGCCTCCTTCGGACGCTCCACCTTGGGCGGCTCGGGTTTCGGCTCGGGCTTCGGCGGCTCGGGCTTCTTCTCGGCCTTCTGCAGCCCGTCCTCGGACACGTCCTGCGCCCGCTTCGGCTCGGGCTTGGGTTCCGGCTTCGGCGGTTCGGGCTTGGGCTCCGGCTTGGCTTCCGCCTTGGGGGCGGGCGGCGGCGGAGGCGTCGGCTGCGGCTCGGGCTTCTTCTCGGGCTCGGGCTGCGGCGGGCGCGAGACCGGTGCCGGCACGTCGCGCTTGGCATCCGCCGTCGTCTGCGGCTTCTGCTCTTCCTTTTCGGCGACGCGATCCACCCGGGTCTTCGGCTCGGGCTTGATCTCCTTGGCCGTCTTCTCGCCCTTGGTGATCTGCGAGAGTTCGTTGGCCGAGATCATCTCGACCGGGATCGCCTCGGCGGCGTCCTCGAATTTCGGCGTGGACGAAAACGCGACCAGCGTCCCGAGGAGGAGCGCGGCATGCACGCCTCCCGAGATCGGCAGTCCGGGTTTCGACCAGTCGATCTTCACCGCGCTTCCGTCACTTCTTGGGATTGGTCTCGGGCTCGTTCACGAGGGCGACCTTCCGGTATCCCGCCGCCGTGATGAGGCCCATCAATTCCGCCACCCGGCCGTAGGCGATCGCCTTGTCGGCGCGGACATAGATCCGCTCTTCGGCGCCCGCCTTGGCCACGGCCTGCAGCTTCGGCACGAGTTCTTCGGCCGTGATGGAGGTTCCCATCAGGCTGATCTTGCCGTCCTTTTCGATGGAGACGGTCAGCGGCTGCTTGTCGATGTTGAGCGGCGCGGCCTTGGTCTGGGGAAGGTCGAGCGGTACTCCGGTCGCGATCAAGGGCGCCGCGACCATGAAGATGATCAGCAGCACCAGCATGACGTCGATGAACGGCGTCATGTTGATCTCGGCCATCGGGCGGTGCTTGCGCCCGCCGCGCCGCCTGCGTCCTCCGGAAGCGCCCGCCGCGCCCGCCGCCATACCCATGGGAGAGCCTCCTCAGGCCGCGATGCGTTCGTCGATCTGCCGCGACAGGATCGCGGAGAATTCGTCGGCGAAGCCTTCGAGGCGGGCCTGCTGCTTGGCGGCCTCGGCCTGCAGCTTGTTGTAGGCGATGACCGCCGGAATGGCCGCGAACAGGCCGATGGCGGTGGCGAACAGCGCTTCCGCGATGCCCGGCGCCACGACCGCCAGTGAAGTGTTCTTGGAGGCGGCGATCGAGCGGAAGGACGTCATGATGCCCCACACCGTGCCGAACAGGCCGACGAAGGGGGAGGCCGAGCCGATCGTGGCGAGCACGAGCAGCTTGCCTTCGAGATGCTCGACCTCGCGCTGGATCGTCACGTCGAGCACCTTGTCGAGGCGCTGCGTGAGATTGGTGAAGGCGCGGCCGGAGCTTTCGAAGGAGCGCTTCCATTCGCGCATCGCGGCCACGAAGACGGCCGCCATGGCGTTGCTCGGACGGTCGGACAGCGCGCGATAGAGTTCTTCGAGCGACTGGCCGGACCAGAAGACTTCCTCGAAGCGGTCCATCGACGCGCGGTTGCGCCGATAGAGCATCGTCTTGTCGATGATGATCGCCCAAGACCAGACGGAGGCGGCCATCAGGCCGATCATCACCGCCTTCACGACGAAATGGGCATGCCAGAACATCGACCAGAAGGTGATGTCGTTCGCGACGTCCCCGAGCCCGGAGGCCACCACTTCGGTGCCGTTCATGCGCGCTGTGTCCCTTGTTCGTCGACGGCGCACTCCCGACACGCTCCCCGGCGCGCCCCGAATCCGTCATTCTGTGCAGTGCACAAAAGGGCGGAAAAATCAGGCGAAACAAGGGCGCGGCCGGGCGATTCGCGCCGCCTCCACCGCACCGGTAGTTAAGGACCCGGCAAGCTTAACGGCGGGTTAAGACCGCGCGACTTTCGGCTGAGAAGACGGGGCGGAACACGCGGAACGACAACGGCGCCGCCCGTGAGGCGGCGCCGTTCGGCAAGAAGGCCTCAGGCCTTGCGATAGACTTCGAGGGTCTTGAAGTCCGGCATGCGCGCGAGCGGCCGCTCGGCGACGAGTGCGTCGATGTCGTGGCGGGCCTGATCGAAGGCGAAGGAGCCCGTGTAGAACAGCACGTGGCCGCCCGGGCGCAGCTTGTCGACGAGCATCCGCATCATTTCGAGATCGGTCAGCGCCTCATAGGCGTCGTTCTTGTCGCTGCGGAATTCGCGGACGTGGAACAGGGTCACCACGTCGAACTCCGGCAGTAGCGTCGGGTCGAGCTGGTAGATGTCGCCGAAGAAGACCTTGTAGTTCCGCCCCACCGTCGGCCGGTCGATGACGAGCTTCACATAATGGTCGTATTCCTGCGGCGAGGCGGTGATGCCGAGGATCGAATGGCCGGCGCCGCTCTCGGCGGCGCGGATCCCGAGAACGTGATGGCCGCCCGTGCCGAAATGGAAGATCCGCTGCCGGGAAGGAGCATGCTCGGCGAGCCAGTCGATGAAATGGATGTCGCAAGGACAGGTCTTTTCATCGAGCTCCCAGTTGTAGTCCCAGAAATGCAGCATGCGTCTGTTCCTTTGTCACACGGCCCGGGCCGTCGCCCGGACTTCGGCCGTAGCGGCCGTGGTCTCGGAGGTCTCTTCACGTTCGTCGAAGCATTCGACGAGTTCCATCACCCGGCCTGCGGAGGCGTACCACTCCGCCAGACGCGAATAGTTCTCCACCAGCCAGGCGATCGCCGTCTGGACCTGGGTGAAGGCGAGGGAAAGTTGGACGACCTCGCCGATCGTCAACTCGTCCGCCAGGAATTTGGGCACCGCGAGGAAGAGCGGCACCACCGGCACGAGAGCCGAATTGCCGTTGGTCACCCATGTGATCCGGCCGTGCTGGCGCACCACTTCGAGGCCCGCCCGGATCACGCGGTCGAAATCCTGACCCAGCCGGCTCTTGCGCTGGTAGTCGGGGATGGCGTCGGCCCGCAGCATGGTCGCGCGGAACTGCGCTTCCGCCTCGTTCTTGCGCGCCACGGCGCCTGAGAGGGGGCGGCCGACGAGCGGGATGATGCAGGAGGCCAGCACGCCGTAGAGCACGGCACCGACCACGAAATAATAGGGGACGGTCAGGTCGAGACCGAACCGGTCGAGGTTCAGATCGCCTCCGACGGAGCCGAGAACGATGAAGAAGGCCACGGCGCCGGTCGCGGCCGTGAACAGACCGATGGCGAAGTCCACGAGCGGATCGATCGCCATGCGGATGTCGTCGGAGATCCGGTACTCGGGATGCTCGACCGCCGCGCCCGAGGATCCGGAGCGCGGCCGGCGTGCCTTTTCCCATCGCGCCATCAGCTTGGTGGTCATCCATTCGCGCCAGCGGACCTGGATGGTCTCGCGCGCCAGAACGATGACGACGCCGACGGCGGCCACCCCGAAGACGAGGAGAAAGAACAAGCCGCCGATCTCGAAGAGGTCGTCGAGCCGTTTCTCCTTGAGGGCGTCGAAGAAGGAGCGGTTCCAGTAATTGACGCCGAGATCCATGCCGATCCGGAACAGGATCGCGAGCACCAGGACGGCGGTCAGAAGCGTCGCGGCGGACGCCGTCGAACCTTTCCAAAAGCCCGCGCCGTATCGGAGAAATCCCGACCCGGCGGACCGGCCGCCCCCTTGGAACATGCTGCCCCCCATCCCGAAACCGCACGGATCCGTTGGACCGGATTTCTCGTGACGTAGGGGCCTTCAGGCGTAAGGCACCCTAGATGGATAGTTAGGGCGAAGCGGGGATCCGGCATCCTTCGAAGATGTCGCTGCGACTCTCTGCCGCAGAAAAACGGCGGCTTATTCTCGTGGGGGTAGAAACGCTTATGCAGACGCAAATTTTGCGCGCAGAGCCGCGGGCAGGCGGGCCGGTCGACCGCCCGCCACGGCGGCGACGAGGACCTCAGCGGTCAGCAGCAGATCCTCCCCGCGCAGGATCCTTTGGGAGAGGACGAGCGAGGCGCCCTTCACCTCGGCGGGGCGCGTCTCGACCGTCACGAGATCGTCCATCCGCGCCGGCTTGAGCCAGTCGATCGTCATGCGCCTCACGACGAAGGCGAGTGCTTCCGCGGCATGCAGATCGTTCTGGCGCACGCCGATCGCTCGGAGGAATTCCGTACGCCCGCGTTCGAGGAAGCGGAGATAGGACGCGTGATAGACGACGCCCGAGAAATCCGTGTCCTCGTAATAGACGCGGATCTGCATCGCATGGGCCGCGAATTCCGTCATGTCGTGCCTCCGCTTCACGCTCGGGGTTCCCGGGCGGGGATGTAACACGTCTCGATCCCTTGCGTGCCGGGATCGGCCCGTTGGAGCGCGCTACGGCGTCGTCCCGCGTTTTCCGATCAATTCATAGACCGCAGTCGGGTCGGAGACACCGGCGATCGGCGCGGCGGTGTCGACCCGGCGGAACTCGAACCGCTCGCCCGCGCGCCGGACGACGGCCTCCGAAACGAGGATTTCAGTGCCGTAGACCTTGTTCAGCCCTTCGATGCGGGAGGCGAGGTTCACGTTCGCGCCGACGGCGGTGAACTGGATGCGCTCCGCCCCCCCGACATTGCCGACGACCGCCTCGCCGGTATGGATGCCGAAGCGCGTCACGAACCCGCGCTCCGTCCCCGGAACCGGCAAAGGCTGCGCCGCGAAGGCGTCGCGTGCCGCCAGACAGGCGCGGCAGGCGTTGACCGCATGGTCGTCGTCCGCCGCGGGCGCGTTCCACAACGCCATGATCCCGTCGCCGATGAATTTGTCGACGACGCCTTCATGCTCTTTGTAGAGCCGTGTCATCCGGTCGTAATAAGCGGAGAGGAGCGCCGTGACGGTCGCGGGCGGCAGCTTTTCCGTGATCGCGGTGAAGTCCCGCACGTCGCTGAAAACGACGGTGATCTCGCGGCGGATGCCGTCGGTTCCTGCCTCCCGGCCGGATGTGATCAGTTCCCGGACGATGTCGGCCGGCACATAGCGCATGAACGTCGCCAAGGCGCCCCGCATGGTCTCGATGGCGGTCTGCAGCCGCTCTATCTCGAGAAACAGGCTGCCGGATCTCGGAGCCGGGGTGAAGTCGATCCGGCAGATCCGGCGGGCTGCCTCTTCGAGCGCGAGGATCGGCCGCGCGATGCGACCGGCCATCGCCAGCACGAGAAAAGCCGCGGCGACGACCACGCTCGGGATCAGCCAGAGCAGCGCGTCACGGGTCGAGGCCGCGGGCGCGAGGATCTCGGTCCGTGGTATCGCGACCACGACACGCCACGCCTCTGCCGTTTCGGCGATCCGCACGGGTGCCGAGGCAGCGTGCCACTGCGTTCCGGCGGCTTCGAGATCCGCCTCCTCTCCCGATCGGCCGAAGGCGTCCGAAAGGGCCGGTGCCGTCCGCGGGTCGCTCGATGCGATCACCGCGCCCTTGCCGCCGAGCAGAAGGACCGCCGAGCCCGGCGTCGGCCTTCTGTCGCGCAGGAACTCCTGAAGTCCGTCGAGGGTCATGTCCCCCGCCGCCACCGCATCTCCCGCGGGCGTCGCACGCGCCAGCGTCACGCCCAGGACGTCGAGGCTCTGGAAGCGGTATGGCTCGGTGCTCGCGGTTCCCGACCGGCTCTTCGCGGCCAGGTACCACGGCCGTTCCCGCGGATCGTAGCGCAGGTCGGATACGCGCGAGCCGGGGAGGGCCGATCCGTCCGCTGCGAGGAAACGGATCGTCTCGCCGCCGTCCCGAGACGAGGAAGAAAGGCTCTGGACGGCATAACGGGCTTCCGGCGGCGTTCCGGCCAGTGCATCCGACACCTTGCGGACCAGAAGCATGCCTCCCCGGTCGTCCGCGACGTAGAAGGCCAGAATGCGCGGTTCGGAGGCGAGGACGGCCAGAAATGCCGGGATGCGGTTCTCTCTCTCGGCTTCCGTCTTCGCGGTGGTCGCGGGATCGAAGCGGAACAGGCCGATCGCAACCGCGAGCGGATCGAACATCGCTGCGACGCGCAGGCCGATATCGGCCGATGCCCGGCGGACCTCCGCCGCGGCCTCGATCTCAGCCAGCGCGACGATGCGCCCGTAGGTGAAGAGCGCGACGGGCAGGGTCCCGAGCAGCAACAGCGAGGCGAAGGCGAGCACCAGCCAAGTGCGCAACGATCGACGGAACGGCCCCGCAGGCTCGACCGGTGCGCGTTCGGGCGGCTGCGGATCGGCGCGCATATCGGCGGCGTCCCGCTCAGGCCGCGTCGGCGGCGGCGAGCAGGGCCTCGATGCGCCGGCGCAGTTCGGCGGGGTCGGGCAGGACGAGGCCGCCGCGTTCCGATGCCGCCAGCCCTTCTTCCTTCATCCGGTTCAGCTCACGGTTCACCTGCTCGCGGCGGCAGCCGATCCGCGCGGCGAGATCGTGCTGGAAGGGCGGCGGCGAGACGATCATCTCGCCCGGCTTGCCCTTTCGGGGCGTCGCCATGCGGACCAGTTCCGAATAAAGGCGATGGCGCACGTCGAGCACCTGGCGCTCGAAAAGCCGCTCGTTGAGCAGGCGGATACGGCTCGCCAGACGGCCCATCAGACGAAGCGCGATGTCGGGCGACGCAGCGAGGATCTCCCGGAAGACCGCGGCCGGGATGATCAGGAGTTCGGTGGTGGTGAGTGCGGTGACGTTGGCCGAACGCAGTGCGCCGTCGATCGCCGCAAGTTCTCCGAAAAAATCGCCGGCGGAACAATCGCCCAGGATCATTTCCTTGCCCGCGGGCGTCCTGACGAGAATACGGACCGAACCGTTGATGATGAAGAAGACCGCCGAGGACTCATCGTTGAAGTCCAGTATCAGACTGCCTTCCGTGACTTTCTTGCGCTGACAGCGCCCTTCGAACCGCGAGATATGTTCGGCCGAAAGTCCGCCGAAGAACGGAATCATCGCAAGCGTGCTCAAGACGTGACCTTTTAAAATCGCCTGTGTCCGATATTACCCACCGCAATTATCTGAGAAGGTCAAGCATAGACGATTTCATGTTCGAAGATTCCCATATTCGATCCGACGCGGCGTCATAAAAAATTTCGACTGTTCCGATGTGCCGAGTGGTCGTAATTTCATTTGCCTATCCGACGTGTCTTCGAATGCCCGTGTCCGTCAGTGGTCGGTTTCCCGTCCCGCCATGTGCGCCTGCGCACGGTCGGGAAGCGGGAGGCGGGCGAAGTTACGGCGACAAGGGCGGCCGAAATCTCGGATGCCGCAGCAAGGGAGCGGATCGAATGAAGGACCTCAAACTCGGAAGCGTCGGACATGGCGGGGTCGAGCAAACCCGTACCCGTCTCGACAACGACGGCTTCACCGCTGCGCGCGGCCGTGACGTCAAGGGCTATGACGAGGTCAAGACCTACATCGCCGGGCTGAAGCACAACGTGACCCTGCGCGTGAAGCACGGCAGCGGTACGGGCGAGCTTTCGCTGGGCAAGGAGTCCGGCGTGGCCCGATTGTTCAAGGGCGACCGCAGCGAACTGACGGCCACGACGCTGGCCAAGACGGTCGAAAAGCGTTTCGGTAGCGCCGCTCGCGAGAAGTTCATGCAGTCCCTGACCGATGCCGACGGCAATGTCGATCTGCGCCGGGACAAGGTTCTGGCGGCCTTCGGCGACGTCGAAAAGATGCTCGGCTTGGACAAGCGCATCGGCGCGTTCGAGCATCGTGAGTTGCCCGCCAAGACCGGCGAGGCCGCCGTCAAGACGTTCGTCGACTATTATCCGACCCGCGTCGTCGAGGGGAAGGGCAAGGAACGTGACGGGATGCTGCTCAGCGGCGCCTTTTTCGGCGACATCGTCGACCGCGGTACCGCGATCTACGAGAACGGCGTGCTGAAGATCAAGCGCGGTCTGACCGATCGCACTCCCGATCAGAATTTCGAGGCCCTCAAGACCTATTTCACCGAGCAGCTCGGCATCGATCCCAACGACAAGACCAAGATGCAGAACGCCATGAACAACGTCCTGAATTTCTTCGAGCAGAATTGCTACATCGGCGCGGCCGGCGAGGCTTCGGACAAGCTGGGCTTCCCCGCGGGCGGCAACGAGATGGAATTCGAGGGAACGATCTCCTTCGACGGCACGAACCTGCAGATGGTGCGGTCCATGCAGACGGAGATGAAGGAAATCGTCATCGACGGCACCAAGTTCTATGACCGGCTCACCGGCTGGCGCTATCAGGCGGAAGACCGCTTCAGCCTGCCGCTCGCGTCGACCTTCGTCCCGAACAAGGAGTTCAAGCCCGAGACGATGTTCGATGCCTCCCGCGTCGAGTCCGTGGAGCGCGGGCAGCGGACGGTGACGATCGAGTCCTGACCCTTCCGCGCATCGTTTTCGAGGTCTCCGGCCGATTCGGCCGGAGACTTTTCCCTTTTTCGGAGTTCCGGCCATGTCGAACGCGTTCCGCTCCCTTCTTTTCTCTCTCTCGGGCCGCTTCGATCTCGCGCCGCGCGAGGACGCCTCCGAATACGCCTTTTCATGGGAAGGCATGACCGTCCGCCTCCTGCCCGATCCGAAGGACGGCGAGTTCATCCTGGTGGACGCCGAAATCGGCGATCCGCAGTTGCGGGGCCTGCTGCAGAACCCCGCCGTGCTCTCCGCCCTGCATCGCCTGAACGGCGAGGCCGTAGGGGTCCGGGACTGGCGCTTCGCCCTGGACGAAACCGACGCTCCGATCCTGCGGGCCAATTTCCGAGCGGCGGATTTCGAAGGGCCGACGGCTCTCGACGGCATCGTCGCCGATGCGGCGCGTTTCGCCGATGTCGTTCTCGTGCTCGCTGAAATGGAAGCGAGCACCAAGAAAGATGTCGACGCCGAAGATCCAAAAAAATTCAACTTTCTGCGCGCTTGAAATGAATTCCCTTTCGGATCACGAAAGATCCGAAGTGAAATTCCGTCCGGAATTTCTGTTCCGAGAATTCATATCAGGAGCCTTGAATGTGTGAGTCCTGCCGCTCCGTTTCCGACCGTCGCGGATTTATTGCCTTGGCGGCCGGCGCGGTCGCGGCGTCCATGCTGCCGGGCCGCCGGGCTTTCGCGGCCGACGGTGCGAAGACCGACCTTTCGCCGGATCAGGCGCTGCAGCGTCTGAAGACCGGCAACGACCGCTTCGTCGCGACGCCCGAACTCTGCGCCGCGAAGCTCAACGAGACCCGCGTCAAGGTCGCGGGCGGCCAAGCCCCCTGGGCGACGATCATCGGCTGCGCGGACAGCCGCGTTCCGCCTGAACTTCTCTTCGGCGGCGTCGGTCTGGGCGAACTCTTCGTCGCCCGCAATGCGGGCAACATGGTCGACACCGCGACGCTCGGAACCGTCGAATACGGTGCGTCCGCGCTCGGCGTGCCGCTCATCGTGGTGCTCGGACACAGCGCCTGCGGCGCCGTCGCGGCGGCGGCCGACATCGCGGTCCGCAATTCGACGCTGCCGGGCTCGATGGATGCGATGGCCCGCGCCATCGTGCCGGCCGTCGAGGCGGTCCGCTCGAAGCCGGGCGATCTCGTCGCGAACGCGGTGCGCGAAAGCGCGATGCGGACCGCCGCGTCCCTGACCGCGCGCAGCCCGCTGATCGGCGACCTCGTCCGTGCCGGGCGGGTCCGGATCGCCGCGGCCTGCTACGATCTCGCGAGCGGCCGCGTCGAATATCTCGCTTGATCGAGGGGCCCGCCGCTCAGCCCTTGAGCAGCACCGGATCGTCGCGCTCGGTTTCGAAATCGAAGGTCCGGTCCTGCCGGACCTTCGTCTCGTTCAGCCTTCGGCGCAGCGTCGCGGCCGCTTCGATCAGGTTGGAAACGATCCTGTTCAGGATTTCCACGTCGATCAACGCGACGGCGACCCTGTAGGTGAGAACGAGTTTCTCGCGTTCCGCATCGAAGCCGATGCTGCCGCCGCGGGTCTGAACGGCATAGGCGTTCATCGCCATGCAGAGCCCGAAAAGTTCGGACCTGTCGGACTGCCGTTCGATCGGCATGAGATCGACGGCGACGAAGACGTCGTCGCTGTCCGCGATCGCGAAGACCGCCAGTTCGGCTCCGCCGCCCAAGGGCAGGGTGCAGGCGTTCGCCTTCGGGTCATGGAAGCTTTCGGGGATCTCGCCCGCCTGCATCCACGCCCGGATCAATCGTGCCGTCTCTGTCATCTCGACGATCTTATCGGAGGAACTTCCGCGATTCGAAATGCGGACGCTGCGCGGAAGGCCGCGGTCAGGACCGCGACATCCGCTCTTCGAGGCGGGAGGCGGAGAGCGTCAGTCTTTCGCTCCGCTCCTCCTCGCTCGGCGTCGACCCCGCCCGGAAGAGATCGTCTTCGCGCCGCATCCGGGAAATTCGCGAGAACAAATCCGTCAGCGGTTCGGCCGCCGCGATCTCGCGGTCGATGAGGTTGCGCACCGAGGGCCCTGCCCCTGCGCCCGCACGGTCTGCGAGCGAGACGCGATCGGCCGCTTCGGTCGTCGGCAGGGTGCGGGGCTCCCTCTTCCACCCCTTGAAGATCCCGGCCATCATCTTGCCGAGGTTCTTGAAGGAATTCCCCACGAGTCCCCAGCTCATCGACTGGGTCGAGGAGAGGCGGTCCTTGTAGAGCGCTTCCTGCAGATGGATCATCGCCGTTTCGGGCTTGGTCCCAGCATGAAGCGTGATCGCGAGGATCCGCTTCTGCGATATGCCCAATTCGCCGAGATAGGAACGCACGGCCTGCTTCTGCTCGGGCGTGCCTTCGGCCAGAAGGTGCATGACGGTGCGCTCGGTCAGGCCGATATTCTGAGCAGCCCCGTAATCGACGACGCCCTCGTCGGCAAAGAGCCGGGCGGCATCGGGCGAGGCGTCGCTCTTGCGCGCGGCTTCCAGCATCGCCTTGTGATTGGCGTCGCGGATGCTCATCGCGATGTCCACGCTTGCCGAGGCGATGCCGAGGGCCGGCTGCGTGATCGCGAGGCCGAGCCCCGCCGTGCCGACCGCGACCGCGAGCCCCGCGCCGAAGGCGGCGCCGGCGGCGGCGGTCGTCGCGAGATCCTTGGATCCCTTGATCAGGCGCTCGCGCTCGACATGCTTGCCGAGCCCCTGCAGCAGCTCCTTGAGCTTCGTCGACTCGGGCCCCGACCGCCCGGCGAAGGTCTTGTCGAGCGTCTTGGTCGCCCCGCGCAGATTGTTGAGGGCGGTCACACCGCCCTGCACCTTCACCGCGCCGTCGGCGAACTTCGCGCCTTCGATCGCAGTACCGAGGAAAGGAACCCAGCTTCCGCCCGCGGCAGAAGCGATGCCGGAGGTGCTTTCCGCCGTCGTGATCAGCGCCTTCTTGAGCAGGATCACCCGTTCCTTGGAAAGGCCTTCGCCCTTCACATAGGCGTCGAGGAAGCCGGGCTTCGCCGCGAGTGCGGCGAGCGTCGCGGTCGGATCTTCCGGCAGCCATGCGGGATGTGCGCCGATCTCGAAGCGGACCTTTCCGCTTTCCGGATCATAGGCGTCCATCAGCGTCTTGAAGCGCTCGAACTCCGCGCGGTCGTCCTTCGCGACCCGCCGCGTGTCGTGGAGTTCCGCCCCCAGCTGAACGAGCGCGAGCGCCTTCATGCCTCCGCCCGCACCGCTCATCGCGCGCCCGGCGATCTGCACGTCGACGTTCTTCGCCGCGCCCGCGGCGGCCGCCACCGTCTTCGTCGTCTGGGCCGCGGTCTTGTTGACCAGAGCCAGCCCGATCGGCACGGATCTGACGCCTTTCGGAGCCTTGCCTGCGGCGACCGTGAACGCGTCGTGCTTGACGATCTTCTTGAGCTTCGAGGGGCCGGGCGCCGAAAGCGAGACGTTCTGCTCGGCGACTGGCTCGGGCGAGAGGCGGCTCGCGCGCTTCTTCTTGTCGGGGGCCTCGCCCGCCGGGCCGGAGAGGGGCGCGACGCCGCTCGAACGGTTCGTCTTGTCGATCGGGGGCATCAGATTTCTCCCTGAAGCCGGTCTGAAGCCAGGAGTTCGAAGAAGGAGAGTGTCTCGGCGCGCGAGGATGCGCCGTCGACGAAGGCCGCGAGCGGCGCCAGCACATAGGCGCAGATCCGCCGTCCGATCAGGACGTATTCGAGAGCCAGCGCTTCGAGATCCGCCTCGCGGCAGCCGCCGTGGATCGAAAAGCCCAGCTCGTCCCTGAACAGAAAGAGGCGGGCGGGGAGGGCAGCCTGATCGACCGTCGAAAGCAGCTCCTCGATCTCGGCCCGGCGGTCGTCCGCCGCGACCGTGATCGAACAGGTGAAGACCGCTTCCAGTGCCCCAGGGCCGCTCTCGCGGATCATCAGCGCGCCGAAAAGGTCTTCGGCCAGACCGACCTGCAGGATGCGGCTCCACACGCCGAAAGGCGTCACCGCCTCCGCTTCGAGGTCGGAGGCGCGAAGCGCCCGAATCAGGGCATCGACATCAAGCATGGTCGCCGTCCTTCGCGGTGAAGGGCCACAGGACGAACACGGCCGCTTCCGCATCCTCTTCGGAGAGATCGTCGGCCACGATGCGGCGCAGGCCCGACCGGCACGCCGCCACATTGTCCGCAAGCGCCGTCAGAACGGCCGGGAACACCGCCTCATGGCCGGGGTAGAAGATCATCGCATAGGTCAGCCGAGCCTCGTCGCCGTCCGTCACGAGCCCGAAGGGCTGGTTGAACAGACCGAACAGGCGGGCGAAATGTCGGGCCGCGGCGAGGTTCTTTTCAGGAACCGAGACGTTCAGATCGACCGCCATCAGCACATGCGCGGAATCCGCGCCGTCGCGTCCCGGGCCGCTGATCACGGAGGCCTCGAGCCCGCCGTCGGCCGAAGGAAAGACGAAAGTCGTCAGAAGTCGATCGTCGGAAACGAGAGTTTCCGACGCGGTCGCTCGCGCCAGAAGCGCCGATCGAAACGCCTCCGCGAAATATCCGGTGATGGACGAGACTTCGTTCAAGGCGTTTCTCCGGGTCTTTCTTCTTGATATCTGCGAGACGGTCGTCCGCTGCGTCGTGAACGTCGAGCCGACATTAACCGAGTCCGATCCGCCGGAAATGTGCGTTCTTGCACATCCGGCGTCCGATGCTTCAGAAATCGGGGCCTGTGTGCCGTCTGAAGCGCGGGCGGCGCGCGGGCGCGGCGAGCGCATGCCGGACTGCCGCGATGAAGTCCTCGGCGAAATTCCGGTCCTCCGTCTCGAGGGCCCGGATCCGCGCAAGCGAGCTTCGGTCCGCTCCGCTATCGGCGAGCAGGGCGATGATCCGCTCCGCGGCGATCCGCCGCTTCTCGGCCCGTCCTGCACGGCTTTTTTTCGAGCGGATGTTCCTTCCGCCGGTCTTGCTCGATGTCATCGGTCGCTCCCATTGCCGCGGATGCGGCGCGGGAGTCAGCAAAGAGGAACGCGGCGTCCTCGGATGTGCACGAGCGCACGTCGTCTGCGTGTCCGGCGGCGACCGGGCCGCCGGCGCGGACGCTTCATCGCAGGATCGTCAGATCACCGGGAAAGGGCTGGACCGGTCGGCTCGCTTCGGCATCCGCCGCGGCGACGATTCCCAGGAGGATGTCGGCGGCGGCGAAGCCCTCCTTCACCGAATCCATCAGCGTTTCCGCAGAGAGCGCGCCCTCCGCGAAACTGGCGACGATCGACGGCGCTCCGTCCGCGGCGAGTACGAACCGGAAATCTTCGGCCATCAGGCATTCGGCGTTGAACATCAGGGCGCGCCGCAGCGCGTCGGCCGAGGAGAAGGCGGCGATCTCCTCGGGATCCGAAAGCTCGACGCGGCAGATCACGCGCCCCCTGAGGGAGGCGGAGGGGTGGATCCGCATGAGGCGCGATCCAAGTTCGACTTCGATTTCGGCCACGTCGGAGATCTCCGAGGTGATGCCGTGCCGTGCGTAGAAGCCCTTCGCGAGCGTTTCGAAATGCGGGTCGATCATCGGATGCCTGGAACGCCTCTCGCCTCTTTCCGCCGGTGCTCCGGCGCGAATGTCACGGTGCATGATTCACCCCGCGGATCAAAGCGGGGCGGTCGCACGGTGCGCCCGAAAGGCGAAGGCGGATCGGTCGCCCGATCCGCCTTCGCCCCCGTCGTATCGTCCGCGACCGCTTGCCGGCGCGGGGGTCAGTCTTCGTTCCGATCCTCGGACCGGAAGGGCTCCTGCTTCAGCTTCGCGCCGATCTGATTGAACAGGAAATCCTGGATGTAATCCTGCTGCGGCGAGCCGACGACGAAATCCTCGTCTTCCGAGTCTTCGTCCTCGTTCTTGGGGACGACGAAGCCTTTCGAAACGGAGGCCTGCTCGAACTTCGGCGCGGCGGGCTTCGCTTCCGCTCGGGGAGCCGGGGCGTCGCTCTTCGGCGCCGGGGGACGGACGACCGGCTCGGGGCGGATCTTCGCCTGACCCGAAAAACGAGCCTCCATCCGCTCCATCACGCCGAGAAGATGCGCGGCGCTGTTGATCTCGCCCGGGTTGCGGACCTTCGCATATTCTTCTTCGAAAGCCCGGTCGATCGTCCCGCGAAGGGCGAATGTGGTGGCTTCCAGCTTGGCGCCGCAGGCCTGCTTGAAGAACTCCTTGGTCACCGGCTTGCGGCTGAAGAAGTTCCCGGCATTGCTGCGGGTGCTCAGTTCGAGGTTCTTGCCCTTCGAACGACCGTTGACGATGCGCACGGTCGCCTTTTCGTCGAGACCCTTCAGATAGTCGACGGCCGCATCGAACTGCTCGGCGCCCACCTTCTTGTCGAAGCCCGCCGTATTCTTGTCGAGGGTGCCGAGGCTCTTGATGCCGAGATTGAGGGTGACGTCAGCCATGATCGAACTCCTTCATCGTCGCTCCGGACCCGTGTTTCCCGCGGGCCCCGTGTTGCCGTTGTCCCCACAGTGCCGTCGACCCGATCCTGATGCTGTGCTGAAACGCACACGCCGGCGATGTCAGCAGGCGCGGGACAGCAGCAGGCCGTAGAGGATGAACAAGGCGGTCGAACCGGACGTGTAGAGAACGAAACCGACCGTCGCGGCGCGGCGGAGCGGGCCTTCGGGGGCGCGCGACATGGCGCGATGCCTGTCTTGAACGGCGAAGGCGGACGCTAGAAGCACGACCGCGAAGGCAGGCACCAGCACGGCGAGAACGGATGCACTCTGCTGCATCAGGCAGGAACGGCCGGTCACCGCGTCGATCAAGAGCGGGAGCAGGGCGGGGGCGTCCGTCTCGGGAGTCATCGGTCCTTCATGTGCTCGGTATGGGGCCGTTCAGCCCCTGATGATCTCTTCGAAACCCGTGCCTGCTTCGGTGAGAGGTCCCGCGTCGGCGGTCGTCTCCAGCAGTTCGGCGATCAGCACCAGATCGGCCGCTTCCGCCGCGATCTCTTCCGGTTGCAGGCGTGGGGCGGCTTTCGTCGAGAGGAGCCCTCGGATCGCGAGCGCCCCGGACGGGCGGAGCGAAATGCCTCGGCCGAGCGGCAGGAGGTCGTTGACCGCGAGCGCATGATGCAGGACCGGCGACCGATCCGCGGCGCCGGCGACCAAGACTGAAAGGCTCAGCGTGTCCTCGGACGGGTCGTGGTCTGCTTCGAGCGTCATGCCGGGCGACAAGGTCACCGCCATGCGGAAGCCTTCCCGATCCTCCGGGAGCGCCAAGTCCTGCGTCGCTTCGTCGAAGTCGACCCCGATCATCCGCAAGGCCAGACAGACCGCGGTGAACGGATCTTCGGGGAAGTCTTCGATCTGCGTCATGGGCTGTGCTCCCGCTGCTCTCTTCGCTTCGGTGTCCCCGGATCAGAGGGCCGCGCCCTCCTGCGGTCCCGCGGCGCGCTCGATCGACTCCATGATGCCGAGCAGCGGATAGAGGGCCGACGACCCGGCTCCGCTCAGCGCATCGTCGTCGCCCATGCGGAAGTCGCCCGCGAAATTCATGAACTCGGCGACGGTGTCCTTCATCCCCGCGAGGTCCGCGCCCGCCTCGGACGTCGCGATGCCTGCGACGAGGGCGCCGAAGTCGTTGATTTCCTGACTGCCGCTGTTGCCGGCGGCCGCCACGTTCCTCTGATACGCGGTGACGATCTCGGCTGCGGCTGCGCGGCGCTCGTCCTCCGACGCGATTCCGCCGAGCCGTTTCAGCCCCGCGACGAGCGTCTCGCCCGCCTGCCGCGCCTGATCGAAATAGGCCGCGGGCATCGACTTGCCCGAAGACAGCAGCGCCTGCGTCACGAGGTCCGCTTCGACCGGATCCGTGATGCCGAGCTTGGCGATCTCGTCGAGCTTGACGCGCTGGCGTTGCATCACCCGATCGAGCTGGCCTTCCAGAACCTGTCGCAGCTCCGCCGGTTCGAGGACGCGCCGGTCCAGATCGCCTACCGCGATACCGAGACGGGCCACGATGTCCGCCTTGGCAAGCGCGGCCTGTTCGGCTCCGACGCCCGCGCGCCCGGCGGCCTCCGCGATCATCCCGTCGATCGCGCCGTCCTTGATCGCGACCCATGCACGGGCGTTCTCCCTCTTCGCGGCGGCCGCTGCCGCCTGGTCCTGCTGCAGTCGTCCGACGAGATCGGTATGGAATTCGCGGGCCGCCGTCTTGGTGGTCGCGCGATAGCTCTCCTTGGAGAAGAGCTTCCGGTTGGCTTCCGACTGCCACGCGTCGTTGAACTTCGAGAGGCTCACGATGGCGGCATTGCGCTCAGCCTGCCGCATCGGCGCGCGGACGAAGCCGGTCAATTTGCCGAAGACGCCCGTGCTGCGCCGCTTGAGTTCAAGGAAGACGTCCGTGCCGGTGTCACGGATGCGGAATTCGTATTTGTCCCGCGCGTTGCGATAGGCGTCCGACTGCTCGGCGCGCGCCAGCAGATCCTGCAGATCGGACTTCCGCACGAGGCTGCCGAGGCGCAGGTCGCCCCGTTCGTTGCGGCTCACGTCGCCGAGGCGGACGCTGAGAGTGGTATCGCCGGCCATTTCGTTCTCCTGGCATTCCGTTCCGGCCGACGCGTGCCGCAGAGCCGGTCGCCCGTCGGCCGCATCGCGCATTTCCATGGAAGGAGGATCTCACGCCCGGCGCCGGGTCCGGCGTGCGCCGGCGCACAATGATGTTACGTTCCGCTCGGCGCCCTTCGGAATGAGCCACGGAGTTGTGGCCATCGACGGGCGGAATCGGTCATCTTCTCCGCGCCTTCGCCTCGGACTTTCCGCGGCGGCCGATCGGAGAGTCAAGTCGTGTCCCTGCGTGCGTCCGTCCTGCGGCTCGTCTGCGTCGCTCTCGTTTCCGCCGTCGTTCTTCCCGCCGATGCGGGGCGCTCGCTCTTCGAGATCGAGCGCGACCGCATGGAGATCCTGCGCACGGATCGCGGGACGGCGGAGCGCCTGCAAAGGCCCGAGCGCCGCAAGCGTTTCGTCGCGCTGCAGGAAAAGGGCGGTGTCACGCGCCCCATCCTCGCCGGCCGTGCGATCGGCTGCACCAGCGTCGAAGCCTTCGGGCGCTATCTCGATTTCTATTACGACGGGATCGGAGAACTGCCCGCCGAAGATGAATGCCGCAGCGTCGATGTCGGCGCGACCGTGAAGGTGAAGGAATGCGACGAGCGCTTCCTCGTCTGCCGCTTCTCGGAAGGCTTCTTCTTTCCGGAATTCTGGACCTACATCCTCGCCGTCGATCCGCGCTGAACGCCTAGAGGGCGAAGTTCAGCCGCAAGGCCGTGACGATGCCGTGGACGGCGATGCTCGTCAGAACGAGCCCGAAGATCCGCGTGACGGCTTCGATGCCGGTCATGCCGACCGTCCGGAAGAGCGCCGAGGCGGCGAAGAAGGACAGCAGGTTGATGCCGAGCGCCACTGCCGTGATGCCCGCCGTCCGAACCTGTTCGGCCACGCTGCGCGTCGCGTTGTCCGTCAGCATGACGACGGTGAGGATCGCTCCCGAACCCGCGATGATCGGGGTTGCCAGAGGATAGACCGCGCGGCGCGAAAGCGGCGTGTCGGGCGGAAAGGCCTCGATGTCCTTCACGAGTTCGCCCGTCACCATCCGCAGGCCGAGCAGGAACAGCACGATCGAACCCGCGAGCTGGAACGAGGCCATCGGTATGCCGAGCGCTTCCAGCAGCAACTGGCCCGCCGCGATCGCCAACGCGAGGATCGCGAAGGATACGGCGATCGCATAAAGGGCGACACGCCGCGCTTCGGCGGCGGTCAGCCCTGCGGTGACCGCCATGAACACGGGAACCGTCGCGAACGGGTCGAGGATGACCACGAGCGTGACGAGTTCATGGAAAACATCGGACGGAAAGGGTGAAATGTTCATCGGCGTCTCGACGGCGTTCGATTTCAAATGCACATGACGGCTCGATCGATCAAGCCGAAATGGACTGAAAACGGATTTCAATAAAAGATCGGAACACTTGAGGTCGTCTTGCCGACCATCCTGTCGTCTGCAATCCTGATATGATCCCGAGGCCTTCCGGAAATGCAATGTGCTCGAATGCACGTCAGAGGCCGAAGGATCGGCGATACGAGCGCGAAGAGCGGAAGGGCCGCTCACGAATGATCTTGCGACGCGCTCGCGTCGGCATGGGTAAGGAGAAGCGGATATGGCGATCGACGGTTACCGCGTGGAGCTCGGCAAGGCCGCGAAAGGGGCTCGGCTCGAGGAGATGGTCACGAAGGAGTCCGTGACGGAGCTTCTGGAAAAGGCGCGTCGTGATCCCGAATTCGAAAAGGCGAAGGGCGAATACGAATTCCGCCTGCGCAACTGCAAGGGCACCGCTGTGCTCGAATTGCGTCGTCCGACGACCGGTTTCGTCGCCAAGCTTTTCGGCCGCGGCCGGCGCTCCGCCGAACGCCTCGCCGCCTATGAGGCTCTCGGCCGGCAGCTTCCGTTGCCCGCGGCCGCTTCGCGCGACATGCGCAAGGCGGACGCCCGGGCGGCCGCCACGCAGGCCATCGGGCTCGAGGCCCTGCAACGCAAGGCGGGCGACGGCTCACTGTTCCGCGAGGTCGCTCCTACGGAGAACGCCGTCCGTGCGCAGCTGGCCGCCGTGGAAGCGTTCGGGCTCCAGGACAAGACCGAGGCCGTGGAGGGCGTCGGCTTCAAGGTTCCTCAGCAGACGATGACGCTTCTGGCCCGCGCCGAGGTCGCCGTCGATCCGGACGGCACGTTGCGGATCCGGACTCCCGCGAAGGGAGGAAACGGTCCCGGCAACGTCAAGAAGATCATCGAGCATGCTGCGCAGCAGCTCGGTCAGGACCCCGGTGATCCCGAAACTCGGCGGCTTGCGCGCAACCTGCTCACCAGCATCCGGTCCGGCGTCGACCAGACGATCGGCGTTCTCGTCGAGAAGCACCTCGAACGGAATTTCGGGGTCCAGGCCTTCGGTACGCCCAAGTCCATGGAAATCGCGTTGCGCTTCGACGACTACAAGCTCGATGCGAGCATCTCGCAAACGGTGGCCTTGCCGCAGCTCGCCGCCGTCGGCATCTCCGACAACGCCTATTCCGCCCGCCTCGATTTCTCATGGGGACTGGCCGATGACGAAGGGCTGAGCGGACGAAAGTTCCGGGCTGCGGACGCTTGGGACATCAAATTCGCCTGCGGTCCGGCCGGCGCGGATCTCTGAACAGGGGCGGACGCGTCAGCGGCCGCTCGCATCACTTTCGGAACGAGACACGATGACGAACGGCGGACATTCGCCCCTGATCGAAGCTCTTCTCGCCTGCGAGATCGCGGGGGTCGGTTTCGATCCGGCCTCGGGCGGCCTCGACGAAGAGCCCGAGGGAGCCTTCCTCGTCGAGAGCGAGCTCCGGCCCGGCCTCTCCTTGAGCATCGAATATCGAGAAGAACCCGCGTCCTTCGTCGTGCGCAGCGATACGGCGATCGAGGGCGAAAGCCTCTTCGACGTGATGCGGACGGCGCTGCAGCTCAACCACGTCGCGCCGGAGACGGATCTGTTTTCGGTCGATCCGTCCTCGTCCTGCATCGTCTTCGTGCGCCGCCTGCCTGCGGAGCGGCTGGACCTCGCCGATCTCGCGCTCGCCGTCCGCGCCGCGGTCGAAGCGGGGCTGTCGCTCGCCTGCGGCGAGGTTCCCGGCATCCTGCTGCCGCCCTTGGAGCGCATGAGTCCGGATCCGTCCTCGGAGATCGGAATCATTCGCGGATAGTCGCGCGACTCATAGTCACAAATTCACATGCGTAGTACGCAAGTCCGGGCTGTGCATGTCCGAATCAAAACGCTCGAAATTGGGCGTAGATTCGATTTGTTGCCCTATTGTTACCAATAGAAATCTCTTTTAAGAATCCACGATCCATAAAAAGCGCTCAGGGTCGTCTTGCCCTGAAAGCGCATGTCCGGAGTATCCGATGACCAAGGCCTTCCTTCTTTCGACCTGTATTTCCCTTGCTGCGGTTCTTCCCGCAGCGGCGTCCGATCTTCCTTCGAAGAAGTCCGCCAAGACCGCCGTCGCTCCGGTCGTCGCGCCGCAGGGCGCCGCGCGTTGGGCCGGATTCTATGCGGGCGCGCATGCCGGTTTCGGTATGGGCAACATCAACGTTCGTGACCTGGAAGACGGCAGCAAGGAAAAGTTCGACAACACCGGGCCGATCGGCGGCATCCATGCGGGGTACAATTTCGTCGCCGGCGACTGGGTGCTGGGTCTCGAAGGCGAGTTCAACGCGGGCGTGATCCGCGGATCGAAATACGACTCCGACGCGGATGACGGCGGTGCCGATCCCGCGACGCTCCGCACGCGCATGCCGTGGCTCGCGGCCGTCGGCCCCCGCGTCGGCTATGCGTTCGGCAATGCGCTCGTCTTCGTGACCGGCGGCGTCGCCCTCGGCAAGGACACGCTGAAGGTCACCGAGAGCGACGGAGACGTGAACAAGAAGACCGAGAACCGCATCGGCTGGACGCTCGGCGGCGGCGTGGAATACGCGCTCGACAAGCGCTGGTCCGTGCGGGCCGACTATCGCTACTTCGATCTCGGACGGAAGACCTACCGCGATCCCGATCCCGAGACCGGCGATCTCTTCGGCGCCCGCCTGAAGAACGACGCTCATACGTTTCGCGTGGGGCTGACCTACAGCTTCGGCGACGTCCGCTGAACCGGTGCCGGGGCGGATGCCCCGGCCCTTTTCCTTCCCGAAAGCCGAAAATCAGGTTCCACATGATCAGGATCGCTATGGTTCTCGCCGGCGCCCTTCTTCTGCAGGGCTGCGTGACGGCGGACGAGCAGGCCGCCGAAGACAACCGTGTCTGCCTGAGCTACGGGCTCGAACGCGGCTCGCCGCAATATGTCGAGTGCCGCCGTTCCTTGATGGACGATCGGCGCGCGCGGACCGAGTCCTACAACCGGATGCGCAGCGTTCAGAGCCTCGGCGACTCGCTGGTCAAGGCGGCCGAAGCCTCGAAGCCCGCACCGAAGCCGCAGGTCTGCCGGTTCGAACGTCAGGCCGACGGCTGGGATCGCCGCGTCTGCCGTTGAGGCGACCGAGCGGAAACGAACGGACGCCGCGCCTGCGCGGCGTCCTTTTTTGCGACCGTCGAATGTCGGGGGACGCGGCGTTGCGTGCGCTTGCTTCGACCGGCGAAGTCATCGAAAGTCGTGATGACGACGCGGCGGTTCAGCGGAATATCAAGGAGAGTTGAATGTCGAAGGATCTCGTCCGCGAGTGGATGGACTTCGTAGGGCTCCCTGCAGAACTCTACGATCCCGACCGTCGTATGTGCGGCTTCAACTTCATAGGTCGTTTCGATGTCGTGGTCGAAACGCCGAAAAGCAGCGAGGACGTGTTCATCTCCATCGACGTGATCGGCACGGCCGATTTCGGCGACATCGATGCGCTCATGACGACCTGCATGAAGTTGAACGCCTACGGACTCGAGACCCGCGGCGCCGCGCTCGGCTATGACGAGAACGCCCGGACCGTGATCCTCAGCTACCGGATCAACGCGAATTCCGTCGATGCGTCCGCGCTCTCCGCCGTGGTCAACAATCTCGTCGACGTCGCCCAGACGCTTCAGGACAGGTTGAAGTCGATGGCGTTCCCGGCACGCGGCCCGGCTTCCGCCGGGGCCGCCGAGGTCATTCTGCAGAGCTGAAGCCTCCGGCGCCGCTCAGAGCGTGCGCTGCCCGGCGCGTGCGGCGTCGGTCTGAAGCTTCAGCGACGCGCGCTTGCGAAGCGCGCTTCCTCCGAGCAGATCTTCTTCCTGCCGTTGGTCGCCCCCGAGGCGGACGGACATCGCACGGATGCGCGGGCGTGCCTGCTTCTCGGGTGCAGAAACGCCTTCGCTGATCGAGATCGTGAAGTCGTCCTCGTCGTCTTCCGAGAAGCGGGCGACGGAGGCGCCCTGCCTTTCGGCGGCGGCTTCCGTCTTGAACGCCACGATGCTCCGCGCGGCGGCCGGGCTCATCTTCGCGAGCGCGGCTTCCTTGGAGAACAGCGTCTCCTTCCGGCGATAGATCATCTGGCCGAAGCTCTTCAGCCGGCTCGTGAACACCCGCAGCTTCGACTTTCCTTCATTGGCGGCCTTGGTGTCGACGGCATCGTGGTAGAGCTTGGTCTTCAGCAGATCGAGCGCATCGTTCTCCTTCATGACCGACAGACCGAAAATCACCTTGTCGTTCAGTCCGAAGGTCTTCAGGAAGGTGACGACGGCCTTGCGGTCCTCCGGGGAGCCGTTCCGCAGCATGTAGAGCGCCTGGCGCTCGGCGAGGCCCTTGTTCTCGAAAAGGGCCGCGACGCCCGCCTCGGTATCGGGGCGGAGCGTCTCGAAGGCCGCTGCCGCCTTTGCGTCCGCCTTGCCGGCGGCGACTTCGTGGGCGACCACGCGCGCCGTGATCCCGAGACCGGCGATCGCGCAGGCCACGCCGGTGACCGCGCCCGCGACGCCGAGGCCGGCGGGCCCGCCCGTCGCGGCGGCCGCCGCCTGCAGGCCCGTGCTCACGGCCGAAACGGTCGCGACGGCAAGATCGTTGCGCCCCTTGAAGACCCGCTCCTTCTCGGCGTGCTTCGCCAAGGCCATCAAGGCGGGGTGCTCGCCGGACTTCTTCACGGCGGCGCGCAGCGTCGAGATCGCCGCCGTTCCGGTCGAGACCTTGTAGGCCGAATCCGTCGTCCGCACGGCGGCCGCGGCGATCCCGACGCCGGCCGCACTCTTCACGCCGGCCCAAGCGAGGCTGCCGAACGTCGTCTCCTGGCTTGCGAAAGCGAGCCGCTTCAGATCGGTCAACCGGGCTATCGTCGCGTCCTTGTGCCCGTCGAGCACCGCGGCGCCGTGCTTCTCGATCAGCGCCGCCGCCTGCTCCCGCTGCTCGGCGGTCAGCTGGTCGTTGTCGGCATCGTAGCCGCGGAGCTGCTCGGACAGTTCGTTCCGTGCCTTGCGCGCCTTGGCGTCGGCCACGACGTTTTCGAAGAAGACCTTGCCGGAATAGAGCGTGTTCAAGCCGCTCGCTACGGTGCCGACCTTTCCGGAAACGCTTGAAGCGGTCGCGGCGCCCGTGACTTGGAGGCCGTCGAGAAAGTCGCTGTAGGCGCCGGAGAGGCCGCCCGCCGCTTCGACGAGATAAGAGCCCGCGACGATCGCGCCTTCCGCTCGCGCGGCAAGCGAGGCTGCCTGCGGTTGCGCGAAGAGGCTGCGGTTCTGCGGGCCCTGCGGGACCGCCGTCCGGCGGCTTGCGCGCAGGGCGGGTTCGGCGGCGACCGATGTCCGCTCGCCGACGCTCGCGGTGCTGGAATTGCGGGAAACGGAGAAGGATTCAGGCATTGGGGGCCTCGTCCGCTAAGGTGTCGGCCGGAAGCGCCGCGAAAGGATCGGAGCGCAGGCCGGTGAGGATCCGGGTGAAGGCGTCTTCGGCGGAGATGTCCCCCGAGGCAACCTCGAGGACGGGCGCGAGCGCCACGACGGCCAGACCGCGGAGCATCAGCACCGCTTCGAGGCCCAACTCGTGCAGGCCTTCCGCGTCGCCCCATGTCCCGTGGACGGTCAGCGCCAACTCGTCGCCGACCATGTGGATGCGGCAGGGCACGATCAGCTCGTCGAGCATCATCATGATGCGTTGCACGTCGGCCCGGCGTTCTCCCGCCTCCACCGTGACGGATACCGTGCAGCCGAAGTCGATGAGATCTTCGGAAGGTTCCGAGATCCGGAACAGGCAGCCCAGTCCCGGCACGAGCTGCGCCCGGACGAGTTCCGCACCGGTCACGTCGTCGGGCAGCCGCTCCGGCTCCAGGCCCAGCGTTGCGAGTTCCGCGACGAGGATGTCGGTTTCAGACCGCATCGTCGGTCTCCATGGCGTTCGGATCGCGGATCAGGGCGAGCATGCCGTCGATCTCTTCCGGGCTCGGACGCAGCGTCCCGAGCCGCTCGATTGCAGCCTCGACGTCGGATGTCAGCCGCTCGAAGAGTTCGTGCAGCGAGAGGAAATCGAAGGCGGCGCCGCTCTGATGCAGACCCGTGCAGGAGAGGTAAGGCCTGCCCGTCGCTTCGAGGCCGATCGCGAAGGGCTGGTTCAGGGCTGCGAAGGTCCGGATCATGTGAAGCCAGCCCCGCATGCCTTCTTCGTCCCCCACGGGGGCGGGCGTCGCCAGAGGGCGACGGATCTCGTAGGCGGTGGTCCGTCCGCCGCGTCCCATGGAGCGGCACGCGACCGTGTAGGACAGACCGTCGCGCTCGACGGTGAACACCACCGGCCCGTCGACCGCCCCGACATCGGGGAAGAACCGGCGCTCCGCCAGGAAGGCGAGGAGCTGCGACAGGAATTCGGGTCTCTTCGGTGCGGTCATGTCCGGTCCGTCCGTTCTCTTCGCCCTTGTCTAAGCGAAGGCGCGCGCCTTCGACGTGCGCCGGCTCACACCGCCGCCGCTTCCTCGCCGGGGGCGTCCCCGGTCGCCCGAACCATGCCGCCCGTCAAGGCGGATGCGATCGCGGCGATTTCGAGAGCGAGGCTCGTCTCCACGCGGCCGATGGGCGTCTCGATCAGCACGCCGTCGGGCGCCAGCGCGGGATCCTCGACGACGTCCAGGAACTGGAGCGAGGGCGCCGCCTCCCGGATCATCGCCTCGACCCGCGTCTTGTGGACCATGGCGTCCGGATGCAGGCCGACACGGACGGAATTCGTCTTGCGGAACTTCGAGAAGGCGCCTTGGACCGCCACGAGGATCTTCTGCTCGTCGGAGTATTCGCCCGCAAGCCGCCGCATGATGCCCGCCAGCAGCTCGCCGAGGTCGTGTTCGAGATCGGCATAGCGCGCATCGAGCGCCGCCGTTTCCGCGGCAAGGCGCGCGAGCGTCTCCCGCTCCGCCTCGGCCCGGCCTTCCTCGTAGCCCTGCCGCCGCCGCTCGGCATGGACGGCTTCCGCATCGCGCAGGATCTCTGCCGCACGCGCTTCCGCCGCGCGGACGATCGCGGCCGCGGCCTCCACCGCGCTCAGGGCCTCCGCCTTGATGATCCGCGGTCGGCCGTCCCATTTCATCCCGAACGCCTCGACGCTCAGGAATTCCGCCCGCTCGGCCATTTTCGTTCCCATATCCTGAAGAGGAGTTCGCGATGATCGTCGCGAAGCGTGAAGGCCGGACGGTCGCCGCCGCGTGCAGGGGTCCTGAAACGGAGCAGAGCCCCCCAGACCGGCCCGGTTCCGCTCACGAATTCGTCGACCACGGCAGCGCCGAAGGCCGCGATGGCTTCGCGGGCGGCGTCGTCGTCCCGCCCGAAGATGTCGGCATAGACGGCTTCCGCGTCGCACAGCGTCCCGAGTTCCGGATAGAAGAACTGCGCCTCGCCGAATGCGGGCTCCGCGGCCTCGGCGGACAGGATCCGGCGGATCCGGTCGGCGGCAGCCTTCGTGACTTGCCGAGAGATCGGCACATGCAGTGCGGCTGCGGCCGTGCACAGCGCGAATGTTTCCAGAACCGGCAGCGGGGCGAGCGCGACGGCCGCGGCGATCCGCATGCCGCGTTCCGATGCGAGTGCCGCCGACCAGTCGGCATCGGAGATTCCCTTCATGCTGCCCAGCGCACAATCGAAGACGAAGCGGTCGATCGCAGGCGCCAGCAGCGCGAATTCGTCATCCTGAGGTCGCTCGGGAAGGAGGCCGAGCAGAGCTTCGCCGACCTCCGGCGCGATCCGGTCCGATGGACGACGGAAGAATTCTCCCAAGGCTTCGAGAACCGCGGGATCGACCTGCGGCGCGGCGGCGTCCCGGGCGGTCGGGGCTGCGTCCATCGCGGCGGATCTCAGCCCCTATCCTCGGCATCCGCCTCGTCGGCCTCGGCGCCCGCGGCCTTCGCCTTGTAGCGGCGATAACCGAAGAAGCCGCCCGCGCCGATGCCCGCGAGAAAGACCGCCGACAGCGCGAGATTGCGCCAATCGGAGAAGAATTTCTCCGTGCCCGTCCGCAGGTCGCGGGCCTGCGGCATGCTGGTCGGGTCCGTGCGGAAGAAGACCGTCGCGGGCTGCGCCTCGACGGTCGTGACGTTCACGGCCGCGTAATTGAGACCCTCGATGGCATTGGAGACGAGCCGGCGGATCTGCGGCGTCAGATATTCGATGTCGACGCCCGCGCGATGCTTGATGAAGACCGACGCGGATGAAGGCTGGACCTGCTTGCCGAATTCGGGCGCCTCGGGCAGCACCAGATGCACGCGCGAAACCACGACGCCGTCTATCGAGTTGAGTGTCTTCTCGATCTCCTGGCTCAATCCGTAGGCGAAGCGGACGCGCTCCTCGAACGGTGTCGAGGTGATGCCGGACTTCTTGAAGATGACGCCGAGATCCTCCTTGGCCTGACGGGGCAGGCCCGCATCGCGCAGGATCTTCACCGCGAGCAGGAACTGGTCGGTTTCCACCGAAACCGAGCTGCCCTTGTCGCCGTTGGTGGTCTTGGTGGCGCGGATACCGTTGCTCAGCAGCGTGGCCGTGATCTCGTTGGCCTCCGCTTCCGAGAGGCCGGAATAGACGTCCTGCTTCGCGCAGGCGGCCAGCATAGCCAGCGCGAAGGTCGCCGCGAGGACCCGGCGGACGGAATCGTTCGATCGCATCACTGGCCTTTGGTCAGCGAGTCGACCGCTTGGGTCATCTTGCCGGTGATCTTGGAAGCGACGTCGATCATCAGCGTGTATTGGACCATGTCCATCTGCAGCTTGAGCAGCGCGCTCGTGGAGGTCGAGGGCGTGTCGATATCGCGGATCAGCATGGACTGCCGGTCCGAGAATTCGCCCTGAAGCTTCTTGAGGCCCGAAAGGATCGTGTCGCCCGGGTTCACGGCGCGCGGCGCCGCATCCGGCGCGAGTTCGAGCGCCTTGATGGTCTCGCGGCGCTGGTCGATCCCCGACGCCGCTCCCGGCCCGCCTACGGCCGGCACTTCCGCGGCGACCGTGCTCACGAGGTCCGAGCGGGCGCGCGCGTTCGAAAGGGCCCCCTCGAGGGCCGTGATCTTCTCCGCCGGAAAGATCCGCGTATTCCCCGCCGAAGGCAGGGTGCCGGTGCCGAGCTGTCCGCTGGTCTCGACAAGGGCCGTTCCGATTCCGATCGTCGGCATCGAATCTTCGCTCCACACCTGCGACTGCATGCTTTTACAATCTACGATTGTTCAGCCCGCAATCAAGAATCCTGTTTTTCCGAATGCCCAGGGACGAACGACGACGGTTCGTTTTCGTCACTGTTCGCGGTTTACTGCCGCGCACCGCCCCGTTTCAGCCCGGGATCATGCCTCGACTTCGGTGAGCAGCGTCTTCGCGATGTCGCGCAGATTGTCCTGATCGGCATATTTCGCGACATGTTCGAGAAGCTTTCGTCCGGCCGCCGCGCGGCCCGCGCGGATCGAGGCCATGCCCTTGAACAGGTCCGTTTCCATCCCGGGCGGCGCGTCGCGCAGGACTTCGAGGGCCTTTTCCGGCATCCCCGCCCCGAGAAAGGCGTAGGCGCTGCCCACATAGCCCGCCGCCAGACCGGGCCGCGCGGCGATCACGGCGGCGAAGATGTCGAGCGCCGGCGGTGCCATGTTGCGGGAGGCCGCGAGAAAACCCGCCTCCACCAGATCCTGCATGACCTGCGGCTCGATGGTGATCCCGAAGGCGTCCGTCGGGGAAGTGTCTCGTGCGCTCATGATCGCTCCGTCACGGGAAGTCGCGGGTCCGGCCGTCGGGTCAGCGGACCGCCTGCTTCCTCTCCTTGAGATATTCGAAGCAGGCGACGAGCGCCTGCACGTTGATTCCGCCGATCGGCTGGCGGACGGCGAGGACCAGACGGCGGTCGCCGGATGCGGCGACCGCCAGCACCCGCCGGCTTGCCGCGTCGTAACCCGATCGTGCGAGAAGGGTCCGGCCGGCCTGCGCGACCGAGGACACGTCGAAGCTCAGGCTGACCACGAGATCCGTCCCGCGCTCGGCCTCTCCGAAGGTCAGGACGCCGGAATCGGAGAACTCGAAGGCGGAGCGGCCCGCCGCGTCGAAACGCGGCACGAGGCCGAGCAGCCTGCCGAAATCCTCGATCGCCGATCGTGCTCTGGGGTCCACGCCGTCTTTCTCCCTCAAGCGCCGTATTCGGCGTCTTCGCGCTCGGCGAGGCTGGTGAGCCAAGCGAGCAGCGCGCCGTTCTGCATCTCGCGCGCGCTCACGGCGGGCAGCACGTCGTCCGGAACGAGGTCGTAGAGCGACTTCAGGCCGTTGCCGAGATGAACGAGCACGCGCGCGGGCATGTGGAGCTGGCTCTCGAAGATGCCCATCGCATCGGCGGTGCTGGGGGCGGCCTTCGCGCAGAAATGCAGAAGGCGACTGGTCAACGTCGTCGGCGTGAGGGACGGGCGTTCGGCCTCGGCGATCAGGCGCAGGATCTTTTCGAGCTGCTGATCCGAGAGCCGGAAGACCGAATTCAGCCGCTTCAGCTTGCCGAGTTCGGTAAGGATCTCGGAAAGGAACCGCGGGTCGGTCGAAGGCCCGGTGCTGCGAAGATCCTGTCCCGCCGCTTCGAGGAACAGCTCCACGATCTCGTCGAACTTCTTGAGCCCGTCGAAGGCCGTCAGTTCGTCGAACAGCTGGCCCATATGCTTCTGCTCGCGCAGCATCCGGCGATAGGTCTCGCGCACGGCCGCCGGGTCGGTCTCCAGCGTCTGCTTGGCCTCATGCGCCAGCTTGGCGACGGCGAACCCGGCGCGGACCTCGCGGGCGAGGTCTTCGCGCTCGAACTCGACCTTGGCGTCTTCGAGCGCCGCTTCCAGCGCTTCGTCGACCCCCGCGAAATAGGAGGCGGCGATCTCGAGCGCCGCGAACTGGTGCGTCGGATCGGCATCGAAACGCTGCAGCGCGGCGAGCACGTCGTTCTTCGTCGGACCGCCGCCGCCCGCACCGCGCTCCGACGTCCGCAGGAGATAGGAGCCGAGTTCTTCGACCAGGCTCTTCAGCTTGGCCTCGCTCGGCATGTCCGGCAGCCGATCGAGATATTCGGAGATCCGGGCCAAGGCCTCCACATTGGCCGCGCGGCCCTGTCTTATCTCGCGCTGCTGCAGGGTCTTGCGGTCGGCGCGATGGGCCACCGACATCCCGAGTTCTTCGGAGGCCTCGGCGAGCTTCTCGCCCTCCGTCGTGACGCGCACCTCTTCGCCGCCGTATCGGCCCAGCTTCTCCGAGACGGCCTCCGAGCCCTGCGGCGAGGCGATCGTCTGGGAAGCGATGCGACCGAAATCGGACGGAACGGAGGTGTTCATTCCCGACCCGTGCCCGGATAGGACGGACGCGAGATCCAAGCGAGCCCGCGGTCATAGAGCAGGATCTCGGCGCCGTCGGCCTTTTCGACCACGACGCCCGTCTCCCCGATGCTCCAGATCCGGGTGAAGAGGTCGATCGAAGCGCCGTTGCGCAGGAAGCGGCCTTGCGCGTCCACGACATAGCCGTTCTCGACCTCGGTGCGGGCGCCGCTCAGCCGCAGCCGCGAAGTCAGGGCGTCGCGGGCGACATAGGCCGCGAAGTCGGGGTTCGCGACGGCCTCGCCCAGATAGGTCGATGCGGCCATGCGTGCGGCGGCCTCACGATTCTGCAGGCGCGCGAGGCAGTCCTTCACCCGCATCGGCGAAAGCATCACCTCGGCGGCCTGCAACTGGGTCTCGCGATCGAGAGTGCGCAGCGACAGACCTTCCACCGTGCTCAGAAGATCGAGCCACAGCAGGGCCTTGTAGAGGATGGGCGCATCGCCGGGACGCGCCTCGCGGCATGCGTCAAGCGGGCGGGCATCGGAGCCGCGGGCGAGAAGATGAGCCCTCAGAGCCTTGTGGTCCGCCGGAGCGGTCCGGCTCATCGTTTCTTCGAGGCGACGGAAGAGGCGCTTCTCCTCCTCCGACGCCGCGGTCTCTCCGGCCGCCCAACGCTCGATCAGCTTCACCGGATCGCGGACGCTTTCCCCGGGGCGGGAGGCTTCGGACGGCGGACGACGCTGCGCGACAAGCGGCATGCCCCCCGTCGCGGCCTGTCCTTGCGCCGGGGACGAGGCGCGCCGATCGGCCGCGCGGTTCGGGTCGAAGGCGAGCGGAGAGGGTGAAGCCCCCGCCCCCCTTTCCTGAGCGAAGATCTCGGACGCAGCGAAGCGGCCGCTTTTGAGCCTCTGGAGATCGACGACGCGCCCGTCCGCTTCCCCGGCCTGACCGACGATGATCGGGCGGTCGAGAGCATCGGCCGGGCGGGCCGCATCGCCCGTCGCGACCAGCTGAACGAGCGAGCGCAGCGGCAGCTTGTCGGCGAACATGTCGCCGTAATTGAGCAGCACCGACACCCAGGCGTTGATCTGGCTCGCCGGAACCGCCCCGGTCGCCTCGATGAAATCGGCGCGGGACAGGGCGAAGAGGACGTTCGTCCCGATCCCTTCCTCGCGCGCCATGCGGGTCACTTCGGCGACGATATCCGCGCCCGTCTTCAGGCGCGTGGTATCGATCTCGGTGGGGCCGGAAACCTGGTTGCGCACGATTTCGACCGTCTTGGCGGCGAGGGCCGGGTCGATGATCAGTCCGCTGAGAGCGAGAACGCCGTCCTCTCGGAGCACGAATCGGACGCGCGAAGCGAGCGGGCCGAGCAGATTGCGCGTCTCGGTCATGATCGCTTCGGATGTCGCCAGCCGCGGCCGGAAGGGTGCCCGCGTCGCTTCGAGCGCGCCGATCACCGCGCGCCGCTCGGCCGAGTCCCGGATGATCCCCCGCACGATGATCTGCCCGTCGACCTCCTGCTTCACCCGCACCTTGTTCGCGAAGGGCAGGGAAGCGACCGCGCGTTCGATCGCGATGCGGTCGGCTTCGTGATCGCGCCTGACCGTTTCGCCTGCACCGTCGGAATAAGGGCCGATCAGCAGAAACGAAAAGAGCAGGGCGACGAGGGCCGAACTTGCGCCCGCAGCGATGCGCGGATGACGGTTCCAGACCGCGCCCGCGCTGCGGAGCACCGAGGCGCCTGCCGGAAACCCCATCGCGACGAGCCGTTTCTCGAGCGCGGAAGACTCCTCCGCCGGGCTTTCGACGCCGGCCGGTTCCATGGACGCAGGGGAGCCGCCCCGGACGCCGGCCCGTGCGGAGCGGCGGAATTCCTCGTCGTCGGTGATCGACGCCCAATTCGCTTCCGGCGGGCCGATCGAGATGCGGGTGGTGCCCAGCACGAAGACCGCCAGCGGCTCGAGACGCACCCAGCGGTCATCGCCTGCTTCGAGCTTGCCGCCGTTCGAGAGCAGGATGTCGCCCGCACCGGCCTTGATCTCGGGGCCGTCGCTTCCGATCCGCAGCCGGGCGTGGCCCGATTTGAGGCTGACGTCGCGAAGCTGAAGATCGTCTTCGGGCCCCGAACCGATCCTATACTCTCCCGAATCCAGAGCGACTTCCGCACCGGACTGCAGACCGTTGAGAACCTTAAGGAGCAGTTTCTGGGACATAAGGAGACCGAATCTATCTTACTAATATTCCAGAAGTCCGATTCCGGTGCATCCCATTTTAGCGATCATGCCTTATTTGAACTCTGCAAGGAACATGTGCCTTTTCGTCGCGAAGGTTCATGACACCACAAAGAGCACACGGCAGCAGAGCAATGAATATCAGGTCGTAGGACGACCCCGATTAAGCTGAGATCCGTTGCGGTAAGAGCCACAAGCCTGATACATTTTCATCGAACGACACGGCGCCGCGCCGTGAACTCCGATTTTCGGGAGCTGGATTTGACGTCGCCCATCGATCAGGCATGGCGCGAGGCCGAAAGAATCGTCGAGGCTTATCCCTCTCCGGACGCCCGCCGCTGGTTCGAGGTGTTCTCGCGGATGGACGGGCTTTTGCGGCAGATCGCAGAACTCCCCTTCGTTCAGGCCGACCCGACGGCGGACCGGATCCTCGAAAGTTTCGAGACCTGCGAAACGATCGAGGATCTTTCGGAGCGGATCGACCTTCTTCTCGACCACGTGCAGAGCCTCTTCCATGCCAAGCTGATCGCGGAAGGGCGCGATCCCGCCGCGCTCCGGCTGCCGACGCGAAGGGGCGCGGGGCTCCGGGAAAGCGGAGCGGCGCTCGCCCCGGACGCAGACGAGTCCCCCTCCCGCACCGTGCTGAAGCTCTAGGAGAAACCGCGTGAGCACGATTTCCTGGACGATCCTGACGGACCCGATCATCGGCGAGCGGCCCCGCACCCGGACGGACTCGGAGAATTTCACCGATCCGAACGACCAGACCTACACGGCGCAACAGGAGCGGCCCTACACGGAAATGCCCGGCGGCGCTAAGGGCGTGACCTCGGCCAATCTCCTCGCCGACGCCGCCGCACTGTTTCCGACGCAGTATCTCGCAAGGTCGAGCCGACCCGCCGCCTTCGCCACGGCGCCGGGGTCGCTGAGCCCTGACGAGTTCCTGAAGTGGCACTCGACCTATCAGGTCGACTACATCCGCGCCAACGGCTCCGCCTTCAGCGGCGAGACGGAGAAGAACTGGCTCAAGCTCGGCCCTGTCGACGGCAAGACGATCTCGGTCTTCATCGGCGTGAAGAGCTACACGGGAACCGAGGGATCGCTGGCGGGCGAAAAGCTCTACATCGTCGAAAATCTGCAGAAGGCGGACATCGCGCCGATGTCGAAGGCGACGCAGATGCGCCTCGCCCAGGTGCCCGCCTGGTTTACCGCGACGAGCGGCCAGGCGGCGAAGCTCGGCTATGTCCCGACCAGCACCAATGCGAGCCTGCCCTCCGGCGCGATCGATTCGACCCGCTCGAGCCTGAAGGCGCAGATCGATTCGGATTACATCGACAAGATCACGGCCACAGCCGCGATCACGGATGTGGCCAATACGACGCGACCGAGCGAAGACGTGAAGACGCTGTTCAAGCAACAGCTCGAGAACCTGAAGACCCGTCTCGACAATTGCGGCGTGTTCGACCCTCAGGCCCTCGTCGACGCCGCGAACGAGATCAAGACCCGCTTCGACCGCCTGATGGCGTTCGCGATCGGGAAGACGGCCAAGGCGATCGCACGGACCGATCAGGTCTCCATCTCGGCCGACAGCGTCGGCACGGTCACGGTCACGGGGTACCCCAATAAGCTTCTCAACGAAAACGTCGCGTCGCTCGATGACAATGCGACGATCATCGAAGGTTACAACAAATTCGTCGATACGGAGAAAAGGAATCTCCAAGTCGACAATCTGAAAATATATCTCGGAAACATCGATGGTATCAGGCCCAAGGCGGTCGATGTTTCCCGCATCGTCTTCTTGCTGCAGATGGCCTACAATTTAGCCAAGGAAAGCCAGTCCGATCAGGGCGCCGAAGAATTGCGTCAGCAGAACCGGTATCTGCAAGATATCGCCTATATGAAGCAGATGATTCAAACGACGCGCGGGTTGTTCGGAACGGCAAGCGACGAAAGGAACGGGCTTCTCGGGCTGCCGGACAAGAACAGCACCGCCAACGACATGACGTCTCTGTCGTCGAAGGATCTTCTTGCGGTCTCGATGTGGACCAACGGCCTCACCCAGTACGAGCATCCGATCGAGAAGCTGAGGAATCTGGGCTCCCGCCCTTCGCTGGAATTATTGCATACCGGTATCAGTGCGAGCTATTTCGGCGTGGATGATCAATTCGACGGGTCTACGAACACTTATAAAAATAAATATTACACGATCAGAAAAGTATCAGGATCATATTACGCCTATGGCGGCGTTATTTCGAAGCTCGCCGGCACTTGGGACCAATACGCCCAGAAGATCAGCGACCGCTCGACGCTGGTCCAGCAGGATGCGCAGATCGTGCAGAACAAGGTATCGAACCTCGACAAGGAAAAGGCGCGGCATTTCGAGCTTGCCAACAATGCCGTGAACAAGATGTTCGACATGCTCCAAGGCATTCTGAGGGCGGGGTGATCGACGGATGACCTCGTTCTGGGAACGGATGAAGCTGACCGAGGGCATGCCGCGCAGCGTGTCGGACTCGGTGCCGTTCGTCGAGAACGAGCAGCCCTATGTCGATCTCGCCCAACCCGAGGACGGCGCGCCGCCCAAGCCCTCCATCCGGACGGACGCGGCGACGCTCTTCCCGGTCTATGACGCTTCGACCGCGGCCAGGAGCTTCTCCTCGGTTCAGACGAAGCCCGCCCGTTTCGACGATGTCCCGACGTCTCAGGATCTGCTGGCGGATTTCGTCGACTGGCACACCGCCTGGCAGCTCGAATATCTCGAGAAGAACGGGACCGGTTCCCCCAAGACGCTGATCCTCGGCGGTGCAAGCTGGACCTACGGCTCCACGATGACGGCGGTCATGAGCGCGGACCGCTCCCGCGTCCATCTCGTCGAGCAGCTTTCCCGCTTCGACCTGATGGCGCTCGGCAAGGCCGACCAGACCGCGATCGCTGCGACCTCCGCCTTCAAGGACAAGACGAACGGCGCCGCGGTCCGCTTCAATCTCGCCCCGGTCGACCAGCAGGGCTCGGACGCGGTCCGGACCGACCTCGAGGCGCAGTGCGACGCCTATTCCGACGACTTCGTCACGACCGGCTCGTCGATGACCGCGACGGAGGTCGGCTATTTCAAGGACGGCGTCGCGCTGATCAAGGCGACGCTCTCCGAAAAGGCGATGTTCGATCTCGCTCAGGTCAAATCCCAGCTCGAGGACATCAAGAAGCGCTACACGC
Organism: Hyphomicrobiales bacterium; assembly: GCA_027483895.1. GTDB lineage: Bacteria > Pseudomonadota > Alphaproteobacteria > Rhizobiales > Beijerinckiaceae > JAIXZO01. The sequence goes on from JAIXTP010000017.1 coordinate 39,295, forward strand.
TGGCCTATGCCTATTCGACGGTGCCTGAAGAGACCAAGGATGCCTCGACCGGGCGCTACGCCAACGTGATCGGGCTCGACGAGGGCGCTTCGCTCAAGAAATCCTATTCGGTGCTCGTAACCAACGAGCAGGCCATTCTCGACCTCAACCGGCGTATCCGGGCGATGCTGACGGACAACGAGACCAAGACGAAAGGCCGCATGAGCGCGCCCGCCCTCGTCGCCTCGGTGCAGTTCCTCACGAATATGCGCAAGTCCTTCGAGGTGAAGTCGCTGACGGAGGAGATCAACCAGCAGCGGGCGCTCATCGAGAGCTATGTCGCGATGCAGAAGGTGGTGAACAACACTTCCGCCCGGCTCGGAAGCAACATCACCTCGACGAAGGTCGCGCAGGATGCGGACACGCTGACGGAAATTTCGAGCTATTCGCAGCTCGGCGAGACGTCCAAGCGCGTAATCAACATGTTCGATCGGGGAAGTCCGAGCGTTCAGCACCCGATCGAGAAGATCAATTCTTGGGAGCGGCCGACCTTCGACATGATCAACGACAGCGGGACGGTGACGCTTAAGGCTTACAAGAAAAGCGTTTGGGACGGCTTCGGCTCCAATCTGATCGATCAGATCCAGATCATCTCCGACGACACGCAGATGAAGACCAATCGCCTCAACAAGACCGAGGCCGAGCGCAACAAGCATTCGGACCTCGCGACGCGCGCCAACGGCCGCATGCTGGAAATGATCTACGACGTGCTTTCGGCAGGTGACGTATGAAGGTCCGCGGTTTCGACGTCGGCGTCGAAAGCATCTCCCGGTGGCGGACCGTCGACGAGACGCATCTGCCGACCGAAGGCGAACTCGCACCGCAATTCGTGCCGGAGATCTCGCCGCTCGACGAGATCCTGCGGCCGCCGAGCCTCGACGAGCGGATTCCGATGATGACCGCGCCCGACAATCTCGACGCCGCGCTTCTCCAGCCGCGCGTGATGGCCGAGACCAAGGAGCGCCTGCTCGCCGTCCTGCAGGACGCTTCGCGGGCGGGCGACCCCGCGCTCGGCCTCAAGGCGCTGCGTGCCGCCGACATGCTCACGCAGGACATGGCGATGGACGACGAGATCCGCGCGGCGATGACCGCCCTTTACCGCGGCTGAGGATCAGGCGCCGCCGCGCGTTCCCGACCCGGGATCGACGAAATCGGCAAGGACTTGCGGCGGATCGTTTCTCCGCAGCTCGGTGATCTTCATCCGCTCGTCCGTTCGAGCCGCCGCTTCGGTCTCGGCGTCGCGGTTCAGGCGCTGGACGTCCCGCGGCCCGCCGATGACGGTCGCATCGGTCGACGCTGCGAATTCCTGCGCCGGAGGCACCGGCTGCGTCGACGTGCGCTGGATGGATCGATCGTTCATGTCGAGCCTCGCTCCCGGGCGGTCCTCACCCGAACCAGAAGAATAAGCATCACCGCGGCGGTGATGAAGTCCCCCCAACGCCTTAACGCTTCGCCGATGCTCAGGAGATGCGCGAGCGCACGCGGCGGTACACCGGCCTCGCCCGAAGCGCCGGGGCCGCCCTGCAGAAGGGCCAGCAGACGGCGACGGAAGGCGTCCGGGTCTTCCGGAGCGGCGAGGAGCCGACGCATTGCGGGACTCCAGTCTCCGTCGGCAGCTTTGAGCGCGGAAGGGACGATCAGGATCTGCGCGGCGGCGCGCGTGCGGCATCCGCCGCGCGCGATCGCGGGAAGGAGTTCGGCCTTCAGAACGAGCAGAACGGGCGCGGCGCCCGACGTGGGGCCGCATGCGGCAGCGATATCCCGTTCATGCCGGATTTCGAAGGATGAGCCCGGTCCGGCGCCTTCCACGGCGCGCCGATGCAGCGCGTCCACGAAGGCACGGCCGCTCGTCACCGTCATCGCGACCGTGGGGGGCGCTTCGGGCTCCGCCCGTTCCGCATAGGGCATCAGCGCAAGGATCAGCAGGAAGGCGGCGAGCAGATTGGCCGCCATGTCGGCGGCGAAGATGCTCCGGGACTCGTCCGTCATGATCGGTCGCGCGTGACGCGGCATCCGCCCTCCGCGAAGACGAGCTCCGTCCGGCCGAGACGTGCGAGATGTGCGGCGAGGAGAAAGGCGGCGTCGTCCGCTCCGGCCCCGATGAGCAGCACGGGCGCCGAGGCCGAGCCCGCCACCGCATCGCGGGCGAAATCGGAGTCGAGAAGCGTTTCCGCGCGCATCGCGGGGCCGTCCTCCATCGCGACGAGGTCGCCGCAGAGGCGGAAGACGGGGCCGCCTTGTGCGGATGCGGCATCCCGCCCCGGGGACAGGAGGTGACGCTCCACCGCCACGACGGCGATGGCGAAGATCACGACGGCCGCCAGATTGAGGAAAAGGTCCCCTAGAAAGCCTTCCTGGCCTTCATGGTGCGCACCGGGCCGCATCATCGGTCCGTCGTCGCGTCCGATGCCCGGTCCTGCAGGCCGTCGACGGCCGACATCAGAAGGCCCGTCACGATGGCGGCAGCCAGCCCGAGCAGCGAGGTCTCGAACTTCAGAGCCAGATTGCGGAACAGCGCGTCCAACGATGCCCGGCCGAAGGAGCCGTCGCCCATGGTAGCCGACATGGCCCCGATCGCGCCCGCCAATCCGATCACCGTTCCGAGAAAGCCGAGCATCGGCAGCAGCCGCGCCAGAGCCTCGATCTGGCGACGCTTGGCGAGCGTCGGCGCGGCATCCGCGGTCTCCGTGCCTCGGGCCAGGGCGAGATGCAGATCGACGGCCCGAAGGCTCAGTCCGAACCAGAGGACGAGCAGCAGCAGATGGATCGCGGTGTCGGCTGCGAGAGCGTGCAGGATCACGCCCGCGGTCGAGCCGGGAACGGTCGGCCCGAGTGCGGCGAGACCCGCTTCCATCAACAGGACGAGGCCCGCCCCGTAGCCGATGCAGGACGCCAGGAAGATCCACGGCGAACGCGGCCGCCCGCGCATCTCGCGCAGTTTCTCGAGCAGTTGCAGGAGCGCACCTGCGACGACGCTCATCAGTACGCTCGGCCATACGAGCCGCGCGCCGACGACGCTCATCAGGTTGCCGGGGCCTGCGAGAAAGGGAGCGATCACGTGATCGACCACCGCGGTCGCTGCGAGCAGCGCGGCCGCGGCGGCGCAAAGCTCGCGGCGGCGAGGCAGAAGCACGGACAGGATGAAGACCGCAGCGAGGCCCGCCGCAGCCGCGCGGCCGAGAAGATCGGGCGCGGAGAGGAGGATATGGGCCGCGGCGAGCGCGCAGAGCAGGCCTATCGGAGCGGCGATGCCGCCGCTTTCGGGCCCGGGTCTCGAAACGGCGTCCATGCTCATCGGGCGCTATTTCCTGAGGCGGATGCGGTCGAGCGGCTGGATGTTCGCGCTTGCTGCGAGCTCTTGATAGGACAGCACCGGCAGATCGGAAAAATCACGCTCGATGATGCGCCGCGTGAAGCGACGGATGTCCATCGGCGCCATCAGCACCGGCCGGACGGTGTGCGCCGCGACCTCGCCGATCGTCTCCTTCATCGCGGCGATGATGTTGCGGTGAACGTCGGGCGAGAGGGCGAGGTAGGACGAGCCGGAGGTCTGGCGCACCGCGCCGCGGATCTCGTCCTCCACCTCCTTGGCGAGGAGGTAGGCGGGGATCACGTTCTGTCCGGCCGAGAACTTGTAGGTGATGTAGTTGCCGAGCGCCCCGCGGACATGCTCGGTCAGGATGATCGGATCCTTCTCGCGCTGGCCCCATTCCACGAGCGCCTCGAGGATCGTGCGCATGTCGCGGATCGACACGTCTTCGCCGACCAGACGCTGCATGATGTCGGTGATCGTGATGATCGGCAGTGTCCGGGTGACCTCCTTCACCAGTTCCCCGAAGTTCTTCTGCATCTGATTCATCAGATACATCGTCTCCTGGATCCCGACGAACTTGGCCGCGTGGGCCTTCAGCACATGGCCGAGATGGTAGGTGAGGATGCCGGTCATGTTCAGATGCTGCAGACCGGCCTTTTGCAGCAGTACGAGCTGCTTTTCCGAGACCCAGAGGCTCTTGGTGATCGGCAGGAAGTCCTCGCCCCGCTCGAAGGGGACGTCGAAGAGGTTCAGGTTGGCTTCGCTCTCGCGCACGATCACGTAACCGGGCCGGCAGGTGCCGCTCGCGATCGGGATCTCGTTGACGAGGATCCGGTATTCGCCCTCTTTCAGGTTCTCGTTGAGACGGAGATTGATGCCCGGGAACGGGACGCCGAGGTCGAAATAGAGCGCGCGCCTGAGCTTCGCGATCTCGCGGTCGAGGCGGGTGGGCTTGATGTGGTTCCGCATCGAGGCGGCCACGTCGAGGATCACCGGGACGGTGAGGGCGAAGGTCACGGGTTCGACGGGCGCTTCCTGCTCGCCTTCCGACTCGTCGGGGAAGGCGGGGATGGTGCCCGCGGGCGCGATGGCGGGTGCGAGCGACGGCATCTCGCGCGATTTCTTGTCGCCGGCCGCCGAACTGCGGTTCTTCAGGATGAAGTAGCCGCCGACGGCGAACAGGATGGCCAGAAAGCCGAAGACCGGCGCGGGGAAGCCCGGGATGACGGCGAAGATCGCCATGATGCCCGCCGTGATCATCAGCGCCTTGGGCTCGTCGATGAGCTGGGCGCCGATGTCGCTGCCGAGGTCCTTGTTCTCCTCGGAGGCGACGCGGGTGACGATGAAGCCCGCCGTGATCGAGACGAACAGCGCCGGGATCTGCTGCACGAGGCCGTCGCCGATGGTCAGCAGCACGTAACGCCGCGCCGCATCTCCCACGGTCATGCCGCGCTGCATGGTGCCGATGGTGATGCCGCCGATCATGTTGACGGCGATGATGATGAGGCCCGCGATGGCGTCGCCCTTCACGAACTTCATCGCGCCGTCCATGGCGCCGAAGAGCTGGCTTTCCTTTTCCAGCTTGTTGCGGCGGCGCTTGGCCTCGTCGAGTTCGATCATGCCGGCGCGCATGTCGGAATCGATCGACATCTGCTTGCCGGGCAGCGAGTCGAGCGAGAAGCGGGCGGACACTTCCGCGACGCGCTCCGAGCCCTTCGTGATGACCATGAAGTTGACGATGGTCAGGATGAGGAAGACCACGAGGCCGACGACGAGATTCCCGCCGATCACGAAATTGCCGAAGGTCTCGATGATCGAGCCGGCATTCGCCTGAATGAGGATCAGGCGCGTGGTCGAGATCGCCAGCGCCAGCCGGAACAGCGTCGTCAGCAGCAGGATCGACGGGAAGGCCGACAGCTTGGTGACGTCGTTGAGATACATCGCCGCCATCAGCAGCACGGCCGAAAGCGCGAGATTGACCGCGATCAGCGCGTCGACCATCAGGATCGGCAGCGGCAGGATCATCATGAAGACGATACAGACGAGCAGGACGGCCAGAACGATGTCGTTCCGACCCGAAACCATTCTCAGGAAGTTCTGCACGTCGTCTCCCCGTCCATGCGGTCCGGCCGCCTCGCTCAGAGCTCGAGCCTGACGCGGACCGGATCCGCGCGCAGCTCCTCGGAGCGCATCCGGGCCGCGTCTTCCGCCGCATCGCTGATCGCGATCGCGCTTTCGATCAGCGCGGCCAGCGCTTCGGCCGCACGGCGCCGCAACGCCTCGCCCATGTCGTCCGGCAAGGCCCGATCGGCCTGCAGGAACGGCTCTTCGCCGAGTTCTTCGAGCACCGAAGCGAGCTCGTCCGCCGTAAGGATGCCCTGCTCGATCGAGTCGAAGAGCAGCGGATCGGCGACGATCGCGCCGTCTCGCGCGCCGAAACCGAGCACGCCCGGAGCGGCCGCATCCGCAGCCCCGACGGTGGCCGTGCCCGTGACGCCGGCGCCGACCTCCGCGGGCCTTTCGGTCCGCACCGGGGCGTCCGAGGGACGCGCGCCGGGCACGGCGAAGACCGCTTCGGGAATCGAGGGAAAGAGGCCCGCATCCGCGTCGGCCCGTGCCGCGCCGTTGCGCGGCTGCTGCGAGGGTGCAGGGCCGTTCGGCCGGACGGGCGCGTTGCTGCCGGGGCGCAGCGGTTCGAGCGCCGCGGTGCGCATGTCCGGAACGCGGATCGGGCTCGGGGCCGGCCCTTCGGATGCCTCGACGGTGAAGCGTATCGCGAACTGCATGATCAGCGGGCCGAGATCGACTTCCGTGCGGCCCTCGGCGCGCGCGGTGCGCAGGCGCTCGCGCACCTGTTCCAGCAAGGCGCGCCGGTCCACATTTTCCAGCATCGCCGCGAGCAGGTCGTCATCGCCCTTGCGGGCGACTTCGGTCAGCTGATCGAAGGCCTGATCGACCGGACCGTCGGCGCGCAGAAGATCGTTCGGATCGACGTCGGTCAGATCGTCGCCGCCGCTGAAGAGCTGGACGACGAAAGAGACGAGCGAGCTGAAGAAATTGAAGATCGCGCCGAAGAAGGACGAGTCTGCCGTCTCCTTGGCCGTGGCGAGGGAGGACAGGCCGTCGAGCCGCACGATCTCGGCGTCGAGCGAGGCGATCGTGGCAGTCAGCCCGTCGATTCGGGTCTGGTCCGGCGTGGTCGCGGCATTCTCTGTCGCGAGATCGGTCTGCGCCTGCGCGAGCGCCTCTGCGGTGAGGTCGCGGATCGCCTGTATTTCGGCGGCCGTCGAGGCGTCGGTGACCGTTCCGTAGGTGAAGGCTGGATTGGTGGCGTCGGCGGCGACGGCCGCGGAGAAATCGGTCGCGGCCGACGTGGCGGCGTCCGCACCCGTGCCGACGTCCTCCAGGCGGAGCAGCATGAGGGCGTAGCCCGCCCGCTCCGATGCCGCTCGGTTGCGGAGACGTTCGGCCGCGGACGCGTCGATGGCGTCGACGATGTCGATGAGCGTGGCGCGGATTCGCCCGTCGTCCATCGAGCCGTCCACCGCGGGCAGGCCGAGATTTTCGAAGTTCCGGGTCGTGCGGAAGATGCCCGCGTAATCCGCGCCGGTGACGACGCCGTTCTCCGCGAGCGCGGCGGGCGCCGCGGTCGAGGTGGTCGTCAAGAGTTCGTAGGCGAGGGCCGTGACGGCGGCCGAGCCCGATACGTCCTGAATGCCGCTGGTCACCGTCCGCCCCCGTCCGCCCCGCAGGCGATACCGACTCGTTCACGCGCGATCATGTGTCTTCCCGATCTCTTCGTCGACTTCATCGGCGAAGTATTCAAGAATTTCCGACGCGAGCGTGTTGAGCAGCGCACAGTAGCATCCGAGCGCGAAAAATAGAGTCCTTTTGAGGCGTCTGCTTGCCGCATGTTCGCTTATATAAGCGAGCAGCGCCTCATATCCGGCCGATCTCTCTTCGTCATCGTCCTCGCCGCTCTCGTCTTCGGCGGGTTCTTCTTCAAGATCGATCGCCTTTGCGGGTGGGCGGGGCTTTTCGAGCAGCGGGAGAAAGCGCTCGGCGGGCCAGCCCTTGTGCATCTCCGCATTGACCATGAGCGCGAGTTCGAGCGCGAGCCCCGCCGGATCGAGCTTCGGCAGGGTCTCCGCAGTCGCGGGTCGCTGTGCCGCGATTTCGGTCGCGAACCGTCCCTGCGGTCGGATCGCGCTTTCCGGCTCGGGGCCGGACGTGTCCGGCGCACGCAGATCCGCTGCCTCCGTACGCGACGTTGCGAGGGCCCGCAGGGCGGATGCCGCAGCCCGTCGCACCGGATCCGGGATCGGCGCGTCGACGGTTTCGGCATCGCGAGGCAGGTCGGTGCGCGCGTCCTCTGCCCGAAAGCGGGCGGCCGGAGTTTTCTGCTCCGGGGGGGCTGGCGTCGTGCCGGGCTGAAGAGCGCGCGCGAGGTCGAGGATCATGCGTGCTTCGGCGTTTCCGGCCGCCGCAGGCGACGGAAACGGCTTCTGCATTCCTCCGGTCCCGGCCGGGGCAGGCGGGCCGCCCGTCCGTCCGGAAGAGGGCCCCGGTTCGGCGGCGGCGAATGCGGCGGATTTGTCCGTGCCGGTCGCCGTCGCGACCGATCCCTCGTCCGGAGCAGGTGCGGGAGCGGCAAGCGTAAAGGAGGCGGGCAAGCCGAGATCGAGGGGGCGCGGTGCGGGGGGGCCTGCAAGCGGGGTTCGGACCGGCGGAAGCGTCGGCGTCGCGTCGGTCCGTGTCGTCGGCGTCGCAGCGCTGTCCGTCCGCACGGCGCCGGGGCTTTCGGACTCGTTCAGGGCCGCGGCCTGCCGGGCCAGCAGCTCCGACATGACGAGTTCGAACCGTGCGGCGAGCGGTCCGGCGGGCGGCTCAGCCATTTTTGCGGTCCGCCGCCTTGCCTTCGAGGGCCGGTGCGATCTTCGCGATGCGGCCGCGCATATAATCCGTGACGTCCTCGGCCGAGGCGGTGCGGAAACTCCGCAATGCGTCGCGCGCGCCGGCACGATCCCCGCGTTCGACGGCGAGTTCGAGCCTCTGGAAATGCAGCGGCGCCCAATCCGGCCGCAGACGTTCCACGGTCTTCAGGACGGCTGCGGCGCGTTCTGGGCGGCCGGCGGCGCGTTCGGCGAGCGCGAGCCCGAACCAGTGTGCATGCGCGTCTGGAGCGAAGAGGGCCAGCGCCCCGAAAAGGCGTCGGGCCTTCTCATGATGGCCGGCCGCCAGATGACGCGAGGCGAGCGCGTAGATCGCTTCGAGCCGCTCCGGGGTGATGCCGAGGGTCTCGCCGATGGTCAGTCCCTTCATCAGACCGGCATGGATCTCGGCCCCGCGCAGCCCTATCCCGTCCGCGAAGGCCACGAAGGCCGTCTCGAACTGCGCGAGTTCGGCCGGGTCGAGGCCTAGCGCCGGTTTGCCGGTCGCGCCCTCAGGCATTCCGGGCGCCTGCGGCCGCGAGCTTCGTTTCCGCGACGGCCCGGAAACGCGTGATCTCCTTGAGGAGATCGGACTGCCCGCTTTCGCGCGCGCAGTCTTCCGCGGTGATGAAATCGTCGAGCGCGGTGTCGATCGAGCCGAGCATGTATTGCGCCTTGCCCGCGATCAGCCAGCCGGACGCATTTTCAGGGTCGATGGCCGTGATGTTGCCCGCGACCTCGAAGGCCCGGAACGGATCTTCGAGATCCAGCATGCATTGGCCCAGACCGATCAGCGCCTCCATCCGCCCCGGACGCATCTCGATCAGCTGGGCATAGACCTCGACGGCCTCTGCGAACCGCTTGCGGCGGTAGAGATCGGCGGCCGCCGCGAGGCCGACCGCGTAGATCTTGCCCGAAAACTCGGCCGCGCGTTCCGGCGTCATGCCCTGCGCCGCGGACGCGACCATCGCCTCGAGCGCTTCCTTGTTCAGTTCCATGATCGATCCTTTCGCCCGTCAGGGCCTGAAAATGATGTCGGCGACGTCATCGCGCGAAAAACCGCCGCGGGGTGCGGGGCGCGGGACTGCGACCGTCCGCCGTGCCGCGGCGGCGTGGAAGGCGGCTCGCTCGAGCAGATTCTCGATCACCCGGTCGACGTCGGCGTCCCCCGCGTCTGCGGGAACGGTATCCTCAGCGAGAAGGGCTGCGCCCCGCTCGTCGGTCGCGAGCCTCAGGCCGCCTGCCGCTCCGTGCAGGAATCCGAGATCGCGGCGCAGTACCGCCGGGATCTCGGACAAAGCTTCCTCGCCGTCGAAGCGCATGGCTTCCACCGCAACGATCAGGCCTCGCTCGTCGGACGTCGGCCGCAAGGTCACGGTCCGTCCGTCGATGGCGATGTTCCATCGGTCGTCGCGACCGCCCTCGGGCAGCGGACCCAGCTTCAGCCGGGTCCAGAGCCTTCCCAAGGCGTTCTTCCAGAGAGACGCGGTCGCGTCCTGCACGGCGTGCTTCCTTCGCTTACTTGCCGCGGGTCACGGCGCCCATTTCGTCCGCCTTGACCTGACCGGCGCGATCGAGGAACTCGATCAGCTTCTGGATGAAGGCGTCGATCCCGCGCTTTACCTCGGTGACCACGTCCTTCTGGGCGGTGGACTGCTGGGCCTTCGCCTGTTCGCGAGCGGCGTCGGCCTGCGCGGCCTGCGATTCCGAAGCCGCGATCGTGCCGCCCGCATTGAGCGACTTTTCGCCTGCGCCGGCGATGGTGCCGATCGCGTCGTACTTTTTCAGCGGAGCCATCATGTGGTCCATCTGAGCCGTCGCCTGCTTCAGAGACGGGCTGTTTTCGATGAAGGTCTTGCGCGCTTCGGCCTTGGCTTCCTTGACGGCCTTCTTCGTGCCGACCGCCGTCTGCCGCTGCGCGTCCTGGAACGCCTCCTTCGCGACGTCCTGAGCCGCGAGGCCGAGGCCGTTGGCGGACGCCTTGTCCAAAGTGTCCGTGAACTTCTTGTAGTTCTCCGGCCCGATGACCTTCTGGAGCTGGTCGCCGTATTTCGCTTTGAAGGCGTCGATGTCGGCCGCCTTCAAGGTTCCGCTCGCCGCCTTGTCGGACAGCGTCTTCATCTCGGCCGACATTTCCTTGATGTTGGTCGCGGTCTTGGTCGCGGCCTCGTTGGCGGCCTTGTTCATGCTCTTCAATTCGGCATTGAAGGACTTCAGCGTCTCGCCGGCGCTCGACTTGGCGAGCTTGAATGCGCTGACGCCCTGCATGGCGCCGCCGACGAGCCCCAGCCCGGCGCCCGCGACGAGGGAGATGATGCCCTGCGTCAACACCTTCTTGGCCGCCGTATCGAGTTCTCCGGCCTGCGCGATGTTCGCCGTCTGAGCCGATGCGGCGTTCAGGATGATGTCGTCGGTCGCCTGCTTCGACATCTGGTTCACGATCTGAACCATCGCCTTCATCATGACTTCCTTGTCACGCGGCGTGATCTGGGCCCAGACCGAGTCGTCGATGCCGTAGAAGGCCTGAAGGTCCCCGTCCGTGAGAGGATCTTCGCTCGGGGCGGCACCCGGGGGGACCGAACCCGGGTTCGTGTCGTCGCTCGCGGGCGGCACGGAGCCGGCGCCGCCTGCTCCCTGGCCGGCACCGGTCGTCTCGGTCCGGTTGGTTTCCTCCGTCGCATCCGTGCCGGGGGCCGGAGTGTAGGTCGTCGGAGTGGCGTTATTCTTGAAATCGACGCTGGACATGGGACGCTCCTCAGGCCCGGAAGTTCTGGTTGTCGATGGTGGTCGAACGTGAGTTCACGGACTCCATGAGCTGCTGAAGCATCGCCATGAAGTTCTCGCCGGCTTTGCCCATCTTTTCGAGAGCCGTGGTCAGTTCGCCGCCGAACTGGCTGAGCAACGCGTCGAGCTTGGCCTTTTCGGCCTGCATCTTCGTGGCGTCGCCCTGCTTTTCCGCGGCGCGGTAGCTGTTGATGGCGGAGGCGATGTCGAGGCCCGACGCCGCGATACCCGTCACGATGCCCTCGATGTCTGCCACCATCTTGGCGCCCGAGGCCATCGCTTCGGCCGCACCGTCCACCCGCATCGAGACGATGCTGACGACGATCGTGGCCACGGCCAGCGTGGCCGAGAAGCCGACATCGGCCCACATGGCGGCGTCGTCGCTCGCGCCGAAGGCCTTCGCGATGTTGCCCGCGATCCCGTGGCCGGTCGCCTGTTTCAAGGTGCTGTCCACGGCGCCGAGAAGGTCGAGCCCGCCCTTGGCGATGAGGAAGAAGCCGAGCGGATTGCCGCTCGCCACCATGGCGATGCCGACGCCGATCTGGATGACCGAAGACAGGAAGCTGAGCGCGGTCTTGAACCACCCCATGATGCCGTTGGCATCCTTCAGGGCGCCCGATTCTTCGAGCTTCTTCAGGCTGTCTTCGATCGTCTTGAGTTTGGTCTCGTTGATCGCCCGCTGGTTGTTCGTTTCGGTCTTGATCTTGCCTTCCTGCGTCTTCTCGAGCTGATCCTTGATCTTGCCGACGACTTCGGCGACCAGAACCTCGAGGTCCTTGGGCGACTTGACCTGACCCATCAGCAGGGAGGTGAGACCTTCGAGCACCGCCGAAAGCATGGCGTCGCCCGCTGCCTTGTTCGTGGCTGAGGTGTCCGGAACGGTCGTCCCGTCCGTGTTGGTGACGCCGCCGCCGGTGGTCGTTTCGGTCTTCTTGGTGCCTTCGGTGCCTTCGGTTTCGGGGGTCGAAGGAGGGGGGACGGGCGTGGTGGGCGCATTGCCGCTGACGGTGGTCATTTGAAATCTCCTCGCTTTTCTCTGAAAGCGAACCTGGTCCTGTGAGAAGCGCCTCTGCGCTCAGTTCTTCACGGCGAGGACCGCGAGCATGCGGTCGGCCTGTGCGTTCACCTGCTTGGCGTCGGGCCGCCCCGCCGCGATCTTCTTCGCGGTCTCGAAGCACTCCTTCGCGCGGTCGAATTCCTTGTTGGCCATGTGGCACTCGCCGAGGCGCACATAGCCGAAGGGGAAGGTCGGCTCGAGCGTCATGGCCATGATGTAATTCTGGGCCGCCGTCTTGAGGTCGCCCTTCACCTGCATGACCGAGCCCAGGCCGAAATACGGCCGGTGATCCATCGGATCGAGCAGCGAGGCGAAGCCGAAGGCGTTGAGCGCGTCGTCGTTGCGGCCCTTCGCCAGATGCTCGGTTCCCAGCTGCACCAGCGCCGCCACGTGTTCGGGGCCGAGGCCGAGAACCGCGCCCATCGATCCGCCGGATTCGATGACGCTGTCGATGAGGGCTTCGTTCTTGATGCCGAAGCGGTCGAGGGAGTCCTTGATGATCTCGCGCCAATCGCTGCGCGCGAAGATCGGGTTCGCCTTCGGATTGAAATCGTCGAGAAGTCCGGTCATGTGCCGTTCGCTCCGTATTGGCCTTCGTCTTGCGCGTCTCGAAGAGATATCGGCATGACGATCGATGTCGTTTCCGTTTCGATAAATGTTCTCTTAGAGCCGACTGGTGTCAATCGAATGTGCGTTCCAGCACATCCGGTGAACACAAGAAGAAAACCGACATTGATTGGTCAGATGTAGGTCTTTACGACCGCCAACGTCAGTTTCGACCAGCCGTCGACCATGACGAAGAGCAGAAGTTTGAACGGAAGCGAGATCGTCAGGGGGCTGACCATCATCATTCCCATCGCGAGAAGGATGTTCGATACGATCAGATCGATGGCGATGAAGGGGAGATAGATCAGGAATCCTATTTCGAAGGCTTCGCGCAGTTCCGTCAGCGTGAAGGCAGGCAGGACGATCAGGATATTGTCCGGACCGATCGTGTCGCGCATCGATTGCGGCCAGAGAACGGTCGCCGTTTCGAAGAAATATTGCAGCTCCCGCTGGCCCGCGTTCTTCTTCAGGAAGGCGAGGACCGGGGGCATGGCGGCGTTGTAGACCGCCTCCGCATCCGCGACGCCGAAGCCGCGGCCGGGCACGGCCGAAGCGGCGGCCCAGGCCTCTCGGATCACGGGCGCCATGACGAAGATCGAGATGATCATGGCCACCGCGTTCAGCGCGACGTTGGGCGGCGTCTGCTGCGTGCCGATCGCGTTGCGGATCAGCATCAGGACGATGGCGATCTTCAGGAAGGAACTCGCGGCGATCGCCATGAACGGCACGAGGGCCGCGGCGGCGAGGGCCAGGATGAGATTGAGCGGTTCGATCATGTCGCCACCGGTTGCGCCGCGTGATCGCCCGGCTCAGCGCCGGACGAATGTCCGGTCGATGCGGACGCCGAAACGATCGTCGAGGCGCACGAGGTGCCCTTCGGCGATCACGCGGTCCCCGTTGCGGACCGTCACGACGAGGTTTTCCGCAGGCTCCGTTTCCGGGAGCGTGACGAGACCGCCTTCGGTCCAGGCCGCGACTTCCGCCAAAGACACCGTCTTCCCGGGCAGATGGAATTCGAGCGTCACCAGCAGCTCGCCGGCAGCGACGGGGGCATGCGTGACCCCGGCCTGGGCCGGGGCGCTCGCCGCATCTCCCGCGTCCGGCGCCGGATGCGCTTCGGAAGGCGTTTCGTCTTGCGTCATGAGTGCGTATCCAGAATGAGGCCGCCGTCTTCCGTGCCGCGGACCGGGTAGACCTTCTCGCCGATGCGCAGCGCGTCGAACGGACCCGCGAGAGGGCCGAGAAGCACGACGTCGCCCGTGGAAAGCGCTTCGGCTTCCGCGACGGTGACGGTCAGCGAGGCGATGCGGGGCAGGACTTCCACCATGACCTCCGGATCGGGCGCGGGCGGTCCGGTCAATGTCGGGCCGGCGGCGCGGGCAAGCGCGACGAGGTCGGACCGCGTGCCCGCGACCAGCAGAGATCCGGCGGGCGCGCCGTCCCGGGAGAAGTCGAGGACCAGCCCTATATGGTCGACGAGGCGTGATGCGGGGCGGGTGCCTGCATGTTCCGGGACCGGGCCCGGCCATGCGGCGGCGGCCCTGAGGAGCATGAGCGCGCTCATCAGCGGACGCACCGCGCGCGGCAGCGAGAACAGCCGGTCGGGCGGCAGCTGCAGGCCCTGCGGGAGATCCGGAGGCAGCGCGAGCCATTCATAGGCGAGCGTGGCGCCGCCGATCCTCATCAGGTCGACATCCGTCGTCGACCACGCGCGGTCGGAGGCGCGGATCCGGAGAGCGAGCGCTTCCGAGAGCGGTTGCGGCTCGGCGAAGCGTGAAAGGACCGCGTTCAGGGTGTCGGCGTCGGCGGCGCGCAGCCGGATCCGGGGCAAGGGGTCGAGACCTTCGGTCATGCCTCGTCCTCCTCATGGCGCCGGTCGTCGGCGGCCGACGCGAAGACGATGCGGATCCGAAGGTCGCCGAAGCGCGCGCGGAGAGCCTCGGCCATGAGGCCCACGGGGCAGCCGGTCCGCAGGGCGAAGGTCTCGGCCGTGACGTCGAAACGGATCTCGATGTCGCGCGCGTCTCCGCTCAAGGAGGCGGTGATCGGGAGAGCATCGCCGAAATCGAGGCGGCAGGAGACCGAGCGAGCGGCGAGCAACGGATCCCGCAGATTGAAATCACGGACGAGACGTTCGATGGCGGCCACGCCGGTCCGCGCCGTTGCCGGCAGCTGCGATGCGTCGTCGCCCACGGGGCGGGCGTCCGAGAGGCCGCCCGGATCCTGAAGCGGGAAAGCGTGCGGGGCGAAGCGATGCTCGAACCCATCCTCTCGGCCGCGCTCGCCCGGCTCCGCGTCGCGGCCGGTCGGGCGCGGGTGCTCGTCGCCGTTTTCCGCCCGTGCCGCGATCATGCGTTCGAGCATCGCGCGGCGACGTTCGAAATCCGTTCCGCTCCACTGCGAGCCGTGCCGTCCGGAGAGGCCGGCCTGCACGCCGTTGCGTCCCGAGGCTGCGGCGCCGGAGGTCGAAGACCCGCCGTCCGCGCCCGCCGCGCGGGGACCGCGCGGATCCGTTCCGCGGATCTCATGAACCATGAGCCGCATCCCCGTCGGGCGTCCGCATCGGCTTGGCGAAGAGTTCCTCGACCTCGCCCTCTTCCCGCGCCTCGGCCTCTGCCAGCATGAGGTCGCGTACATGGCCGTGGAGGAAGACGTATTTCTCCTTGGCCCGGACCGCCGCGGCATGGGCCTCGCGCGCATCGGAGAGTTCGCGCCTGAAGCGCGCGACGACGTGCTCCATGCGCGTGACTTCGTCGACGACTTCCTGATGAGTTTCGGCCAGCCGGACGAGCCCGGCCTTCATGTCCTCGACGGCATCCTGCGCGACGATGCGGCCCATCACCGTGTCGTAGACGGCCTGTTCGCGCTCGGGATAGCTCCGCACGCTTTCGTCGCGGATCTCGACGGCCCGGTCCAGTTCCGCCTCGGCTTCCCGCAAGGCGCGACGCTTCACCTGCACCAGCCGGAGAGCCTCCTGCTCGCGCATGTCCTTGATCTTGAGAAGGCGGGCGATCTTCCGAATCAACGGGTCAGTTCTTCGAGTCGAGCGAGGGTTTCGTCGAATGTATTGAACTCATTGGTTCTTTGACAGAGAAATTCCTTGATCGCCTTGTGCTTCGACACCGCAAGATCGAGGGCGGGATCTCCTCCGGGCTTGTATTCTCCGACTTGGATCAGGAGTTCGATGTCATTGTAGGCGGCGATCCACGAATTGACCTGGCCCGCCATTTTCTTGTGCTGATCGGAGACGACCTTGTCCATGACGCGGCTTTTCGATGCCGTCACGTCGATAGCGGGATAATGGTTCGAGGCCGCGAGCTTGCGGGACAGGATGATGTGTCCGTCAAGGATCGAGCGGGTCTCGTCCGCCACCGGCTCGGTCATGTCGTCGCCTTCGACGAGCACCGTGTAGAAGGCGGTGATCGACCCCTTGTCGTTCATCCCGACGCGTTCCATCAGCTTCGGAAGGTTCGAGAAGACCGAGGGCGGGAAGCCGCGGCGGGTCGGGGGTTCGCCGGCGGCGAGGCCGATCTCGCGCAGCGCGCGGGCGAAACGCGTGACGGAGTCCATCAGGAACAGGACCTTCTTGCCCTGATCTCGGAAATGCTCGGCGATCGCGGTGGCGATGAAGGCGGCCTTCATGCGCTCCATCGAGCTGCGGTCGGAAGTGGCGCATACGATGATGCATTTCGCCATGCCGTCCGGGCCGAGATCGTGCTCGATGAATTCCCGCACTTCGCGGCCGCGTTCGCCGATCAGCGCCATGATGACGATGTCGGCCTCGCACCCCTTCACCAGCATCGACAGCAGCGTCGACTTGCCGCCGCCCGCGGCGGCGAAGATGCCCATGCGCTGGCCTTCGCCGACGGTCAGCATGCCGTCGAGCACGCGCAAGCCCATCGGGATCGGATCCTTGATGATCCGGCGCGTCATCGGGTTCGGCGGATCGGCATAGACGGGCCGCCACGCGACGGGTCGGAACGGCCGGTCGGATCCGTCGATGAACTGCCCGAGCCCGTCGATGACGCGACCCAAAAGGTCCGGGCCGACCGGTACTTCCTGCACACGGCCGGTCCGTCGGACCTCCGTGACCGGGGTGATGCCCTGTGTCTCGCCTATGGGGGCGAGAAGCGCCTCGTTCTCGATGAAGCCGACGCATTCGGCATAGATGCTGGTCTCCGTGCCGCGCGTATGCAGCTCGACGATCTCGCCGATCTGGATGCGCGGCACGACGGCATGGATGATGGTACCGACGACGCGGGTGACGCGGCCCGTCACCCGGAAGAATTCGAGATCGTGGAGGCGATCCTCGATCCGCGATTTCTGCTCGGACAGGAGGCCTTCCAGCGTCTTGCGGCGCTCGGCATAGATCGCATCGAGGGTTTCAGCGGTCATCGGCGCAGGCTCCGAAGTCTAGGCCGTTCTTCGCGGTTCCGTGGGCGGTGAGGAGGGGCATCATCGCGGCGGGGCCCGATCCAGCGAGGTTTCGACTTCGATGACGCCGTGCAGAAGCGGGCGGCCCTGATAGAGCGAGGAGCGGTTCTTCTCGATCCAGACGAGGATCTCCGCGAGCGCCTCGAAGAATTCGACCGGCACGGGTTCGTTCACGTCCGCATCGACGAAGAGATGGCGCGCCAGAGCGGGGCTGCGGAAGATCGGAACGCCCGCGGCCTCCGCTTCTCCGCGGATCCATGCCGCCTGCATGTCCGCGCCCTTGGCCGTGACGACGGGCAGCGGCACGCGCTCGCGGTCGTACAGAAGCGCGACGGCATAATGCGTCGGGTTGACGATGACGGCCGAGGACTTCTTGACGATGCCGCCGTCGCCCATCGCGAGTTCCTGCGCGATCTGCCGCCGCTTGCCCTTGATGTGCGGGTCGCCCTCGGACTCCTTGTATTCCCGCTTCACCTCGTCCTTGGTCATCATCAGGCTCTTGGTGTGCGTGCGCCGTTGGAAGGCGTAGTCCGCACCCGCGATGACGAGGAAGGCGAAGGCCGAATAGCGGAAGATGTCGCCGAGCATCAGGCTCGCGAGCGCGTTCACGCAGCCCAGCCCGCAATGCACGGTCTGCAGAAGGCTGCCGATATTGTCCTTGAGCGCGATGGTCAGCAGGATCGAAAGAAAGACGATCTTGATGATGTTCTTGAGCGTCTCGACGAGATGCTTGAGAGAGAAGATCCGCTTGAAGCCCGCCAGCGGGCTGATCTTGTCGAGCTTCGGCATCACGGACTCGCCCGCGACCAGAAAGCCGAACTGTCCGACATTCGACGCGATGCCGAGGAAGATCACCAGCGCCAGCATGGGCAGCAGGACGACGACGAGCAGATCGTAGAGCCCCTGCAGTTGCGCATAGGCCACCATCGTGAAATTGCCGTCGCGATAGGCGGGCACTTCGAAGGCGACCGTCATCCGTTCGAGCACGCTGTCCCAGGAGAACCAGACATAGGCGATGAGCCCGAACAGCGTGGTCGTGATCACGACCTCCTGGCTGCGCGCCACCTGACCTTTCTGGCGGGCGTCGCGCTCCTTCTTCGGCGTCGGGAGTTCGGTCTTTTCGCCGCTCTCGCTCATGTCATCGTCCCGGAGCCAGTTCGGGCAGGACTTCGCGGAAAGAACGTTCCCCCCCGAGCAGCCGGACCGCGAGATCGGCTTCGGCGTAGAAGCGCGAAGATGGGCGCAGCGCGAAATCGAGCGCGATGGGGAAGAAGAAGACCATCATGAAGATGGCGAGTGCGCTCTTGATGGGCATGGCCAGAATGAAGACCTGGATCTGCGGCGCGAAGCGGCTGACCATGGCCAGCGCGAATTCCGCGATGAACATCACGAGCACGATCGGGGCCGCGATCAGGACGAGAAGTTCCATCGCCCGCGCGAAGATCGTCATCAGGGCGCCCGCGGCCCGGATGTCGAGGTTCGGCAGCCACGAACCCGCCGGAAAGATCGCGTAGGAGAGATAGAAGACGTTGAAGAAGACGAACATGCCGCCGATGGCGAAGAAATAGACGGTCACCGCCTGCGAGAAGAGGATCGCGATCGGCGAGGCTTCCTGGCCCATCAGCGGGTTCACGGCGGTGGCGATGGCCGCGCCGCGCTGGTTGTCGATGACGTTGCCGATGCCCTCCATCACCCAGAAGATCCAGCCCAGCGCGTAGCCGAGCATGTAGCCCTTGAAATATTCGACCGCGAGAACGGCGATCAGCGTGAATTCGAACTTCGGCGGGATCGACCCGGGCGCTACGGCCGCATGCGTCATCGGCAGCACGAAGACCAGCGCCACCACGGCCCTGACGAGGCGGCCGACCGCATTGGCGGGGAGCACGTAGGTGGTCAGAAGAAAGCCGTAGAGCCGGGAGGCGACGACGAAGATCCAGATGACCGTCGACTCGTAGCTCTTGGCCAAAGCGACGATTTCGCTCATGGCCGCGAGACGAGCCTCGGGATCTTGTCGACGACCGAGGTCGTGTAGGCGACCATCTCGCTGCCGGTGAAGGCGGCGGTGGCGGCGAGCGTGGCGGCGACCGCGATCAGCTTCACCGCGAAGGGCAATGTCTGTTCCTGGACCTGCGTCAGCGCCTGGATCAGGCTGACGATGAGCCCTACGCCCGACGCCACCAGGATCGTGGGCATCGAGAGATAGAGCACCAGGATCATCACCTGGCTCAACTGATCCGTCGCGGCGGCGGGCGTCATGATGCTGCCGGTCCTCGCGCGTTCATCGCAGCGTCATTTCCCGACGGAGCTTCTGCGTGATCTGCGAGATCTCGCCGGACGTCCGCAGGACGCGGGGCGTGAGCAGGATCATCAGTTCCGTCTTCGTGACGCTGTCGGTGGTCTGCTTGAAAAGATCGCCCACGACCGGGACCTTGGATACGACCGGGACGCCGGAGGTGGTCCGGTTCAGGCGGTTCTGGATGAGGCCGCCGAGCGCGACCGTGCCGCCCGAGAAGGCCAGCACGTCGGAGGTGATCCGGCGCGTGTTGATCGTCGGCGTCAGCGTGCCCGTGTCGGCGTTGCGGTCGGCCTGGCTGACCTCCTGCGTGACCGAGAGATTGACGCTGTTGTCGCCGTTGATCTTGGGCCGGACCTGCAGAATGATGCCGGTGTTCTTGACCTGAACGGTCTGCGTGGTCTGGCCGTATTGGTTCGTGTTCGTGGCGGACGCGAACGGAACTTCCTGACCGATCTGCAACCGAGCCTCCTGCCCGTCGACGACGGTCAGGTAGGGCGTCGAGATGATTTTGACGTTCGTCACCGCCTGAAGGACCTGCACCACCGCCTTCACCGGAACGCCCTTCACCACACCCGACAGCGTGATGGCGCCGCCCGGGCCGTCGCCCGAGGGCAGGGTGGTCACGCCGCCCTGCGAGGAGGGCGCGAAACGCGGTCCTGAGCCCGCATAGATGTTCGTGGCGCCCGCATCGGCGATGTTGTGTTGGATGAACCAGCTCACCCCGTATTGCAGCGTATCGTTCAGCTCCACTTCGAGAACCGTGGCCTCGATCGCGACCTGCGCCTGCGGCACGTCGATCGCTTCGAGGATGTCCTTGATGCGTTGGAAGGTCGCAAAATCGGAATAAACGAGCAGGGAATTGTTCCGCTCGTCCGCCGTGATCGTCAGATTTTCGTCCCCGGACACCACAACCGGCCCGGATCGCTCGGCGTCTCGGCTGCTTCCTCCGCCGCCTCCGCTCCCGCCGCCGTTTCCGTTCCCGGCGAAGCGTCTCGTATCGGAGAAGGTCACGCGCGGCGGCGCCGTTTCCGCCACCAATCCGCCTTCCGAATCCGTCGACATGCGGGGTGCCGAAGGCGTGAAGCGCATCGCCTTGTTGATATTGAGGGGGTCGGTCCCTTCGCCTGCTCCGGAACGTCCGGTCGGTGCCGGATTGTCCGGGCGCGGCGCGGCCCCGGCCGAAGCGCTCCGTCCGCCGCCGTTCGATTTGCCGCCGAAGACCGCCGTGAGCTGGTCCGCCGCGACCCGCGCGGGAATGGTCCTGAGCGGGATCACGCGGACTTCGAAGCTCGACCGGACGGAGGTGTCCAGCCGCACGACGAGCTTGACGATCCCTGCCAGCAGCCCCTTGTCGGAAGAGCTGATCATGAGGGCCTGACGTCCCGCGAGCGGAATGACGCTGAAATCCGTCTCGCCCCGCTCGGTGTAGAGCTGGCGGATCTCGGCGGCGATCTGCTCGGGCTCGCTGCGCGTCAGCGGGACGATGCGCACCACGTCGTTGCCCAGCGCGGAGCCGGAAACGGTTCGGATCAGCCCTTCGATCTGGGCAAGTTCCGCAGGATTGGCCATCACATAGAGCACGCCCTGTCCGGGGGCGGGCAGCACGGCGGTATCGGGCGGCAGCAACGGGCGGATGAAGTCCGCGACCTTCTTCGCATTGGCGCCCGGAACGGGGATCACGCGCATGCGGGCGTCGACGGAAGAGCTCGTCTGCACCATCGTCGCGAGCTGCTGGAGCAAAGCGGGCGGCCCGACGTAATGAATGCCGTTCAGCTCGCGGATCGTCAGCCCGTTGAGCGCCAAAACGTCCCGCACGACGGCGAGCAGCCGGTCCCGGCCGACGGGGGTCGTCGTGCGGAAGTTGACGACTCCGGGGAGGTCGCCCGGCGCGATGTAGTTAAGCCCGAGCGCGCCGCGCAGAACGCGGTCGAGGAATTCGGGCACGGGCGTGTTCGAGAAATTGAGGTCGACGACCTGCGCCGAGCCCGAGTCGCCCCGCGCGCCGGACCCGCCGAAGCCGTAGGCGCCCGCCGAATCGGATCCGTCGGCGCGCAGCGCCCCTTCGAAGCTCGGAATGCCGGCGGAATTGTCGTGCATCGTGCCGGGGCGGGGCCGAAGCGGCGCGGCCACCCCGCCGTCGTCGGCGAGGATGATCTCCTCGGTCGCCGGCATCACCCTGCTGTCGTCGATCGCCTCGGTGAGGCGCGTGCAGCCGACGCTCGACAGAGAAAGGCAAAGCGCAACAAGGAGTTGCAGAGTCGGGAGCAGCCTCGGGTGCGAACGCGCGACATCGCTCCGGGCTCGATCGCATGGACCGAGCGAACGGACGTTCGGCAGAACTCCCGAACGCGGCGACACCGACTGACCCACCTTTCCCGCCGCGCCCAGGATTGCCGAAAGGCGACGGACTTCAGCGACTATGATTGATGAATCCTTAATCTCAGGCGTGAAATTCAGTCAAGATTCTGAGTGATCAAAATAATTGTGATCTCGATTTGATTTGTTGTTGTGGATTGCTGGACAGGCTTTGATTCGTTTCATCCGCATGACTTGACCCGATTCGTTGTTCCGTTGTTCTATGATCGGCAAGCAGAAACAAACGAAACGCGGCGCGACGTCATGCCGGGCTCGACCCGAAACGAGTTGTTGGAGCCAAGATTACGGACATATATCTGTCTTCATGTATTCGTGCTCATGCAGCATGGCTATTACGCGAAGGCGTCCGTCTGGCTCGATCTTCTGAACGGAGCAGGTGACCGGTCCGAGCATGTTCTCTTCACGCGCGCGGCGGCATTGTTTCTGGACGGACGCTATTCGGAAGCCGTGGTCGCTTTGCAGGAGGCCGACCGCCATCATCCGATCGAGCGTTTCGGCGATGTTCAAGTCGATGATCGACAGAAGCTTCGCGTCTACATGCGTACGCGATGTGCTTTCGAGATGAAACGAACCGCATGAAGATCATCGTTGTCTCGGTCTGCGGTTGTGGTAACCAATGAACATGTTCGATTTCGGAATGACGAATATCGAGGAGTCGGCGTCCCGCCCCGGCGGTGCGGCGGTCATCGATGAGACGCTGTCTCGACTGGCCCGGACACGGGACGAGCTGGTCGAGCACATGCGCAAGACTTCGCATCCGGCCGAGCACGCGCATATCGAGAAACTCCGCAAGGGCGTCGAGGCGGCGTGTTTCGTCCTCCAAGCCTTCCGTACCGCCGTTTCAGACCAAAAGAACTGAGGTCATCGCCATGGCTACCGGCACCGTCGAATACTGGGGTACCACCTCCTATTCCAATCCGAACAGCACGGGCCTCACGAACACGTTCGACAGCAATGTCGGGACGAATCTCGTGAAGCGCGACGGCTTCGACCTGATCTGGCGTCAGGCTTATCTCAACCAGCAGATGCAGCAGATCGAAGCGGACATCCGCAATATCGAGCAGAACGCCAACCTCTCGGATACCGAGAAGATGTTCTCGATGCAGATGGCGATGAACACTTGGTCGGCGGTGTCCAATCTGCGCACCAACATCCTCAAGAGCGTCTCGGACACGCTGAAGTCGATCGCCCGCAACGTGGCGTGACGCTTCCTGCCCCGGTGCAGTTCGAACGGCCGCTTTCGTCGAAAGCGGCCGTTTTTGTTTTCGGGGGCGCCTTACGGCCGCCGTCTACGGATCGATCCGCCGCGGCGGCGGATCAGGACGGGTCTTCCTCGTCCGCGAAGAGGCCGAATTGTCCGCCCTCCCGCTTAGGTTCCGCGAGGCCGAGATGGCGGAAGGCCTGCGGCGTGAGGAGCCGCCCGCGCGGCGTCCGCTGCAGGAAGCCCTGCTGAAGCAGATAGGGCTCGATGATGTCCTCGATGGCGTCCCGCGGCTCGGAGAGTGCGGCGGCGATCGTCTCGATCCCGACCGGGCCTCCGCCGAAATTGATCGCCACGAGCTTCAGATAGCGCTGATCCATCAGGTCGAGGCCGATCGGATCGACATCGAGCAGCGAAAGCGCGCGATCGGCCACCGTGCGGGTGACCGCCTCGACCCCGTCCACGACCGCGAAATCGCGCACGCGCCGCAAGAGGCGGCCGGCGATGCGGGGCGTTCCGCGTGCGCGACGCGCGATCTCGTTCGCGCCCTCTTCCGTCATCGGAATGCCGAGCACCCGCGAGCCCCGGCGCACGATGAGTTCGAGCTCGTCGACCGTATAGAAATTCAGCCGCACGGGGATGCCGAACCGGTCCCTGAGCGGCGTCGTCAGCAGGCCCGCGCGCGTCGTCGCGCCGACGAGCGTGAATTTCGGCAGGTCGATCTTGACCGAGCGGGCCGCGGGGCCTTCGCCGATGATGAGATCGAGCTGGTAGTCCTCCATCGCCGGATAGAGGATTTCCTCCACGGAGGGATTGAGCCGGTGGATCTCGTCGATGAAGAGCACGTCGCGCTCTTCCAGATTGGTCAGCTGCGCCGCGAGATCGCCCGCCTTCGCGATCACCGGGCCCGAGGTCGAGCGGAAATTGACGCCCATCTCGCGGGCCACGATCTGCGCCAGCGTGGTCTTGCCGAGGCCCGGCGGACCGACGAAGAGGACGTGGTCGAGCGCGTCTCCGCGCGTCTTCGCCGCTTCGATGAAGACGCGGAGATTGGCGCGGGCCTGCGCCTGACCCACGAATTCCTCGAGAACGAGCGGACGCAGCGACGTGTCGATGTCGTCGTCGCGCTGTTCGGGCTGCACGAGTCGGCGGGGCGTGGTCATCCGAGGCGTTGTGGCACGGGGCCCGCCCGCTTGGAAAGACCCGGCTTCAGAGGATCAGCAGCCGGCGGCCGAGCCATACGGTCGGAAACATCGCCCCCAGCGCATAGGCCAAGAGCAGCGAGTTCATTCCCTGAAGGGCGAGGACCGGATCGACGGGCCCGAAAAGCACCGGGACCGTCGTCCAAAGCGTCATCAGCAGCAGACCCGCAAACCCCGCGACGAAGCCCGGCATCCCGAAAAGGTGCCGCGCGGCTCCGGCGGCGGTTCCGGCCACGGCCCCCTCCGGCCAATGCATCAGGAAGAAATCCTGCCCCGCGCGCAACGCGCTCCCGACGCCGAGAGGCGGAACACCCGTGGCGATGTAGAGGACGGCCGCGAGGGCCGTGCCGACGAGGGCGGCCAGAACGGCGGTCTGCAGGATCAGGAGGGTCGTCGTGGGAAGGCCGACCCTCTGCTGGTCGCGCACGAAACGGGATCGAAGGGCCATCGGGCCTTCTCCGGCTGAAAAGGAACGGTTCGAAACGCCGACAAATTACTTCGCAAGTTCCTTCAGGCCAAGCCGGATGAGCGTGCCCGCCTCGGCGCCCTCGTCGGCCTGCTTCACCGCCGCCGCGATCGCGGCCGAAGCCTGCGCCTGAGGATAGCCGAGATTGACGAGCGCGGAGACGGCATCCTGAACGGCGACCGGGGCGCGCTTGTCCTCGACGTCGCCGACGAGCTTCGCGAGATTCGCGTCGACGACCCCGAAGACGGGGGCCTTGTCCTTGAGTTCGGCCGCGATGCGGGCGGCGAGTTTCGGGCCGACGCCGGGGGCTCGGCCGATCGCCGCCTTGTCCTGCGTGCCGATCGCGGTGGCGAGGCCGCCGGGATCGAGAACCGAGAGGATGGCGAGGGCCACCTTCGAGCCGACGCCCTGCACGGTCTGCAGCAGCCTGAACCATTCGCGTTCGGCATCCGAGCGGAAACCGAAGAGACGGATCATGTCCTCGCGCACATGCGTCTCGATGGACAGCAAGGCGGCTTCGCCTGCGGGCGGAAGCTGGGTCAGCGTCCGCGCCGAGCAGTGGACCACATAGCCGACGCCGTGGACGTCGAGGATCACGAAATCCTCGCCGTAGGAATCGACCGTCCCTTTGAGCTTTCCGATCACGCCTTGTTCTCCGGGAGCGTTTCGGCGACGAGCGCGGCCATCGTCTCGGCCTCGTCGGAGCCGAGCCCGCGCAGCCCTTCGACCACGCCGCGCCGGTCCGCCTCGGGACGGTTGCCGCTCGTCTTCCATTTGCCGACGAGGTCCGTCAGCACGATCTCGATGCCCACGATGCCCTTGAGCTGCGCCTTCATGAAATCCTCGGGCGCGTCGCTCGCGGCCCAGGCGTCCGGATGGGCGCTCTCCATCATGCCGGTCACTTCCGAGACCTGCGCGCGCAGCCAGTCGGCATCCTCGACGGCGGTCGCGGTGCCGCGCGCCTGCACCATCGCGTAATTCCAGGTCGGGACGACCTTGCCCGTCTCGCGCTTCGTCTCGTACCAGCCCGGGCGCACGTAATGATCGACGCCGCGGAAGACGACGAGCGCTTCTGTTCCGCCCGCGCAGTCGCGCCATTGCCCGTTGGCCCGCGCCAGATGCCCCCGCAGCACGCCGAGCTCTCCGGCCGAAGGATCGAAGGCGAGCGGCACGCCGTTCGCGAGCAGGCCGGAGGCCCCGGACGTGATCAGCAGCCCGAACGGATTCTCCCGCATCAGCGCATGGATGCGCTCGCGGTCCTCCTGGCGGAATTGCGGGGGCTGATACATAGCGGGTCCGGTCGGTTCGTCAGCGCATGAGGCTCTTCGTCAAGGACTTCATGCCGCGATGCTGGGCATGGGTGAGCGCGACCGCAAGCGCATCGTTCGCGTCGGCGCTTTTCGGATCGGCCTTGGGCAGCAGCACCTTCACCATCATCCGGATCTGATCCTTCTCGGCATGGCCGGTGCCCACGATGCTCTTCTTGACGAGGTTCGGTGCATATTCGGCCACGGGAAGGCCCGCCCGCGACGGCACCAGCAGCGCGATGCCGCGCGCATGGCCGAGCTTCAGCGTGGCCTTCGCGTCCTTGTTGACGAAGGTCTCCTCGACCGCCGCTTCGTCCGGCGCGTGCGCATGGACGATCTCCGACAAGCCGTCGAAGAGCTGCCGCAGGCGGTCCGACAGCGTGAGGCTCTGGTCCGAATGCACGGTGCCGCAAGCGACGAAGCGCAGGGACGGGCCCAGCGACTCGATCACGCCCCAGCCGGTGTTCCTCAGCCCGGGATCGATGCCGATAATGCGAATCGGAGGTGATGCGGCCATGCACGCGGTTTAGCGCGAAGCGCGGGCCGTGGCATCACCCCGACGGCGCAGGCGTTCAGCCCAGCTTGGCGAGCAGCGCGTCCGAGAAGGAGGCGTTCGAATATACGTGCTGCACGTCGTCGTTCTCTTCGAGCGTTTCGAGCAGCTTCATGATCTTTTCGCCGGCCTCGTCGTCGGTCGCGATCATGTTCTGCGCCCGCCAGACAAGCGCGGCCTTGCGCGGCTCGCCGAACTTGTCTTCGAGCGCCTTCGCCACGTCGCGCAGCGTCTCCATGGAGGTCACGACCTCATGCCCGTCCTCGGAGGACGACACGTCGTCGGCGCCCGCCTCGATCGCCGCCTCCATCATCGCGTCCTCGGAAGTGACCTTGGCGTCGAATTCGACCACGCCGACGCGGTCGAACATGAAGGAGACCGCACCCGTCTCCGCGAGGCTGCCGCCGGCCTTCGTGAAATAGGAGCGGACTTCGGAGGCCGTCCGGTTGCGGTTGTCCGTCAGCGCCTCGACGATCACGGCGACGCCGCCCGGGGCATAGCCCTCGTAGCGGATCTCTTCATAGTTCTCGCCGTCGTTGCCGGCGGCCTTCTTGATCGCGCGGTCGATATTGTCCTTGGGCATGTTCTCGGCCCGCGCGGCCTGAATGGCCGCACGCAGGCGCGCGTTCATATTGGGGTCGGGCAGGCCGAGCTTGGCGGCGACGGTGATTTCGCGGGCGAGCTTCGAGAACAGCTTCGACCGCATGGCGTCCTGACGGCCCTTGCGGTGCATGATGTTCTTGAACTGGGAATGGCCGGCCATGATCGGCTCCTCGAAAGATCGGTCGCGCAAGGACGCGCCGCGAATGTTCGGACGGCGCGCCTTATACGTCGCGGTGGGGCCGAATTGAAGTCAGTTCGTCCAGAAGGCCGGCAGCGCCCGCGACAGGTTCGGGCCGATGCGGACGGCCGCACTGCGCAGCGCCAGACCCGTCCGGTCGTCGGTCTCGACGGCGATGCCGCACAGGGTGCCTTCGCCGGAGGCCGCTTCGAGACGGCTGCCCGGGGTCTTTTCGAGGAAGCGGCGCACGGGCTCGTCCTTCGCCATGCCCAGCACCGAATCGTAATCGCCGCACATCCCCGCGTCGGACATGTAGGCCGTGCCGTTCGGCAGGATCCGGTCGTCCGCGGTGGGGACGTGAGTGTGCGTGCCGACGACGAGGCTGGCGCGGCCGTCGAGATAATGCCCCATCGCCTGCTTCTCGCTGGTCGCTTCGGCATGCATGTCGACGATCACCGCGTCGCAGACTTCGCCGAGCGGGCAGGCGACGAGTTCGCGTTCGACCGCGGCGAAAGGATCGTCCAGCGCGTCCATGTAGAGTCGGCCCATCACGTTGACGACGAGCACGCGTCCGCCGTTGCGGGCCTCCACCATGGTCGCGCCGCGACCCGGCGTTCCGGAGGGATAATTCGCGGGGCGCAGGAGGCGGGGCTGCCGCTCGATGAAGACGAGCGCCTCGCGCTGATCGAAGGTGTGATTGCCCAGCGTGACGGCGTCCGCGCCCGCCGCGAGCAGTTCCTCGCAGATGGCCTCGGTGATCCCGAAACCGCCCGCCGCGTTCTCGCCGTTGATCACGACGCAATCGAGCGACCAGAGGTCGCGCAGGGCGGGAAGGCGCTCGGTCACGGCGAGGCGGCCGGGACGTCCCACGACGTCACCGAGAAAAAGAAGGCGCATCTGAAGTTCCGCTCGGAAGGATCTTCATGACTTCGCGCTCGGTCGCGATCCAGTCAAGCGCCCGGTCGTGCGTTTCTGCAGGAACCGAAGCGACTTCCTGCACCGCGAATGCAAGGCCGATCGTCAGGACGCGGCCTTCGCCGACGAGCCGCGCGATGGCCCGGTCGTAGAACCCGCGCCCGTAGCCGATCCGATGCCCGCACCGGTCGAAGGCCGCCATCGGCACCAGCAGGGCCATGGGGCGGACGACCGGAGCGGCGGCCGCGGGTTCGGACAGACCGAACGGTCCGCGCACCAGCGGTGCATCGAACGGAGCCGCATGGAAGGCGAGGTCCTCGCCTGCGATGCGGGGCAGGGCGGGGGAGAAGCCGTGCTCGGCCAGTCTGCGCATCGCGGGACGGGGATCGATCTCGCTGCGGATGGGTACATAGCCCGCGACGGGCCCCGGAACATGGTCCCGCAAGAGGGAGAGAACGGCCTCGGCGACCGTCTCGGCCGCGGCCTCGCGCAGCGTCGGGAGAAGCGCGTCGCGCCTTGCCAGAGCTTCCCGGCGCAGGGCGGTCTTGTCGGTCAGCATGAGGCGAGAGCGCGGAGCCACAGTGGCCGTGGGACGGTCGATCCCGGGAACCTACAGAGTAGGTGGGCGCCGTTTTGCCCGAGCCCACGGGCAAGGACAGGGACAGCTCCCGTTAGGATCGATAAGGCCCCGGGGAATGCAGTTGTCCTCACGCACCCCGCAGCCCCGCCCTTCATAGGTAGTCCCGTCCTCTTCGATTGGCCAGAGGCGAAAATCAGCCGACGCGTTCCTGGCCCAGAGTTTTCGCGACCGTCTCGATCCGCTCGGCGGCTTCCGCGATGGCGGACGCGATCTCGCCCGCTTCATGCGAGGCGTTCTCGAGCTCCGCCCGTCGATCCGCGCGCAGCTCCTCGACCTGCGTCTCGATCTCGGCGAGGCGCCTCTTCGTCTCGGATCCTTCGTCGAGACAGGCGATCGCGGCCATCACCGTCAGGCGATTGTCGCCGATCTCGCCGAAGGCACGGCGCATCTGCGCGATCCGTGCGTCGAGATCGGCCGCCAGCGCGGTCAGATGCTCTTCCTGCCCGTCGTCGCACGCGATCCGATAGGTCTTCTCGGCGATGATGACCGTAACCTGACCCATTACGCCTGCTCCGCTCCGTCGAGGACGCCGCGGATGCCGACCATGACCGAATGAATGCGCCGGTCCACGTCCTTGTTCACGGCCGCGAGACGCTCGGCCCGGGACATCGCGAGGTCGAGTTCGGTGGCAAGTCGGGCGCGGTCGTCCTGCATCAGTGCCAGCTCCGTCTCGGCGCCCGCCTTGCCGCGATCGAGTTCGAGTCTGCGCTCCGCGGCGGCCTCCAATGCGCCCAAGGCCGAGCGGAGCCGCGCGACGGCTTGAGAAACGGCGGGATTCGAAGTCTTGATCGCCACGCGGAACCACCTTGCGCCGGATGCCGAGACGATCGGCGTCGAACGGGGAATCACTCGTCGAGGGCTTTTTTCGACGAGGAATTAAGCCGGAGCGGCTCCGGAGCGTCAACGCCGGCAGGCCCTCCGTCCACCGGTCGCAACGTCCTCGGCGATACACGTTTTCGGGTCGAAAGACGGATCGGGAACGCCTTTCCGTTGCATTGACTCGCGGGGTCGAGGTGCTATCAAGCGCGCGCCCCCCGTACCGGAAGAAAACGATGACGTTTCAGGACAAGCACGTGCCCATGGCCAACGCGATCCGTTCGCTGTCCATGGACGCGGTGGAAGCGGCCAAGTCCGGCCATCCCGGCCTTCCGATGGGAGCGGCCGACGTCGCCACCGTCCTCTTCACGCAGTTCCTGAAATTCGACCCCGCCGACCCGACCTGGCCCGATCGCGACCGCTTCGTGCTCTCGGCCGGCCACGGCTCGATGCTGCTCTATTCCCTCCTGCACCTGATCGGGGTGGAGGACGTGACGCTCGACGAGCTGAAGCGCTTCCGCAAGCTCGGCTCGAAGACGCCGGGGCATCCCGAATTCGGTCATACGGCGGGCGTCGAGACCACCACCGGGCCGTTGGGGCAGGGCATCGCGACGGCCGTAGGCATGGCGCTCGCCGAGCGTCTGATGGCCGCCGAATTCGGCTCCGAGGTCGTCGACCACTTCACCTATGTTCTCGCCTCCGACGGCGACCTGATGGAAGGCATCTCGCAGGAGGCGATCGCGCTGGCGGGCCATCTGCGCCTGTCCAAGCTCATCGTCCTTTTCGACGACAACGGCATCTCGATCGACGGGCCGCTTTCGCTGTCCGACTCGGTCGATCAGGTCGCGCGCTTCAAGGCCGCGGGCTGGGATGCGGTCCGGGTCGACGGGCATGATCCCGTCGCGGTCGCCAAGGCCATCGAAGCGGCGCGCAAGGCCGAGCGTCCGACGCTCGTCGCCTGCAAGACCACCATCGGCTACGGCTCGCCGAACCGCGCCGGCACGTCGAAGGCGCACGGCGAACCGCTCGGCGCCGACGAGCTCGCCGCCTCGAAGGCCAAGCTCGGTCTCTCGGCCGAAGCCTTCCACGTCCCCGCCGACGTGCTCGAAGCGTGGCGCTCGGTGGGTCGACGCTCCGCGGTGGAGCGGCAGTCCTGGGCCGGTCGCCTTTCCGCTCTCGATGCGGGCAAGCGCAAGGAATTCGAGCGCCGCATCGCCGGCGAAGCGCCCGCCGCCCTCGGCGAGGCCGTCGCGAAGCTCAAGGCGAAGCTCGTGGCCGAGCCCGTCACCGTCGCGACCCGCAAGGCGTCGGAAATGGCGCTCGAAGTCATCACCGAGGCGATGCCCGAACTCGTGCTGGGTTCGGCGGATCTTACCCCGTCGAACAATACGAAGACGAAGAACCTCGCGGTGGTGAAGCCCGGCGAACTCGCCGGCCGCTACGTCCATTACGGCATCCGCGAGCACGGCATGGCCGCGGCCATGAACGGCATGGCGCTGCACGGCGGCATCGTGCCGGCGGGCGCGACCTTCATGGTCTTCACCGACTACTGCCGCCCGGCGATCCGCCTCTCCGCCCTCATGGAGCAGCGCGTCGTCTACGTGATGACGCATGACTCGATCGGTCTCGGCGAGGACGGCCCGACGCATCAGCCCGTCGAGCATCTCGCCGCGCTCCGCGCGATCCCGAATCTCCGCGTGTTCCGCCCGGCCGATGCGGTCGAGACCGCCGAGTGCTGGGAGCTGGCGCTGACCTCGACTTCCGCGCCGAGCGTGCTCGCGCTCACCCGGCAGAACCTGCGCCCGGTCCGCACCGCCGCGGTCTCCGGCAATGCCTGCGCGGCCGGCGCCTATGAATTGTCGCCCGCCAAGGGGGCCGCGAAGGTCTCGATCTTCGCTTCGGGCTCCGAGGTCGAGATCGCGCTCGATGCGCAGGCGCTGCTCGCGGAGCGCGGCATCGCCGCCCGCGTCGTTTCGGTGCCGTGCCTCGACCTGTTCCTGTCGCAGCCGGATGCGGCCCGCGAGGCCGTGATCGGGGACGCGCCGGTGCGCGTCGCCGTCGAGGCCGGGCTGCGCATGGGCTGGGATCAGGTGATCGGCGAGAAGGGCATCTTCGTCGGCATGACCGGCTTCGGCGCCAGCGCGCCGTACAAGGAGCTCTACGCACATTTCGGCATCACGGCCGCCGCCGTGGCCGACAAGGCCGCCGCGCGCCTCGCCTGAGGCGCTCCGGAATTCGCAAGGGAGAGAAGACCATGACCGTCCGCGTCGCCATCAACGGCTTCGGCCGCATCGGCCGCAACGTGCTGCGCGCCATCATCGAGTCGGGCCGTACCGACATCGAGGTCGTCGCCATCAACGATCTCGGCCCGGTCGAGACCAACGCCCATCTCTTCCGCTTCGACTCCGTGCACGGCCGCTTCCCCGGCGAGGTGAAGGTCGCGGGCGACACGATCGACGTGGGTCGCGGCCCGATCAAGGTCACCGCCGTGCGCGATCCCGCGCAGCTCCCGCACAAGGAGCTGGGCGTCGACATCGCCATGGAATGCACCGGCATCTTCACGTCGAAGGACAAGGCCTCGGCCCATCTGACGGCGGGCGCCAAGCGCGTGCTGGTCTCGGCCCCGGCCGACGGCGCCGACCTCACGGTCGTCTACGGCGTCAACCACGGCAAGCTCACCAAGGATCATCTCGTCGTCTCGAACGCGTCCTGCACCACGAACTGCCTCGCGCCGGTCGCCAAGGTCCTGCACGAGACGGTCGGCATCGAGCGCGGCATGATGACGACGATCCACTCCTATACGGGCGACCAGCCGACGCTCGACACGATGCACAAGGATCTCTACCGCGGTCGCGCCGCCGCGCTGTCGATGATCCCGACCTCGACGGGCGCCGCCAAGGCCGTCGGCCTCGTGCTTCCGGACCTCAACGGCAAGCTCGACGGCGCCGCGATCCGCGTCCCGACGCCGAACGTCTCCGTCGTGGACCTGAAGTTCGTCGCCAAGCGCGCGACGACGAAGGACGAGATCAACGCCGCGATCAAGGCCGCCGCGGAAGGCCCGCTGAAGGGCATTCTCGGCTACACCACCGCGTCCAACGTCTCGATCGACTTCAACCACGACAGCCGTTCGTCGATCTTCCACATGGACCAGACCAAGGTCATGGAAGGCACGCTGGTCTCGATCCTCAGCTGGTACGACAACGAGTGGGGCTTCTCGAACCGCATGTCCGACACCGCGGTCGCGATGGCGAAGCTCATCTGATCCGTCGACCCGGCCCGCCCCGGCGCGGCCGGGGAGGGCCCGTTCTCCGCGCAAGCTCCGGGCGGGATTCCGATCCCGCCCGCAGGGAGGCCCTCATGACCGCATTCCGTACCCTCGACGACGCCGATCTTTCGGGCAAGCGCGTGCTCGTGCGCGTCGATCTCAACGTTCCCACCGAGAACGGCCGCGTCACCGACGCGACCCGCATCGAGCGCATCCTGCCGACCATCCGCGAGATCGCGTCGAAGGGCGGCAAGGTGATCCTGCTCGCGCATTTCGGCCGGCCGAAGGGGCGTGACCCGAAGGAGAGCCTCGCTCCGATCGCCTCCGCCGTCGCCGAGCATCTCGGCAAGCCGGTCGCCTTCGCCGACGACTGCATCGGCGCCTCCGCCAAGACGGCGGTCGACGCCATGAAGGCGGGCGACGTGCTGCTGCTCGAAAACACCCGTTTCCACAAGGAAGAAGAGAAGAACGATCCGGACTTCGTGCGGGCGCTCGCCGCCAACGGCGACGTCTATGTCAACGACGCCTTCTCCGCCGCGCACCGCGCCCATGCCTCGACCGAGGGTCTCGCCCGCGTCCTCCCGGCCTTCGCCGGCCGGACGATGCAGCAGGAGATCGAGGCGCTCGCCAAGGCGCTCGAAAAGCCGGAACGCCCCGTGCTTGCCGTCGTCGGGGGCGCGAAAGTTTCCACCAAGCTCGATCTGCTCGGCAATCTCGTGAAGAAGGTCGACGTGCTCGTCATCGGCGGCGGCATGGCCAACACCTTCCTCGCGGCGCAGGGCAAGGCGGTCGGCAAGTCGCTCTGCGAGCATGACCTGCTCGACACCGCCCGCGCGATCCTCAAGACCGCCGCGGAAGCCGGCTGCACGATCATGCTGCCCGTCGACGCCGTGGTCGCCTCGGAATTCAAGGCGCATGCGCCGTCCAGGACCGTCTCCGTCGACGCCGTCGGCCCCGAGGACATGATCCTCGATATCGGCCCGGCGAGCATGAAGGCCGTTTCCGACAAGCTCGCCTCGGTCAAGACGCTCGTCTGGAACGGCCCGTTCGGCGCCTTCGAACTCGCGCCCTTCGATGCCGGTACGGTCACGGTCGCGAAGGAAGCGGCGCGTCTCGCGAAGGCGGGCAAGCTCCTCGCGGTGGCGGGCGGCGGCGACACGGTCGCGGCGCTGAACCACGCGGGCGCGGCCGACGACTTCACCTATGTTTCGACTGCGGGCGGCGCCTTCCTCGAATGGCTCGAGGGCAAGGCGCTTCCCGGCGTCGACGCGCTTCGCAAGTAATTCACAAGGGGCCGGGCGCTCCGGCCGCATCCGAAGGGGAGAGAGAACGTGGCCCGCATCACCCTGCGCCAGCTTCTGGATCACGCCGCCGAGCACGGCTACGGCGTTCCGGCCTTCAACATCAACAATATGGAACAGGCGCTCGCCATCATGGCGGCGGCGAATGCCGTCGACGCGCCGGTCATCATCCAGGCTTCGCGCGGCGCGCGCTCCTATGCCAACGACATCATGCTCAAGCACATGATGGACGCGGTGACGGAGATCTATCCGCATATCCCGGTCTGCGTACATCTCGACCACGGCAACAATGCCGCGACCTGCATGACCGCGATCCAGGCGGGCTTCACCTCCGTCATGATGGACGGCTCGCTGAAGGAAGACGGCACGACCCCGGCGGATTGGGACTACAATGTCGGCATCACCCGTCAGGTGGTCGAGATGTCCCATCTCGGCGGCATCTCGGTCGAGGGCGAGCTCGGCGTGCTCGGCTCGCTCGAGACCGGCATGGGCGACAAGGAAGACGGCCACGGCGCCGAGGGCAAGCTCAGCCACGACCAGCTGCTCACGAACCCGGCCGAGGCGGTGGAATTCGTGAAGGCCACGCAGGTCGACGCGCTCGCCATCGCGATGGGCACTTCGCACGGCGCCTACAAGTTCTCCCGCAAGCCCGACGGCGCGATCCTCGCGATGCACGTCATCGAGGAGATCCATCGCCGCCTGCCGAACATGCATCTCGTGATGCACGGCTCGTCCTCGGTGCCGCAGGACCTGCAGGACATCATCAATCAGTACGGCGGCAAGATGCCCCAGACCTGGGGCGTACCGGTCGAAGAGATCCAGCGCGGCATCAAGCACGGCGTCCGCAAGATCAACATCGACACGGACAACCGCATGGCCATGACCGGCCAGATCCGCAAGATCCTCGCCGAGCACCCCGGCGAGTTCGATCCGCGCAAATATCTGAAGCCCGCCATGGAAGCGATGACGAAGCTCTGCAAGCAGCGCCTCGAAGAGTTCGAGACGGCGGGGAAGGCCTCGAAGATGGGCAAGATCATTCCGCTCGCCGACATGGCCAAGCGCTACGCCAAGGGCGAGCTCGTCCCCAAGATCGGCTGACCGCCGCTCCGAGGCACCGCGAAACGATACGCATCGGCCGGGCTCGCCCCGGCCGATCGCGTTTCG
Source organism: Hyphomicrobiales bacterium (assembly GCA_027483895.1). Lineage (GTDB taxonomy): Bacteria > Pseudomonadota > Alphaproteobacteria > Rhizobiales > Beijerinckiaceae > JAIXZO01. The sequence continues at coordinate 74,742 of JAIXTP010000017.1, forward strand.
AGCATCGATCGCTATGCCCGCCGTCAGGCTGGATTGCTTCGCTCCGCTCGCAATGACGGCAGAGAGCCTCTCGCGGTCTTGCCGACCCCCTCGCAACGCGCTCCTCCGTCATTGCGAGGAGCGGAGCGACGAAGCAATCCAGAAAACGCCGGGCATGGAGCACGCGGTCATCTCCTCCCGGACTGCCTCGCGACGACGGGTACGCCGGCCGCGTCATCCGTTTACGCGGTCGCTCGTTTCTGATTGATTCCGGTCGTCCGCAGCGCAAGGAGGACCCGCCATGGCCGACCTCTTCGAGGATCTTCCCCGCCCCCGTCCGACCGCCCATGAACTCGGACAGGAGCTCGCGACGCTTTCGGTGGACGAACTCGACGAACGCATCGCCGTGCTGCGCCGCGAGATCGAGCGCCTCGAATCGGCGAAGGCGGCGAAGGAGGCCTCGCGGAAGGCCGCGGACGGCGTGTTCAAGTTCTGAGCGGCCTTGTCCCCGCTCTCCCGCATGCGGGTTGCCGGTTAACCCTAATTATTCCTCAAGGCAGCATCGCTCCGCGTTCCCGGCTAGTGTCCTCGCGCTGAACGAGGGCGAAGAATGGTTCGGATCGCGGACATGGACGAGACGGTGCGGTCGGGTGCGGTAGCATTTGCGCGTCCGTTCGTGCATTCGCCCGGCTTCCGCGAATTGTTCACCGAGGGCATGGACCTCGTCGAGGAGGCTGCGGCCTATCTGGACGGCGAAGGTCGCGACCACACCCGTTTCCTGCCGCGTGACGTGGCGCTGGCCTATTCGACCGAGAGCATGCGGCTCACCACGCGTCTGATGCAGCTCGCCTCCTGGCTGCTCGTCCACAGGGCCTTGGCCTCGGGCGAGATGAGCGTGGAGGAGGCGGCCCAGCAGCGCTCGCGCATCCGCTTCAGCCAGCAGGACATCGTCACCGCGGCCGAGACCTATCAGCGTTTGCCCGAGCGCCTGAAGACGCTCATCGGCCGCTCCCTGCGTCTGCAGGACCGCATCCGTCATCTCGATTCGGCGTCGGCCGTTCCGGCCGCCGTCGCCAATTCCCGCAATCCCGTCGCGGTGCAGCATCTCCTCCTGCGCGCCGTGTTCGAGACCGGTCCGCGCTGAAGACCCGCAGCGCACCTCCAGGAAAGGGCCCCGTTCGAGGCGGGGCCTTTTTCTTTTGCGGAAACGAAAAAGGGCCCCGAAACGGAGCCCTTTTCGAAATCCGATGAAGAAGCCGAAGATTACTTCGAGCCGAGGCCGAAGCCCTCGAAGCGCTTGTTGAAGCGCGAGACGCGGCCGCCGCGGTCCATGAGCTGCTGGGTGCCGCCGGTCCAGGCCGGATGCGAATTGGGGTCGATGTCGAGCTGCATCGTGTCGCCGTCCTTGCCCCAGGTGGAGCGCGTCAGGTACTCGGTGCCGTCGGTCATCACGACCTTGATGACGTGGTAGTCGGGGTGGATGTCGGCCTTCATGATCGTATCCTCGCCGGCCGCGCGACCGGCCCGCAGGTGGTGAGCCATTTTTCGAAGTCGCGGCTCTATATCGCAGCGGCGCCCCGCGCACAAGGCTGAGCGAAGCGCTGGACAAGGCCGATCGGACCCGCCAAGACCATGACATGTCGACCGACGCAACGCCCCCTGTCGCCGGCGCGGAGAAAACGCGTGCTCCGCTGAAGGCGCTTCTGCCGCTCGTGCCCTTCGCGCTGCGCTACAAGGGCCGGATCGCTGCCGCCCTGGCCGCGCTCGTCGCCGCCGCGGGCGCGACGCTCGTCATTCCCGTCGCGCTCCGCCGGATGATCGACCACGGCTTTTCCGCGGAAGGTGCGGAGCTGATCGACCGCTATTTCGTCGTGATGATCGGCGTCGTCGCCGTTCTCTCCGTCGCCAGCGCGCTCCGCTACTATCTGGTGATGACCTTGGGCGAACGCGTCGTGGCCGACGTGCGCACCGCGGTCTTCGCCCATCTCTCGCGGCTCGATGCGGCCTTCTACGACACGACCCGCTCGGGCGAGATCGTCTCGCGCCTGACGGCCGACACCACGCAGATCAAATCCGCCTTCGGCGCCAGCGCTTCGGTGGCGCTGCGCAATCTCGTCCTGTTCATCGGGGCGACGGCGATGATGATCATCACGAGCCCGCAGCTCTCCGGCCTCGTGCTGCTCGCGATTCCCGCCATCGTGTTGCCGCTGGTGTTCTCCGGCCGTTCCGTGCGCCGTCGCTCCCGCGAAGCGCAGGACCGGCTGGCCGATGCCTCCGCCTATGCGACCGAAGCGATCGGCGCGATGCGCGTGACGCAGGCCTTCACGGCCGAGAGCGCCACCGTCGACCGGTTTCGCGGGGCCGTCGAGGAGGCCTTCGTCACCGCCCGCGATGCCACATGGGCGCGCTCGATCCTGACCTCCGTCGCCATCTTCCTCATCTTCGCGAGCGTCGTCGGCGTGCTCTGGTACGGCGCGCAGGACGTGCTCGCCGGTCGCCTCTCCGGCGGGCGTCTCTCGCAATTCGTGCTCTACGCGGTCTTTGCCGCGGGTGCGCTCGGCGAGCTTTCGCAGGTCTGGGGCGAGATCAGTTCGGCCGCGGGCGCCGCGGGGCGTCTCGCCGATCTGCTCGCCGTCCGGCCGCGGATCGCGGCTCCGGTGCGGCCCGCGGCTCTTCCCGAGCCGCCGCATGCCACGATCGCCTTCGAAGCGGTGCGTTTCGCCTATCCCACCCGGCCCGACGAGACCGTGCTGAAGGAGGTCTCCTTCCGGATCGCGAAGGGCGAACGGGTCGCCATCGTCGGTCCCTCGGGGGCCGGCAAGAGCACGATCATGCAGCTGCTGCTGCGCTTCTACGATCCGATCGGCGGCGTCGTCCGGGTCGACGGCGTGGCTCTGCCCGACGCCGATCCCGCCGCGGTGCGCGGCCGCATCGCCTATGTCCCGCAGGACCCCGTGATCTTCGCGGCCACCATCGCGGACAACATCCGCTTCGGCCGTCCCGGCGCGAGCGACGCCGAGGTGCGCGAGGCGGCGCGCCTCGCCGCCGTCGATCTCTTCGTGGAACCTTGGCCCGAGGGCTACGAGACCCGCGTCGGCGAGCGCGGCGTCACGCTCTCGGGCGGCCAGCGCCAGCGCATCGCGATCGCCCGCGCCGTGCTGAAGGACGCGCCGATCCTGCTGCTGGACGAGGCGACCTCCGCGCTCGACGCCGAGAGCGAGACGCTGGTTCAGGAAGCGCTCGACCGGCTGATGCAGGGCCGCACGACGCTCGTCATCGCGCATCGTCTGGCGACGGTGCTCCAGTCCGACCGCATTCTCGTGATGGAGAACGGCACCATCGTGGAGGAGGGCACCCACGCCTCCTTGGCCGCGGCGGGCGGGCTCTATGCGCGCCTCGCGCAGCTGCAGTTCGAGGCCGGAACCGCGGCCCTGGCTGCGGGTGAGTAGAGCTGGACGGACATCCCTCGACCGTCATTGCGAGGAGCGACAGCGACGAAGCAATCCAGAGAACGCCGACGTCGTGCTCCGTGCCCGGCATTAGCTGGATTGCTTCGCTGCGCTCGCAATGACGGAGACCTGTCGAACGGTCCCGCAGTGAGCCTCAACGCTCCGTGAGCTTCAGCTCGATCCGGCGATTGCGGCGGAAGGCCTCTTCGCCGTCGCCCAGCTCCAGCGGCTGGAATTCGGCGAAGCCGGCGGCAAGCAGGCGGTTCGGCGGGACGCCCTTTTCGGCCAGCGCCTGCACCACGGCGATGGCGCGCGCCGCCGAGAGGTCCCAATTGCTCTTGAACTGTCCGGCGCCGGACAGCGGGCGGCGGTCGGTGTGGCCGTCGACGCGCAACACCCAGGCGATGTCGGGCGGGATCTCGCGTTCGAGCGCGACGAGCGCCGGCACCAGCTTGTCGAGTTCCGCGCGACCGGCGGGCGTGAGTTCCGCGCGGCCGGGATCGAAGAAGACCTCGGACTGGAAGACGAACCGGTCCCCCACGATGCGGATGTCCGGCCGATTGCCGAGGATCTGCCGCAACCGGCCGAAAAAGTCCGAACGGTAGCGCGCGAGTTCCTGCACCTTCTGGGCGAGTGCCACGTTCAGCCGCTGGCCCAGATCGGCGAGCCTCACCTGCGAGTCGCGATCCTTCGCCTCGGAGGCTTCGAGCGCCTGTTCGAGCGCCGCGAGCTGGCGCCGCAGCGCGAGGATCTGCTGGTTGAGCGCCTCGACGGCGCTGCGCGCTTCGGCCGACAGCCGACGCTCCGCGTCGAGATCCCGGGTGAGGGCGCCGATGCGCGCGCCCGCCTCCGACCCCGCCGATTGCGCGCCGCCGAGCAGCCCCTGCAGTCGGTCGCGCTCGGCGAGCGTCGCTTCGAGCGTCGCGCCGAGCGTGCCGATGCGCTCTTCGAGGCTTCGCTTGTCGGAGCGCTCGAGCGCGAGCAGATCCGTGAGTTCCGCGAGCTGGCGGTTGAGGCGCGACAGCACCGTGTCCTTGTCGGAGACCTGCTGCGACAGGAAGAACTGCGCCGTCACGAAAACCGTGAGCAGGAAGACGATGGCGAGCACCAGCGTCGACAGGGCGTCGACGAAGCCCGGCCAATAATCGACGCCGCCGCGTATCCGCCGTCGCCGGACGATGCTCATCGCACCTCCGACCGTTCTCCGAGCCGTTCGATCAGCCTGCGCAGCTCGTCCTCCCGCTTCGACTGCGCCTCGGCCCATTCGCGCATCATCTGCTGCTCGGTGCGCATGTGCTTCACCAGCGCGTGGACGCCTTCGGCAAGGCTGGCAACGGCCGCCCCGGTGGCCTGCCGCCCGCCCGCATCGACGACCGCGCGCGACAGGCGCTCGATCAGCGTTTCCATGTCCTGACCGGAACCCGCGGGCTCGGGCACGTCCTCGACGACGGCGGCGGAAAGCCAGTCCTCGAGCTCGTTGTAGAAGCGGTTCTGCGCCTGTCCGGCCTGAAGATCGAGAAAGCCGAGGACGAGCGATCCCGCGAGACCGAACAGCGAGGACGAGAACGAGATGCCCATGCCGGAGAGCGGCGCCGCGAGCCCGGCCTTCAGCTCGTCGAAGAGCAGCGCGGCGTCGCCGCCCGATTTCATCGAGCGGATCACGTCGCCGACGGATCCCACGGTTTCCAGAAGACCCCAGAAGGTACCGAGCAGGCCGAGAAAGACGAGAAGCCCGGTGAGATAGCGGCCCACCTCTCGCGTCTCGTCGAGCCTCAGCCCCACGGAATCCAGCATCGAGCGCAGGATGGCGGGCGAGACGCCCTCGCGCCCGCGCCGGGCGCCGAGGATCCGCGCCACGGGGGCGAGCAGCACCGGATCGACTTCGGGCACGGGATCGCCCGCCTGCACGGCGTTGACCCAGCTCACCTCGCGGAACAGCCGCGCGACTTCGCGGAATGCGAGGGCGGTGCCGACGAGGAGGACCCCGACGATGAGGCCGTTCAGGCCGGGATTGGCCATGAAGGCGGTCAGGATCGGCTGATGCAGAATGAAGGCGACGAACCCCGCCAGCACCACGAAGACGGCCATCCGGACGAGGTGGAGGCGCGGCTTCGTCATGGGCAGGGATACGGAACGGCGGGCCATGATCCCTCGCATGTGACTGCCGCCCGATGTTCCACGCTCGGGCGGCGCGGATCAACCCTCCCTTTCGGAAGGATCAGGCGGTCGCGCGGGCGAGCTTGAGCACGTCCAGATAGGCGCGGTGCATCGCTTCGTTGCCGCAGAGCAGGGAGCCGGTCTCGAAGATCTTGTCCTTGCCGAAGGCGTCCGATACGTAGCCGCCCGCCTCGCGCACGATCACGATCCCGGCCGCGACGTCGTAGCTCGACAGGCCGTGTTCCCAATAGGCGTCGTAGCGGCCCGCCGCGACATAAGCGAGGTCCAGCGCCGCCGATCCCATGCGCCGCACGCCCGCCGACTTCACCATCACGCCCGCGAGCTCCTTCAGGTAACCCGGGTGGTTGCGCTTGCCGATGGTCGGGATGCCCGTCGCGACGACCGCGTCGAGCGGGTCGGTGCGGCCCGCGACCCGCAGACGACGGTTGTTCACGAAGGCGCCCTTGCCGCGCTCGGCGATGAACAGCTCGTCCTTGATCACGTCGTAGATCACGCCCGCGACCATCACGCCGTCGCGCTCAAGGCCGACGGAGACGCAGAAATGCGGGATGCCGTGCAGGAAATTCGTGGTGCCGTCGAGCGGATCGACATGCCAGCGGTGCTGGGTGTCCTTGCCCTCGACGATGCCGCCTTCTTCCAGAACGAAGCCGTAATCCGGCCGCGCCTTGGCGAGCGCCTCGCGCAGGATCTGCTCGGCGCGCGTGTCGGCGAGCGAAACGAAATCGCCCGGCCCCTTGCGCGAGACCTGCAGGTTCTCGACTTCGCCGAAGTCGCGACGCAGGCCCTTGGCGGCCTTCATCACGGCGTCGACCATGACGGTCATCAGGGGAGAGCGGATCATGGTCGAACTCGCGGCGGATGAGGCCGCGCGCATCGCGACCCGGAAGGACGGAAGTGTAATGAGATCGCCGCGTTGAACACCCGGGGTGCTCCGCCGTCAAGGGCGGCGCGCGATTCCGGCTCAGTCGACGGGCAGCGGGTTGGCTTCCAGCACTGCCAGCAGCGCCTTCGCCGCGGCGGCGGGGCCTTCCGGCGCCGAGAAGATCCACGGGCCTGCCGCGACGAATTCGGCGGTCGTCTTCGCCAGCGCCTCGAAGGCCTCCGCGTCCGCCGCATAGGCCACGCAGGGCGTCTGGAACAGTTCGGCCCACCACGCCGCGCGCTCGGTGACCGCGGACAGCGGCGGCACGGGCCCGTCGGGATAGGGCTCGCCGAAGGTCACGTAATCGGCGCCGAGTTCGGCCGCTTCCATCGCGTCGTGCCGGGCCCGCAGACCCGCGCAGCCGACGATCCGCTCCTGCGGCCGGAGCGTTTCGAGCGCTTCGGACAGCGCCGCCGGATCATTGAGATGGACCCCGTCGGCGCCCGACCGGGTCACGAGATCGAAGCGGTCTTCGAGCAGCAGCGCCGCGCCCGCCTCCTGGACCGCCGGCGCGAAGCTCTTGGCGAAGTTCACGATCGTCCGGTCGTCCGCCTTCGGCAGCGGCAGAACCACCGCGTCGACGCGGCCCGCCGACAGCGCGGCGGAGAGCGCGGGCAGGAGTTCGGACGGATCCTCCGCCCGAGGGCAGACCAGAACGAGACGCGGATGATGAGCCATGTCGGGTGTTTAGCCCGATCGCGCGGCGAAGGACAGGGGTGCCGCGCCGCGGCCCGCCTCTTCGCCGCAGGAATGATTGCGTCGGCCCTGCGACCCGCCTATATATCGCGCGTTCCCGTAATGCTCAGGCGATTTCGGGGCTCCGGCCGGTGAGGCGGGTCGGAGCGCGCGGACGCCCATTGCCCGTTTTCCGACGGGCCCGTCAGGAGACTACGATCATGAGCAATGGTCCGCTGATGCCGAAGGCGACCGCCGTTTGGCTGGTCGACAACACCGCTCTGTCCTTCGAGCAGATCGCCGATTTCTGCAAGCTTCACCCGCTCGAGGTGAAGGGCATCGCCGACGGCGAAGTGGCCGCGGGCATCAAGGGCATGGATCCCGTGTCCTCCGGCCAGCTGACGCGCGACGAGATCGCCAAGGCCGAGTCGGATCCGAATCATCGCCTCAAGCTCGCCGTCTCGCAGGTCCGCCTCCCCGAGGTGAAGCGCCGCAAGGGGCCGCGCTACACGCCGCTGTCGCGCCGCCATGACCGTCCGAACGCCATTCTCTGGCTGCTGCGCAATCATCCGGAGCTCAAGGACGCCCAGATCATGCGTCTCGTCGGCACGACGAAGACCACGATCGAGCAGATCCGCGACCGGACGCATTGGAACTCCGCCAATCTCTCGCCGATGGACCCGGTGACGCTCGGCCTTTGCTCGCAGATCGATCTCGATTTCGAGGTCGCGCGCTCGGCGAAGGACCGCCCCGCCGCGCTCGAACAGGCGGGCCAGACCCTGCTGCCGGCCGAGGTCACGACCGCCGCCGAGCCGCCCGCGCCGTTGAACCCGTTCGAGGATTTCAGCCGCCCCGCGCCGCGCGAGGAGCGCGAACCCTCGATCGACGTCGACTCGGTCTTCGCGAAGCTGAAGCAGCTGAAGCGCTCCGACGACGACGAATGATCCGCCGCGTTTCCGGCGAAGGAAATCCCGAGGGGAGGCGGATGCCTCCCCTTTTTCTTTGCGCGTTCAATCTTCGTTAACCACGAGCGCTGCATCTGTCGGAACAGGCATGAATCGGTCGCCCGAGGGCGGTCGCATTCCAAGTGTACGAATCGGCCTGACCGCGTCGGCGGGATCGACAAGGAGTGAGGACATGACGGTTTCGATGTTCCGGGCGGCCAAGCTGGCGGCCGTGCTTTCGGCGGCTCTGGCGCTCGGCGCCTGCTCGTCGGACAAGGCGGCGGACGGCTCCGCCGGCGGTTTCGGCGCGGGCGGCGCGTTCGGTGCAGGCGGTGCGGGCACCCCGGGCAGCGCGCAGGATTTCGTGGTCAATGTCGGCGACCGCGTCTTCTTCGAGACGGACTCTTCGGATCTCACCCCCACCGCGATCGGCGTGCTCGACAAGCAGTCGCAGTGGCTGCAGCAGTATCCGCGCTACACGATCACTATCGAAGGCCATGCGGACGAGCGCGGCACCCGCGAATACAACTTCGCGCTCGGCGCCCGCCGCGCGCAGACGGTCCGCGACTATCTCGCCTCCAAGGGCGTGCAGGCCTCGCGCATCAAGACGATCTCCTTCGGCAAGGAACGCCCCGTCGCGGTCTGCGACGACATCTCCTGCTGGTCCCAGAACCGCCGCGGCGTGACCGTGCTCGGCGGCCAGGCCGGCATGTGATCGAGCCTCTGCCGATCCCGACCTGCGAACGGCGCCTTCGGGCGCCGTTTTCATTTGCGTGACGGCTTGGGCCGTTCCGAAATGACGGCGGGAACGCGCGACGCCGCCGCGACCCATGCCGCGGTCGTGCCGCAGGCGTAGCCGATCACGTCGAGTGCGTCCTGATGACGGCTCGTCGGTCCCTTGTCGAAGATGGCTTCGTGGTGCGCGATGCGGTTGCGGAAGACCCTGAGCGCATCGATTTTGCCGCGCAGAACCGCAAGTCCGTCGGCAGGCGCATGCGGAAAGCCGGCTTTGAGGCCTTTCGCCCAAAGAAATCTCTCGAAGCGTTTCGTCGTCAGGTGGTCCCAATAGCCCAAGGTCAATGCCGACACGACATGGGCTTCGGTCATTCCGTCGCCATGCGCTTTCATCTCTCGTTCGAGGGCGTCCTCGAGTTTCTTCTTATTTCTTTCGTCGAGCAGGCCGCGAAACGTCCGATCTTCAAACCAGCGTTCCCCCGCACGACCGGCCAAGTGCTTGCGAATGCCGTTTCTCAGAGTGATTTCGGCGAAATGGAGCGGGGCGTAGAAAGCCTCGCAGAGGCGGCAATTCCAAAGATAGAGGTCGAAGGCCAGTTCGCGATCTCCGTAGGAAGCGGCTCGGTAACGGTCCAGACGGGCCTCGGCCAAAGCCGATCGAACTGCGGTCCGCACGCTCTCATCGGAGATTTCCAATTGCATTCCGGACCCGAAATCGATAAAGAAATGGAGTGAGCTTCGGACAGGTTGTGCCTTGCACCCCTCCCGAAGACAAGATCGGAAGGCGGGTCCGGAGACGGACGCCGCCTTCATCTTTTTGCAGGCCGCGCCGAAAGCGCCGCCATGTTTTGGCCGGCTGCGCTGCTCATGCTAAGCCGGATTCGATTCCACCTGTCTCGGACCCTCACATGACGCGTCTCCGCCGTGCCTTTCTCGCGGCTTTCGTGATGCTCGTTCCGACCTTCGCGCATGCGCAGGATGCGGCCGAGCTTCTCGTCCGCGTGAACCGTCTCGAAAGCCAGCTTCGGCAGATGTCGGGCCAGATCGAACAGCTCCAGTTCGAGAACCGCCGCCTGCTCGATCAGCTCACCAAATTCCAGCAGGACGTCGAGTTCCGCTTCCAGGACGCGCAGGGCGGGAAGGGCGGTTCCGCCGCCCCGGCTCAACGCGCCCCGGCTCCGGCGGCGCCCCAGCCCGGTGCTGCGCCGCAGCGCCGCAGCGACGTCTTCGATCCGTCGGCCCAGCCCGACGCACCGGGGGCGCCTCGCGCACTGGGCAGCACCCAGCCCACCCCGGGCGCCGTCGTCGGCGCCGCGGGCACGACCGCGATCATGGTGCCGGATCAGGATTCCGGCCCGCGCGGCGGAGGTCCGATGGACCTCTCCGCGGTCGGCAGGGGCGTGCCTTCCGCGCAGCCCGCGATGCCTCAGGGCGCGCTGCAGGATGCGCCGCCCCCCGCACCTCCGGCCGCCGCCGCTGCAGCGGCCGCACCCGCGCCCGTCGCGCCGCCTCAGGTCGCGGCCGTCGCTCCGCGCAAGACGGCGCGGGAGGAGTATGAAGAAGCCGTGGGCCTCGCGCAGATGCGCCGCTGGTCGGAAGCGGAGATGGCGTTCCGGTCGTTCCTGAAATCCTATCCCAAGGATCCGAACGCCCCGAACGCCACCTTCCAGCTCGGCGAGACCTATCTGCGTCGCGAGATGCATGCGGACGCGGCCGAGCAATATCTCAAGATCTACCAGACCTGGCCGAAATCGGCCGTCGCCCCCGAGGCGCTCTACAAGCTCGGCCTTTCGCTGAAGGGCCTGAAGCAGAAGGATCAGGCCTGCGGCACCTTCGCCGAGGTCGGCCGCCGTTATCCCAATGCCGCGCCCGGGCTGAAGGCGACGGTGGATCGCGAGATGAAACGGACGGGATGCTGACGGCCGCTCCCGCCGACGCAGCCCCCCTCTCGCCGGACGAGATCCGCACGCTTCTGCGCCCCTTGGAAGGGCGCCGTCCGTTGCTCGCCGTCTCGGGCGGGCCCGATTCCATGGCGTTGATGGCCTGCGTGGCCCGCCTTGCGGCCGAACGTGGCGCGCCGCCGCCCGCGGTCGCAACCGTCGATCACGGCCTCCGCGCCGGCTCGGGGGGCGAAGCCGCCACGGTCGGCGAGGTCGCCGGACGCCTCGGCCTGCCCCATGCCGTGCTCCTCTGGTCGGGCCCCAAACCCGCCACGGGACTGCAGGACGCCGCCCGCATCGCCCGGCGGGCGCTGTTGTTGGCCGAAGCGCGCCGGACCGGGGCGGAGGCCTTGGTGCTCGCGCATCACCGCGACGATCAGGCGGAGACCGTGCTCATGCGGCTTTGTGCCGGGAGCGGGATCGCCGGGCTCGGGGCGATGCGTCCCTGCACGACGGAAGAGGGGATCGCCGTCCTGCGTCCCTTCCTCTCCGTTCCCAAGGCGAGGCTCGTCGCGACCGCCGAGGCCGCGGGCATGCCCTTCGTCCGCGACCCGTCGAATGCGGACCCGCGCTTCGCCCGCGCCCGTTGGCGCGAAGCCGAGGCCTTGCTGGCCGCCGAAGGGCTCGATGCCGGAAGGCTCGCCCGCCTGGCCGAACGCGCGGCGCGTGCCGATGCCGCGCTCGAGGCCGCGGCCGATCTTGCCGATCAGCGTGCGGCTTCCGGAACGCCGGGGCGCTTCGCCGCGAGCCTTTTCGACGAGCCCGACGAGATCCTGATCCGCGTTCTGGGCCGGGCGATCGCCCGTGCCGCACCGGGGCGTTCCGTCAGGCTCGAGCGCCTCGAGGATCTCGCGGCGGCGCTGCGGGAGGCGCGCGTTTCCTGTGCGCGGCTGCGCCGCACGCTCGGCGGAGCGCTCGTGTCCCTCGCCGAAGACGGTTCGCTCGCGGTCGAGACGGAATCCGATCCGCGACGAAACGGCGCGCCCGATTCCGGGTCGATTTCGTCCCGCTGAACGCCTTCCCGCGGCGAATGCGTCGGGAGTTCGCGGCGCTTCCCTTGGCAAGGGGCTCGCGCGAACCTAAATTGACGGGCATGCAACGCGACCGACGTCCGCCCTCCGGCGGTCGAGGTCCCCACCGAGGCGATCGATCGGTCCATGAATCCGAACGTCCGCAATTTCGCTCTCTGGGCGATCATTTTCCTTTTGGTTCTGGCGCTCGTCACGCTGTTCCAGAATCCCGGGCGCCAGAGCGGTTCGCTCGACTGGAGCTACAGCGAGTTCCTCGCCGAGGTCGATTCCGGCCGGGTGGCGAACGTCGTGATCGCCGGGCCCGAGATCTCCGGCATGATGGCCGACGGCCGGACGTTCCACACCTATTCGCCCAACGATCCCAACCTCGTCACGCGCCTCATCCAGAAGAACGTCCGGTTCTCGGCCAAGGCGCAGAACGAGAGCATGCCGTGGTTCCTCGCGCTGCTCGTCAACTGGCTGCCGCTGATCGTGGTGATCGGCGCCTGGTTCCTGCTCTCGCGTCAGATGCAGGGCGCCAGCGGCAAGGCCATGGGGTTCGGCAAGTCCAAGGCGAAGCTGCTCACCGAAGCGCATGGCCGCGTGACCTTCGAGGACGTCGCGGGCGTCGACGAGGCCAAGGAGGATCTGCAGGAGATCGTCGAATTCCTGCGTGATCCGCAGAAGTTCCAGCGCCTCGGCGGCCGCATTCCGCGCGGCGTGCTGCTGGTCGGCCCTCCGGGCACCGGCAAGACGCTGCTCGCCCGCGCCATCGCCGGCGAGGCGAACGTGCCCTTCTTCACGATTTCGGGCTCGGACTTCGTCGAAATGTTCGTCGGCGTCGGCGCCAGCCGCGTGCGCGACATGTTCGAGCAGGCGAAGAAGAACGCGCCCTGCATCATCTTCATCGACGAAATCGATGCGGTGGGTCGCCATCGCGGCGCGGGCCTCGGCGGCGGCAACGACGAGCGCGAGCAGACGCTGAACCAGCTGCTCGTCGAGATGGACGGCTTCGAAGCGAACGAGGGCATCATCCTCATCGCCGCGACCAACCGGCCGGACGTGCTCGACCCCGCGCTGCTGCGTCCCGGCCGTTTCGACCGGCAGATCATCGTCCCCAACCCGGACGTCGTCGGCCGCGAGCGCATCCTGCGCGTCCATGTCCGCAAGGTGCCGCTGGCGCCCGACGTGGAGCTCAAGACCATCGCGCGCGGCACGCCCGGCTTCTCCGGCGCGGATCTCATGAACCTCGTCAACGAGGCGGCGCTGCTGGCCGCCCGCCGCGGCAAGCGCATCGTCACAATGCGCGAGTTCGAGGACGCGAAGGACAAGGTCATGATGGGTGCGGAGCGCCGCACGCTCGTGATGACCGAGGACGAGAAGCGCCTGACCGCCTATCACGAGGCGGGCCACGCCATCGTCGCGCTCAACGTTCCCGCGACCGACCCGGTCCACAAGGCCACGATCATTCCGCGCGGCCGTGCGCTGGGCATGGTCATGCAGCTGCCCGAACGCGACAAGCTGTCGATGAGCTTCGAGCAGATGACCTCGCGCCTCGCCATCATGATGGGCGGCCGCGTGGCGGAGGAGCAGGTCTTCGGCAAGGAGAAGGTCACCTCCGGCGCCGCCTCCGACATCGAGCAGGCCACCCGCCTCGCCCGGATGATGGTCACGCGCTGGGGCTTCTCGAACGAGCTCGGCACCGTCGCCTACGGCGAGAACCAGGACGAGGTGTTCCTCGGCATGTCGGTCTCGCGGCAGCAGAACATCTCGGAAGCCACCGCGCAGAAGATCGACGCGGAAGTGCGCCGGCTCGTCGAGGAAGGCCTTCGGGAGGCCGAGCGCATCCTGAAGGACAAGTCGAACGACCTCGAGTCGCTCGCGCAGGGGCTCCTCGAATACGAGACCCTTTCGGGCGACGAGATCCGCGATCTGATCGCGGGCAAGCCGCCCGTCCGCGATACCGGCGACGAGCCGCCCCGCGCGGCCGGGATCGTGCCGAGCGCCGGCAAGGGCCGGCCGCGGCAGGAGCCCGACGCCGGCATGGAGCCTCAGCCGCAGGCGTAAGGCTTCACCCGAAAGACGGAACGAGCCCGGCCCCGTGCCGGGCTTTTTCTCGTCTTCCGGCGGTGTTTCAGATTGAAACAGTTTTTGAGGTCCGGATCCGGGCGAAGCGGTTCATAAGGGGCCGCCGGCCAACGACGATTCCGGCAGGGATGCAGCGAGGAGTTCGATCAGGATGAGAAGGTCGTATTTCGGCACCGACGGAATCCGCGGCAGGGCGAATGCGGTCATCACTCCCGATCTCGCGCTCCGCGTGGGGCAGGCCGCGGGCCTCGCATTCACGCGCGGCGACCATCGTCATCGCGTCGTGATCGGCAAGGATACGCGGCTTTCGGGCTACATGATCGAGACGGCGCTCGTGGCGGGCTTCACCTCGGTCGGCATGGACGTGCTGCTGCTCGGCCCGATGCCGACGCCCGCCGTCGCCATGCTCACGCGCTCCATGCGCGCCGATCTCGGCGTGATGATCTCCGCCTCGCACAACGCCTATCAGGACAACGGCATCAAGCTGTTCGGGCCGGATGGCTACAAGCTGTCCGACGAGACCGAGCGCGAGATCGAGGCGTTGATCGACGGCGATCTCGGCAACCGCCTCGCCAAGCCGGCCGAACTCGGCCGCGCCAAGCGCATCGACAGCGCCATCGCCCGCTACATCGAATTCGCCAAGCGCACCCTGCCGCGCCGGCTCGATCTCGACGGCCTGCGCATCGTCGTCGATTGCGCCAACGGCGCCGCCTACAAGGTCGCGCCCGAGGCACTGTGGGAGCTCGGCGCGGAGGTGGTCTCGATCGGCGTGGAGCCCGACGGCTTCAACATCAATCGCGACGTCGGCTCCACCGCCCCGCAGGCGCTGATGAACAAGGTCCGCGAGATGCGCGCCGACATCGGCATCGCGCTCGACGGCGACGCCGATCGCGTCATCATCGTCGACGAGAAGGGCCAGGTCGTCGACGGCGACCAGCTGATGGCGGTGATCGCGTCCGACTGGCAGGACGAGGGCCTTCTCTCCCGTCCGGGCGTGGTCGCCACGGTCATGTCCAATCTCGGTCTGGAGCGTTACCTCGGCGGCCGCGGCCTCACGCTGGCCCGCACTTCGGTCGGCGACCGCTACGTTCTGGAGCATATGCGCGAGCACGGCTTCAATCTCGGCGGCGAGCAGTCCGGCCACATCATCCTGTCGGATTACGGCACCACGGGCGACGGCCTCGTCGCCGCGCTGCAGCTTCTCGCCGTGGTCCGCCGTTCGGGCCGGACGGTGAGCGAGGTGTGCAGCCGTTTCGAGCCCGTGCCGCAGATCCTCAAGAACGTGCGCTTCAAGGGCGGCCGCCCGCTGGAGGACGAGCGCGTCACGACGCTGATCCGCGCCTCCGAGGAGCGCCTCGGCAAGACCGGCCGCCTCGTGATCCGCCCCTCGGGCACGGAACCCGTGATCCGCGTGATGGCCGAAGGCGACGACCACGATCTCGTGGAAAGCGTGGTGGACGACATCTGCGAAGCCGTGGCGAAGGCGGCGGCGTAAGGGGAACGTTCCCTCTCCGTCATTGCGAGCGAGAGCGAAGCAATCCGGCTGAAGCTCGGGAGTTCTTGCCCTGCGCCCGGCATGGATTGCCGCGTCGCTTTTGCTCCTCGCAATGACGGGCGGGGAATGTCGCGCTCGCTTGGCTCCGCGCCCGCGCCACGCGTCATCGTTTTCTGCGGACGGGTCCCGGCCCCTGTCGAAAGCGCCGGCAGGCACCCCGCTCGGCCCGCGCTAGACTTCCCGAATGCGGGCGCTCCCGATCCTTTTCATCTACTCGATTTTTTTCGTCGCGCCGGCCGCCATCGCCGCGGCCCAGACCGCGGATCGACGAGATTTCTACGACGGTTTCCCATCCAACGCCGCGGAGCGAAGGCTGCAGGCCCGCGGCTTCGGGCCCCCCGGCAATGCCGCCGAACGGGTGTTCGGCGATGTGCTCGATCTCCTGATGGCGATGCCCGAAGACGAAGCGTGGTTCGCCTATGTCTTCGGCATTTCCGAACGACTGGCCTTGGTTCTGGAGGACCAAGACACTTCGGCCTTGCTCACCTCGGCCTATCGCGCGGCCCTTGCGGCGGTTCCCTGCGGTCCCGGAATGGTCCGGATCAAGGACGACCCGAAGGGTCTTGTGCCTTCATCACGATACCGATGCTCTGCGACGACAGCACGCGGGGGCGCTATTTCAAGACGCTCCGCACCGCGGAGCGCGTCGTCGTCTTCCGGGAACTGATGGTGGACGTCCGCATGGTTCTCGAGGACGGCCTCTGGAAGATCGACGGCACGCTCTGCACGGCCGGCGAGGCCAAGGGCTTGGCG